>JANLPQ010000114.1:0-55141 GCA_031367325.1 Polaromonas sp. | reverse complement strand
TGCGTGATGGAGCGGGAGGACCCGCGCGACGCTTTAGTGTCGCCGTTTAATGCGGCTTTAGTGTCGCCACAATTTGCATCGTTAGATGCTCTGCCGCACGGTGCGGTAGTAGGCACATCCAGCCTGCGCCGCATGACGCTGCTGCAGGCACTGCGGCCTGATTTAAAAATCGAGCCTTTGCGCGGCAACCTAGACACTCGCTTAAAAAAGCTCGACGACGGTGGCTACGCAGCTATCGTATTAGCAGCAGCAGGCCTCAAGCGGCTGGGCCTAGGCCATCGCATCACCCAGTTTTTTGACCCCCAGCAGATGCTGCCTGCTGCAGGGCAGGGCGCACTAGGCATAGAGATTTGCAGCGGGCGCGCCGACCTGGTGACCGCGCTGGCCCCGCTGGCCCACGCCCCCACGTGGACAGCAGTAAGCGCTGAGCGCGAGGTAAGCCGTGCGATGGGCGGTAGCTGCTCGATGCCGCTGGCCGCGTTTGCAGTGTGGCAGGGCGCGCAGCTGCATTTGCGCACGGCCTATGGCGATGCTGACGGTGTGCTGCCGCTGGCGCGTGCGCAGGGCGATGCGGCAGTTAGCACTGCCGCGCAAGCCTGCCAGCTGGGTGCTGTAGTGGCGTTGCAACTGAAGGCCGCTATACAGGCCACAGCGCAAGCCGCAGCTTAGTCAGCGGGTTAGAAGCAACCCCCATGGCCCTGCGCGTTATTGTCACCCGCCCGGCAGCGCAAGCTGCGCAGTGGGTAGATGCGCTGAACGCGCGGGGATTTGATGCGCACAGTTTTCCGTTAATTGAGATTGCCGACGCGTTGCAACCCGCACAGCGCCAAGCCCTGCACGCGCGTGCTGCACAGGCGGATGTGTGCATGTGGGTCAGCAGCAATGCGGTAGGCTATTTTTTTGAGACAAATAGGCCATTAGCCCAAGCAAATACTGCTCAAGCAGCTATTGAATTAATAGTAAATAAAAAATTGCGGCACTGGGCTACCGGCCCCGGTACGGTGGCCGCACTGCAGCAGCAAGGCGTGCCGCTGGCGCAGATAGACGCACCCGACGCACACGCCGCGCAGTGGGACAGCGACGCGCTGTGGCAGCGTGTGGCAGGGCAAATTCAATCGGGCACGCAAGTGCTGATCTTGCGCGGCACCGACGTGGGCACACCCAGCGCCAGCCGCGACGATCTGGCTGCCCAGATTCGCGCAGCTGGTGGCACGGTGGAGTTTGCCGCGGTGTACGTGCGGCGCGCGCCGTCGTTTACCGCTGCGCAAGTGGCCTGGGCACGGGCGGCTGCCAGCGACGGCAGCGTGTGGATTTTTACCAGCTCACAGGCTGTTACGCATTTACCGGCCATCGCGGCGCAAGCGCCTGCGCAGGGGTGCGATCAGGCCGGTGAGCAGGCCGGCGATCAGGCGGGCGGCCAAGGCGGCCAGCGAGGTGTGTGGGGCCAAGCCCGTTGTATCGCCACGCATGATCGCATTGCGCAAACCGCGCGTGATGCGGGCTTTGCTGTTGTTTGCACGTCACGCCCCGGCGTCGCAGACGTGGTGCAGTCACTAAAATCAATGCTATGACTGAGCTGCCTAATTCCCCCGTCCCTGACCGCGCGCTGGCCGTGCCGCAGGCAGACGTGCAGGCAGATACACAAGGTAGTGGGCAAGGGAATGCGCAAGGGACTGCGCAGAGTCAAACGCAAGACTCTGCCCCCAGCCCTGCCCAGCCTGCGCCGCCTGCCAATTACCCTGTAGCGCAGCGGCCTGCAGCGCCACGGTCTAACAAACTCACTGCGTTTTTAATAGCTGTCTGCGCAGTGTCTTTGCTATCTAGCGGCCTGTTGTGGTCAAAGCTCAATAATATTCAAGAAACTTTAGCCCGCCAAAGCCTAGACGCCAGCACGCAATCGGTCGAAGCTAAAACACTGGCCAAATCAGCCCAAGACAGCGTGCGCGAAACTTCTGTGCGCCAAAGCGTGATCGAGGCCAAACTAAGCGAGGTAGCCTTGCAGCGCAGCCAGCTGGAAGAGCTGATGACCAGCATGTCGCGCTCGCGGGACGAAAATTTAGTCGTCGACATTGACTCTGCCGTGCGCCTAGCCCAGCAGCAAGCCAGCCTGACCGGCACCGCCGAGCCACTGCTGGCGGCCCTGCGCGCGGCTGACCAGCGCATAGCCCGCGCCGCCCAGCCGCGGCTGGCACCGCTGCAGCGCGCCATTGCCAAAGACACCGAACGTATCAAAGCCGCCACCTTGTCCGACACGCCCGGCCTGCTGGTCAAGCTGGACGAACTGGCCCGCATGGTGGACGACTTGCCGCTGGCCAACGCAGTGGCGCAGTCTAGCGGTAACGCCGCTGTTAAAGCCGCGCTAGCCAAAAGCCCCGCTGCCAAATCTGCCGCTAAATCCGCGGCCAATGCAGCCAGCGGGCCCGCAGGCGATGACGACACCAGCACGCTGTCGCAATGGCCCCAGTGGCTGCAAACCATCGCAGGCGCGGTGCGCGACGAAGCGCGTGGCTTGGTGCGCGTAAGCCGCGTTGACGCACCCGAGGCAGCGCTGCTGTCGCCCGAGCAAAGCTTTTTTGTGCGCGAAAACTTAAAGCTAAAAATCCTCAACGCCCGCCTGGGCCTGCTAGCCCGCCAGTCAGACGCCAGCCGCGCCGACCTGCAGCAAGCAGCCACCAGCCTGTCGCGCTACTTTGACGCCACGGCCCGCAATACCTTGCAGGCGCAAGGCTTGGTGCTACAAATTCAATCGCAGCTCAAAGCCACCGAGGTGCCCCGCGTAGACGACACGCTGGCCGCATTGGCCACAGCGGCGGCAGGTCGATAGAGTGCATCCAACATGCCCACATCCTACCTAAACCCCGTTCAACCTGAGCTTGTCGCAGGCGCTAAGCCACTGACAGTTTCTAGCCGTCTGTAGACCATGCGCGGCGCACTTTGGCTACTTGCAATCTTTGCCGCAGCGGTAGGTGTAGCGCTGTTTGCCGCGCAGTCTAGCGGTACGGTTACGCTGTTTTGGCCACCGCACCGGGTGGATGTGTCGCTTAACCTGGTGCTGCTGCTGCTGTTTGCAGCCTTTGTGCTGCTGCATCTGGCGCTGCGCGCCGTGTCGGCATTGCTTGATTTGCCAGCGCAGGCCAAGGCTTGGCGCACCGCCCAGCGTGAACGTGCTATGCACAGCGAGCTGCGCGACGCGCTGGCCAACCTGCTGGCAGGCCGTTTTAGCCGCGCCCGCAAGCTGGCCGAAACCTCGGCCCTGCACGCCGCTGCCCTAGGCAGCGACGTACCGCAAACCAGCGAGGTTAAAGCCATGGCCCACCTTGTAGCCGCCGAGGCCGCCCAGTCATTGCAAGACCCCACCACGCGCGACGTGCAAGTGCAAGCTGCGCTCGACGTCGCCCTGCCCAAAAGTGCCGCCCACCTGCACGAGGGTGCCCACCTGCGCGCAGCCCGCTGGGCGCTAGACGACCGCGACCCACAAGCCGCCCTAAGCCGCCTGGCCCTGCTGCCCCAAGGCACCCAGCGCCGCACGCTGGCCCTGCGCCTGAAGCTGCGGGCCGCCCGCGTAGCGCGCAACAACAGCACCGCACTAGACACCGCCCGCCTGCTGGCCAAACACGGCGCATTCTCGGCCAACGCCGCCGCCAGTATGGTGCGCAGCCTGGTTACCCACACGCTGACCGACGCGCACGACGCCCAGCAGCTGATGCGCGCATGGGACAGCCTGACCCCCGCCGAGCGCACCCAGCCCGAGATTGCTATCCACGCGGCGCAGCGCCTGGTCAACGTATCTGCGGGTAGCCTAGATGCCGCCGAGCAGCAAGACCGCGCCCGCCAGTGGCTGCAAAGCCACTGGAACAACTACCCCGCGCTGGGCGACACCGCGCAGACCCGCTTGGTGCGCGCGCTAGAGGCCACCTTGGGCACGATCGACACCGCATGGCTAGGCAAAATAGAAGCCGCCCAGCGCCAGTTCCCCAACGATGGCCGTTTGCAGTACCTTGCCGGCATGGCCTGCATGCACCGCGAGCTGTGGGGCAAAGCGCAGCAATTGCTCACTCTGGCTACGCAAGACCTGAAAGACGACAGCTTGTTGCGCAGCGCTTGGCGGGCCTTGGCCAAGCTGGCACTACAACGCGACGACGCTGCTGGCGCGTCTAAAGCTTGGCAGAATGCGGCTGAGCGTTAGTACTGCTTGCTATCGATTGCGTAGCTGGTTGAGCAAGATTTGCTTGGGTTACTGGACTTTTTTGTTATAAAAAAGGCTGTTTGAAGTGTTTTTTCCCTGTTCTGGCTTGGTCTCTGCGTAGCGAGATTGGTGGCGCACTACTACTGCTAGTACCTGCGAGCATTTGGGGTCAGATCAAAATTCAGGAAGCTCTTGCACCCGGCGCGACACCAAACAAGAACGAAATTTTGCTCTGACCCCAATTGCATCCAACCGAAGCGCGGGCTGTTCCAAAAACCCAGCCGCATCAAGCACATAACCGAAACGCGGGCTGCTCAAACCAAGCCAAGAACAATGTGACGAGTCGGGTCCGTCTCGATGAAAAATACGCAGCAAGGCGCGCGTTGCTGAAGGTAGCGCACCAAAAGCCCCAGTTCGCGCGTGTTTGCGGAGTATTTTTGCAGCGAGATGCCCGGCTCGAGTCCAGCTCTCAGGAAACACCGTTGGCCCAAAAACCACCTAAACGAAGCGTACGCCAAGCCAAGCGACCAACCACAACGGGGAGCACACCAAGCCAAACAACCAACTCAAAGACACACGCCGCAAACCCCCAACCCACACAGTTAGAATCAACCCATGTCTTACTTGGTGCTAGCCCGCAAATACCGCCCTAAATCATTTACCGAAATGGTCGGGCAAGAGCACGTGGTGCAGGCGCTGACTAACGCGCTGACCACCCAGCGCCTGCACCATGCGTACCTGTTTACCGGCACACGCGGCGTGGGCAAAACTACTGTGTCACGTATTTTGGCCAAGTCGCTTAACTGCTTGGGTGCCGACGGGCAGGGCGGAATTACCGCCAGCCCTTGCGGGGTGTGCGCAGCCTGCACTGCTATTGATAGCGGACGGTTTATTGACTATACCGAGCTAGACGCCGCCAGTAACCGCGGGGTAGACGAGGTGCAGCAGCTGCTGGAGCAGGCGGTGTACAAGCCCGTGCAGGGCCGGTTTAAGGTCTTCATGATTGACGAAGTGCACATGCTGACTAACACCGCGTTCAACGCCATGCTGAAAACGCTGGAAGAGCCGCCGGAATACCTAAAATTTGTTTTAGCCACCACCGACCCGCAAAAAGTACCCGTCACCGTGCTGTCGCGCTGCCTGCAGTTCAATCTGCGGCCCATGGCACCCGAGACGGTGCACCAGCATTTGGTGCAGTTGATGGCCACTGAGAATGTAGCAGCCGATGACGCATCGCTACGCCTGCTGTCACGCGCCGCGCGCGGGTCTATGCGCGACGCCCTGAGCCTGACTGACCAAGCCATTGCCTTTGGCAACGGGTCGCTGGCCGAGGCCAACGTACGCCAAATGCTGGGCGCGGTAGACCGTACCTACGTGTTCCGTTTGATCGAGGCGCTGGCCCACGGCGACGGTAAGGCGGTGGTGGACACATCGGAGGCCCTGCGTATTAACGGCCTGAGCGCTGCCAGCACGTTAGAAGACATGGCCAGCGTGCTGCAGCGCATGGCTGTGGTGCACCATGTGGCCGATGGCTACGACAGCACTGACAGCGAAGCCGTGGAAACCGCGCGCTTGGCTGGCATCATGCCGCCGGACGAGACGCAACTGCTGTACAGCCTGTGTATCCACGGCCGGGCCGAGCTGGGGCTGGCACCGGACGAATACGCAGGCCTGACCATGACTTTGCTGCGCCTGCTGGCTTTTAAGCCTAAAGGTTTTAAGCCTGTGCAAGCCGCTGGTGAATCTGCTGGCATGCCTTCCATGGCAGCTTCTAGCGCAGCTTCCATGGCAACTCCCAGCGAACCGGCTGAAAAAAAAAGTCTGAATTTAGCGCCGCTGCCTAGCGCGTCTGCCTCGGCTAGTTCTGAGCCAACTATTGCTGGGCAAACTGCGCAGACCACGGCTTTAAAGCCCGCAGCTACATCGCAACCTGCACCAGCGCAGGTTGAAGCCAAACCTAGTAATACCGTTCGCACTGAACCTGTCGAAGTACAACTACCCGAGCCGCCTTCTGCGCCAGCGCCTTCTGCAGCGCCTGCCGCACCACGTCGCGCCGCTACTGCATCCGATGATGACATTGACGATTATTTCAATCATCACGCAGGTGCTGACGACTCTGTACAAGCGGCTGCGCCACCACCCGCTGCCGCTCAGCATATTCCGTTTAGCAGCGCAGTTTTAGCGCCAAATAGGCCTTCAACCCAAGCAAATACTGCTCAAGCAGCTAGTCATTTAATAGCAGTACCCATCCGTGAGCAAAGCTTACCTACCAGCGCCAGCCGTACCGAGCAGCGCATCGCCCCGGTAGAGACCAACGCCGTGCACGACGCTTGGGTAGCCACCGTGCAGCAGCTGCTAGACGCCGAGGCTATCAGCGCTCTGACGCGCGAGCTGGCGGTGCAAAGCCAGTGCGTAGAGCAGGGCGCGCAGCACCTCACGCTGCGCGTAGACATACCGTCGCTTAAAAGCGATGCCGCCCGAGACAAACTGCAAGCCGCGTTTACCGCGCTGGGCCGCAGCGAGGTGCTGACCATCGAGCAAGGACCCGTGGTCGATTCGTGGGCCAAGCGCAACCACGCCAAGATAGCTGCCCGCCAACAAGCCGCCGAAGACCTCATCCTAGGCGACCCGCTGGTGCAGGAGATGCAAGCTAACTGGGGTGGCAAAATTGTGCCTGGCTCTATTAAGGCGTTGTAGTCAAGGCGCTATAGTTAAAGCTCTGCAGGTCAAGGCGCGGTACCATGGTTCTTCTTATCATCTGCCCCACATCGCATACTTCAGTTTTTAAATCGTTATCGTAATTTCTCACTAAAAGGATCCCACCATGTTCAACAAAGGACAACTCGCCGGGCTTATGAAGCAAGCCCAGGCCATGCAAGACAACATGAAAAAAGCTCAGGACGACTTGGGCAATATCGAAGTGACTGGCGAGTCTGGCTCGGGCATGGTCAAGGTCACCATGACCTGCAAGCACGACGTCAAGCGCGTAGCCATCGACCCTAGCCTGCTGGCCGACGACAAAGACATGCTGGAAGATCTAGTCGCCGCCGCCTTCAACGACGCAGTGCGCAAAGCTGAGGCCGTCAGCAACGAGAAAATGGGCAAAATTTCTGCTGGTATGCCTAGCTTGCCGGGTGGTATGAAACTTCCGTTTTGACGTTTCCTGGAATGATCAACAGCACTGCGTCGTTCGCCTTGAAGGCGGGTTCGGCTTCTCGGGATCAGGCTTCGGGGGATCAAGCTTCGCGGGATCAAGTCGGCGGTGCGCTTAGCTGCGCGGCTGTGCTCCGTTGCGGCCTAGGGCCGCCTACTCCCCCTTTATGCCGCTACGCTAAGCGCACCACCGGCCTGATCTTGGCAAGGTTTCGAGTATTCAACCGCCCTGTTGTCACCCCGTTTGCCGCCTCGGTGCTTGGGCTGATTGGCGTAGCGACAACAAGGAGGAGCCCGCAGGGCGGGGGACAGTCGCGTAGCCAATCAGCCCAAGCACCGCGGCGTACATACCTTAATACGCTTCACTGCAGTACTGCACTTACTTAGTTGCCCATGTCCGACAATCACCACCTCTCCGCTTTGATCGACGCCCTGCGCCGCTTGCCGGGCGTGGGCGCTAAGTCGGCAGCGCGCATGGCGTTTCACATGTTGCAGCATGACCGCGAGGGTGCGCAGCTACTGTCGCGCACTCTTGCCCAAGCGGCCAGCAACGTGCGCCACTGCAGCCGTTGCTACACCTTTACCGACGCGGATGTGTGCCACACCTGCCTAGACGCGCAGCGCGACGCCACCAAGCTGTGCGTGGTAGAAACCCCTGCCGACCAGGCCGCACTAGAGCGCACCAGCGCCTACCGCGGCCTGTACTTTGTGCTGATGGGCAAGCTCAGCCCTCTAGACGGCATTGGCCCCAAAGAAATTGGCTTGCACCGCCTGCTAGAGCGCGCCAGCGACGGCGTGGTCACCGAGGTTATCTTAGCCACCAACTTCACCGCCGAAGGCGAAACCACCGCCCACGTCATAGCCCAAACCCTCAAAGCCCGCGGCCTGCAAGTCACGCGGCTGGCACGCGGCGTGCCCGCGGGCAGCGAGCTAGAGTATGTTGACCTGGGCACCATTGCGCATGCGCTGGAAGACCGGCGCTGAAAAAATGATTTTGTAGAGTTGCCTATGCCACAACACATGATTGAGATAGCGAGTGAGGAAGAAGTTCGCTCAGGTGTTTTAGGACGCAAGCTACGCCAATTCAATTATGGCGTAGTGGGTGAATACGCTGAAGTGCAGCCCATATGGCTCAACACCAAAGACGACCAAGGCCGTTTGGCAGGTGGCCTTAGAGGTTTTGTTTTTCTTGACTGGTTCAAAATTGAGCTGCTTTTTGTTGAAGAAGCCCAAAGAACACAAGGCCTCGGATCAGCTCTTCTCGCGCATGGCGAGGATTTGGCAAGAGCCAAAGGAGCTAAAAATGCATGGCTAGATACTTTTGAATGGCAGGCGCGGGGTTTTTACATGAAGCAAGGCTACGCAGAATTTGGCCGTATTGATGGCTTTATACAAAACTACTACCTTGTTCTGATGAGAAAGGCTCTATGAAGCTATGCGTTTGTGCATACCCGTAATGTGGCGATAGTCCCAGCAAAAGTTTTGCAAGGTTACTCAGCATGAGCACCCTCACCACCCTGCGCCTGAAAATCTACAAAACCGTAGCCCGCCAACTGCATGGCCAAGTGCCCTGCTGGCTATGCGGCCAACACGTACTGCCCGAACACGCCACGCTAGAGCACATCCAACCGCGCAGCGAGGGCGGTACCAGTCATCAAGATAACTTAGCGATTAGCCACGCGCAGTGCAATTTGCAGCGGCATGCTAAATTCGCTATTGACTAAGTGCATTGCTAAAGCTGGTGAGGCAGTTGGTCATTCGTCGTTGGCTACGGCGATAAAGGCAAGCCGTGCCAATGCTGTTGACTTATTGATCTTTCCTCGATTGATCAGTTGCTTGTCTTGCGTGTGTCCTGAGCTTGTCTTGTCTTTTTTGTCTTGTACAGGCGCTGGCAGGTGGTGTACTCAGCTACGCGGCTGTCCTCCGTGGCGGCCTAGGGCCGCCTACTCCCCCTTTATGCCGCTACGCTGAGTACACCGCCTGCCAGCTCTTGCAATCGTGGCGGGCGATCAACCGCTGTTGCACCGCCCAACCCAGTACGCAGCCCTGGCGCTTGGTGTGAACAGCGCAGCGGCATAAAGGGGGAGCCCGCAGGGCGGAGGACAGCCGCGGAGCTGTTCACACCAAGTGCCAGGTCGGGCACAGCCACAGCAGTGAAAGTACACCAGAGCTATTCTGAGGTCCATTTTCAGAGTGTTTTAGGCCTCTAACCCAAGTAAATCCTGCTCAAGCAGCTATTGAATAAATAGCGCTAAAAGTATTCAACCCGACATCACCCGCCACGCCTTAAGCACGCGCGGTGTGCGTGACAGGGTGCGCAGCACGGTGTCTAGGTGCGCGGTGTCGCGCAGGTTGATGACAAAGCGCAGGTCGGCTGTGGGGGCGCCTACTTCGCTGTCGCGGCCTAGATCGACTTGGGTAATGTCGGCCTCTGCGCTGGCCATGGCGGCGGCTACCTTGGCCAGCACGCCTTTGCCGCTTTGCACGGTAACGATCACGTTCGATTCAAATGCGCGCGTTAGCTCGTCGGCCCATTCCACGGTGATAAAACGCTCGCTGTCTTTCTGCTGCAATTTTTGGGCCACTGCGCAGGCGGCTGTGTGCACGATCAGGCCCTCACCGCGCCCTAAGTAACCCACAATGGCGTCGCCCGGCAGTGGGCGGCAGCACGGCGCGTATTGCACTGTGGCGCTCTCGCTGCCGTCTAGCACGATGGCGCCTTGCGAGATGCTTTCGTGCGCGGTAAAGCGCTCTTTGCTCATCAGCAGCGCGTTGGGCTTTTCGCCCAGCTCGGCCAGCAGGCTGACCAAGCGTTTGGCCACGATGCTGGCAATGCGCTTGCCCAAGCCAATGTCTGCCAGCAGTTCAGCGCGGGTTTTGTTACCTGAAAAACGCAGCAGCTTGTCCCACAGGCCTTGGTGCGCATCGTCCTCGTAGGGCACATGCTCAATACCCTCGGCGCGCAGTGCTTGTGACAACAGTTTGTCGCCCAAATCTTGCGATGCATCCAGCGCCATGGTTTTAAGATGGTGGCGAATTTTGCTGCGCGCGCGGGCGGTGCGCACAAAGCCCAGCCACGCGGGGTTGGGGTTGGACACCGGGGCGGTAATCACTTCAATCACGTCGCCATTTTTCACCTCGGTGCGCAGGGGCACTTGCTCGCCGTTCACTTTGGCAGCTACGGTACGGTCGCCTACGTCGGTGTGCACGGCATAGGCAAAATCTACCACCGTGGCCCCGCGCGGCATAGCCATAATTTTGCTTTTCGGCGTAAACACATACACCGCATCTGGGAACAAATCCACTTTGACATGGTCCCAAAACTCAGCCGCGTCGCGGGTTTCGTTTTGAATGTCTAGCAGCGACTGCAACCACTGCGTGCCCAGGCGTTCAGCGTCTGCGCCCTCGGGTGCGTCGGCCTTGTACAGCCAGTGGGCTGCGACGCCTGATTCGGCCACTACGTGCATGGCTTCGGTGCGCATTTGAAATTCAACGTTGATGCCCGCAGGCCCGACTACGGTGGTGTGCAGCGACTGGTAGCCGTTCAGCTTGCCAATAGCGATGTGGTCTTTGAACTTGCCTGGCACAGGCTTGTACATTTGGTGCAGCACGCCCAAGGCCGTGTAGCAGTCAATCACTGTGGGTACCACTAAGCGAAAGCCGTACATATCGGTTACCTGCGCAAAGCTCAAATGCTTTTCATCCATCTTGCGGTAGATGGAAAATAGCGTTTTTTCGCGGCCCGATAAATTGATGTACATGCCCGAATGCTCAAACGCGCCTTGTACATCGCGCTCTACTTTCTGAATCAAATCGCGGCGGCGGCTGCGCGCTTTGTCGACTGCTTTGGATAGCGTGGCATATCGCCAAGGTAGCAGGTAGCGAAAACTCAGCTCTTGCAGCTCGCGGTAGCTTTGGTTTAAGCCTAAGCGGTGGGCGATAGGCGCATAAATGTCTAGCGTCTCGCGCGAGATGCGGGCCCATTTGGCGCGCGGCATGTCGCTCATGGTGCGCATATTGTGGCTGCGGTCGGCCAACTTGATCAAAATCACGCGCACATCACGCGCCATGGCCAGCAGCATTTTGCGAAAAGATTCGGCTTGGTTTTCTTCGCGCGTGGTGAACTCTAGTTTTTCTAATTTGGTCAGGCCGTCCACCAGCTCGGCCACGGGCGCGCCAAATTTTTCGATAATCTCAGGCTTGCTGATACCGCAGTCTTCCATGGCATCGTGCATCAGCGCGGCCATGATCGCTTGGGCATCTAGCTTCCATTCGGCGCACTGGGCGGCCACGGCAATCGGGTGGGTAATGTAGGGTTCGCCGTTGCCGCGCAGTTGGCCTAGGTGGGCTTCGTCGGCAAAGCGATAGGCCTTGCGGATACGGTCAATGTCGCTGGGGTCTAGGTAGTCCAGCTTGCTGGTGAGGGCGGCAAAGCTGGCCGAGGTGGCGTTTTTAACCGCTTTGATGGCAGCTTGGGCGGCAGCGGGTTTGTGGGCAGGCGGGCGGCTGCTGCCTGCGCTGGATTTATGTGGTGTGGGGTTGCTAGCTGCCGTGGGCGATGGACTGGCTGCGCCGCGGCGCGGCTTGGCCGCCGCGGGCAGTGCTGGTGCATGGGGCGGGGCTTTAGCAGGGTTTAACGGGGTAACAGTTGGCGTGTCCACACCTCTACTCTAACCAAATTGGCGCGTCACTCCCTGCACAGGCATAAAAAAAGCACCTAACCGTAGGTGCTTTAGTGACAGCTTGCGTATTTGCGCCACTGAGGGCGCTTAGCAAAGTTGTTGCTTACACAGCTTAGCCTAGCTTACAAAGGCACTTTTTTCAGCATTTCGATGCCAATCTTGCCTTGGGCAATCTCGCGCAAAGCGGTGACGCCGGGCTTGTTTTTGCTCTCAATCTTGGGGGCATGGCCTTGGCTGAGCATGCGGGCACGGTAGCTGGCGGACAACACCAACTGAAAGCGGTTAGGGATTTGCGCTAGGCAATCTTCAACGGTAATGCGGGCCATGGGGGAATCCTTTGACGGTTAACGGTGGCAAAAAGAGTAATGCAATCGGCAATTTGCAGCCACTATTGCGGAAATTTCACGAAAAAACTAGCTTATTTTGAGGGCTGCAAAGGTGTCTGCCCGGGCGCGGCGTTGGGCAACAAACTTCAGCCGCTGGGCATGGACAACGGATTTGAGGTCAAAAACAGCGCTGTCGAACACTTCGTTGATTATAACGAAGTCGAAATGCTGGGCCTGGGCTATCTCGGTACGGGCGTTTTCCATGCGCACGGCTATTTTGTCGCTGCTGTCTTCACCCCGGCGCTCAATGCGCGAGCGCAACTCTTCTAGGCTGGGCGGCAAGATAAAAATCATGACCGTGTTGGCGAATAACTTTTTGATTTGGAATGCGCCTTGGTAGTCAATCTCCAAAATCACGTCAACGCCTTGGGCTATGCGCGCCTCAATGGCGCTGCGCGAGGTGCCGTAGCGATAACCGTGCACATGCGCCCATTCAAAAAACTGGTTGCCTGCGACCATAGCGTCAAAGTCTGCATCGCTGCAAAAATAATATTCACGGCCATGCTTTTCTTGGCCACGTGGCGCTCGGGTGGTGTGTGACACCGAAGGCTGCACTTTTGAATCTAGCTCGCGCAGGGCGTTGACCAAACTAGATTTGCCCGCCCCACTGGGGGCGGCTACAACGAAAAGATTACCAGGATAATCCAAGCTAATTCCTCTTAAAGTGGCCTATGTAATTGCTCAAGCAGCTATCAATTATATAGCTTCTAGGGGCTGCATTATTCAATATTTTGCACCTGCTCGCGCATTTGCTCGATCAGCACCTTCATGTCTATGCTGATACGGGTTAGCTCTAGCACAGGAGACTTAGCGCCCAGCGTGTTGGCTTCGCGGTGCAGCTCTTGAATAACAAAGTCTAGGCGTTTGCCAATCTCTACTTGCTTGGCCTCTGGCTTGGCGTTCTTGGCTGGCTTGCCTGTAGACACCAACGGTGCAGATTGCGCTTGCAGCAAACGGTCAATTTCGTCCAAGTGCGCGGCCAGCCGGGTGATTTCTTCGGCCACGTCAATGCGAATAGCAAAAGCGGTGGCCTCGGTCAGCGCGCGGTCTTGCGCCGCTTGCTGGCTGATGGGGCTGGCACCTGCTGCGTCGTTGGCATTCAAGGCCTGCATAAAGCGGTCGATAAATTTTTGCTTTTGCTGGGCTACCAGCTCGGGGATCAGCGGAGCGGCGCTGGCGGCCAAAGTGCGTAGCTGGGCTGTGTGGCCTAGCAGCATGTCAGCCAGCCGGGCACCTTCGCGCGCGCGGCTGGCCAGCAAATCGGCCATGGCCTGGCTAACCAAGTTCAAAATTTGGGCTGACTGGTCGCCATCAGACGGGCTGGCGGCGCTGCTGTCGCTGGTGGCCAGGCGCAGCACATCGGCCACGCTTAAAGGTCGCGCTGACGGCAGCCAAGCCAAAATTCCGTCTTGTGCATGGTTTAAGCGTTGTAGTAAGGCCACGCTGGGAGGCTGGCCAGCGCTTTCTTTGGCACTGCCAATAAAAGCGCGTAATTCGACCTTGCCGCGTTTGAGCTGCTGGGTCAGCAGCTCACGCAGGGCGCTCTCTGTATGGCGTAGCTCGTCTGATAGGCGAAAACTCAGGTCTAAAAAGCGGCTATTGACGGACCGAATCTCCAAACCCAGCCGTGGGCGGGCTGCGCCTTCGCTGCTGGTGTCGGGCGATTGCACGCTGGCATAGCCTGTCATGCTGTAAACTGGCATAGATTTATTTTTATCCGTGTAAATTCATATTAAAAGGTAACCATAGCGCGTTTTAGCGGCCTGTACCGGCTGTTAGCGCCCCGATGCGACTATTAGTGCACCGTTATAGCGATTATGTCAAAGGTTAAACCCGCCTCCCTTCCTCCAGATACCGTCATTGGTGGTTACCGCGTGGTACGCAAGGTATCTTCTGGCGGATTTGGCGTGGTGTATTTGGCTGTGGACAACGAAGGCCAGCAAATCGCTATCAAAGAATACCTGCCCTCGTCTCTAGCCACCCGCGCCCCCGGCGAGCTGCTGCCCCAGGTACAGCCCGACAAACTGTCGCTGTACCGCCTAGGGCTGAAAAGCTTTTTTGAAGAAGGCCGGTCGTTAGCGCAAATCTCCCATGCATCGGTGGTGAGCGTGCTGAACTTTTTTCGTGAGAATGAAACTGTCTACATGGTGATGAACTACCTTGAGGGCGCCACCCTGCAAGACTTCATCATTACCGCACGTGAGTTAAAGAAGCAAAAAGTCTTCCGCGAATCTACCATTCGCAGCCTGTTTGACGAGATTTTGCGTGGCCTGCGCATCGTGCACCAGCACAAGATGCTGCATTTGGATATCAAGCCCGCTAACATTTTTGTCACTGATGAAAACAAAGCCGTGTTAATCGACTTTGGCGCGGCCCGCGAGGTGTTGTCTAAAGAGGGTAACTTTATTCGCCCCATGTACACCCCCGGTTTTGCCGCACCCGAGATGTACCGCCGCGATTCGTCCATGGGCCCGTGGACGGACATTTATGCCATTGGCGCGTGCATTTATGCCAGCATGCAAGGCTACCCGCCGAACGACGCACCCCAGCGGCTAGAAAAAGACCGGCTGTCGCTGGCGCTGTCGCGACTGCGGGGCGTGTATTCAGATAATTTGATTGAGGTGGTAGAGTGGTGCATGTCGCTTGACCCGCTGTCGCGCCCGCAGTCGGTATTTGCACTGCAAAAAGAACTGAGCCAAGAAAACGAGCGACGCTACACCAAGTTGACCGTAGGCGAGAAAATGCGCCTGCAGTTTGACAACATGATGGCCGACACTAAAAAAGCCGTTAACAAAGCGACTGGCTTTGGTAAGCAAAAATAAATAACAACAAAACGCGAAGCAAACCCCGCATGAAATTTTCTGTCTTTCAAGTTAGCCGCAAAGGTGGTCGCGAAAAAAACGAAGACCGCATGGGCTATTGCTATACCCGCGAATCAGGTTTATTTGTACTGGCCGACGGCATGGGTGGCCACCCCGAGGGTGAAGTAGCCGCCCAGCTGGCGCTGCAAACCGTGTCGGCGCTGTACCAAAAAGAAGCACGCCCGCTCATCAAAGATGTGACCAGCTTTTTAGCCAGTGCCCTGATGGCCGCGCACCACCAAATTATTCGCTACGCCAGCGAAAAAGGCATGCTAGACACGCCGCGCACCACGTTTGTGGCCTGCGTAGTGCAGGGCGGCTCTGCAACCTGGATCCACTGCGGTGATTCTCGCCTGTACCTGGTGCGTGACGACCAGATGGTCACCCGCACGCGCGACCATTCCTACATTGAACAGCATGCTGCGGGCGTGATTCGCATGGACCGCTTGAACCGCAATATTTTGTTCACTTGCCTAGGGTCTCCCACCAAACCAGTATTTGATGTAGCCGGCCCTGTGTCGCTGCAGCAAGGCGACCGACTGATGCTGTGCTCTGACGGACTATGGGGCACCGTAAGCGATAACGAGATCGTGCACCAAATGTCCAAAGGCGCGGTAGCTACATCGGTACCCGACATGGTCGAGCTGGCGCTGCGCAACGGCGGCGAGCACTGCGACAACGTCACCGTAATCGCCATGCAGTGGGAAACACCCGATGCGTTTGAATCTACCCGGGGAATATCGACTGACAGCATTGATGACGGCGTGTTTGCGTCCACCATTCAGTCGGGCGTGCTAGATACGTTTGTCGATGATTTGGACGACGCTGCGATTGAACGGTCAATTGCCGAGATTAACGAAGCGATTCGGCGAAGCGCGGCTAAGCGGCTTTAAATACCGAACTTCTGAATTTCCGGACGCGAAGGTTTCGCGAAAAACGCGAAGGAAGAAAATAAAAAACCAAATTTTGGATTTTCTAATTTAATTCTTATGTAACGTCTTAAACAGTATCCTTGGTATTCCTTTCGCGCCCTTCGCGCAACCTTCGCGCACTTCGCGTCCTATCCCCGATTTTTTCAATCTAAAGACTATGACCACATTTCAACGTACCGACAACCGCGCCGCCAACCAACTGCGCGCTGTCAAAATAACCCGCCACTACACCATGCACGCCGAAGGCTCGGTGCTGATTGAGTTTGGTAACACCAAAGTGCTGTGCACCGCCAGCGTAGAAGACCGCGTGCCGCCGCATAAAAAAGGCAGTGGTGAGGGTTGGGTGACTGCGGAGTACGGTATGCTGCCGCGCGCTACGCACACGCGCAGCAGCCGCGAGGCGGCCAAAGGCAAGCAAACAGGCCGCACGCAAGAGATTCAGCGTTTGATTGGCCGCAGCCTGCGGGCGGTGTTTGACCTGAAAAAGTTGGGCGAACGCACCATCTCGCTCGACTGCGATGTGATTCAGGCCGACGGCGGCACACGCACAGCCAGCATCACTGGAGCTTTCGTCGCTGCGCAAGATGCGGTGAACCAACTGATAGCGCAGGGTAAGCTCACAGAGTCACCGATTATTCAATCAGTCGCCGCCATCTCGGTGGGCATCGTGCAAGGCACGCCGCTGCTAGATTTAGAGTACACCGAAGACTCGGCCTGCGATACCGACATGAACGTGGTGATGACGGGCGCTGGTCATTACATCGAAGTGCAAGGCACCGCAGAAGGCGCAGCTTTCTCACGCAAAGAGATGGACGCGTTGCTGCTGTTAGCCGAAAAAGGCATTGGCGAGCTAGTCATCATGCAACAGCAGTCACTATTAAAATAATAGCTGCTTGAGCAGTTTCTACGGCCTGAAACCACTATTTTCTATATAAAAAGAGTGCCCAAAGCATGAAAATCGTGCTCGCATCGAATAACGCTGGCAAATTAGCCGAACTGCTGCCACTGTTTGCACCACTGGATGTGGAATTAATATCCCAAGGCATGCTAGGCGTGCCTGAAGCACCCGAGCCGTACAAAACTTTTGTAGAAAACGCGCTGACCAAAGCGCGCAACGCCGCCAAGCACACTGGCCTGCCCGCCATAGCTGACGACGCGGGCCTGTGCATCGACGCATGGGGCGGCTTACCCGGCGTGGACACCGCTTACTACTGCGTGCAACACGGCTACGAGAAAAGCGACGACAACAACCGTCGCGCTGTGTTGCAGCAAATGGCCAGCGTGGACAACCGCCGCGCCAAAATGGTCAGCACCATCGTCGCTGTGCGCCACGAGTTTGACCCCGAGCCACTGATTGCTGTGGGCCGTGTGCAAGGCGAGATCACACGCGAGGCTATTGGCACAAACGGTTTTGGATTCGACCCAGTGATGTTTATTCCCTCACTCGGTCTCACCATGGCGCAGCTAGACCCAACCCATAAAAACCAAATCAGCCACCGCGGCCAATCAGCCCGCCAAATGGTAGAGCTGATCCGCGCGCACTGGCTTAGATAAAGCACATGAAAATCGCAGCGTCAGTTCCGGCGAGTCATAAAAAATTATGGGAACTAGCGCTGATTTTTGTCACGGTCTTGTGGGGATGGTCGTTTGTTGCAATTCACGATGCTCTGGCAGAACTAAGTGACTCGGCTTTTAACGCCTACAGATTTCTAGTTGCAGCGCTGGTATTGCTGTTGGTTTTGGTCGTACGAAGGAAGGCCATTTCAAAAATCGATGTCTTGCAAGGCGGTATGGCTGGGTTAGTGCTTTACTTGGCGTTTCTGTTTCAAACCAAGGGGTTGAAATTTACGTCCGCATCAAACGCAGCTTTTATTACCGGCTTGGCTGTCATTTTCACCCCGGCCTTGCTGTTTCTTTGGTTCCAAACTAAACCACAGCGGGGTCAGATGATAGGGGCTTTGCTGGCCACAGTTGGTTTGGCTTTACTCACCTTAAAAGGCTTAAGCGTTCAGAAGGGCGATCTCTTGGTGCTGATGTGTGCGGCATCATTTGCACTGCATATTGTTGTGCTGTCTAGGGCCAGCAAGGTTGCCAATCATCTCAATATCGCTTTCATACAAATCCTTGTCGTTGGCTTGCTATCGTTGGGGCAGTCGATTATTTTTCAAGAATTTTCGGCTCCCAAAACTGCAACAACTGTAAACGCCATCTTGATTATTGGCATACTGGGAACCGCGATTGGTTTTTATGTACAAACCAAAGCCCAAGTTGCTTCGTCACCCAACACCATCGCACTCATCATCGTGTTGGAGCCTGTCTTTGGTGGTTTATTCGGGTACTTTTTAGCGGGCGACCGATTAACGGCTGTCAACTGGACCGGAGCTGTTTTGATTGTTGTGGGTATGCTGGTAGCTGAAACGCATTTTGACCGGCCTATTAAGCGAAACTCTTAGAGCCGTCAAAGCACAGGTTATTCCTGTGCGAATTCGCAGTAAAAATACCCGCCTCATACACTAGCCTGTAGCATGCTGATAACTTTCAAAGCTGCACGGTTTCTTAAAAATAAAACCACATCATTTAACAGCTAAGAGTTGCCTGAATCTACGCCCTGTCCATTGTTGTACTTAAAACCCCATATTTGTACCGTCTATGAAAGACATCCAACACTACATGCGCCCCGGCTTGCTGCAACTGCCCAGCCTGCCGCCACTGTCGCTGTACATTCACCTGCCATGGTGCATTAAGAAATGCCCGTACTGCGACTTCAATTCGCATGAATCAAAAGGCGGCCTCCTTACAGATGGCACCGAGCAGCGCTACATCAGTGCATTGATGGCTGATTTAGAAGCCTCGCTCCCGTTGATCTGGGGCCGTACGGTACGCAGCATTTTTATCGGCGGTGGTACGCCCAGTTTGTTTTCGCCATCCGCCATTGACCAATTGCTGGCAGGCGTGCGCGCCCGCTTGCGGCTAGAAGCTAATTGCGAAATCACACTAGAAGCCAACCCCGGCACGTTTGAAAAAGACCGCTTCAAAGCGTTTCGTGCAGCTGGCGTCAATCGGCTGTCCATCGGCGTACAAAGCTTTAATGACGAGCACCTCAAAGCCTTGGGCAGAGTACACAATAGTGATCAAGCCCAAGCAGCTATTGCTGAAGCAGCTATAAATTTTGAAGCATTCAACCTCGACATCATGTATGCACTGCCCGGCCAAACTGTAGCCCAGTGCGAACAAGACATTCAAAAGGCGCTGAGTTTTAACCCGCCGCACATCAGCATTTACCATCTAACGATTGAGCCTAATACCTACTTCGCCAAGTTCCCGCCTGTGATTCCCGAGGAGGACACGGCCTACGACATGCTGGACCGCATCATTGAATTAACCACTGCGCAGGGCATGGCGCGCTACGAGGTGAGCGCCTTTGCCCAGAAAGGTTTTCAGTGCTGGCACAACACCAACTACTGGCAGTTTGGCGACTATCTGGGCATAGGCGCAGGCGCGCACAGCAAAATTAGCTTTGCCCACCGCGTGGTGCGCCAGGTGCGTGCGCGCGACCCACAGCTGTACATGGACAAAGCGCTCGGTGTGGCATCGACGCAGTCTGCAGCAACCAACCCAACTGGGATCGCGTCGCTCAGCCCATCTGGCACAGTCATCACTGCCGATACGCTGTCGCAAGGTGCAGTGGTGCAAGACACCGAGGTCACCCGCGCAGACCTGCCTTTTGAATACATGCTCAATGCCCTGCGGCTGACAGATGGCTTCAAATTGCAAGACTTCAGTGATCGCACCGGCCTGGCCATCACCGCCATCCAAAAAGGCTTGGCTCAAGCAGAAGCCAAAGGCCTGATTGAGCGCGATTTTGTGCAAGTTAAGCCCACCACACACGGCATGGATTTTTTAAGCGACCTGCAAAGTCTGTTTTTAGCTGATACCTGAAGCCTAGGTTAAAATATAGTTAACAACCAAAAGGAAGCTTGGCAGAGCGGTTGAATGCAGCAGTCTTGAAAACTGCCGAGGTTTTACGACCTCCGTGAGTTCGAATCTCACAGCTTCCGCCAGTAAAAAATATTAAAAGCCGCACTCCCTCAAGGTTTGTGGCTTTTTTTATTGCTATCTGCAAAATACCATGTTCGCCATGGAACAGGTTTAAATGGGCATTACTTAAATACGCCTACATTTTTTAATGATGAAAAGTGCTGATAGTTACCGTGTTTACTGCTTAAGCAGCTATTTAATTCATAGTAAACTATATGGTCATCAACAACAGATTATTGTTCATTTGACCCCATTAACTGACTCACCACCTTTGGAGATCACCATGACCATTTCTATCCCCACCACCGCATTGCAACTACGCTCTCTCGTTAAATCCAGCGGCGAACTAGAACTGACACTGCTTAATATCCCCGTGCCCAGCCTGGCAGCGGACGAGGTGCTGATCCAAGTGCAGGCTGCACCACTCAACCCATCTGATATCGGCCTGCTGTTTGGCGCAGCCGATGTGACCACCGCCAAGGCCACAGGCACACCCAATAGCCCGGTAGTGACCATGCAGATTGCACCAGCGGCGATGAAGAGCATGGCGGGCCGGATGGGCCAGTCAATGCCTGTGGGCAACGAGGGGGCGGGCTTAGTAGTGGCTGCGGGTGCGTCGCCTGCGGCGCAAGCTTTGCTGGGCAAAACCGTGGCGGTGCTGGGCGGCGCTATGTATTCGCAGTACCGCAATGTCAAAGCTGACCAATGTTTGGTGCTGCCAGCTGGCACCAGCGCTGCCGAGGGTGCGTCCTGCTATGTCAATCCGCTGACTGCGCTAGGCTTTATTGAAACCCTGCGCCACGAAGGCCACAAGGCATTGGTGCATACGGCAGCGGCGTCTAACCTGGGTCAAATGCTGGTCAAAATTTGCAAAGAAGACGGTATTGGTTTGGTCAACATCGTGCGCAAGCCTGAGCAAGTGGCACTGCTCAAATCGCTGGGTGCAGAGCATGTGTGCAATGCGGAATCGCCCACTTTTATGGAAGATCTGACCGCTGCCTTGGTAGCCACCGGAGCCACGCTGGCTTTTGATGCTGCAGGCGGTGGCAAGCTGGCTGGGCAAATCCTTACCTGCATGGAAGCCGCGCTGAATAAAACCAGCAAAGAATACAGCCGCTACGGCAGCACCACGCACAAGCAGGTGTACCTGTATGGTGGCTTGGACACCAGCGCCACCACCTTCAACCGCAGCTTCGGCATGGCCTGGGGCATGGGCGGCTGGCTGGTGTTTTCGTACCTGCAAAAACTTGGGACAGGCAAAATGCTGCAACTGAAAGCCCGCGTGGCTTCAGAGCTAAAAACTACTTTCGCCAGCCACTACTCTAAAGAAGTGTCTTTGGCCGAGGCGCTAACGCTGAGTGAAATTGTGGTGTATGGGCAGCGTGCCACTGCAACGAAGTACCTGATCAACCCCAGCAAGGGAATGGGTGAATAGCCTGTATTTGCTATGAATAAAATATTTGTTTGAGCAGTAAACGCCTAGACTACAGGCAGTTCTCACTGTTAAAAATATCATGCGGTCGTTAAATTAAAGCAGGGTTTAATTTCGCCAACGGCTTTACTCTTTGCATTCAGCAGCGTCTGACATGCCCAAGGCTTGAGCATCTCGCGCTGCTGCGTATCTAGCCATCCCAACTGTTCCATCGTCTCCACCGCCGCCGCATACAACGCGGGCATGTGGCCGCTGATCACTTTGATGGCGATGGCCTCTTGGCGGCTGATGCTGGCTATCACTTGTACGCCGTCGGCACCTATTTTGGTAATCCAGTCGCCACGGCCTGCTTGGGTAAAGGCCAGGTCGTTGCGGCCTGTGCCGGAGACCATTTCGGGGTGTTGGCCCATGGCGCTGCACAGTACGGCAAAGTGCTCACCCAGCTCGCTGTCGTGCGCACCGCTGGCCAGGCGTGCAAATGCGTAGGCCAGCTTGGACAAAGGCATGGCGTAGTTGGGGGCTGAGCAGCCGTCAGTGCCTGCTACCAGTTGCGATGCGTCGGCACCGGTGGCGCGCATGACCTGTTGGTGTATGGCCACTTGCAGCGGGTGGTCGGGGGCTAAGTGGTTGTCTAGGCTTAAGCCGTGCTGCACGCAAAACGCGAGAAAGCCGGTGTGTTTGCCGCTGCAGTTGTTATGCCGCTCATCAAACTGCAGGTCTGCAGGCGGCACTAGGCCACCGTAGCTAAAGCGCAGCGGCACATGGCAGCCGCACTGCAATGCTTGGTACGGTTGGCCAATTTTGCGCAGCATGTCGTCTACCTGCGCAACGTGCATGTCTTCGCCGTTGTGGCTAGCGCACAGCAGGGCGGTTTGCTGCGGTGTAAAGCCAAACGCCTTGATACCACCACCTATTAAAAACGGTAAAGCTTGAAACGGCTTGATGGTAGATCGGGTAAAGCTCATCGCGTGCGCATCACCCACACTGGCTTGCGGCTGGCCGCGCGCGTTAACCACTGCGATGGCACCGGCGTGCACTATCTCGGCCAGCGGACCACGGATGTGTTCTATCAGTGCTTCAAATTTCATAACTGGTTGAGCAGTGTTTTATTGGGCTAGCATGCCTTTTTTCTCGATAAACTTTACCACGGTGTCGACACCGATGAGGGTTTTAAGATTGGTCATCACATAGGGGCGGGCGCCGCTTGGATGTTGGCGCATGAGCTTGGTGTCGGCTTCCATTACATCGAGGTTGGCACCTACGTAGGGTGCTAGGTCAGTCTTGTTAATAACAAACAGGTCGCTTTTGGTGATGCCGGGGCCGCCCTTGCGGGGGATTTTTTCGCCTGCGGCTACGTCTATCACGTAGATGGTGAGGTCGCTTAGTTCTGGGCTGAAGGTGGCGGCCAGGTTGTCGCCGCCGCTTTCTACAAACACAATGTCAGCATTAGGAAAGTGTTCCAGCATGCGGTCAATCGCCTCTAGGTTGATGCTGGCGTCTTCGCGTATGGCAGTGTGTGGGCAGCCACCGGTCTCTACGCCCATGATGCGCTCGGCATCTAGCGCACCGCTGACGGTTAATATGCGCTGGTCTTCTTTGGTGTAGATGTCGTTGGTGATGGCCACAATGTCGTACTGCGCTTTCATGGCTTTGCACAGCATCTCTAGCAATGTGGTTTTGCCAGAACCAACCGGGCCGCCGATGCCTACGCGCAAGGGAGGGAGTTTTTTAGTGCGGTTTTTGATGTGGTGCAAAGGGGTCATGATCTATAGAGTCGTGAGTATTGGGTTTCGTGTTGCGATGACAAGATAGCTAGCATGGGGCTGAAGGCTTGGCGCTGGCTGTCTCGTAGGGCGATGGCGTAGTCTACTGCGGCGGGTATGTCATTGGCTAGCCGGGCCAAGATGCGTTGGCCTGCGCTTTGGCCAAGCGGCACAGACTTGACGGCTGCGCCCACCATGTTTTCGGCCCACCCGAAGGTAAAGGCCAGGCAGCAGTCGCGCACGCTGGCCTGGGTGCTGCTGGCGGCTAGGGCGTAGGCTAGAGGGTAGGTGGTGGGCTCACCGTTAGGGGTGAGTTTGTCGAAATCTTGCAAAGCTTTGGCGCTTTGCTCGTTCAGGGCTTTATGCCATTGGGCTAGTGACCGTCCCATTTGATCGGTCTGTAGCCTGAACTCATGCGTTTCGCGGGTCTGCAAAACCCATTGGTTCAGCTCTATCACGCGGTCTATGTCTGCGCGCCGCCAAGCGGGGATGGCTTTGGCAACTACCGCCAAGTCGCCATGCATCAGGCTGATATGCAACTGGTCGCCTAGCCAATCAGATGCTTCTATTTCTGTAGCTACCCGAGCAGATTCTACAGCGGCTTCCAGCCCTTCAGAGTACGAAAATCCACCTACAGGCAGTGCGGGGGATGCCAGCCAGATGAGTTGTAGCAGACTAGGCGCAGGCAGCGCAGTAGGCTTGTGCATCAGTGCGGGTGGCTGTGATCGTGATCGTGCACTGCATGCGCATGATCATCAGGATGCGCATGATCATCAGCATGCGCATGATCATCAGCATGCGCCTGATGGTCAGTATGAACATGACCATCTGCAGGCTGATGGGCTGGTGCATCTTGGTGAGCATGGCTGTGTGAATGCTCAGCTTGTGCATAGGCGCCTGCTTCAGGTTCAAACGACTCGTTGACTATGTTGACGATCAAATGCATCGCCCGCAGCATGTCGGCCAGCACATGGTCAGGTTCAATTTTGAGGTGATCAGGTTTTAGCTCAATTTGCACATGGCGGTTTCCCAAATGGTAGGCCGCGCGAATTAAGTCATAAGGCGTACCGTGGGTTGTGCAATGTGTAATACGCAACACGGTTTGGTTGGCTGCCAGCACCCGTACTAGTGAGCCGTCTTCGGCTACCAACACATCGCTACCGCGCACTGTAGTGCCAGGTGGTAAAAAAACGCCTAGATGTCGACCTGCAGAGTCGGTGCAATCAAAACGGCTTTTCTGACGTATGTCCCAGTCAAGCTCAACAGTGTGAGCGCGTTTGAGTAGTACGGCTGCGAGGCCTTGGCCTAGTGGTACTAATTTAGAAGCGTGAAGCACATTAAGCCTTTGTTGTTGCATAAAACCAGAAGGAAATAGCCGCCAAAAAGAATAGCAAAATCCACAAATTGCCTCTATAAATTTCTCGATAGTGCTCAATAGCGGACCATACCCAGCTCATTAATGTACCTACGATAGTGCCCGCAGAGGCTTTGAAAATAAACCCTATGATGGTGAAAACGATAGCGCTACCTAGTATGGTACTTTTCCAATCGAGTATTAAAAACCCTCTGTCGAAATTAACGCCGATAACGTAATGAAAGAAAAATGCCAGCAATAAACCCAGCAGTGCGCCCCATAAAGCGCCTAACATCGCTGATACCAACCGTTCATGTAACTCCATCTGTAGATATTAGCTCAGAACAAGAAGTAGCGCTGCGCCATAGGTAAGCTTTTAGCAGGCTCACACGTTAGCAGTTGTCCATCAGCGCGCACAGCATAAGTTTGTGCGTCTATCTCCATGGCGGGCAAATAATGGTTGTGCACCATGTGCTGCTTTTTGATGCCGCGAATATTTTTAACGGTACGAATAGTTTTTTGCAGACCAAATCGCTCATGCACCCCTGCAGCAAAACCAGCTTGCGAAATAAAAGTAAGTGAGCTTTTGTGCAAGCTGCCGCCAAAGCTGCCAAACATGGGGCGGTAGTGCACAGGCTGGGGCGTGGGGATGGATGCATTAGGGTCGCCCATGGCGGCCATGGCGATAGTGCCGCCTTTAATGATGAGTGCAGGTTTAACACCAAAAAAGGCAGGTTTCCATACTACTAAGTCAGCCCATTTGCCAACCTCGATGCTGCCTACCTCGTGGCTGATGCCGTGAGCAATGGCAGGGTTGATGGTGTATTTGGCGATGTAGCGTTTAGCACGAAAGTTATCATTGCGTTCGGTGTCTCCGACAGTACCGTCAGCTTGTGGGCCCATCAGCTTGCCGCGCTGCTGCTTCATTTTGTGCGCGGTTTGCCAGCAACGCAGTACCACCTCGCCCACGCGGCCCATGGCTTGGCTGTCCGAGCTGAACATGCTGATCGCGCCCAGGTCATGCAAGACGTCTTCAGCGGCAATGGTTTCTTTGCGAATGCGGCTCTCGGCAAAGGCCAGGTCTTCGGCAATCGATGCATCCAAGTGGTGGCACACCATCAGCATATCAACATGCTCGTCTAGCGTGTTAATGGTGTAGGGCATGGTGGGGTTGGTGCTGGAGGGCAAAAAGTTCTCCTGCCCCACCACGCGCATGATGTCAGGGGCATGGCCGCCACCAGCGCCCTCGGTGTGAAACGCACACAATGATCGACCTTTGGTTGCGGCAATGGTGTCTTCCACAAAGCCGCTTTCGTTAAGCGTGTCGCTGTGAATGGCCACTTGGGTGTCGGTTAGCTCAGCTACATCTAGGCAATTGCTAATAGCCGCTGGTGTAGTGCCCCAGTCCTCGTGCAGTTTCAGGCCAATCGCGCCCGCGTTGATCTGCTCGTGCAGCGCGTCTGGCAGCGACGCGTTGCCTTTGCCTAAAAAGCCTAGGTTCATGGGAAAAGCATCGGCCGCTTGCAGCATGCGCTCCATATGCCAAGCACCAGGGGTGCAGGTGGTGGCAAAAGTACCGGTAGCGGGGCCAGTCCCGCCGCCCAGCATGGTAGTGACACCACTGGCCAGCGCCGCCTCAATCTGCTGCGGGCAGATAAAGTGAATGTGGCTGTCGATGCCTCCTGCAGTGACGATGCTGCCTTCGCAGCTGATGATTTCTGTGCCCGGGCCGATAATGATATCTACGCCCGGCTGCACATCTGGGTTGCCTGCTTTGCCGATAGCGACGATGCGGCCATTCTTCAAACCTACATCAGCCTTGACGATGCCCCAATGGTCAACGATCAGCGCGTTGGTCATCACAGTATCGACGGCGCCCTCAGTGCGTGTACGCTGACTTTGCGCCATGCCGTCGCGGATGGTTTTGCCACCGCCGAATTTGACTTCTTCACCGTAGCTGCCCGCGCTCAAGGTGTAGTCTTTTTCTACCTCAATGAGCAAATCGGTGTCAGCCAAGCGCACACGATCACCCACTGTAGGGCCAAAAATCTCTGCGTAGGCGTGTTTATGAATCGTTGCCATGTTTTTTTACTTTCTGCTAGAGGCTGCCCTGCACTTGACCATTAAAGCCATATACCTTGCGGTCGCCTGCATAGTCCACCAGCTCTACCGTGCGTTGCTGGCCAGGCTCAAAGCGCACAGACAAGCCGCTGGCAATGTTAAGCCGCATGCCGCGTGCAACTGCACGGTCAAAAGCTAGTGCCGCATTAGTCTCAGCAAAATGGTAGTGCGAACCGACTTGAATAGGGCGTTGCCCGGTGTTTTTAACTAAGATAGTGACAGCGCGTCGCCCTGCGTTAACTACATGAACTCCATCGTCAACCAATAATTCGCCGGGCGTCATTTGCGGCCCTTTCCTAGCCAGACAGCCAGCGCTACCAGCGCAGCTACTGCCACAAAGCCCCAAGTATCGGTAGCATGCCAGTGAGCACCTTCCAGGCCATAATTTTCATGGGCAAAAGCGCTATTAACCCAAGTAAAACCTGCTTGAACAGCTATGAATTTAATAGTATTTGATAATGACATAAACAAACTCTTAAGGATGTTGAGAGGTGTTGCGTACAGCTTTCAACAGAGGCTAAACAATAGGTTGGTGCACAGTGACCAGTTTGGTGCCATCGGGGAAAGTAGCCTCTACTTGGATGTCAGGGATCATCTCGGCAATGCCGTCCATCACATCGGACAGCGTTAGAACATTGCGTCCCTCACTCATCAATTGTGCTACGGTTTTACCATCACGCGCGCCCTCCATCACAGCGGCGCTGATGAAGGCGACAGCTTCAGGATAATTTAACTTGAGCCCCCGCGTCTTGCGGCGTTCTGCCAGCAAAGCTGCGGTAAATATTAGCAGCTTGTCTTTCTCGCGTGGAGTGAGTTCCATGGTCTTATTCTTGTCTGATGGTATGTATAAACTTTATTGCAACTATTGTGCCTGCGTCTGCATTTGAGCTTATCCAGCATATAGGTGTTAGCCGTATCCATGCAATGCCCCGAGCGCCTTATTTTGGTGCTTTAGATTTTCAGTGCACTGTTTTAAGGAGGCTGTAAATATTCCAAAATAGTGCATTAACCGCAATTGTGGGGTGAATTAGGTCTTATCAAGGCGTTTGCGAATGTTGTGCAATGCATTGCTTGCGTAACAACGTGTTGGCACAAGAGTTGCAAATAGACAAATGATCCATTTCGATCTACTTCCCCTAATTGTTATCTTCTGGAGAAACTACATGAACCGTCGCGGCACTCTCAAGTCGCTTACTGCATCGATCGCGCTTGGCTTGGCATTGCCGGGCGCTGCGTTTGCACAAGCTGGTGGCACTATCAAAGTGGGCATTTTGCATAGCCTGTCGGGCACCATGGCCATATCTGAGACTGTACTGAAAGACACTGTGCTCATGGCGATTGATGAGATCAATGCCAAAGGCGGCGTCATGGGTAAAAAGCTTGAGCCGGTGATTGTGGATCCTGCATCCAACTGGCCACTGTTTGCCGAGAAAACCAAGCAACTATTGTCGCAAGACAAAGTGTCGGTCATCTTTGGTTGCTGGACATCTGTGTCACGCAAGTCGGTACTGCCTGTGGTTGAGGAATTGAATGGTTTGCTGTTCTACCCTGTGCAGTACGAAGGCGAAGAGCTATCCAAAAACGTGTTTTACACCGGGGCAGCGCCCAACCAACAAGCCATCCCTGCGGTGGACTACTTGATGAGCAAAGACGGTGGCGCAGCCAAGCGCTGGGTATTGCTAGGCACCGACTACGTGTACCCACGCACCACTAACAAAATTTTGCGCGCTTACCTGAAAAGCAAGGGCGTGAAAGACACCGACATCGACGAGAAGTACACCCCGTTTGGCCACTCAGACTACCAAACCATCGTGGCTGACGTGAAAAAGTTTTCTGCTGGCGGTAAAACCGCTGTGGTGTCTACCATCAACGGCGACTCTAACGTGCCTTTCTACAAAGAGCTGGGTAACGCAGGCCTGAAGGCTAAAGACGTGCCAGTAGTTGCATTCTCCGTAGGTGAAGAAGAGCTGCGCGGTGTAGACACCAAGCCGCTAGTAGGCCACCTGGCCGCCTGGAACTACTTCCAGTCGATCAAGAACCCTGCCAACGCCGAGTTTGAAAAGAAGTGGGCAACATATGCTAAAGCCAAGGGCATCGCTGGTCACAAAGACAAGCCTTTGACTAACGACCCGATGGAAGCCACCTACATCGGTATCAACATGTGGAAACAAGCTGTTGAAAAAGCCAAGTCTACCGACACCGACAAAGTCATTGCTGCCATGGCTGGCCAAACCTTCACCGCTCCATCTGGCATCACCAGCAAGATGGACGAGAAGAACCACCACTTGCACAAGAGTGTTTTCATCGGCGAGATCAAGGCTGATGGCCAATTCAACGTGGTGTGGAAGACACCAGGCCCTGTGAAAGCCAAGCCATGGTCTCCTTACATCGAAGGCAATGACAAGAAGCCTGACGAGCCAGCCAAGAAGTAATTTGATGCAGGCAGTAGGTGCAAAGCCTGCTGCGCAACACAACGGCGTGGTGGTGACACGTTAACCCCACGCCGTTGCTACGTCTGAAAACTAAATAACCCACAATGGTGCGTAATAAAATACTATTACTGATAGCTTGTATTCTTGTAACAGCCAGTGCGCATGCATTGACTGTAGTGGAGACTAAATCTATTGCAACAGGCGAGACCGATGCGCGCATTGATGCGCTGGCCAAGGCCATGGTGTCTGGTGACGAAAAAACCGCTGCTTTCATACAAGCCATGGCTGACGATGCCGTCAAGCTGGCAGGCGACAGAGTGTTGATTGTCAAAGACGGTAAAGCCCTAGATCCTGTGACAGGCGCAGATGTACCCCTGCCCAACGCAGTAGAAGATATTATCAACAACAACCGTATGCGCGGTGAGCTAGACACTGCATTGGCTGCACTCAAGCTGCTGAGCAAAGACGAGAGCGTGCGCGCTGCTGGTATTCAAGCGCTGCTCAAAGATCCCGACGAAGCTAAGCTACCTTTGCTAGACAAAGCGCTGGCAGCAGAAACTAACCCTGAGCTGACAGCCCAAATCACCTTGGCCCGTGCCGCAGCTATGCTGGGCAGCGCCGATAAAGCCAAACGCCTGGAGGCCGCGAAGGCCTTGGCTGACAGCCAAAATCCTGCGACGCAATTGCTGTTAAACGAAAGATTGAAAAGCGAGACCGAGGCGGACGTGAAAGCGCAGTTGCAAACCTCGCTGTCAAAAATTCAATCTACATTAGGTTTGGGTGACAAGCTGGGCATTATGTTCACTGGCTTGAGCTTAGGCTCCATCCTCTTGCTGGCCGCGCTGGGGCTCGCCATTACCTACGGCCTGATGGGTGTGATCAACATGGCGCACGGTGAGCTGATCATGATTGGTGCGTATGCCACCTATGTAGTGCAAGGTTTGTTTCGCAGTTATTTACCAGGCGCATTTGACTGGTATTTGATAGCCGCAATTCCAGTGGCATTCATGGCGTCAGCCTTGGTAGGCGCCGCGCTAGAGCGTAGCGTGATTCGATTTTTGTACGGTCGCCCACTCGAGACATTGCTGGCCACTTGGGGTATTAGCCTGATGCTGATGCAACTGGTGCGCAGTATTTTTGGTGCGCAAAACGTAGGGGTAGAAAACCCCTCATGGATGAGCGGTAGCATAGCCATTTTGCCTAACTTGGCATTGCCCTACAACCGTATTCTGATCATCGTTTTCGCCGTTCTGGTGCTGGCAGGCGTAGCGTTATTGATCAGCAAAACACGCCTTGGCTTGTTTGTGCGCGGTGTAACGCAAAATCGTCCCATTGCCGCGTGCATGGGCGTCAACACTGCGCGTATTGACACCTACGCGTTTGCACTGGGTTCGGGTATTGCGGGCCTGGCAGGCTGTGCGCTCAGCCAAATTGGCAATGTGGGGCCAGACTTGGGTCAAAGTTATATTGTTGATTCTTTTATGGTGGTGGTACTGGGCGGTGTGGGGCAACTTGCAGGTACGGTCTACGCGGCCCTGGGCCTAGGCATCTTGAATAAATTTCTTGAAGGTTGGGCCGGCGCTGTGCTGGCCAAAATTGCTATCTTGGTATTCATCATCATCTTCATTCAAAAACGTCCGCAAGGCATTTTTGCGATGAAAGGCCGGAGCGCAGAAGCATGAGCGCAGAACAATTTACTCTGCCCACACCTGCGCCCTTGCTGACTCGCAAAGGTTGGGCTACTTTCCTGGCCGTGTTGATCGTGGTGTGTGCGGTGGCACCGCTGTTGAATTTGGTGGTGCCGCAGGGCAGCATCTTCCACATGAGCGACTTTGCTGTGTTGCTGGTAGGCAAGATCATGTGCTTTGCCATTTGCGCATTGGCTATGGATTTGATTTGGGGCTACACCGGCATATTGTCTCTGGGTCACGGTTTGTTTTTCGCACTGGGCGGCTACGCCATGGGCATGTATCTGATGCGCCAGATTGGCCTGGAGGGTAATTACAGAAGCGAGCTGCCAGATTTTATGGTTTTCTTGGACTGGAAAACTTTGCCTTGGCATTGGACGGGCAGTGGATTGTTCGTGTTTCAAATGTTGATGGTGATTTTGGCGCCTGGTTTGCTAGCGTTGGTGTTTGGCTTCTTCGCCTTTCGCTCCCGCATTAAGGGGGTGTATTTTTCTATAATTACGCAGGCGCTCACTTACGCGGCCATGCTACTTTTCTTTCGTAACGAAACGGGCTTTGGCGGTAACAACGGTTTTACGGATTTCAAGCGCATATTGGATGTTCCAGTGGCCACGCAAAGCACACGTATGGTGTTGTTTGTCATCACCGGTTTCACGCTGCTGGGTTTTTATTTGTTCTCACGCTGGCTGGTACAAAGCAAATTCGGCCGTGTGCTGCAGGCCATACGAGACGCCGAAATGCGGGTGATGTTTTCGGGCTACAACCCCGTGGCTTACAAGCTGACTATTTGGGTGATATCTGCTGTGATGTGCGGCGTAGCCGGTGCGCTGTACGTGCCGCAGGTAGGCATCATTAATCCCAGCGAGATGTCACCTGCCAATTCAATCGAAATTGCCATTTGGGCTGCAGTGGGTGGTCGCGCTACGTTGATTGGTCCGATCGCAGGTGCATTTTTAGTCAACGGTGCCAAAAGCTGGTTTACCGTTGCGTTTCCAGAGTACTGGTTGTACTTTTTGGGAGCCATGTTTATAGCTGTCACGCTGTTTCTACCGCAAGGTATGGTGGGCTTGGTAAGGAAGTTCACAAGTAAAAAAGAAGAGGGCAAAGTATGACCCCAGATTTATTAGACGAAGGCGCCAAACGTTTACAAAAACGTGAGCACTCAAGCGCTGACAACACCGAGTCGGGTGGACGCGATGCTGGTTATTCGCGTATGGCCACGCCGGGTGAGGTGGACATTACCCATGGCCGCATCTTGTACCTAGAAGATGTGAACGTGAGCTTTGACGGCTTTAAAGCCGTCAACAATTTATCGTTAGACATAGCGCCCGGCGAGCTGCGCTGCATTATCGGGCCCAACGGTGCAGGTAAAACGACGATGATGGACATCATCACCGGCAAAACTCGCCCGCAAAGTGGCACAGTGTTCTTTGGCTCCACTATTGACTTGCTGCGCTACAACGAATCACAAATCGCCCAAATGGGCATTGGCCGCAAGTTCCAAAAGCCCACGGTGTTTGAGCAACTCACCGTATTTGAAAACTTGGAGCTTGCCCTCAAAACCGACAAGAACGTCAAACCATCGATGTTCTTCAAACTCAATTCACTGCAAAGCGACCGCGTAGCCGAGATTCTGCACACCATCCACTTGGCTGACAGCGCGCGACGCATAGCGGGCAACCTCAGCCATGGTCAAAAGCAATGGCTAGAGATTGGCATGCTGCTGATGCAAGACCCCAAACTGCTGCTGCTAGACGAACCAGTAGCGGGTATGACAGACGAAGAAACTGCACGTACCGCAGAGCTGTTTCTGACCCTTAAAGGCAAGCACAGCCTGATGGTGGTAGAGCACGACATGAGCTTTATAAAAACCATCTCCGAAATTGTCACTGTACTGTGCGACGGCTCAGTGCTGGCGCAGGGCACCCTAGACCAAGTGCAGCAAAACGAAAAAGTAATTGAGGTGTACCTTGGTCGTTAATCAAAGCCAAAGCCAAAGTCAAAATTCGGACTTCCGGCCGCGAAGGGCGCGAAAATTACGCGAAGAACACGAAAAATTCAAAAAATAATTTTGACTGTTTTTTTGTGTTCTTCGCGTATCTTCGCGCCCTTCGCGTCAGGAAGTTCGTATTCGGGAGTTCAACCATGCTGAAAGTCAAAAACGTCAACCAATACTACGGCGGCTCGCATATTCTGCGTGACGTGAGCCTGGAGGCGCATTTGGGTAAAGTCACCGTCGTACTAGGTCGCAACGGTGTAGGCAAAACCACCTTGCTCAAATCACTCATGGGCCTAGTATCGATTAAAAACGGCAGCATCGAGTTTGACGGCAAAGCCATTCAAGATGTCACCCCCTACAACCGCGCCCGCGCAGGCATAGGCTTTGTGCCCCAAGGCCGCGAGATATTCGCCCGCCTAACAGTAGAAGAAAACCTGGCCATGGGCCTGGCCTACAAAAGCGCCAGCACCCCCGTGCCCCCCGAGTTATATGAGCTGTTCCCCGTGCTTGAGCAAATGCTCAAACGCCGCGGCGGCGACCTGTCCGGTGGCCAGCAGCAGCAGCTAGCCATCGCCCGCGCACTGGCAGCCAAGCCCAAGCTGCTGATACTGGACGAGCCCACTGAAGGCATCCAGCCCAGCATCATCAAAGACATAGGCCGCGTCATCCGCATGCTGGCTGACCGTGGCAATATGGCCATTGTATTGGTAGAGCAGTACTATGATTTTGCGGAGGAGCTGGCCGATGACTACATAGTGATGGAGCGCGGCGAAGTGATAGCGCGAGGCTTTGGGAAGGACATGCAAGCCAATGGGGTGCGGCAGTTGGTTGCTATATGAAACGTAGCTGCTTGCGCCTGCTTCAATGCTGTGCACGCTCTGACACTTGGTGTGGACGGCTACGCGGCTGTCCCCCGGCCTTTGGCCTCCTCCTTTATGCCGCTTCGCCGTCCACACCAAGCGCCAGAGCTGCGTACTGGTGGAGTAGAGACTAAACAGGTAGATCATCCGCCTAGTTACAAGAGCAGGTCGGTGGTGTACTCAGCGCAGCGGCATCAAGGAGGAGGTTGCGGCCCTAGGCCGCAACGGGGGACAGCTGCGTAGCTGAAGTAGCGCCGCCAACTAGGTCTAGTACAAAACTACATAGACCAAATACGCGGCACCTGCGCAGGCATATCCCACGCGGCATGACGCAGCGCCAACCACACGCGGCGAAGCAGCGCGCCAGCAGGCTCCACCATGGGTGCCAAAGTACGTACAACGATGACGCGCGAGTTAGGTGCAGTGGCCCCTGTCGTAGCAGCCAGCGCGTCCCCAGCCACAGTGGCGCGAATAACTTCTAGCAGATGCTCACGCCGCGCGCGTGTAATCGCCTCGCCAGTGGCGAAGAACAGGCTGCCCACACACAAATTGCCAGCCAAGCCTAATGGGCTATTTAAAAGCCGCGTATCTGCGGCGTCAATAAGCGCGCGCTCTAGCCATGCACCTTTCACCTCAATGTGCTGCTGCAAGCTCCCCCGCTTAAACGGTTGGTTGGCATGCGGCAGGCCCAGTGCAGTTATGTCCCAGCCCATCATCTCAGCACCGGGTGCAAGGTCAAACACCGCTGTATTGAAGGCATTGCAACCGTTATAGCAAATGGTCTCTAGCGGTAGCCACTCTAGCCGGGCACCCGGTTGCAAGTGGACGGCGAGTTGTTGTGCACCTGGCTCGCCCATGCTCTTATAAAAGCGCGTGGCGCCGGGTGTGGTGACCAAGGCGTGGGCACCCGTATTTACCTGCAAGGTAATGTTCAAAGTATCGCCGCCTACTATGCCGCCAGGCGGGTGCACCAGTACGTTGTGGCACACGGCGGCACCTTCGGGGTACAGGCTTTGCAGCACGCGCAGTGGGCCAGTGTGGTCAAACTGCAGCGTAGTGCGCGCGGCATCGAGGGCCAACGGTGCGCTGTGGTAACGGAGGTTTAAGTTTGCATGCCAAGCCATGGTGACGATAAAAATGTTAACGCAAAAACTGTAATGCAAACGGCAAACTGAGCGCGCCCAGCAAGGTAGACAGTGTGACTAGCCCTGCGGACAAACTGCCGTCGTAGCCCATGCGTGCTGCCAAAACGTAGCAGCTAGACGCCGTGGGCAATGCGCTGAATACTAGCAATACACTCGCTTGCGTGGGGCTGAGTTTAAACAACGCAATCATCACCCATGCCAGCAGCGGCATGACCAGGTGGCGCATGGTCAGCACTGCGGGGCCCACAATGCGCTTGCTGCGGGTGTCGAACAGTTTGCCTAGCTGCATGCCCGCACCAGCGGTCAACAGACCCAGAGCCAACGAGGCTTGGCCAATGCGTGTGACTGTGGGTTCTGCCCACACCGGTATCGTGAACCCCAGCACGTTGACCAATAAACCACCTGCGGTCGCTAGCACCAGCGGGTTGCGCACCAGTGCCTTGGCAAATCCACCGCCTGAGTGACTGGTCATAGGCCAGATAGCGCCAATATTGCACAGTGGTACGCACACGCCAATAATGACCGCTATCAACAGCAAGCCGTTGGGACCTGCAATACGCTCGGCAATGGCCAGCGCAATAAAAGAGTTAAAGCGAAAAGCAATTTGCGCGCTGCTGGCAAAGTCGGCGCGCTCTACACCGGGCAAACGCGCGATGCCGTAGGTAATGGCAATGTTGGTGGCCACCATGCACAGCGCCGCGCCTATCATGCCCGAGGCTGCACCTAGGTCAAGCGGTGACCGCACAATCGATTGAAACAACAGCACCGGAAACAAAAAATGAAACACCAAGCTGTCAACCTGTTCCCACACAGTGCGGTTAAGTGCGGTGTAGCGGCATATCAAATAGCCGCAGAGGATTAAAGTGAAGTCAGGAAAAAGAAGCTGTGCGTAGTACATGTTAAGGGTGCATGCGGGCTAGACAGGGGTATTGCCAACCTACGGGGTCTTGGGGTTTGTGCCTATGGGTTAGCCACAATCGTATTTTGCGGCATAGTCGTTATTATTTGGCTTTGTAGATTAACTTAAGTGGAGCAGATAATGAAAAATAGTTCTTTTAATATCAAGCGCAACACTATGAAAATAGTAGCTGTTTATGCAGTATATACGCTATCTATGGGTAGTTTATATGCTCAAAACTATCCTAATAAACCGATTCAACTGCAAGTGCCGTTTGCACCGGGTGGTACCACCGACATTATTGCCCGTGTAATCGCCGAACCGTTGGGCAAAGCGCTGGGCCAAACCGTGGTGGTAATTAACAAAGCCGGCGGCGGCGGCGTGGTGGGTGCCAACGAAACGGCTAAAGCCAGCCCTGATGGCTACATGCTGGGCGTGGCCACCGTGTCCACCACCGCAGCCAACCCCGCGATCAATCCCAAAATACCGTACAACGCAGCCACAGATTTCACGCCTATTATTAACATTGCTGCCACGCCTAATGTGATTGCGGTGAACCCTAGCTTTCCGGCCAAAGACTACAAAGCTTTTATTGCTGAATTAAAAAAATCTCCAGGCAAGTACGCCTACGCATCGTCCGGCACGGGCGGCATTGGCCACCTGCAAACCGAGCTGTGGAAAAGCTTGGCAGGCGTGTTTCTTACCCACATACCCTACCGTGGTGCAGGCCCTGCGCTTAACGATACGGTGGCGGGCCAAGTGCCAGTAATTTTTGACAACGTACCGTCAGCATTGCCTTTTATCAAAGACAACCGCTTGGTGCCCATAGCGGTAGCTGCGCCCCAGCGCCTTACTAGCATGCCCAATGTGCCTACCTTTAAAGAGCTGGGTTTGGAGCCGGTAAACCGCATGGCCTACTACGGCATATACGGCCCCAAAGGCTTGCCTAAAGACGTGGTGGACAAAGTCAACGCGGCGGTGCGCAAAGCGCTCGATGACCCCGCAGTGAAAAAGCGCATTGAAGACACCGGCTCGTTCATTATCGGCAACACGCCAGAGCAATTTGCCCAGCAAATGGCGGCGGAGCTGGAGGTGTACAAAAAAGTAGTGGTGCAGCAAAACTTGAAGCTAGACCAGTAAGCACTGTGCTAAGTGTGCGGGCAGCGATAACCTAAACTCACGCTGTGACGCAACCCATTTTTATTTCTTCTACCGCACTACCCAGCAGCGCAGACGATGCTGTCAATGCCTTTATCGACGCCATTTGGCTCGAAGAAGGCTTGTCTAAAAATACGCTAGAGGCCTACCGGCGCGATTTAACTCTGTACGCCGCATGGCTGGCGCAGCAGCATGGGCGCGCCATCGACAGCACTACCGAAATTGACATCAACGCCTACTTTGCCGCCCGCATGCAGCAGGCTGCGAAGCCTAAAACGCGTGGTAAACGAGATGCCGGTAAAGCTAGCTCGTCTAACCGCCGCTTGACGGTTTTTAAACGTTACTTTCGCTGGGCACTGCGCGAACGCATCATCACCAACGACCCCACGTTGCGGCTACTGACGGCTAAATCAGTGCCGCGCAGTGTGAAAAGCCTCACCGAGGCGCAGGTAGACAACTTGCTGGCCGCGCCTGCTGCAGACACCGCACTAGGCCTGCGCGACCGCGCCATGCTAGAGCTGATCTACGCCAGCGGCCTGCGCGTGAGCGAGTTGGTAGGCCTGAAGGTGTTGAACGTCAGCCTGACCGAGCATGTGCTGCGCACCTTTGGCAAAGGCAGCAAAGAGCGGCTGGTGCCATTTGGTGAGCATGCCAGCCATTGGTTGCAGCGCTATTTGCACGAGGCGCGGCCCGAGCTGCTAAAGGGCCACCAAACCGACGACTTGTTTGTGACATCGCGCGGTGCGGGCAGTGGCACAGGCATGAGCCGCGTGGCGTTTTGGATGATTGTGAAAAAGCATGCATTGGCCGCTGGCATTGCGCCGTCGCTGCTGTCGCCGCATACGCTGCGCCATGCGTTTGCTACCCATTTACTTAACCACGGCGCAGACCTGCGCGCCGTGCAAATGCTGCTGGGCCATGCTGATATTTCTACCACTACTATCTACACCCACGTAGCGCGCGAGCGCTTAAAGCAGCTGCATGCTGTGCACCACCCACGTGGATAACTACAGTTTATTTACGCAGCTCGGTTTGGCGTTCTATTATTTTAGACACTAGTCCGTATTCGACAGCTTCTTGGGCGGTTAACCAATGGTCGCGCTCAATGTCGATCAGCACCGTCTCTAGCGACTTGCCTGTTTCGCGGGCGATAACATTGGCAATACGCTCGCGGATTTTCACAATCTCGCGGGCTTGGATAGCGATGTCGGTAGCACGGCCACCTGCACCACCGCTGGGTTGGTGGATCAAAAACCGTGTATTTGGCAAGCACACCCGGCGCTCGCGCGGCACAGACAAATACACTTGCACGGCAGCGCTGCCTACCCAGCCGGTGCCAATGATCGTCACTGGGGCGTTGATGTAGCGAATGATGTCGTGTATGGCATCGCCCGATTCCACATGGCCACCAGGGGAAGACACCAGCAAATCAATCGGCGCGTCTGACTCGGCGGCCAAAGCCAGCAAACGGCGCACCGTATCACTGGCGGTGGTGTCGTTAATAGCGCCAAACAGCAATACCTTGCGCGATTTGAAAGCCTTTTCTTCCAAGAAATTGCTGCGTTGTTCGTTTTGATTGTCTGTAGTGGGCGTTTCCATGTGGGTCCTAAAAACAGGTGAATAAATGTCTTCTATTGAATTATGCGCGATCTTATGTGCCGGGGCTGGTGCAGCGTAGTGCAGTGCAAGCTGCGCTGCCCGTGCTGTGTCCAGTGGTGCAGGGCTAGGCCATTGGGTTTGTAATTGCAATTGTTACTGCGCGTTAATGTGCACTTGCATCGCTATGGTGCGCGGATTACGATAACTACACAACGCTTTTTCAATCTTCACAAGCGTCTGTCACATGCCAAAGCGCAGGAGCCTGTATGCCGCAACTGATAACTTCGGTCAAGGGGGTAGAGATTCACCATGACTACCTAGACCGTGAGCGCACCACACTAGGCCGCCGGGTTTCTAACCATATTGTGCTGCCAGATATTGCAGTGAGCGGCGAACATTGCGTGTTTGAATTGCATGGCCTAGCCAGTGTGTACGTGCAAGACCTTGGCAGTACCAACGGCACTTATGTCAACGACCACATGGTTAAGCGACATTTATTGAATGACTGCGACATCATCACCATTGGCAAATTTAAGCTGCAATACTTCAGCGCTAATGAGCTGATGGACGAAGGCCGCACAGCGACCATTCCTTTAGATTCTGCACACGCCCACAGCAATAGTCCCATGCATGCCAGTTTAAAAGTACTGTCAGGCTCGTCTGCCGGGCTAGAGCTGCCAGTGGCCAAAGCAGTGACGACTTTTGGCAAGCAAGGTGTTGCCAGAGTGGCCATTGCGCACCGCCGCCACGGCTACTACATCTCTTGTATCGACGCGCCGCAAGATAAACCCACGCTCAACGGCATGAACATTACCGACGACCCCGTCATGCTGACCCATGGCGATGTGTTGACATTAGCGGGCACTACGCTTGAGGTGGTGCTGCATTAAATAGCCCCTATCTTGCTGGAAAGCCTATTTTTTATGCAATTTAGCCTTCTAACCCGAGTAAATACTGCTCAAGCAGCTATGAAATTAATAGTGTTAAAGTTACTTTGACACAGTCTCTACGGCTTGCAAAGCTTGCATTTCTGCATCGGTAAACCCCGCCTTGCGCCGTGCAGCTTCGTTAAACGGTGGCCTTAAAAGTGGTGCGTCATACTGCGTGATTAACTGTTTAAAGTGCGCCACAGGTGCCAGCCCATCACGCTGGCACAGCCAGTGGTACCAGTGGTTGCCTATGGCCACATGGCCCACTTCGTCGCGCAAGATGATGTCTAAGATATCCACGATCTTTAGCGCATCGGCACTGCCCACTTTGCGCAGCTTGGCTTGCATGGGCGGCGTAGCGTCTAGCCCGCGCGCCTCTAGCGTGCGCGGTACCAGCGCCATGCGTGCGGTGATATCGCCCGCGGTTTTCTCAGTCATGTCCCACAGGCCGTTGTGCGCTGGGTAGTGGCCGTAGTGGCAGCCCATGCTGCGCAGTTGTGCGTTAAGCATGCCAAAGTGAGTGGCCTCCTCAGCCGCCACGCGCACCCAGTCAAGGTAGTAGGCGCGCGGCATGCCCACAAAGCGCCACGCGGCGTCTAGTGCCAAGTTGATGGCGTTAAATTCGATATGGCACACGGCGTGCACTAGCGCGGTCAAACCGTCAGGCGTGTAGGGCGAGCGTTTGGGCACGTTCAGGTGCTGCATCAGCACAGGTTGGGCAGGGTGGCCGGGGATGGGCTGGATAGGGTGCAATACATCACTTGCTACAGATAGCGTAGCTGCTTGAGCATGTGTTGCCTGCACAAAAGCTACTTTTTCGTCTGGATTTTGAATGCACAAACCTGCCAAAGCCAGGCTGCGCAATTCATCGCTAGGCAAAGAAGTAGCGGAATTGTTATAATTAAAGTTATAACGTGAAGGATTCGTCATGCATGCTCTCAAAATTACCCAAATTGGCAATTCACTGGGCGTTATTTTGCCCAAAGAAGTGCTGGCGCGCCTGAAGGTGACCAAAGGCGATCAAATTTTTATGACTGATGCGCCAGATGGCATGCGGGTGAGCCACAGCGACCCTAATTTTGAATTGCAAATGAAAGCGGCGCGCGAGATTATGAAAAGTCGTCGCCATGTCTTGCGTGAGCTGGCTAAATAAAAAAGCAGCCATGAAAGATTGGATTTGGTTAGACGGTGACGTACTGTTAGCTGTGCATGATGAGCAATTGGCCGAGCACGGTGGGCAATCGGGCGTGCGCGATATGGCTTTGTTTGATTCGGTTTTGGCCCGTGCGCAGCAAGTAGCCGCTTATGGCACGCCGAATGTTGCCGCCTTGGCCGCCGCGTACGGCTACGGTATTTCGCGTAACCATCCGTTTTTAGATGGGAATAAGCGCACAGCGTTTGTTGCGGTGGAGTTGTTTTTGATGCTCAACAGTTATCGCTTAGTCGCAAGTGATGTCGACTGCGTCATCGTTATGTTGGAAGTCGCTTCAGGCAATATTACCGAGCCGGATTTTTCCGCTTGGATCAACAAACATTTAACTCCCGCGAGCGACGCACATTAGAGAAATAAAAACAATGGCAATCTACGAACTCGACGGCGTGCAGCCCACGCTAGGCCACAACACATGGGTAGCCGACAGCGCCGATGTGATGGGTAATGTGACACTGGCCGACAACGCCAGCGTGTGGTTTGGTGCCGTGCTGCGTGGCGACAACGAGCCCATCAAAATTGGCGTTAACTCGAACATTCAAGACCTGAGTGTTTTGCATTCTGACCTGGGCTGCCCCCTGACTGTGGGCGACAACGTGACCGTGGGCCACCAGGTCATGCTACACGGCTGCACTATTGGCGATGGTTCGTTGATTGGCATTCAATCGGTCATTTTGAACAAAGCCAAAATTGGCCGTAATTGCATCGTCGGCGCTGGCAGCGTGGTAACCGAGGGTAAAGAGTTCCCCGATAACTCGCTGATCATCGGCTCACCCGCTAAAGTAGTGCGTACGTTGGATGACGCCACGGTACAAAAGCTGCAAGCCAGTGCCAAGATGTATATAGGCAACGCCCAGCGCTTTGCCAAAGGGCTTAAACGGATTGCATGAACCGGTAACGTAATGAACAAGCGAAAATTCCAAGTAGTGCATAGCGGATTGAAGGATGTGAAAATTGTCTGAACTGCATAAATTTTTATTCGATGGCTTGCCCGTACGCGGCATGATCGTGCGGCTGACCAGCACATGGCAAGAGGTGCTGGCCCGCCGTGCTGCTAACACCAGCACGGGCGCCTACCCACCGCGCGTAAGCGAGATGCTGGGCGAAATGCTGGCCGCTGGCGCGCTGATGCAAAGCAACATTAAATTCAACGGCGCGCTGGTGCTGCAGATCATGGGCGACGGCCCGGTCAAAGTGGCGGTGGCCGAGATTCAGTCTGATTTGTCCATGCGCGCTACGGCCACAGTGCAGGGCGAAGTAGCCATTGACAGCAAGCTCAGCGAGATGGTGAACGTGCTTAACAAAGGCCGATGCGCCATTACGCTCGACCCCAAAGACAAATTCCCGGGCCAACAGCCTTACCAAGGGGTTGTACCTTTGCATGGCGATAACAACGAAAACCTAGAAAACTTGGCTGAAGTACTGGAGCACTACATGCTGCAGTCAGAGCAGCTAGACACCAAGCTGGTACTGGCGGCTAATAACACAGTGGCTGCAGGTTTGTTGATTCAGCGCCTACCAGTGCAGGGTAATAAAAACTTGGGGGAAAAATCCAGAGAAGACGACATTGGTACCAACGAGGCTTTCAATCGCATTGCCTTGTTTGCCAGCAGCTTAAAACGTGACGAGCTTTTAAGCCTAGATGTCGACACCATTTTGCATCGCCTGTTTTGGGAAGAGAAAGTTTTGCGTTTTGAACCGCAGCAGCCCCGTTTTGCCTGCACCTGCAGCCGCGAACGCGTGGCCAGCATGCTGCATAGCCTGGGTGTGGCCGAGGTTGGAAGCATTTTGACCGAGCAAGAGCGGGTAGAAGTAGGGTGCGATTTTTGCGGTGCGCAATACCGCTTTGATGCGGTAGACGCCGCTGCTATTTTTACCCAGCCACTTGCACAGTCGCCCGGGCCTACTACAGTGCAGTAGACAGTGGATACTCATAAGCTTTAGCGGTTTATTTTTCGCATAATTAAACCTATTTTTATATGAGTTTAATGCGCTAAACAGCCTAATACCTGCTCAGCCAGCTATGTAATTAATAGCGTTACGCAAGCGTTGCTCACCCAGTCCGTACACCACTTGGAAGTTAATCTTGGCGTCCATCAAAGCTTTACGCAGCAGGGTATCAACGGGCACACGTGCATGCGCCCCATCGCGTTGAATGCCGTCGGGCTGCCACGGCGTATCTAGCCCAGTCACCAGCGTCATGTCGGCACTGCGCTGCTGCAGGGTAGCCTGCGCGTACAGCGAGGTGTCTGCAAACATGTAGTCGCTGTACACCGCCGTCATCAGCGCTGTAGTGTCGGCCACCACAATGGCATGCTGCTGCGCCGCCGTGCTAATGCGATGTTGTTGCGTGGCTGCAATGTGCGCTTGTTCATGCTGCAAGGGTGTGCGGCCATGCGCGTCGCACCATTCGCGCAAATACTCGTCAACAGTTACGGCGTCTTTACCACGCGACTGTAAGTGCTGCGTCAAAGCTTGCGCTAGGTCAGACTTGCCAGTAGATTCTGCGCCAAGCAGTGTAATGATCATGCCGAGAAGGCGCGTGCCAGCCGTTGCAGTTATTTCGTAAACTGCACAAAAATTTCATTCGGCTTGATCATGCCCAGTTCGTAGCGGGCTTTTTCTTCGACCATTTCAAGACCTTCTTTGAGGTCACGCACCTCAGCGGACAGTTGATCGTTGCGCAGTTGAGCCGCAGAATTTTTAATTTTAAGAGTGTTCAACTGAGCCTGCATACCGCCCACATGGCCCAAGCTGCCGCGGCCAAACCACAGCTGGGCGTGCAAGACGATCAGCAGGGTAATGAGAACAGCAGGGACAAAGCGGGACGACATGAGTGCAATAGTGCTACTAATTTTGCAGCATTGTAGCGAATATTAGCATTAGCGCAGGTTATAAAACGCAGCGCGCCCGGGGTAGCTGGCCACTTCGCCCAAGTCTTCTTCAATGCGCAAGAGCTGGTTGTACTTGGCCATGCGGTCGCTGCGGCTCATCGAGCCAGTTTTGATCTGGCCTGCATTGGTGCCAACGGCAATGTCGGCAATGGTGCTGTCCTCGGTCTCGCCGCTGCGGTGGCTGATAACGGCGGTGTAGCCTGCGCGCTTGGCCATCTCGATAGCCGCAAAAGTTTCGGTCAAGGTGCCAATCTGGTTGATTTTTATCAGAATGGAGTTGGCAATTTTCTTGTCGATGCCTTCTTTCAAAATTTTGGTGTTAGTGACAAACAAGTCATCGCCTACGATCTGCACGTTTTTGCCCAAGCGGTCGGTCAGTACCTTCCAGCCGTCCCAGTCGCCCTCGGCCATGCCGTCTTCGATGCTGATGATGGGGTATTTGTCTACCCAAGTGGCCATCATGTCGGTCCACTCTTGGCTGGTCAGCTGCAGGCCTTCGGCTTCTAAATGGTATTTGCCGTCTGTGTAAAACTCTGATGCTGCGCAGTCTAGACCCAAGGCAATTTGCTCACCTGCAACGTAGCCCGCAGCGTTAATAGCGTCCAAAATCATTTGAATCGCAGCTTCGTGGTTGGGCACAGTCGGCGCAAAGCCACCTTCGTCACCCACAGCAATGCTCATGCCTTTGTCGTGGATGATTTTTTTCAGCGCGTGGAACACCTCAGCACCCCAGCGCACAGCCTCGCGGAACGACGGCGCACCCACAGGGATGATCATCAGCTCTTGCAGGTCGAGATTGTTATTAGCGTGCGCGCCACCGTTGATCACGTTCATCATCGGCACAGGCATTTGCATGCTGCCCATGCCACCAAAATAGCGGTATAACGGCAAGCCAGCTTCTTCCGCAGCGGCTTTGGCTACGGCCATAGACACGGCCAACATCGCGTTAGCGCCCAAGCGCGACTTGTTCTCAGTGCCGTCCAGATCAATCAATGTCTTGTCCAAGAAGGCTTGCTCAGAAGCGTCCAGGCCTAAGATAGCTTCAGAAATTTCGGTGTTGATATGCTCTACAGCCTTCAGCACGCCCTTGCCCAAGTAGCGTTTTTTATCGCCATCACGCAGCTCAATCGCTTCGCGTGAGCCTGTAGATGCGCCCGAGGGCACTGCAGCGCGGCCCATCACGCCAGACTCTAGCAACACATCACATTCCACCGTGGGGTTGCCCCGGCTGTCCAAAATTTCACGACCTACGATATCGACAATAGCGCTCATTATGTTTCCCTCTTATATAAAAATTAACTAAACACCTTCAACGGCAATCATGCGCATCACTGCTGCGCCTTGGCGTGAATTACGGGCGGCAGTGTACTCAACGGAGTCGCTGTATTTTTTAGCGGCCTCCATGCTTGGAAATTTCAGAATCACTACACGGGTAGGGGCCCAGTCGCCTTCCAGCACTTCAACCTTGCCGCCGCGCACGCACAGCTCGGCACCGTGCACCTGCATGGCTATTGTCGAGAGTTTTTTGTACTCTTCGTATTGTTCTGGGTTCGTAACTGTGACGTTGGCAATGATGTAAGCAGATGGCATAGTATTTAAAAATCAAAAATCAAAAATTAAGCAGAGAAACTATTTTCTAGAAAACCATGCTTTTTGGTCACAGTATCCAACTCGACTAAGCTTTCCAGCAGAGCTTGCATATGGCGCAGTGGCACGGCATTAGGCCCGTCTGACCAAGCCTCGGCCGGGTTGGGGTGCGTTTCCATAAACAGACCTGCCACACCGGCTGCCACGCCTGCGCGGGCCAGTACTGGCACCATGTCGCGTGCACCGCCGCTGCTGGTGCCTTGGCCGCCGGGCTTTTGCACTGAATGCGTTACATCAAACACCACGGGTGCGCCGCTACTCCGCATCTCGGCCAAACTGGTCATGTCGGCCACAAGGTTGTTATAGCCAAAGCTGACACCGCGTTCGCACGCTAAGAAGCGGTCTTGGTTTAAACCTTTTTCTGCCGCAGCGGCCCGTGCTTTGTCGATCACGTTTTTCATGTCCCACGGCGCTAAGAACTGGCCTTTTTTGATGTTCACCGGTTTGCCAGACTGCGCCACTGCACGGATAAAATCAGTTTGGCGGCACAGAAAAGCCGGGGTTTGCAGTACATCTACCACGCTGGCTACGTCGGCAATCTGGCCAACCTCATGCACATCGGTAAGGATGGGCAGTTGCAGTTGCTTGCGCACTTCGTCCAAAATCTTCAATCCTGCGTCCAATCCTAAACCGCGCTTGGTGTTGCCCGAGGAGCGATTGGCTTTGTCAAACGAGCCTTTGTAGATCAGTGGTATGCCCAGCTTGGTAGTGATTTCTTTCAGCTGCCCGGCCACGTCCATAGACATCTGCAGCCCCTCGATCGAGCATGTGCCTGCGATAAGAAAAAAGCGCTTGTCTAGGCCTACATCAAAGTTGCACAGCTTCATGCTAAAGCCTTTGCAGCGTTAACTGATTTCAAACTTTTACCTGCTGCTTTGTGGTCTAGTGCCGCCTTGACATACGCGTTAAACAATGGGTGGCCGTCCCAGGGTGTGCTTTTAAATTCAGGGTGAAACTGTACACCCATGTACCACGGGTGCACATTTTGGGGTAGCTCTACTATTTCAGTCAGTTGCTCGCGCTGGGTAAGTGCAGAGATTTGTAAACCCGCTTGGCGCAGTGCGTCCAAATAATTCACATTGGCCTCGTAGCGGTGGCGGTGGCGCTCGGTCACTACGTCGCCGTAGATGCTGTGCGCCAGGGTGCCTTTGGCTACGTCCGAGCTTTGCGCGCCCAGGCGCATGGTGCCGCCCAAGTTAGAGCTTGCATCGCGCGTTTTAATGCTGCCGTCAGCGTCTTTCCACTCGGTAATCAGTGCAATGACCGGGTGAGGGCAGTCGGGTGCAAATTCGGTGCTGTTGGCGTCTTTCAGGCCAGCCATATTGCGGGCGTACTCGATAGTAGCTACCTGCATGCCCAGGCAAATGCCCAGGTAAGGTACTTTGTTTTCGCGGGCGAATTTTGCGGTTTGGATTTTGCCTTCTACCCCGCGCACGCCAAAGCCACCGGGCACCAAAATAGCGTCAAACTTGGCTAACTGCGCTGCGCTGGTAGCGTCAATGGTTTCGCTGTCGATGTAGTCGATATTGACTTTGGCGTGGTTCTTCAGGCCAGCGTGGCGCAGGGCTTCGTTCAGTGATTTGTAGCTGTCTGACAGGTCGACATATTTGCCTACCATGGCAATGTTCACCTCAACTTGCGGGTTTTCTACTTCGTGCACCAGGTTGTCCCAGCGCGTCAGGTTGGCGGGCTGGGTGTTCAGGTTCAGCTTGTCACAAATCAAGCGGTCCAGGCCCTGCTCGTGCAACATGCGGGGCACTTTGTAAATGGTGTCTACGTCCCACATACTAATCACACCCCAAGGCTGCACGTTGGTAAACAGCGATATTTTCTCAGCCTCTTCGGCGGGGATGGCACGGTCTGCACGGCACAGCAGTGCATCGGGCTGAATGCCAATCTCGCGCAGCTTTTGCACGGTGTGCTGGGTAGGTTTGGTCTTTAGCTCGCCTGCGGCTTTGATAAACGGCACGTAGGTAAGGTGCACAAAGGCTGTGTTGCCCACACCTGCCCGCAGGCTTAACTGGCGCGCTGCCTCTAGAAACGGCAGCGATTCAATATCGCCCACCGTGCCGCCAATCTCCACAATCGCCACGTCCACACCTTCAGCACCGCGCTTCACGTAGTCTTGTATTTCGTTGGTGATGTGCGGGATCACCTGCACTGTTTTGCCCAAGTAGTCGCCCCGGCGCTCTTTATCCAGCACTGACTGGTAGATTTGCCCGGTGGTGAAGTTATTAGACTTCCTCATACGGGTGTTGATAAACCGTTCGTAGTGGCCTAGGTCAAGGTCAGTTTCAGCGCCGTCGTCGGTCACAAACACTTCGCCGTGTTGCAGCGGCGACATGGTGCCGGGGTCAACGTTAATGTACGGGTCCAGCTTGATAAGGGTTACTTTGAGGCCGCGCGATTCGAGGATGGCGGCAAGGGATGCGGAAGCGATTCCCTTGCCCAGAGAACTCACAACACCGCCTGTGACGAAAACAAATTTGGTCATGTCTGTAGCCAGAGTGCTTACTTCTGGGTCAGTGGAAATTGAGATTATAGAAGACGCTGGCGCTCTGGCAGCTTTGTAGCAGACTGGTTACTGGTATTTTGCGCTGTAGGCAGTGCTTTTTAAATGTATTTCAGGTCGCTAACCCAAGTAAAACCTGCTCAAGCAGCTATTAATTTCGTAGTAAATTATTTATCGATCGCGCGCGAAATATTGGCTTCACCAAGGTGCAGTTTTAAAGACGTTAGCTCAGGCGCTAATGTGCATCATCAATTATTTCTTCAGCCGGTTACTAAGCACTTACTAAAGGTAAACCCGAGTTATTTCAAGATATTTCACCAAAATTAGTAGTTATAAACTATATTTATTTTTTGAATCACTCCATGTTCTGAATCAATTTGATTTGTATCGCATTGCTACGTGATACTCTCATTGCCACTGTAAAAAAGCAGAAGTTTTTTCAGTGAGTTTATCAACAAGTATGGAGACAGCATGACTGGATTTTTAGACAAAGAACGAATTATTGCGGGGCCGGGTTTCAACCGTTGGCTGGTTCCGCCAGCAGCATTGGCCATTCACCTGTGTATTGGTATGGCTTATGGCTTTTCGGTGTTTTGGCTGCCATTGTCCAAAGCACTGGGTATTAAAGAAGCTATTAAATGCGGCCCGGATGTGGGCTTTTTTGCTGAACTTTTCACCAGCACCTGCGATTGGAAAATTTCCACCTTGGGCTGGATGTACACCATGTTCTTTGTTATCTTGGGCTCGTCTGCTGCCATTTGGGGCGGCTGGCTAGAGCGCGCTGGTCCGCGCAAAGCGGGCGTGGTGTCAGCTTGTTGCTGGTGCGGCGGCATGCTGATCTCGGCCATGGGTATTTACACCCATCAGTTTTGGTTGATGATTTTAGGCTCAGGTGTGATTGGCGGTATTGGCCTAGGTTTAGGCTACATCTCCCCCGTGTCCACGCTCATTAAATGGTTTCCAGACCGTCGCGGTATGGCCACCGGCATGGCGATTATGGGTTTTGGCGGCGGCGCGATGATTGGGTCGCCCCTGGCTGCTGAGCTGATGAAAAACTTTGCCACCCCTACCGACGTGGGCGTAATGCAAACCTTTGTCGTTATGGCATTGATTTACTTTGTCTTCATGATGGCAGGTGCCTTGGGCTACCGCGTGCCGCCTACCGGCTGGAAGCCAGCAGGCTGGACACCACCCGCAGCGCAGGTCAATAACGCCATGATCACGCAAAAACACGTGCATGTGAAAAAAGTATGGGGCATTCCGCAGTTTTGGCTGATCTGGATGGTGCTGTGTATGAACGTGAGCGCCGGTATCGGCGTGATCGGTATGGCGTCGCCTATGCTGCAAGAAGTGTTTGGTGGTGGTTTGATCGGTGTGGCCAAAAAGTTTGGCGAACTAGACAAAGCACAACTGGCCGCTATTGCGGGTGCTGCTGCAGGTTTTACCGCGCTGCTGAGCTTGTTTAACATTGGTGGCCGCTTTTTCTGGGCCAGCTTGTCTGACAAATTGGGCCGCAAGGTGACCTACGTGATCTTCTTTGTACTGGGTGCAGCGTTGTATTTCTCGGTGCCTTCTAGCGCCCGCGCTGGCAGTATTGCTCTGTTTGTCGCCGCATTCTGCGTGATTTTGAGCATGTACGGCGGCGGCTTTGCCACTGTGCCTGCTTACTTGGCTGACTTGTTTGGCACGCAGATGGTAGGCGCAATCCACGGCCGTTTATTGACTGCATGGGCTACTGCCGGTATCTTGGGCCCTGTGGTGGTGAACTACATGCGCGAATACCAGCTGGGTTTGGGCATTCCGCGCGAGCAGGTGTATAACCAAACCATGTATATCTTGACCGGTATGTTGGTGGTGGGCTTGATCTGTAATTTGCTGGTCAAACCTGTGGCAGACAAATGGTTTATGACCGACAGCGAGCTGGCCGAAGAGCGCCGCTTGGCGCACGACAAAGCGGCAGCCTCTGAAGTAGGCTCAGGCTCTGGTGTGGGCGGTGCCGTCAACCCAGCGTTTGTGTACATGGCCTGGGCGGCAGTGGGCATTCCATTGGCATGGGGCGTGTACCGCACCTTGCTGAGCGTGTCTAAGTTTTTGAACTAAATTGATCAATTCAAACTAAAGCCACAAGTTAATTCTTATAGCTAACTTTCCAAGTCCTATGCCGCCCCTTGAGGCGGCATAGGCACTAACTATGAACCATCCTCGCCCCTCCAGTGAAATTCAAGCCGTAGCCATCGCCACGCTAGACGACATGCGCCAGCGCATTCGCCAAAAAAGCAAGCTTAAAGGCAGGCAAGCTGACGATACGTCATTAGACGAGGTGCGCGCTTTGCTAGGCGCAAAGCCCGAGGGTGGCGGTGGGCACCGACGTGACCTGCTGATAGAGCAGCTTCACAAATTGAACGACGCCTACCGTTGTTTGCATGACCGGCACCTGGTAGCCCTGGCCAAAGAGATGAACATCCCCATGGCTGAGGTGTACGAGGTGGCCACTTTTTACCACCACTTCGACGTTGTGCGAGGTGACGACACTGCGGCAGCGATTACCGTACGCGTGTGCGACGGGCTGTCGTGCGAGCTAGCAGGTGCACAAGATTTGCTGGCCCGCTTGCCTGCCATTTTAGGCAACGACAATGTGCGCGTTATTCCTGCGCCCTGCATTGGACGTTGCGAGACTGCACCTGCCGTAGCTGTGCACCAAACCGTTGTGTCACATGCCACTGCAGAGGCTGTTAAGACCGAATTTTTAAAGCAAAAACAGGCAATAACCCAAGTAAAACCTGCTCAAGCAGCTATTAATAAAATAGCATGGCCAGACTATACCGACTACGCTGCTTACCAAGCTGGCGGCGGCTACGCACTAGCTACTGCATTGGCGAGCGGCAGCAAAGACACCGAAAGCGTGCTTAAAATACTAGAAGACTCGGGCCTGCGTGGCTTGGGCGGTGCAGGTTTTCCGGCAGGGCGCAAATGGCGCATTGTGCGCGACCAGCCGGCACCCAAGCTGATGGCCATCAACATCGACGAAGGCGAGCCCGGCACCTTCAAAGACCGCACGTATTTAGAAACCGATCCGCACCGCTTTTTAGAAGGCATGTTGATTGCAGCGCAGGTAGTGGGTATCGACGCGATCTACATTTACCTGCGTGATGAATACCACGACTGCCGCAATATGCTGGAATTTGAGCTGGCCGCTTTGCAAGCCAACCCGCCGTACAAGCTGCCGTTGATAGAGCTGCGCCGCGGCGCGGGTGCCTACATCTGCGGCGAAGAATCCGCCATGATCGAAAGCATCGAAGGCAAACGTGGCGAGCCGCGCATGCGCCCGCCCTACATTGCGCAGGTGGGCTTGTTTGGCCGCCCCACACTAGAGCACAACTTTGAAACGCTGTACTGGGTACGAGAACTGGTAGAAAAGGGCGCAAACTGGTTTGCATCGCACGGCCGTAACGGCCGCAAAGGCTTGCGCAGCTTTAGCGTTAGCGGCCGGGTTAACAGCCCTGGTGTCAAATTAGCGCCCGCAGGCATTACCGTGCAAGAGCTGATCGACGAATATTGCGGCGGCATGCTAGAGGGCCACAGCTTGTACGCCTACCTGCCCGGTGGTGCATCAGGCGGCATATTGCCTGCCAGCCTGAACAACATTCCGCTAGACTTTGACACGCTGCAGCCCTACGGCTGCTTTATTGGCAGTGCCGCAGTCATCGTGTTAGGCCACCATGACAAAGCGCGCGACGCTGCGCTAAATGTAATGAAGTTTTTTGAACACGAAAGCTGTGGCCAGTGCACACCGTGCCGCGTAGGCACAGCCAAAGCCGCCAAACTAATGCATGCGCCTGTATGGGACGCTAACACGCTGGAAGATTTGGCGGTGGTGATGGCCGACGCCTCAATTTGCGGTCTGGGCCAAGCCGCACCGAACCCGATTCGTTGCGTACAAAAATATTTTGCCGACGAAGTAGGCGAGGCCTCGCGCCAGGGCAGCATGCCCCGGCCCGGCGAGCCTGTAGTAACCGAACATGCCATCAAGGGAGACTCTGTATGAACGCACCCACCCGCGCCGTGGAGGTAGCACCACAAACTGTAGAGTTCAAACTAGACAACCTGACTATCCATGCTTTTGAAGGCGAAACCATCTTCAAAGCCGCCAAACGCCATGGCGTAGACATACCGCACCTGTGCTACAAAGACGGCTACCGCGCCGACGGCAATTGCCGCGCCTGCGTGGTGGAAGTTAAAGGCGAGCGCACGCTAGCCCCCAGCTGCTGCCGCGCCGCCACCGCGGGCATGGAAGTGCAAAGCAAGAACGAGCGTGCCCTGAAAAGCCAAAAGATGGTAGTAGAAATGCTGCTGTCTGATATGCCCGACGTAGGCTACAAATGGAACGACGCTGGCCAAGACAAACCCAACCCCAACGCAGGCCAGCATGGCGAGCTCAGCCTATGGGCCGACAAGCTGGATGTGCAAGTACGCCCCGAGCTTAAAGCCGTGCGCCGTGAACAGCCCAAAGCCGACATTTCGCACCCCGCGATGGACGTAAACCTAGACGCCTGCATCCAATGCAACCGTTGCGTCCGCGCCTGCCGCGAAGAGCAGGTGAACGACGTGATTGGCTATGCCCACAGCGGTGCACACAGCGCCATCGTGTTTGATTTAGAAGACACCATGGGCGACAGCACCTGCGTCGCCTGCGGCGAATGCGTGCAAGCCTGCCCTACCGGCGCGCTGATGCCCAAGACGCAAGTGGGCACCCAAGTAGTCGACAAAAAAGTAGACTCTGTTTGCCCATTCTGCGGCGTAGGCTGCCTAGTGACCTACAACGTTAAAGATAACAAAATTATCAGCGTGGATGGCCGTGATGGCCCGGCTAACCACAACCGCCTGTGCGTGAAAGGCCGCTTTGGATTTGACTACGCGCACAGCCCGCAGCGCCTAACCATGCCGCTGATTCGCAAAGCAGGCGTGGGCAAAGACCCTGAGCTGCTTAACCAACTTAACCGCGACAGTGCAGACTGGTCTGCCGTGTTTCGCGAAGCTACTTGGGACGAGGCACTGGCACTGACGGGCAGCAAACTCAGCGGCCTGCGCGACACCTTTGGCAAAAAATCGCTTGCAGGTTTTGGCTCTGCCAAAGGCAGTAACGAAGAAGCCTACTTGTTCCAAAAACTGGTGCGCACCGGTTTTGGCAGCAACAACGTAGACCATTGCACGCGCCTGTGCCACGCGTCAAGTGTTGCAGCTTTATTAGAAGGCGTAGGCTCAGGCGCAGTCAGCAACCAAGTCAACGATGTAGAGCATTCTGACCTGATATTCGTCATCGGTTCTAACCCCACGTCAAACCACCCTGTAGCCGCTACATGGATGAAAAATGCCGCCAAAGCAGGCGCACGCATTGTGCTGGCTGACCCGCGGATCACCGACATTGGCAAACACGCCTGGCGCACGCTGCAGTTCAAGGCCGACACCGATGTGGCCATGCTGAACGCCATGATTCACGTAGTGATTGAAGAAGGCTTGACCGACCAAGAATTTATTAAACACCGCGCCAGCAATTACGAAGCACTTAAAGAAAACGTCAAAGCCTACAGCCCCGAGGCGATGGAGCCTATCTGCGGCATACCTGCACACACACTGCGCGAAGTAGCGCGCGCATTTGCCAAGGCCAAAGCCGCGATGATCTTGTGGGGCATGGGCATCAGCCAGCACGTGCACGGCACCGACAATGCGCGCTGCTTGATAGCCCTAGTGACAGTCACAGGCCAAATCGGCAAGCCCGGCAGCGGATTGCACCCTTTGCGCGGCCAAAACAACGTGCAAGGCGCCAGCGACGCGGGATTGATCCCCATGATGTTTCCAAACTATCAGCGCGTCACCAACAAAGCCGCGCACACGTGGTTTGAAAACTTTTGGGATACCAAGCTAGACGACCAGCCCGGCTACACCGTGGTCGAGATCATGCACAAAGCGCTAGCGCCTGATACCGACCCGCACAAGATACGCGGTATGTACATCATGGGCGAAAACCCCGCGATGAGCGACCCAGACTTGAACCACGCCCGCCATGCATTAGCCAGCCTAGACCATTTGGTAGTGCAAGACATTTTCATGACCGAAACCGCGTGGCTGGCCGACGTAGTGCTGCCCGCTACTGCCTGGCCCGAGAAGACCGGCACCGTCAGCAACACTGACCGCATGGTGCAACTGGGCAAACAAGCCATCGACCCACCAGGCGATGCCAAGCCTGATTTGTGGATCTTGCAGCAAATCGCCAAAGGCGTGGGCCTGAACTGGACCTACGAGGGCGAACACAGTGGCGTAGCCGCCGTGTACGAAGAAATGCGCCAAGCCATGCACGCCGCCATCAGCGGCATTACGTGGGAGCGTTTGCAGCGCGAGTCGAGCGTAACCTACCCATGCCTTACCGCCGAAGACCCCGGCGCGCCCACCATCTTTATTGACAAGTTCTCCACCGCAGATGGGCGCGTCAACCTGGTGCCCGCCGACATCATCCCCGCCAACGAGCGGCCCGATGCCGAGTACCCGTTTGTGCTGATCACCGGTCGCCAGCTAGAGCACTGGCACACCGGCAGTATGACGCGGCGTGCAACAGTGCTAGACGCCATCGAACCCATGGCCACCGCGTCCATGTGCGGCGACGATTTGAAGACCATGGGCCTAGAGCCAGGCGACGTTATCACCGTGCAGTCCCGCCGAGGCCAAGTGGCCATCCACCTGCGCCGCGACGACGGCACACCCAAAGGCGCAGTCTTCATCCCGTTTGCTTACTACGAAGCAGCAGCCAACCTAATGACCAACGCCGCACTAGACCCGGTAGGCAAAATTCCCGAGTTTAAATACTGCGCCGTGGCTATTCGCCGAGGTGGAGATTTGGCCAAGACGGCGGGGTATGCGGGTGGGATTGGTCTGGATGCTAGTAATAAGGCATTGGCTACCTCTATTTAAATGCCAAATAGGCTGCTTGAGCACTAAATTACTGCTCAAGCAGCTATTGAAGTAATAGCGTATATGACACCATTGCTTCCTGCACTCAGCACCGCCCGCGCACCGCTCACGCGCGAGATCACCACTGTCAACGAACATGGTGAGCAAGGCACCGCGTCCATACCAGCAGAGCGCGACTTGACTGTGTATGTCGACAAACGCGAGCTGGTGACGTTAATGACATTAGGGGCGCAGCCTGAACTGCTGGTACTGGGGTTTTTGCGTAACCAGCGGTTGGTCAACGCCGTGTGTGATATTGC
>JANLPQ010000041.1:0-77273 GCA_031367325.1 Polaromonas sp. | reverse complement strand
CACCCAGCGCCAGGCTCAAGCCCGCCCGCTCAGTCAACCACGCCAAGCCCAGGGTGACCAGCAGCAGGTTGAGCACAAACAACTCTTCGCTTTTGCGCCGCGCCACCAGCGTCAACCACCAGCGCATCACCCACTGCCCGCCCACCAGCAGCACGGTGATCAGCACAGTGGCCTTGATGCCTGCCCACGCAAGAGCCTCCAACAATTGCTCACCCGAGGCCCCCAGTGCGGGGATCAATACCAGCAGCGGCACAACGGCCAAATCCTGAAACAGCAACACCCCCATCACGCGCTTGCCGTGCTCGGACTCCATCTCCAGCCGCTCAGCCATCAGCTTCACCACGATGGCGGTGCTGCTCATGGCCAGTGCGCTGGACAAGGCCACGGCAGTTTGCCAGCTCATGCCCCAGTGTTTGGGAGTCAAAAACGCCATACCCAGCGAGGCAACGGTGGCCAGCACAATAGTCAGTACCACCTGAAACAAACCCAGGCCAAAGACATGGCCGCGCATGCTGCGCAGCTTGGGAAGGTTGAACTCCAGACCAATCACAAACATCAAAAACACCACGCCAAACTCGCCCAAATAGCGCACGCTGGCCGAGTTTTGTGCCAGCGCCAGTGCGTTAGGGCCTATCACCACGCCCACCGCCAGATAACCCAGCATGGGCGGCAGCTTGAGCGACCGGCACGCCACCACACCCAGCACAGCGGCCAGCAGGTACAACAGCGTGAGTTCTAGAGACGTCATGCGGCAATACTAGCATTGGGCGTGCCAAGTACCTGCCGCTGAGCCACATTTAATAGCCCGTGCATTGGCAGCAAGCGCACTGCAAGGCTAGAGCGCCTAAAATCGCTTTATAACTTGAGGAGACACACCATGCGTATTTTGATTGCCGAAGATGACCAGGTCTTGGCCGACGGTTTGCTGCGCACGCTGCGCAGCTCAGGCGCTGCGGTAGACCATGTGACCGATGGCGCGCAAGCCGAATCAGCGCTGATGACCCACACCGAGATTGATTTGCTGATTCTCGATTTAGGTTTACCGAAGATGCATGGGCTAGAAGTGCTCAAACGCCTGCGCAGCCGTGGGTCTACGCTGCCGGTATTGATATTGACAGCGGCCGATGGGGTAGAAGAGCGCGTCAAAGGGCTCGATTTGGGTGCTGATGATTACATGGCCAAGCCGTTTAGCTTGCAAGAACTAGAAGCCCGCGTACGTGCTCTTACGCGCCGCAGCACGGGCGCTGCCAGCACACTGATCAAGCACGGCCCATTGCACTACGACCAAGCCGGCCGCGTGGCCACCATAGACGGCAAGATGGTTGACCTGTCGGCGCGCGAGCTGGGCTTATTAGAAGTGCTGCTGGTGCGCTCAGGCCGCTTGGTCAGCAAAGACCAACTGGTAGAGCGCCTGTGCGAATGGGGCGAAGAAGTCAGCAACAACGCCATCGAGGTGTACATCCACCGCCTGCGCAAGAAGATTGAAAAAGGCCCCATTCGCATTGCCACGGTGCGTGGGCTGGGCTATTGCCTAGAAAAAATACCAAGTTAGCTGATGACCCCCACGCCTGCCACTGCGTGTACTGCGCTGCCCCCCCGAGGGGGTGGGCCTTGCGCTTACTGAGTACGCAGAGTGAAAATATTTCAACGCGAGCAGCGCAGCTTATTTGGAGAAATCCTTGACTGGATGCTCACGCCGTTGCTGCTGTTGTGGCCCATCAGTTTAGTGCTGACTTGGCTGGTAGCGCAAGGCATTGCCAGCAAGCCGTTTGACCGCGCGCTGGCATTCAATGCGCAGGCGCTAGCGCAGTTGGTGACTGTGCAAAATAACCGCGCGCAATTTAACCTGCCGCAGCCGGCCCGCGAGATACTGCGGGCCGATGATTCTGACCTGGTGTACTACCAGGTGCTGGGATTGAAGGGTGAGCACTTAAGCGGCGAGAAAGACATGCCTGCACCGCCTGAAGATGAGCGCATGGAGCTGGGCACCGTCAAGCTGCGTGACGACCAGATGCGCGGCTTGGACGTACGCATTGCTTATATCTATGTATCTGGCGACGCAGATGCGACCGTTAGTGTGCCAGTCTTTACTACGGCTAGCACGGCCACTGCGGCATCCACCAAGCTCGCTGCTGGCAAACCGGTGTTGGTACAGGTGGCCGAAACGCTTGAAAAGCGCTCTACCTTAGCGACTGAAATCGTCAAAGGCGTGATGCTGCCACAGTTTGTCATTTTCCCGTTGGCAGTATTTTTAGTGTGGCTGGCCTTGGTGCGCGGCATCAAACCGCTCAGCGAGCTAGAAGACCGCATCCGCGCACGCAAGCCAGACGATTTAAGCGCCATTGACGCTAAAACCGTGCCGTTTGAGGTGGTTCCTCTGGTGTCCTCCATTAACGACCTGCTAGCGCGACAAAAACTGGCCAGCGCAGCGCAAAAAAGGTTTTTGGCCGATGCCGCGCACCAGCTCAAAACGCCGCTGGCGGGCCTGCGCATGCAAGCCGAGCTGGCCCTGCGCGAGGGCGCGCACGAAGAAGATCTTAAACAATCGCTCAAACAAGTCAGCCGCTCCAGCATTCGGGCCACGCACACCGTGAACCAGCTTTTGGCGCTGGCCCGCGCCGAGGCCAGTGGCCAAACCGTGCCCACGCAGGTGTGCGACATGGCGCGTCTGACTGTTGAGGTAGTGAAAGACTGCTTGCCCCGCGCGATGGAAAAACGCATCGACCTAGGCTACGAAGGCACACCCGCTGGCAGCCGCAATGACCAGGCCTCCCACCATACCCACCACAGCGACGCCCTTATCACCGGCAACCCCACACTGCTTAAAGAAATGGTGCGCAACCTGATCGATAACGCCATCAACTACACCGACTCCACCCCCGAGCGGCCCGGCGTGGTGACCGCACGCGTGCTGACCGACCCGTTTGGCAGCGTGGTGGTGGTGCAAGTAGAAGACAACGGCCCTGGCATAGCGCCGTCAGAGCGCGATTTGGTGCTACAGCCGTTTTATCGCACCTTAGGCCAAGAAGCTGACGGCTCGGGCTTAGGTCTGGCCATAGTGTCTGAGATTGCGCAGCAACACCAAGCCATCTTGACGATGGAAGACGCCCACCCGCGTGCGCAGCCACCGGGTGTGCGGTTTACGCTGCGGTTTCAAAAAGCCGCGCTCCCAGCTGCATAAGTGATGGCCGCTACCTCATCCTTGTCGCTAAAGCTGCAGCGCACGTGCTTTTTGCAAGCACAGCAAGTTTGCATGCGCTGCAACAGTTGCAAGCATAGTATTTTTAAGCTTTTTAGCCTGTTCGGGCCGTATATACTGCTCAAGCAGCTATGAAATTAATAGTATCTAAAAACTGTCCTTGCCGTGCGCAAGACCGCGTACCGCTGCTCTACACGCAGTGCTGCCAGCCTTGGCACGCTGGCTGGGCCAGTGGCGTGCGGCCTGCCACGCCTGAGCAGCTCATGCGCTCGCGCTACAGCGCGTATGCATTGGCACAGCCCAACAACCCAGATGGCCAAGCCATGTTGCAATACCTGTTGGCCACTTGGCACCTCAGCAGCATGCCGGATGATTTAGAGCTGTCGCCCACCCAGTGGATAGGTTTGCAAGTGCTGCATGCCGAGCAAACTGCCCAAGCGGGCATAGTTGAGTTCGTAGCGCACTACAAAGTAGACGGCAAAGCGCACCAACTGCGCGAGGTCAGTCGATTTATTTTGTTGCCAGCCAGTGGTGCGCAAGTTGCGCAGTGGGTCTATATTGATGGCGATGTGAGCTTTGAAGGTTGATATTCTCAGCTCGTGGACTACGGCGGTGGAGCAGCTTGCTGAGTCTTGAAGACAGTTGCTCTTGTACGGAAGCTGGCAGGCGACGTACTCAGCTGCGTGGCTGTGCTTGGGAAACTGAGTAGGTCTTGTACTGGAGCAGGCCGACGGCATACTCAGCTTCGCGGCTGTCCCCCGTGTTGGCCTAGGGCCGACAACTCCTTGTATGCTCCTTTATGCCGCTGCGCTGAGTACACCGCCGACCAGCTGTTGGAGACTTAGAGGGCGATCAACCGCCCACTGACCTACCTTGTACGCAGCCTTGGCGCTTGGCGTGAACAGCGCAGCGGCATAAAGGGGGAGCCCGCAGGGCGGAGGACAGCCGCGGAGCTGTGCACACCAAGCGCCAGGGCGGGCACAGCTGTGGCAGTAAAAGCACACCGGGAGTATTCTGAAGCCTATTTTGAGAGTGTTTAGGGCCACTAACCCAAGTAAAACCTGCTCAACCAGCTATGCAATTGATAGTATTTACCATTCCAATAAACCAACCGAAGCGCGGGCTGTTCAACCCAAGCCAAAGAGATCAGCTCTCGTCAGATTCAAACAGCGGTGCAGCGTCTTCTACGCTGATATGCCATATTTGCGAGCGCGAGCTGTGTCGACGCAAATCACTTAAAAATGCCGTCATTTCCAGCGGTGTGGCCCCATTACGCCAACCCACATGGTGCTGCGGAAACATACGCTCGCGTGCCCGGGGATTGGTCATTAGCACCACCCATTGCCTAGAGCGTTCCCTGCGTTCTATGGCAGCCGCTAGCGCCTCCACTTGCGCCAACTGGCCTTCTAGCATGCACAGCCAGCGGTCTTGGGCGGCCAGTACCATGCCTGTCACACTGCTGGCACCCGCGCGCGCGCACATCTGGTACACCCAAGCTTGGGAGTCAGCCATTTGGTTCAATGGATTATTGACGCTTAAAAAAACCGTCTTATAGATCAGCGTTGTGGCTCTCGCCATGGTGCGAAGGGTCAGTTACCGCGCTCAGCTTTGCGTCGCGGCTTATTGTTTTTCGGTATAGGGCAGGAAGTGCCGTGAACAGCACAATGCTGGTCAACAAACTACTTTAGTTTGAATCGGGCGTGAGATATATCACATTAGCGCAAACTAACTAATTTCTACGATTTATAACAGCGATTAAACAGTTTTTACTTGCTTAGTTCTTACTTCGGTGTGCCAGACGTGCGTCCTTCTCGTGCACGCTCCGCGTAGCGATTGAAACGCCAAGCCGTGCCTTGCGCCGTGATGCGCTGCCACGTAGCGCGCTTGGCTTGCGGCGAGAATTCGGGCCAACGTTGCACTTCTTCAAAGGTGCGGCCACAGCCTTTGCAAAAATCGTCGCCTTGGCTGGTAGAGCAAATGGCAATGCAAGGCGTGTCGGGCGTGGTTTCGTACCAAGCTAACCACGCTGAGTAGGCTTTGCGCGGCATGCTGCGTTCATCGGCCATGGTTTGGTGGTGGTACACCATTAGCGCGTACACCTCGGCCAAGGCACGCAGCTCGGGCGCCAGCGTAACCCCATCAGGCGAAGGTGACTTCGCACGCCAATAGTTGATGGCGGCTTCGATATCGGTGATGAAAATACCCACACTGAGGCCTGCAATCGGCCCAGCGGCGGGCGGTGTGAGGGCAAGTGGCTGTGTAGACATGGGCTTGCATGATACCGCGCTGGCCAAGTCATACGCATTGGCCGCCCATTTCAGTGCTATGGGGTAATTTAGTTGTCGGCTTAGGACATCTTGGTTTTAGATGTACTGCGCACGCTAAGCACCATAGTGACTGCCAATATGCCCACCACTACGCCTAGCGACAGGGCCACGGGCACCTTAAACACATCGATCAACATCATCTTAGAACCGATAAATACCAATACCACCGCCAAACCGTAGGGCAGTAAATGAAACTTGTTAGCCACAGACGCCAGCAAGAAGTACATGGCCCGTAGGCCCAAAATTGCAAATACGTTGGACGTCAGCACAATAAAAGGGTCGCTAGTGATGGCAAAGATCGCCGGGATCGAGTCCACAGCAAAGATCACATCTGTCAGGCCCACCAAACAAATCACCATCAACAACGGCGTTGCAATACGTTTGCCGTTTTCTTGCGTCCAAAACTTCTCGCCATCGTAGTTTTTACTGACGGGCAGTAGCTTGCGCAGCAATTTGAGCGCGGGGTTGTCATCCAGCGATTGTGCTTTACCCGCAGCCCACCACATTTTGACGCCCGTGATGATCAAGAACGCACCGAAGACGTACAACACCCAGTGAAATTCTTGCAGCAGCCAGCCCCCTAGCAAAATCATCACGCTGCGCAGCACGATCGCGCCTACGATACCGATCATCAGTACCCGCTTTTGGTACGCAGGTGGCACCGCAAAGTAGGTAAAGATCATCAAGAACACAAAAATATTATCAACAGCCAGTGATTTCTCAATCAAATAACCGGTCAAAAATTCCAGCGCTTTAGTATTCGCCAACTCCGCGTTGCCGGTACTGTCTTTGACAGCCCACCAAAATAATGCATTAAAAGCCAAGCTGGCCGCCACCCAGATGATCGACCAGTTCAACGCCTCTTTCACGGCGACTTCATGCGCCCCTTGCTTTTTCAAAACCACAAAGTCGATGAAGAGCGCCACCAAGACGATGGCGATAAAAGTGGCCCACAACCACAACGGAGCAATAGTTTGCATAGCAAAACCTTGTAAAAAAACGGAGTTAAAACAACTCCGAAAGGTCTTGCGGGGGGCGCTGCGGGCACATGCCGTGCACACATTTAATGGCTTCCCGTGCTCCGGTCGTTATCAAAATCGATAGCAACGTACTGACGAAACACGGGCGTTTCAACCATTATTTTCATAATGAATAAAACGCGCTACTCCCCTTTCGGTCAGTGATTATTAACCACGCAGCACGCGCTGCAACCTCAACCTTATAAAGCTCGGGGCTATTTTTATGCAGTGTTGCGCCCTGCTGCCAAATCTTGTCAAATATTGTCACGAAGGGGAGTAGCTCCCTTTTTGTGCAGTTTTTTAAATGTTTGTAAACATGCAAACATGCTGCACAAAATATCGACGTGTCGTCAATACGAAGCCATAACAACTTCCGGCACGTTGGGCAGATTTTGCATATTGCATGCTGAGCAAGACCTTCGATTAGCACCTTTGGGATATCCCGTGGGCTGTTGGATCGAAGAACGCTGAGCTTTTAAATTTTTAGTTTCGCACACCCTAGTGTGAAAGCCAACGTACTCCTCATTCACCATTCCACGGTTGTCCGCAAAGGATTTGATCGAACGTTCCTACATATAACGGAGCTTGGAATATGGAACTTTTTTCTACCCCGTGGTGGTCAGCGCTGCTGGCTATCATTTTGATTGATTTGGTACTAGCGGGCGATAACGCCATCGTCATTGCTTTGGCTGCACGCAGCCTGCCCCAGCATTTACAGAGGAAGGCCATTCTGTGGGGCACGGTAGGCGCAATTGCTGTGCGGTCCATGATGACGCTGGTGGTGGTGTGGCTTTTAAAAATTCCTGGCCTGATGTTGGTTGGCGGTATAGGTCTTGTATGGATAGCCTACAAACTGCTGGCAGACCAAGGCAGCGGCGAGCATGATGGCCCAGTGGCAAGTACATTTTGGGGCGCCATGAAAACCATCGTTGTAGCCGATGCGCTGATGGGTATCGATAACGTGCTAGGTGTCGCAGGTGCAGCGCACGGCGCGATGGACCTTGTCATCATTGGCTTGCTGATCAGTGTACCTATCGTCGTGTTTGGCTCGCAGTTAGTGCTCAAACTGGTAGATCGCTTCCCCATCATCATCAAGTTGGGAGCTGCCGTGTTAGCGTTTACCGCCGCCAAAATGATCATCAGCGAGCCCCTGCTTAACCCCGTATTTGACCCGCCCGAGTTGGTGAACACAGTAGCGCGCTGGGCCACGTATGCAGTGGCTATTGCGGGTGTATTGGGTGCGGGCTACTGGGCTGCACGCAAAAACAAATCACAAGCCAACGCTGTTTAACTGCGCACCATCAGCAGAATCTTGTTTTCCGTCCGTCAATTTTCAACACCAAGGAGTACACCATGGAAACCTATATTGTTTATCTCGATGACGCAAGCTATGCCCACCACCTGCTGGCCCCGATGCTGGCGTCGCCCAGCCCCACCCGCTGGGTACTGGTGGCCTGTGCACCGCGCATGAGCCGCCGCATTGGCAAATGGCTTAGCCACAGTGCACGCGAGAACTGGCGTGCCAAGTGGTGCGACAAATTGTTTACAAACATCACGCCTTTACTGCAAACAGCACAGTCTGCGCAGGCCAACGTGCTGGAGTATGTGGTCGCCGACGGTCCTTTGCCCCAGCTAACCGAGCGCTTGCGTATGCAGTTTGGTGTCGCCCGTATTGTGGATGCGCGGCGTCCGAAGTTTGGCCAAGATTTGGCACCCGTCAGCACCGAACAACCGGCTGAACATGCTGCACGGTGGCAAATACCTGGCGCGGTGGGCGGCCTAGGCGTCATACTGGCGCTAGCATCCGAATAGCTGCGGCCCGGGGCGCGGCACAGTGCTATGCTGTGTGCATGAAATTAATTATCAAATGGCTGTTAAGCGCCATGGCCTTGCTGGCTGTAGCGCACTTCTACTCTGGTGTGCAAGTTCAAAGCTTTACAGCCGCTTTGATTGCCGCTTTTGTGATTGGTCTGCTCAACACGTTTGTGCGGCCCATCTTGGTTTTTTTGACCTTCCCGGTCACTATCGTCACGCTGGGTTTGTTTCTATTTGTCATCAACGCCGCCATGTTCTGGGCGGCGTCCCGCTTGTTGGACGGGTTTCAAGTCAATGGTTTTGTGGCAGCCTTGGTGGGGTCGCTGCTGTACTCGCTGGCAGGCATGGTGATTGAAGCTGCGCTAGAGCGTGTCTTCAAAAAATCCTAGTTTAAAACTCATAGTTGTTCTTGAAAATAACTTTCCTTTGTTTGCCCTAAGCCTGCGCAAGGTTCGCAAGCGCTAGGGCGGGCTCAGGGCGAACGGATGTCGCGCTCTATATCACTATTAATTACATAGCTGCTTGAGCAGGTTCTACGGCCTAAAACAGCTAATTGGTCAACTTTTCACTGGCAAACTCGCGCTGCAAAATTTGTACTGCGCGCGCACGCGAGTCGATGATGGACAGCTCAATATGGTCTACGCTGGAACTGCTGCGTGCAAGGTCTTGGCCCGCTTTAAAGCGGTCTAGCGCGGCGGTGTAATCTAGCATTGCCACGCGCGACTCTGCTTGCGCGCGGATGGCGCGCAGTGGTTGCTTTTGTGCGGTGTACACCTCTGCCAGTGCCTGCCAGGCGAGAGCATCATCCGGCCTTTGGGTGATCCACACTTGCAAGGCTTGGGCGGCTAACTGCAGATCCGAGATGTTAGACCCAAAGCCACTGACGGCGCGGGCCCACATCAGCAGCACCGGGCGCTGGGGCGCAGTACCCGTAGCGCTGGGGCGTAGAATTTCACGGGCCTGCGCAGCATCGCCTTGGGCCAGTGCAATCTCGGCTTGCAGTACCTCTATGGTTTGTTCTGCGTAAGCATCTTTGGTGGGGTCTGCCGCTAGCGCGCCGCTTTGCCCGGCCACCATGGCACGCTTGGCACCTTCTACCAAGCGTTTGGCCGAGGCGGTATCGCGCTGCTTCAGCGCGACCAGTGCGCCGCCGTACAGTTTGGCTGCCAGCAGTTTGTCGCGGGGTGCGCTGCTGGGGGTTTGGTTCCATGTGCGCAGGTCGGCATCGGCTTGTGTTACTTGCGAGCGCAATGTATCGGCAGCAGCGTTAGACAGTATTTGCGCGCGCTTGGCGATGATGGCATGCTCTAACGCACTGTACTGGGCTGCGCGCGGTGCAGACGGCGCCGCTAGTTGCAGGCGCGCTTGCATATCGCCGATGCGTTCGCTGGTCAGCGGATGGCTACGCAGGTATGGGTAGCTGCCGTTGTCGTTGATGCGGTTGGCCACCGCCAGCTTGTCAAACATGCTGACAAATCCCTGCACATTGAACTGCGCGTCTTGCATGATTTGGTAGCCAATACGGTCAGCTTCGCGCTCCATATCGCGTGAAAAATTAAGCTGCGACTGCGCGCTGGCCGCTTGGCCACCGGTGATCACGGCACTGGCGACATCTGAGTTTTGGCGTGCTGCCAGCGCACCCAAAATCATCGCCGCCAATATCAACGGCGTTTGCTGGCTTTGCTTGGTGGTAATGCGCGCAATATGGCGCTGCGTAACATGGCTTAGCTCGTGGCCTAATACCGACGCCAGCTCGTCGCGGTTAGCCACCAAGGCAATCAACCCTAAATGCACGCCCAAGTAACCGCCCGGCAATGCAAAAGCGTTGACGCTGCGGTCGCGCGACAACACTAGCTGCCAGGCAAAGCGTTCTTGCAGCTCGGGCGTGAGGTCGCCACGCGTGCGGGCGGCCTGCAGCAAGGGCTGCCAAATACGCTGCAAATACTCGCCAATGACCGGGTCGTCCAGGTAATCTGGGTCACGGTAAATCTCGCGTGCAATACGCTGGCCCAGCTTGCGCTCTATCGCCACACTCATCACCTGGTCGTCACCCAATTGCGGCAGGCTGGCTTGCGCATAGCTGGTATTTAACGGGGTAAAGCTGGCAGCAATTGCTATTGCTATTGCTAAAATAGCTGCTTGAGCAGTATTTACGCCATAAAACAGTCTTTTAATCATTAATTTATTAAGTAAATTAGGTCAATAACACGTCTAGCGCCGCTGCGACCACCCTACAACCACCCTGCGCACCACCCTACCCACTGCCTAGGCCCACATTCGACCAAAGCAAGGCAACACCCAAAAATCGCTCTTTGCCCTAGGGTCTACACACCACATCAGCTTATGATGACGCAATACTTAAAAGGTTTCGCCCCTACTCATCACAGTATTTTAAGGACTGTATTTTGCAACACGATGCTCCCCACCCGCTGACCCATTTTGACCCTTCTGGCCATGCGCACATGGTAGATGTGGCGGGTAAACCAGCCACCAAGCGGGTAGCGGTGGTCTCTGGCCGCATTGTGATGCAGGCAGCTACCCTGGCGCTAATCACCTCGGGCAGCGCCAAAAAAGGCGATGTGCTGGGCATTGCCCGCATTGCTGGTATTCAAGCTGCCAAAAAAACCAGCGATTTGATACCGCTGTGCCACCCGTTGGCTATTACCCACGTGGCGATAGATTTTGCCTGCAGCGATGGCCCAGCTGAGTGCAGCATAACTTGCACAGGCACGGTAGAAACTGTGGGCCCTACAGGCGTAGAGATGGAGGCGCTGTGCGCCGTGAGCGTGGCCTTGCTCACCATCTATGACATGTGCAAAGCCGTGGACCGCGGCATGACGCTGCACGGCATAGGCCTGCTAGAAAAGCATGGCGGTAAATCAGGCAGTTTTGTGGCCACGACCAACGACTCTGTCGCGGCGCGCTAAAGTCCTACAGCCACACATCACGCGCTGCGCCATACTTGCTCTCTACCTAACCCAGCCCTCTATGCCCGACAGTTTTATCCGCAAGCCCGCCCGCCGCGCCTACGCCTGCGTGTGCGGCAACGTGCTATTTTTTGGCAATAGCGCTTGCCTGCAGTGCCACCGCCAGCTAGGGTACGAGCCCACCCGCGCCGAGGTGGTGGCACTGCACGCCACCGAGCGCAGCGACCAATGGACCATCTTTAGCGAAAGCGGCACCAGCGGCACAGGCCAACGCTACCAGCGGTGTGCCAACCTTTTGCGCGCACCAGTGTGCAACTGGTTGCGCCCGATTGATCACGCTGCATCGCACACTGGTGGGCAAGGCGACGACGGCCTGTGCATATCGTGCAGCCTGACGCGCACCATTCCCGACCAAACGCAGCCCGAGAACCATGGGCTGTGGCAGCGTATCGAGCAGGCCAAACAACGCTTGGTCACGCAGCTATTGGTGCTAGAGCTGCCAGTAAATTCTTTGATCCGCTCACCTTGGCAAGATGCCAAACGCGGCATGGCGTTTGATTTTTTGCGCAGCTTACCCGGTGGCCCACCCGTCATTACAGGCCATGCTTACGGTGTGATCACGCTGGACGCGATGGAAGCCGACGACGCCGCGCGCGAGCAGATCCGCGAGAGCCTGCGCGAACCATCACGCACCTTGCTGGGCCATTTGCGCCACGAGGTAGCCCACTACTACTGGGACCGGCTGGTGGCGGGCACGCCCTGGCTAGAGACCTTTAGGCAACTGTTTGGCGACGAGCGTGCTGACTACGGCCAAGCGTTGCAGATGCACTATGCGGTGGGCGCGCCGTTTGACTGGTCTAAACGCTTTGTCAGCGCCTACGCGTCGTCGCACCCGTGGGAGGACTGGGCCGAGACTTGGGCGCACTACCTGCACATGCGCGACGGCATGGACACCGCGCGCAGCTTTGGGCTAGACGCTAGTGTGATGGACATGGACCGCATGCCCTACACGCTGGATGCGTTGTGGGACAAGCAGCGCAGCGGTGCGCAGGCCTATTTAGACTTTATCAACAACTGGCTGCGCATTACCGCTGTACTCAACGAGTTGGCGGCCAGCATGGGCGAGCGTGATTTTTATCCTTTTGTGCTGCCGTTCCCGGCCGTGGCCAAGCTGCAATTAGTGCACGAGATAGTCAAAGCATCCAGCGTGTCGGCCCAGCCTGCAACACTGCTGAAATCACTACAAAAAGAATAGCTGCTTGAGCAGGTAGTACGGCCTCAAACGTAAAAATTATGTAATAAAATTAGTAAGTTATGTAGACTTAGTGTTTGCTTTTGTGACATCAAAGACACAAGGCAAAAACACTAGCGCCAAGGTGGTTTAGCAGGTTAAATAGAAATCTTGTTAACCGCATATTAGGAGCTAATGCATGACATCACGCAGACTACGCAAATCCATCGACAGCAAAAAATTTAACGCACTCAGCGTGGCTATTATTTCAGTCGCCGCATTGTACATGCCGATGAGCTACGCGCAAATGACAGCGCCCAGCCAGCCAGCCTCAGCAGCGAGCAGTTCTGACACGGCACGGTATATGGAAGCCTTTGTGCGGGCAGATAAAAACGGTGACGGCAAACTAAGTAAAGAAGAAGCTGAAAGCTTGCCCGCTATTGCGAATCGTTTTGAGCAAATTGATACGGACAAAGACGGCAGCATTTCGCAGGCAGAGTATCTAGCAGCACTTAAAAATTAAGCTTCACATTTCATAAAAAAACCCCGCTCATGCGGGGCTTTTTTTGTGGGGTGATGGTCTAGCTTAGCTCAGGCGTTGCAACGGGTTGCGGTTTGCGCGTTAACTTACGCCACAGTTTGCCAAGGCCATGCTCTAAGTCATCCACAAAGGTATACACCGACGGGATGACCAGCAAGCTTAAGACGGTAGAGGTCATCAATCCACCCAGCACCGCCACGCCCATCGGGGAGCGAAAACTACCGTCCGCAGCGCCCCAGCCCAGTGCAATCGGCATCATGCCCGCGCCCATGGCAATGGTGGTCATCACAATCGGGCGGGCGCGTTTGTGGCAGGCATCCAGCAGCGCCTCTGTACGGCTCATGGGTGGCACTGCGGGCTGGGTCTCGGTGGCATGGCGGCCACGGCGCGCTTCGATAGCGTATTCCACCAGCAGGATAGAGTTTTTAGTGGCAATGCCCATCAGCATGATCAAGCCAATCAACGACGGCATCGAAAAACTTTTGCCACCCAGCAGCAAGCCGACAAACGCACCGCCCAACGACAGTGGCAGCGCTACCAAAATCGTCATCGGGTGCAGAAAGTCTTTGAACAACAGCACCAGCACTATGTAGATACACAGCACCGCTGTCATCATCGCCAGGCCAAAGCTGGCAAACAGTTCGCCCATCACCTCGGCATCGCCAATCACCACTTGTTTAACGCCTGCAGGCAGGTTTTGAATGGCGGGTAATTTATTAACTGCTGCAGTCACGTCGCCTAGCGGCAGGCCAGACAATTCCACTTCAAACTGCACATTGCGTGCGCGGTTAAAGCGGTCGATCACTGCAGGCCCGCCCGATAGTTGAATGCTGGCCACTTGGCTTAACATAACAGGGCCGCGTGTGCCTGGCACCATCAGGCGTTCTAGCGCGCTGATGTCGTTGCGTGCATCGTCAGACAAGCGTACCACCACGGGTATTTGGCGCTGCGCTAGGTTTAACTTAGGCAATGAAGCGTCGTAGTCGCCCACGGTGGCAATGCGCAAGGTCTCGCCAATAGCGGTACTGGTGACGCCCAGGTCGGCCATGCGCGCAAAGTCAGGCAGCACCGTCAGCTCAGGGCGCACCAGCGACGCACTGGACGCTACCGAGCCCAAGCCGGGGATGGTGCGCAAGTCACGCTCTACTGCAGCAGCGGCAGTGGCCAAAGCGACAGGGTCATCGCCGGTTAACGCCAACACATACTTTTCACCCGAACCGCCTAAGCCCACTTTGCTACGTAAACCGGGCAACTCCTCTAGCGCCTTGCGGATATTGTTTTCAATTCCTTGCTTGCGTGGCCGCGTGCCGCGCTCGGCCAGCAGTACGGTGAGCGTGGCTTTGCGTGATTCTGCTGCGCCACCCGGTGCAAACGGGTCGCCGCCTGCGGCACCGCCCCCCACGGTGGTGTAGACCGATTTGACATGCTCTACTTTGCTGATCAGCGCGCGTGCTGCCTCGGCGGCTGCTTGGGTTTGCGCCAGCTTGGTGCCTGGTGGCAGCTCCAGGTTCACTTGCGTTTGCGAGTTATCGTCGGGCGGAATAAAGCCTGTAGGCAGCAGCGGTATCAGCATGATAGAGCCGACAAAAAATGCACCGGCAGCCAGCACGGTGATGATGCGATGGCGCAGGCACCAGCGGCTAGCGCGCATATACCAGCGCATCAGCGCGCCATCTTTCACAACATGTTCAGTAGGAATCGGTTTTAAGATGTACGCCGCCATCATGGGGGTGAGCATACGCGCGACAATCAGCGACGCAAACACCGCCAGTGCAGCGGTCCAGCCAAACTGTTTGAAAAACTTGCCGACAATACCGCTCATGAACGCGGTGGGTAAAAACACCGCAATCAAGGTAAAGGTAATGGCAATCACCGCGACGCCAATCTCGTCGGCCGCTTCCATGGCAGCTTGGTAAGGCGTTTTGCCCATGCGCAGGTGGCGCACAATGTTTTCTACCTCCACAATCGCATCGTCTACCAAAATACCAATTACTAAACTGAGCGCCAGCAGCGTAACCACGTTAATAGAAAAGCCAAGGTAGTTCATGCCAATAAAAGCGGGAATGACCGACAACGGCAACGCGACCGCTGAGACGAACGTAGCACGCCAGTCGCGCAAAAACAGCCACACCACTAGCACCGCCAAGATGGCGCCCTCGATCAGCAAAGTAAGCGACGCGGCGTATTCTTCTTCTACCGGGGTGATAAAGTCAAACGCCTCAGTTAATTGCATATCGGGGCGCGCTACTTTTAGCTCGGCCAACACGGCGCGTACGCCGCGACCTGCTTCTACCTCGCTAGCACCTTTGCTGCGTGCAATTTCAAAGCCCACTACGGGCACGCCGTTGAGCAACGCGCTAGAGCGCGGCTCGGCGATGGTGTCTTTAACCTGCGCAATTTGGTCTAGGCGAATCTTACGCCCTGTGGTGTCCAGCGCCAGTTCAATAGCGGCAATCTCAGCTGCCGACTTGACGGTGGCCAGTGTGCGCACCGGCTGCTCGCTGCTGCCCAGCTCGGCCCGGCCACCCGCGGTTTCCATCTGCACGTCGCGCAACTGGCGCGACAGCGCTGCGGCGCTAACCCCCAGCGATTGCATCTTGGCGCTGTCCAGCGTAATGCGCACCTCGCGGCTGACGCCGCCCACCCGCGTGACCGAGCCCACGCCTTTAACCGCCAGCAGCTTGCGCGTCAGTGTGTCGTCGACAAACCACGACAGCGCCTCGTCGTCCATGGACGGAATGCGCACAGCGTAGGCTAGTACTGCGCCGCCAGAGATGTTGACCTTGCTGACAATCGGGTCGCGCAAATCAGCCGGTAAATCGGCGCGTACCTGCTGCACGGCAGAGCGTGTTTCGTCCAAGGCCTCTTGGGTGGGTTTTTCCAGGCGAAATTCGGCGGTGATGGTGACCACACCGTCTTGCACTTTGGTGTAAATATTTTTAAGGCCTTCTAGCGGCGCAATGCTGTTTTCAATTTTGCGCGCGACTTCAGTTTCTAGCTGCGTGGGCGAGCCGCCGGGCAGGCTGGCGGTGACGATGATGTTGGGCACATCCAAATCAGGAAAGTTTTGCACCTTCATGTTTTGGTAGCCCAAGACACCGGCAAAGCACAGCATCACAAAAAACATGATGGCGGCAATGGGATTGCGAATACACCAAGCGGATACGTTCATGGGGAGTTCTCTCTGACTAATACTATTAATTTAATAGCTGCTTGAGCAGGTTTTACTTGGGTTAACAACGCTTTTTATTATTATTTAGCGGCTGACAGCGCATTGGAGGCAGCGCTGGAGGCAGCTGCGGGGGTAGCAGGCGCTTGTGTGCCCGCAGGCGCAGCAGCTATTACCCTGACGGTATCGCCATCGGCCAAAAACGCGGCCCCACCGGCTACATAGCGTTCACCATTTTTTGCGCCTTGCACAATCTCTACCGCGTCGCCTACACGGCGGCCAGTTTGCAGTTTGACTTGGCTGACTTTGTTGGTCGCCTCAATGCGCATGGCATAGGTAAACCCATCGCGCAGCACCAAGGCCTGTTGAGGCAAGGTCAGCGCGTTGGTGCTGCCCAGTACAAATTCACCCTTGGCAAACATGCCTGCTTTGATGTCGGGGTTTTGCGGCAAGTCTACATACACCAGTGCATTGCGTGTCAGCGCGTCTACCGTGGGTGCCACCGTGCGCACCTTGCCTTGCACCTGCGCGCCGCTGGCGGCGGTGATGGTGGCCGCCGTGCCGGGCTTGATACGCGCCACCTCCGTGCTGGTTACCTCGGCGCGCCACTCTAGGCGGCCTTGGCGAATCATGCGAAACAGCTCTGACCCGGCACCCACCACCGAGCCTACGGTAGCCAGCCGCGCTGAGATTACGCCGTTGTCAGGCGCGGTAAGCTGGCCATTTTTCAGGCGCACTTGTGCATTGGTCACTACCGCACGGGCAGCTTCGGTGCGGGCTTTGGCCGTGGTCTCTAGCGTGGTGAATTGCGCAATTTGTTGCGCGCTGAGTGCGCCGGTGTCTTGCAGGCTGCGCGCGCGCGCCGCGTTGGCTGCCGCCTCAGACTGGGTAGCCTGCGCCTCAGCCAGCGAGGCACTTGCTTGCAGCACATCGGCACGCGCAGCGTCGGCGCTAAAGGTGGCCAGCACCTGGCCTTTTCTCACGGTGTCGCCTACGTTCACGCGCACCTCGGTGACCTTCAGCCCGTTCACCTCAGCGCCGATGATGGCCTCTTGCCACGCCACCACGTTGCCGTTGGCTGACAGTTGTACCCCCAACGTACCGTTGCTGGGGCTGACGGCGCTGACGCTTAAGGCGGCTTTGGGTGGGGTAGCGGGCTTGTCGCTTTTTTTACTATCTTGGGCCCATGTTTGCGATACAAATAGGCCGATAGCTATCGTAAGTACTGCACCGACAGCTACTATAGTCATAGCGTTTAGTTTAAAAGGCATGGTTAATTTCATACGGACTCCGGCAATGGCGTGAAAGTTGTTTGCGTAAAAAAGTAGGGGGCAATGCTGCTAGTGTGGTGTGGCGCAGTGGGCTATGGCGCACCAGGCCCTGGTGTGGGTGTCAGCATGGGCATAGGGCTTTGCGCTGTCCAGCCGCCACCAGCGGCGCGGTACAACGCTACCCACGCTGCAATGCGCTCGCGGTCTAGCGCTAGCTGGCTTTGCTGCGCCAGCACCGAGGTGCGGCGTGCGTCTTCTAGCTCAACCAGGCTGGCCAGGCCTGCTTTGTAGCGCGCTTGCGTGGCGTCAAAAGATGCTTTGTAGCCTGTGGTGGCGGTTTGCACATCATCTGCGCGCTGGGCGGTACTGTCCAAGTTAACCAAAGCTTCTTCTACTTCGCGCACTGCGTTGCGCGCCTTGGCACGCAGGTTGACCACAGCTTCGTCGTACGCTACTACTGCGGCTTGGGCATTGGCAGCGTTGCGGCCACCGTCAAACAGCGGCACGGTCAACGCGATGGGGCCTACCGACCACGTCACGCCTTCGGTGCTCTGCCCGCCTTGGCTAATTCTGGCACCGGCGATAGAACCGTTCAGCGACAGCATGGGCAAACGCCGCGCGTCTGCTGCGCGTGCGTCGGCGCTGGCGGCCGCTACGTCGCGCTGAGCGGCGGCAATGTCAGGGCGCTGGGCCAGTACTTCGGCGGGCACGGCAGCGATGGTGAACAGCTCTTTTTGCGCGGTGATTTTACGGGCCACAGGCACATTGGCTATCAGTTTATCGCGCAACGCAGGCTCGGCCAATCCGGTGAGCGAAACGAGTGATTTAAGTTTTACCTCGCACTGGGCCTGCGCGCTGCGCAGGCTGTTGGCTGCGTCGGCGGCGCTGGCGCGCGCTAGCGCTGCGTTGGCAGGTGCGTTCAGGCCTGCTTTAGCCGTCAGATCAGCTAGGCGCGCGGTTTCGCTGCGCGAGGTAGCGTCGCTTTGCGCTAGCCCCACGCTGGTTTGGCAGCTGAGCCAGTCGTAGTACACGCTGGCTGCTTCAATGGCCACCAGCACGCGCGCCTCGTGCCAGCCTAGCTGGGCCGAGTCAAAGCGCGTTTGTGCGGCGCTGCGGGCCGCGCGGTTGCCACCAAACACGTCTAGCTCCCACGCAGCTTGCAGCCCTACGCTGGCGCTGGTGGCAGGCGGTGCCTTGGGTGCCTGCACGCCTCGGGTAATTTGCGCGCTGCCTTGCACATTGGGCAGCAGCGCGGCTTGCGCGCCTGTCAGCGTGGCGCGCGCTTGGGCAATGCGGGTGCGGGCGGCGGCCAGGGTGACGCTTTCTTTTTGTGCGGCTTCTAGTACTTCTACCAACAGCTTGTCGTCCCACTGCTGCCACCACTGGCTCATGGTGCTAATGTTGCCGCCGTGGGGCAGTGCGGCTTGCCATGTGGCGGGCGGCGTGATGCGGCTGTCGGCTTGCACGCGGTTTGCGTCCGGCAGGCCTGCGGTGCTGGCGCAGCCTGCCATGGCTAGTGCTGCGGACAGGGCTAGCAATGATTGCCCCAAGTGCCCTGCGCGTTGCGCGGCAAAATGCGGTGTTTTGCATAGCGCTTTGGGCAGCGCTCTAAGCAGCACTTTGAGCGACGCTTCAACAGTATTCATAAAAGGTGGCACATCAAACATCTCAATTCCTTTCATACCGCAGTCGCTGCAGCCAAGCGGCGCGCACCCTCGGCGTCAATCATGGCGCGGGCGTACATCACCAAGCGCTCGGCCATCACGTCTAGCGCTTTGGCGGTGGTGGCAATGCGCGGGTACAGCTTTAACGTTAAATCGCGTCCCACATACATATGCACGCCCAGCGCCACGATGGACACCACCAGGCGGGTGATATCGTCGTCGACCCGTTTGACACCGTAGTGACGGCACAGCAGCTTGGCCAGCGCGGCCTGGTAGGGCTTTATGCCTTGGTCTATTTCTTCGTCCCACAGCCCCGTGGGTTCCACCATCTCGCGCATGTGCAGGCGTATGCACTGCTGCACCTGTATGTTTTGCTTCAGCGGTTCAATAAAGCCGCTGTACAGGCCGTGCAAGGCTTGCTCTAGCGTGAGCGTGCTGCCGTCAAACAACGCAATGTCGTCTTTGGCGCAGCCCATCGGCTCGGTGTAAGCGGCCCGGTACAGCCCCGCTTTGTCTTCAAAATAGTAGCTGATAGCCGCAATGTTGACGCCCGCTTGCTGCGCTATCTGGCGGGTAGACGTTTTGCTGTAGCCATGCTGGGCAAAGCACTGCACAGCAGCGTGCAGCAGGCGTTGGCGTGATTCTCCGCCGTCAATTCTGGGGTTTCGCATGGCGGCGAGTATAGCTAGTTAAATCAATCGTTTGATTTAACTAATTGTAAAGACCTGTAATTACTCACGTGATTCATGCCGCTTAGGCTGAACCTGCTCTAGTGCCTCATGCGCAGCGGCTCTTAAATACAACGACTACTTCAACGCCGACCAGGCCGCATACTCCAGCGGGTACATAGCCTTGTAGCGGGCTAGGTGGTACATCGCCACATCGTCAAAATGCAGCATAGTGGCCGCCTCGATCAGCGGCTCTATCACCCTTGGCTCGGGTGAGTAATGCACCAGGTCTAGTGCCAACGTCAGCACCTGGGCGGCGGTTTGCGGAGTAACGGGGGTAATCATCAGCTGGGCAAAGCGCGCCTGGCGCTGGTACACCCAGCTTTGCTGCGCATAGCCCAGCGTGCCACCCGGCGCATCGCTAGGGTAGAGCGCGCTGCGCGCTGCTTTGTCTAGGTAAATTTGGCTGGCGCGGTGGTAGTCAAAGCCTAGGTATGCGGCCAGGCAGAGCAACCCAGCAGCTATAAATTGAATAGCTGGTTGAGCAGGATTTACTTGGGTTAGCAGCCTATTATCCTTATATTTTAGAGGCTGCAGCAGCCCTAGGCACAACCCCAGCGTCATGAGGAACGGGCCATACCACAGCGGGTATTCGACCATGCTGTGCACGCCCAGCAGCATCAGCACTGCCCAGGCCAGCTGCCGGGTAGGATGCACCTCGGCCCACGGCGCGCTGCGCAGCACCCACCACACAATGGCGCCGCAAAACAGCAGCGCATACGGCAGGCCCAGCTCTACCGCTAGGTGCAGCGGCAAGTTGTGTGCGTTGTCTAGCAGCTCAACAAAGCGCACGTCAAACACGCCGCTGTAGTGCGCATACGCCAGCTCGCGCCAGCCCCAGCCCAGCCACGGCTTTTGGGCTATCAGGTCTAGCACATTGCTGTACAGCGCCAAGCGGCTGCCGCCTGCCTCGCCCGCCTCTTGCGCCCGCCCCCACAGGCCTGTGGCCGGGTTGCCCACCCAGCGCGCAAACCACGGCATCACCAACACCGCCAGCCCATACAGCCCCAGTGCCCCCGCACACAGCCAGCGCACCGGCGCACGTAAGCTAGCGCGCCAGCACAGCATGGCCGCACCGATTAACAGCCACTGCAACGCCCCAGTACGCGAGCTGCTAAGCGCCGTGCCTGCGGCCAGTACCGCTGCCGCGGCCCACGGCCAAGATTCCGAGAAAAGCCTAAGCATTAGTGAATTAATCCGTTCGGGCTGAGCCTGTCGAAGCCTCGCTTGCGTAGCAGCACCCGTCCGCAAGCACCCAGTCTGGCACAAGTACAACAACGCCACCAGCCCCATACTGCACAGCGTAGCAAACTGGTTACGCTGGCGCAGATTGGCATACGCCGTGCCGTCGCTAGACGCGCTGATCCACGGCGCAAACCACTGCTCAACCGACAGATACTGCAGCAGCGCTAAAACGCAACTAACCAACGCTACCGCTAACCACATAAGTGCCAAGCCACGCACTGCGCCTGATCTCAACCCCGCCCCCACCCAAGCCATCAACCCCACACAACCCCAAGCCAACAAAGCCGCCAGCGCTTCCCACCCCGCGCCCGACCACAGGCTGTGCACCGCAAAATACACAGCGTTCAGCGCAAAAAACCCAAACAACCTGAAAGATAACGACCCGCTAGGCACAGCCAGCACTGCCGCCCCCACACAAGCCACCGACACCAACCAAGGCACCATCCCCGCCGACGGCCCCAATGAAAAAGGGTTAAGCCATGGCAAAGCCAAAGCGATAAAAAACACAGTGTTGCGCAGCCTAGTCATAGCGCCCAAGTCTAACCAATGAAATAATCTTGCCACTCAAACACCGACGCTGCCTGTAACAGGCCATGTTGTCATACGCTCCACATCAACCTTGAGCTTGTAGCCAATGGGCTTACAATAAAGTTATGAATTTATCCATCACACTTCCAGACGATCTGGCCGATGCTGCGCAGCTAAGCCAAGGCGAGTTTGCGCGAGAGGCGCAACTGGCGATGGCCGCCAAACTGTATGAAATGGGGCGTTTGTCTAGCGGGCTGGCAGCGCGCATAGCGGGTATGCCGCGCGCGGTGTTTTTGTGGGAGCTGTCAAAGTTCAACGTGCCGTTAATTGACCTAGACGCAGCCGAACTAGCCCACGATCTGGCCAACGCTTAAAGCCAGTGGCAGACACTGTAAGCCAAGCTAGCCCGCAGCCTGTAGGGCGACTAGTAACCGACACCACACCGCTGATTACGCTGTCTGTCGCATGCGGCAGCTTAGACATTTTGCGTCAACTGTACGCACAGGTTGTGGTAACCAGTGAAGTCGCAGCCGAGCTCATTGCAGGCGGAATGCAGCGCCCCGGAGTGGCTGAATTTATGCAAGCTCACGCATGGCTTAAACCGCTAACCAGCCCGCGCGCCATAGCGCCGTATTTGCTCAACACACTAGACCGCGGTGAAGCATCGGTGATTCAAGCAGCACTAGACCAAGACATATCACTGGTTGCAATTGACGAGGTAGTAGGCAGGCGCGCAGCCCGCTTAGCTGGATTAAGTGTGACTGGCAGCATCGGCATATTGCTCAAGGCGCGCAAGCTAGGGTTAACAGGTAATTTAACCGACAGCTTTACACGGCTGCGTGCCCACGGTATCTGGCTAGGCGCGCAGGTGCAGGCTTTTGCGTTGCAAGAAGAAGCGCGGTTTTAGCGCAAGTGTTTGCTCTGCACTACGCCACAGCCCACCACGCAGGCTGCACCTACTTTATTACCCACGACAAAGACTTCAACGCCGTAGAGTCTAGGGAAGGCCTAGAAGTCATTAGGCTCTCAGATCTAGTATCGCAACATTGATGTTGAATACAAAAGTCAATATTTTGACAAAGCGCTGCTGGCCACTGCAGCCCACTTCATCTACAGACAACCCTACGCCCTGACACGCTCTTGCAACCACACCTTGATGAGCGACTGGTAGGGCACATCGCGTGCGTTGGCTGCTAGCTTGATAGAGTCCAACAACGACTGTGGCAGGCGAATTGAAATGGTGGTGGTGCTGGGTTTGAGGCTGACAAACACTGCTGGCTTGGCCTTAGACCAATCGATATAGTCTGTTGAATCTGCACTACCCCAAAAGGCTTGTTCCAGCTTTTCTTCATGGAATTTTGGTATGGGTTTAAGTTGAGTTTTTTTCATAACTTGCTTTCTCCTTGCGGTTTGCGCTAGTCTACATCTCCTCAGTCACCCGCAGCTCAATATGCAAACCCGCAGCTACTGCCATGTTGACCAGAGAATCCAGGCCAAACAGGTTAATCTTTCCGCGCATTAGGTCTGACACCCGGGGCGGTGTTACGCCAAACAGTTTGGCCGCTTATATTTGGCTTAGCCCGGTACAGTGCAGGTGCGCTTTTAACGCAATCATTAGGCTAGAGCGCAGCTTCATGTTTTCTGCCTCTTCGGGAGTGTCTCCAATGGCATCCTATACGTTTGCAAATTGAGTGTTTTTCATACTTAGCGCTGCAGCGCCTATGTTGGGCATAGGCTTCTAGTTGTCCAGTTCAAGACCGTTTTGCACTTGGTCTAGCTGATGGCCTGCTTCACGTTTTGCCGAAACGGGAAAAGCGCGTAACCCGTCTTGCGCGCTGCCCCTAAACTCTAAAGGCTTTGGTTTTATCGTTGATAATGATCACACAATATTTTATATTTATTGTAAAGCTATTGCGTAAACGGGCGCTAGTGAAGCTGCATGCCCGGCCGCGTTCAAACCTACTACTAGCAATCCTTTGGAAGCGTCTTGCTCCAGCGAATAATGTACGGTTTTTGAATGTAGCTCTCAATGTTGCGGAAAACAGGTTCTGGCCATTTGTTGATCTGATCAAAAATAATTTTCCTCGACTTTATATCAGCATTAATAACTCTATAAGCAATGCTCTTTGCGGTGCACACTTGGTTGTCTAGTGCAGCTGCACGAATGTAGATGCTGGCCATCAAGTAATCAAATTTAAGCTCAGATGCCGCAGCTACTAAGCGATGCATGGCTGGAGCATTATCGACGCTGACGGGTATGATTTGAACAAAAGCATAATCAACGATGTTTTGGAATGCCATGGTGCTATACGTCGTTTGTATTGCGTTTTCTATGTCTCCTTGTTTAACAGGGTCGTAGAATAACTGAGCTTTCTTAGCGTCGTTTATCGCAAATATGGCGCTTGCAAGTAACAAAAGCGGCACAAGAATCCAGTTAGTGCCAGTATTCTTTTGGACAACAAAATTATCATTATCCGCAGCATCTTCGAAAGCATGAGGGCTCGCAGAATAGCTGGCAAGGCCATAGCCCAAGACAAAACACCACGGTAGCAAAAAAAGCAAATAATGGAGTGGAAATTCCACCATTTCATGAAGCAACGGCAGACAGATGAAAACAGCAAATAAGCGCCCATTTGATGTTTGGAGCATTTTGCGCAATTTCCACAGTGAACAAACGAGTAAGCTTATCAACACAAACATTGCAGGAACGCCATAGTCCAAAGCCCATTGCAGAGGTAGATTGTGTGCATAGTCTAAGTAGGAATCCAGCCGACCAATCGACGTTTCGAGTCCACTGCGTATCGCAAGCATAGAGAAACCAACCCCGAACCAAGGATTTTGGCGGATTAATTCTATTGAACTTCGCCAGATCTCTAGGCGATCTTGGTTACTTTCAGCGCTAACGGCTTTATAAGAAAGTGCGCGCTGAGTTCCATAAAATGGCAGTACATCTTGTGAATCTAGCCAAGCAAAGGTTAAATAAAAAACCCCGTACACGAGTGGTATTGCACACAGAAACAAAGCTCTTTTTCTATTGCTTTTAATATCAAGCAAGCCTATCGTCGCCAACAATACGGCCCCCACCATGCCAAATCTAGATGCACTGGCCACCAGCGCGCCGCAGATTACGATACTTATTGCTAAGGTAGCAGCATTATGTAACTTAGTCTTTGTGCGATTAGATTGCAAAGGCCCCAGTTCCCTGTCAATTTGCGGCGTTGGCTGCGAGATCAAATAAGCGCAGCCAACTAAACCTAGCAACATTAGCAAGGCATATAAATTAAACTGCCTAACGTTACCGAATACTCGACCGCTGACACTGAGCAAGCTCACAAATCCAAGTTGCAAATGCAGCTCAAGATACTGCAACCATCCAAACGCAGCCTGAACCAATGCTACGCCTACTATGATTTTGCTAGCTAGCTGCAGATGTGGGCCATCAAGCTGTTGCGCATTTTTGCGTTTTAGTCCCATGCTGGCACCTACACATAGCACTGTTGCAGCCATTAGCAAAGAAATCACTTCGCGAATAACTACGCCTAGGTAACTTGTGCTGTGGCCTGCTAAAGACTGCGCTACCAACAAAATCACCATCAAACCCAACGCACACAAAGGCACAGAAACAGATGCCACAACGCCTTTGAGATCGCGTTTTTTAAACAGTATAAAAACACAGACCGTCATCCAGACAATCGCGCAAACCAGTTCGTTCAGCAAAGCTGGATATATTTTACCTAGGGGTTTGGTTGAAATGGCTACCGATAACGCCCCAACTGCGCATAAGATCGTCGAATTGATTTTGATAGTCATAATTTAACTTCGTCGACACAAACAAAAAGAGCCCCGGAGGGCTCGAATAACTTTTTACATTAAGAAATTATTTGCGGCACTGTGCCGGTTTATATTTGTCTTGCAAAGATCCGCCTGTGCAATCCCAAGAGATAGAACCACCTGATGGAGGGGTACCTTCTGTTAAGCCTAATGTACCGCCACTTGATGGGGACATGATAATACTACCGCCACCAGCTTTTACGGTGTAATCGATTGTAATCATGCCAGTAGTGCTTATAGCAATTTGGCTAACACCTTGTGTTGCAGTTGGCGGTGTCCAACCAGAAGTGAAGGAGCGGCCATTTGAGGCATTTTCGGCAACTGCAAGTTTACCAGTACTGGCCAAAACCAAGCCTTCGGTAACACGTGCACGCACGGTGTAGTCTTGGTAAGCAGGCAATGCCACGGCAGCCAGAATACCGATAATCGCTACAACGATCATCAATTCGATTAGGGTAAAACCCTTTTGCAGAGTACGCTTCATATAAAAATCTCCAGTTAGGTTAGAAAGCCAAGAATAGTTGCAAACCGCGTGCCAACAGGTTTGCGCTAGGCTACCGTGCTAAATGTGTGAAGAAAGGCTGCTTTTGGGCGGTTTTGCGATTATTTGTGCAACACCGGGCTTGGCACAGGTTTTAGGTGGCTTACATTTTTGTCAGTTGTGACAGTTTGCGACGGCATTTTGGTCAGTTTTTGGCCAACTTTGTAACATGTTGGCTGGATTCGCCTATAGCGCTTGTTTTATACGTGTTTTAGGTGTTCTAGGCCGTAGAACCTGCTCAAGCAGCTATGAAATTTGTAGTGGATTGTGGCTGGTAGTCGGCAGCTTAAAGCGCTGTTAGGCGCTGAGTTGCGCTGGTTATGTTACATATCGGCCTGCGCTATCTGCCGTCTAACCGCACTGTGCCCAGCGTTTGTACTGAAGTTAGGCCACCTCTCGAATGAGGCATTCTGCAGAAATACCTAGGGTCGCGTTTAAACGGCGCACCATGCTCAGGCTTAAGGGGCGTTTTCGGTTGAGCACTTCATACACGCGATTTAACCCGCCAATCATGGGTTGCAGGTCTTTAGCCGCCAGGCCTTGTTGGTCCATGCGGAATTTAATGGCTTCTATGGGGTCGGGCAGCTCTAGCGGGTAGTGCTGCACCTAATAGGTCTAGGGTTGGTAGGCCTGTAGCAAAGTACCCAGTATTTCTAGCCGGTCTGCGTCAAGTGTGCCGCGTGGCGGGTCGGCGTCGACCAAAGCGGAGACTTCTTTGAGTGTAGATTGGTAGTCTGCTGGGGTGTGGATGGGTCGAATGTGCATGGTTAAAAGCATAATTTTATAAGCGTTTTAACCGTTCTAGGCCGTAGAACCTGCTCAAGCAGCTATGAAATTTATAGTGGATATTGCCGACGCGCATGTACTACCGACAATATCTCAACTTTGCTTGTGACTTGGTAGTAAACGATATAGTTTGGATGTGCTACCAATTCTCTGACGCCGGGAATTTTAAGACTTGGCTTGTACAGGTAGGGGTGATCGCTAGGATGCTCTACTGCGCGGTCTATGCGATGTTGCAAATCTAACGCGGCTATTTCATTGCGTTGGCTTATGAAATCAAGTATTTCTAGTAAATCTTGTTTCGCCTCTTCCCGCCATTCAACCAGCAGCATGTGGCTTTCTTTTTGATTCAATCAATGCGCGTGCTTGGGACATAACTTGGTCATGTGAAATCAACGGCTGTGTGCTGTCTTGGGCTTTTTGCACCTTAGCAAGTAGCCAGCGGTCGTAGCTAGCTGCTTGTTCTTGGGTGTCAAACTCGGAGACGATGGGGTCTAAAACTGCATTCATAGGCATAGATTAGCACAAAACAGCTAAGAAGACACTTTGATTGCGGCAGGCTTGACACACTATGATTGCCGCGCACGTTTAGCAACGCCATCGCTTCGAGTACTAGTTATAATTGGTGCAGCACTAATTTACTACCGCACTAAATTACGCGAGGCTTGGCGTTTTCAAGCGGTTTGATGAGGGGTCACGATATGAATGCAGCGGTGGCTGGGCCTAAAACTAGCGTTAAGCTGGTGGGCGCAAACGGGCAAATTTCTTTGGGTAAGGGCTATGCGGGCCGACAGGTGCTGGTAGAAGAACGCGAGCCTGGCGTTTGGTTGGTGCGTACCGCCGTGGTGGTGCCTGAGAACGAGCGTTGGTTGCATGAGCCTACGGCCTACGCAGCTCTGCAGCAAGCCCTCACATGGGCCGCAAACAACAAGCCGCAAGAATCTGATGTGAATGCAATTTTTGATGACATGAACCATGGCCAATCTACCAAGCCATAGCGTCAAACTAGACATCAACAACCCAGAGTTTCTAAAGAGCCTGCTTGAATTAGACAAAAATGAACGCGGCAGGGTTTTAGCCACCCTGCAAAAACTGCTAAAGCTTAGCTGGGACCCAGTTTATAAAGATCAGGGTTTGGAGTGGGAAAAAATTAGTAGTGTCAGGCTACCCGCAGGCATTGATGCTGTGTATTCACTGCGCATTACGCAAGCCAGGCGAGCTACGGCCATGAGAGACGGCGAATTTATGCGCTTTCTTAAAGTTTACCCAGACCACGACTCGACTTATGGGAAGACATAACCTCAGCCATCCGTAGCAGCACCCTGTTTACTTTGAATGCTATTGAGGGCTGATTTCATAAGCGTTTTAACCGTTCTAGCCCGTAGAACCTGCTCAAGCAGCTATGAAATTAATAGTAATTTGATGTCGTTATTACGCTAGAGACGTTTTACCGTTGTCCCATTCCAATGCCATACGGGCGCCAAATGCCTTGGAAAAAAGAGTCTTGTGGGCTTGCATTACTTCGGTCATAGCTTGGCCTATGCGCTGTATCACGTGTTCTGGTTGGGCTACGTGGCATGCGGTGCGGCCAAAGTCTGCTAACTGTTTGCGTGTGGGGTAGCTGTCTGACTTGTTGAGCTTGAGGGCTAATGTACGGTCAGACAGCACTCTTTGGGTTCTGGTGTCTTCGTGGTCGTAGGCTGATGTCGTGACTACGTCAAACAATGGGGCCAGCATGGTGCTGGCAGGTGCTGCAGGGTGCGTATATATCAAGCCAAAATTTTTCAGGTGCGCGTCGCCATTGCGCACCATGCAAGACAGGGTAAGGTATTCAAAGTAGTTTTGCTTTTGCAGTACAGCGTTATTGTCACCGCAGTAGGCGCCTATTATTTTGGCAATGGCCTCGTAGCTGCCTTGGTATTTGTAGTTACCCTTGGCATCGTAGCCTGCGTTGCCCAGTACGGCAAAGTCTTCAAACCCTAGCTTGGTGCCATCGGCTAGCAGGTCAAACCGCCGCATGATGTACAGCGACCCGTCATCGGACAGGTGGAATTCTGGCACTTCTATGCCGGCTTTTTGGGCTGCCAGCATGCACACATATTCGTTTTGGCTCAAAAATGGATATTGCAGGCCGCCGGTTTTGATAATGAGATCTGAGTTTCGCGCGGTAGATTTGCTGTCGGGCACCACTACATCAGCATCTGGCACCATAACTTTAGGTTGCGCACCAGATATGCCGGTGTCGTAGTATTGCTCGGCTAAATAATCAAACAGTTTTTCATGCGCTTGGCTTTGTTTGATTTGCGCCAGGCCTACTGTAGCCCGCCTGGTGCGTTTCTCATCAAGTTCTTGGGTTAGCTGAACGCGACCGATTTGGTCGTGGCCCACGATAGACAATATGGCCATTTCGTCAAATTTGGCGAAAGTCTTTTTGAACCGTTGCGACAACCGGTAAAACTGGTCGCCCTCTGGCAGGTTCATTGAAAAAATAGGGTGTGGCTGGCTGCTGTTGTAGCTGGCGGCGCGGATGGGCATAGCCAAAGATAATTCGCAGTCACTTTTTGATGTGGTGTAGCGCCACACGTATTGTGATTCACGGTCTAGCTGCCCAGCGTGGCCTTGCGGGGTATGGCCATACAGCTTTTTGATCTTTTGTGTCAAATCAGCCATGTCATTCTTCTCTCAAAAAGCTTTCTATATTCTCCAGCTCAAGTCGGCTGCTTTTGATTTCCACACATTTGCCCATGGCCGCTAGCGCCATAAACACCGTCATCAGGCCTACGTTTTTACCGTCCTCTATGTCGCCAATGGCCTGGCGACGGCGGTTGATAGCGGCAGCAAGGTCTTGTTGGGTCATGCCGCGCGCCTCGCGCTCTGCACGAAATTGCACGCCAAACTCGCGGGGCGTACTGGCCTTGGCACTCACAGCTTTGGTATTTGACATGTTCGAATTATCGAACAAAATCGAGTTTTAGTCTATTAAAGTCTGATTAATCGAACATTAGTACACGTTTGTGGCGCTGCTGAATTAACCCTTGCGCCGTTACAGCTCAAACTCTTGCCCGGCCCGCAGCCAGCGGATGTCGTGGGTGACGTTGGGGCCGCTGGGGTGGGTTTGGTCGAAGCGTTGCACTTCGCTCATGATCAGCTCGGTCTCAGCCGGTTTGGTGTGGGTGATGTAGATGGGGTAGTTTTTGTCTTTGGCGATGCAGTCTAGCTCGTCGGCCAGGGCCATGGGGGACAGGTGCAGGCTGCGCTTGGCCAGGTCGGTCTCGCGGTTGCTAAAGGCGGTTTCTATCACCAGCATGGCAACGTGCATTTGGTTAAGGCGCTGCCAAAAGGCGGGGTTGCGCTCGGTGTCGCCGGTGAACACCCAGTTGCCTTGCCCCGCGTTGATGGCGTAGCCTACGGCGGGCACGGTGTGCACAGCGGGCAGTACCTCTACAGTTTTATTGGCAAACTGAATAAACTGGCCTTGGCGGATGGGGTGAAAGGTTAAAAACGGTGCCTCGGGCGAGGGGATTTTGCTAAAGTCGGGCCAAATGGTGTTGTTAAAAATGTGCTGCTGCAGCGCGGCTATGGTTTGTGGAAGCGCATGCACGCGCAGGGGCGCGCTGCGCTGCGAGGCAACCGAATCCAGCATCAGCGGCAGGGCGGCAATATGGTCGAGATGGGAGTGGGTCAACACCACATCGTTGATCGCTCTCATCTCGTGCAGGCTGAGGTCACCTACGCCGGTGCCTGCGTCGACCAGCAAATCGTCGTCAATTAAAAATGACGTGGTGCGGCAGTTGTGAGCGATGGCGCCGGAGCAGCCTAAAACCCGTACTTTCATAGCGCGATGGTTCCTTGTCCTAGTAGGGATTTTACTTGGTGTCGTAGTTGGTCGCGCCGTCCCAACTGGGGTCAAAAGGCAGCAAACGTAGTGAGGCTACACGGTCAGCATACAGTTGGTAAAGGAATTTTTTGGCATTAAGGCGTTGTAAATTTAAAATTTGCACATCGCACTGTTCCCAGTCTTGGTTTCTGTAGGCCTTAAGTAAACTGGACCATGTCTTTAGTTCGTCACTGTGGTTTTTAGCACTCACGTCGGCAGGCGCCACGGGGCGGTAGATGGACACGGCTTGTTCTTTGCCTTTGACGCGCACTTTGTCCAGCTCTTGCCAGGCAAACTGGGTGCCTAGTTTTTTGGTGGTTTCGCTGACCACTATTTCTACGCCGTAGTTTTTAGACAAGCCTTCTAGGCGCGCGCCCAGGTTGACCGCGTCGCCAATCACGGTGTAGCTGCGGCGAATGTCCGACCCCATGTTGCCTACGCACATGGTGCCGGTGTTCAGGCCTATGCCTACGCCAATCTCGGGGATGCCTTTGGCGCGGTGTTCAACGTTAATTTTGCGCACGGCGTCGCACATCTCCAGCGCGGCTTTAATGGCCAGCTGCGCATGGTCGGGCGTGTCTACCGGGGCGCCCCAAAACGCCATCACGCAGTCGCCCATGTATTTGTCGGTGGTACCGCGGTTGGCCTGGATGATTTCGGTCAGGCGGCTAAACAAGTTATTGAGCAAACTTTGCAGCGCAGTAGGCTCCATCTTCTCAGACAAATTGGTAAAGCCGCGCATGTCGCAAAACATCACGGTCAGGTCTTTGTTCACCGCCTTCATGCTGTAGCTGTCGGGGTCTTTGACCATCTCGTCTACCAGCTCGGGCGGCACGTAGGCGGCAAACATGTTGGCGATCAAACGTTTGGATTTACTTTCTACAAAATAGCCGTAGCTCATGTTCAGCGCAAACGCGGTAAGCGCCATCACCAAGGCAGACGCCAGCGGCAAGACTAAGCCATAGCCGGTAAACAGCCACACATTTAGCCCTACCAAACTAGCGACAACAACCAAACTTAACCCCACGGCTTTGGGCGCTGATAACAGCGGCAGCGCTATAGCTAAGACCAACCCAGCCAACACTAATATGACCACTTCAAAACCTACTGCGTAGTCAGGTTTAACCACCACCCGCCCATCCAAAAAGCCCGACAGCATATTGGCATGCACCTCGACACCCGGGTAGGTCTCGCCCACGGGCGTAACGCGCAAGTCAAGCAAGCCGGGTGCAGTGGTGCCCACCAAAACAATTTTGCCTTTCAGTGCATTAGCCGGTAGTCGCTTAGCTACTACATCGGCTGCAGAATAGTAGGTAAAAGACCCGGCCGGCCCGCGAAACGGCACCAGCGCAGCTACTCGGTTGTCTACCGGAATAGCCAATGTTTTGCCATTTTGGCGCAGCAAAATGCTTTCTAGACCTTGGTAATTGCGCGACAAAAACTTCTCTTGCGGAAACCCAGGCTCTACCTTGGGCAAGCCGGTCAACATGCGAAAGATGGCCAGAGACAAGGACTCATAATATTGCCCTTTGTGTTCGGCAATCAGCGGAATAGAGCGCACCACGCCGTCAAGGTCGGTGATTGAATTGAAAAACCCCGCCATGGGCGCTGCGGCGGCCAGTGGTGCGATGTTCGACCCGTAGCCGGACCAGCCTGTAAACTGGATGGGTCTACCTGCCAAGGCCTCTTTTTGCATCACCGGAGCGGGCAAGGCACCGCTGGTGCGCCCGTCGCGGTCGCTGGTTAAGTAGTAGCCCATCACTGCAGGGCGTTTTTGCAGCGATCGGGCAAAGGCAGCGTCATAGTCTAGGCTGCCTTGAATTTGACTTAGCCGCTCGGCAAAACCGGGTTGGTCGCGCAATTCTTGGGTAGCCAGCTGGCGCAGGCGTTTGAGGCCCGAGCTGTCGTCGGCCTCGGCAAAGACGATGTCAAAACCCACAATCGCCACTTGCTGCTTGTCAAATAGCTCATCTACCAAGGTGGCCATTTTGTCGCGGCCCCAAGGCCAGCGGCCCACCTCGGCCAGGCTTTTTTCGTCAATGTCGACAATGGCGATGCGGTTGTCCACCGAATTGGGCATTGTGGCACGCAGGCGGCTATCGTAGATGATGTCGTCAAGGCGCTTAAAAACGTCGATCGAGATCAGCTGGCTGGCATGCAGCAGAGCGATCACCATGGGGATCAAGGTGACGGCGATGCGAGGCCAATGTTTAAGCAGCGCCTGCATCCCGTGTCCTGTGCGTAGTGTTAACTGCCAGTTTTGTAGGCGCGGAAATTATGCAGCGCCGCTGCATGGTTCCTTATTGTTTTAAATCTAGCGCTATCAGTTCTGCACAAACTGCATTTGTGTGCCGGCTAGTTCCAAGACATCCATGTTCTTGAGCACTTGTGGCTCTGCCCCTAGCGCTACACCGTTCAAGGTGGGCCGGTTAGCCCCTTCAACATGGGCTACGACAAACCCGTGGGGGCGCTTAGTAATGGCGGCTACTGCTACGCCGGGCTTGCCAATGGTGGTAACTACCTTGACCAGCGGCACTTCGCGGCCCGCAGCTGCGCCTGACAACACCTTGATGGCGGCTGTGCCTGCTGGGTTGAACTCAACTGCTGCTGGGGGCTGGGTAAGCCCTGGAGTACCAGCCTTGATCACCATCGTTTTGTCAAAGCTGGCGGTGGCCGCTTCGTTGATGTATTTGATCTTGTATTTGCCGATTTCTACTGTGTCGTTATGCGCTAAAAGCTGCTTTTTGGCCGCTTTACCGTTCACGTAAGTGCCGTTGGTGCTGTTAAGGTCTTCTAAGTACACTTCATTGCCGGTCATTTGCATCACGGCGTGCTCGCCACTGACAGCGAGGTTGTCAATAACAATGTCGTTGTACGGCCTACGCCCCAGCGTAGTACGGTCCTTCGTGAGTTGGACTTCTTTGATGACGACACCGTCGATCGATACGATCATTTTCGGCATAGCCGGCTCCTGTTGGTAGTGATGTACATGTATTTTACTTTCTCAGCAAGCGCGACATAAATCCACGCTTTTCAGTGCCTTCTTGCGCCTGAAACAGCAACACCGAGATATTATCGCGGCCACCCGCAGCGTTGGCTGCGGTAACCAGCGCTACTGATTTTTGCTCTAAGGTATCAGCAGTTTGCAAAATGGTGGCAATACCTGCGTCGTCCACCATGTCTGATAAACCGTCTGAACACATTAAATACAAATCACCTGCGTCAACGCGGTGTTCATTGACCTCAAGCAAAACACTGTCTTCTACCCCAAGCGCACGGGTGACCAGGTTTTTATTCAGCGACGTGGCCGCTTGTTCGGGCGTGATCAAACCTGCGTCCATCTGCTCTTGCAGCAAAGAGTGGTCTTTGGTGATTTGCGTCAGTTCTTCGCCACGTAGACGGTAGCAACGCGAGTCGCCAATATGGCCTAGCATCAAGCGTGCTTCGTGGCACACACCCACTACCAAGGTAGTGCCCATACCTGCATATTGTGGGTTGGAGTTGGCCGAGTTAAAAATGGAGCGGTTCGCGTTGTCGACACAAATTTCCATAGCGCGGCGCACTTCCCGCGCGTTGGCAGTTTTACCCACTTGCGACAGCCATCGGCTCAGCTCAGACCGGATAAAAGCGGTAGCCATGCCGCTGGCCACCTCGCCAGCGTTGTAGCCGCCCATGCCGTCCGCTAAAACTGATAGCGACGTGGGCGGGTCGTAGGTTACCGCATCCTCATTGTTCTCGCGGGCGAGACCTGGGTCGGTTTGTGAACAAAATTGGTAAATCATGGTGAATTCGTAGCCTACTATAACTAGTTTTCGCTCTTGTAACCCGAAACGGGTGGCTTGGAGACTACGGTTTTCTCAAAGTTGGTGGTATTAGCGTCAATTTTGCGCGTGGCGGCAAAAGCTGGGTCATCGCTGACGCGAGGGGGTAGCACCAGCGTTTCATCGTTGTCCACAGAGGCCATCAAAACCGCCGTTTTATCAGCATGGGGCGAGCGCGTGGCTGTCGGCGTGTGACCGCTGATTGGCACGCTTACAGGCTCGATGGCCATGCCCAGGGCAGCAATAGCCAGTCGCAGATCAGCCGCAAACTGGTCGCCGTCTTGAAAGCGCGTCTCAGGCCGCTTGCTGAGCGACAAGGCTACAGCGTGGGCGGTTTGCTCGGTCAAATCAGCGCGAATTGAGCGCACATCAGGAGCTTCTTGGTTGGCAATTTTGTACATCAGCTCGGCCATGGAGTCGCCGCGAAAAGGTAGCACGCCCGTGAGCATCTGGAACAGCATCACACCCAAGGAATATAAGTCAGAGCGCCCATCGACTTTTTTACCGGCAATCTGTTCAGGCGACATAAAGCTAGGCGTGCCCAGCACAATCCCCGTTTTGGTTTTGCTGGAGTCGGTGATGCGGGCAATGCCAAAGTCAGTCACTTTAACCGTGTCGCTGTCTATCTCGTACATGATGTTGGCGGGTTTAATGTCGCGGTGCACCACGTTTTGCTTGTGGGCGTAAGCCAGCGCTTGCGCTACGCGCTCCACAATCGACAGCACTTTGGGCACCGGTAGTAAGGCACCGGCCTTGCAATAGTCCATCAAGTCTTTGCCTTTGAGAAACTCCATGGCAATGTAGGCTAAATCGTGCTCTTCGCCAGCGTCAAAAATGGTGACGATATTTTGGTGCTGTAAGCGGCCTGCGGTCTCGGCCTCGCGGAAAAAGCGCTCACGCGCATCGACCAGCTCGTCACCGTCAAACTCTTGCGACAGCGCCATGGTTTTAATGGCTACTACGCGGCCAATCTTCGGGTCTTTGCCTAAGTACACCACACCCATCGCGCCCTTGCCTAGCTCTTTGTCCACTTGGTAGCGGCCCAGCATGGGCTTTTCTACGCCGCCACCAGCCAACAGCACGGTGCCGCCAGGGTGCGTGCCACTGCCCCCCAAAATAACCGTTTCGGACAAATTCTTGGCCCGGTTCAGCTTAGCGTCCAGCCCCTTGTAGCTTTTGTCTAGACCAGCCATGTATTCATAAACTGCTTGTGATTTATTGAACTGCCGTTTGCGTTCAAAATCTAGCGCCAAGCTGCCCAAATTACCCATCAGCGCATCGCCTCCGGGCACACGGCGAAAGCGGTCAAACGCCATGTCCAACTGGCCTTGGCCTTGCAGCGCCAACCCCATCATGCGGTTAGTTTCAGCAGACTCCTCGTCTGATTTGAGTTTGCCTGCTTCGGTGACCAAGAAGCGCTTGGTGGTCAGGGCGAGATGGCCTATGAGCAGCAAGACTGCAGGAAATACCAAGTGCGCCCATTTGTTATAGCGCGATAGCAATACATAAGAGCTAATAAGTAGCGCCGCAAATATGAAGGCCGTTGCTATCGCAGCATTACCAGCGGATAGTCTGGGCAGCAGGAAAATTAAATATGTAGCCACTAGCAATACAACCGCCGCGCTCAAGGCGCTAACCCATAACGGCGTAGTGACAAAGTGCTCAGACAAAATGCCCGAGGTAATGTGCGCACTTTGCTCTAGCGCAGTCATTCCCCGTCCCAAAGGTGTGGGGAATTCGCCTGCAACTCCTGCCGCGCTAGGGCCTAGAAAAACTACTTTATCGGCATACTTGTTTGCAGAAATTTTGCCAGACATTACATCAAAAGCTGAATCTTCTGTAAAAGGCCGGCGACCTTCTTTGTCTGAATAATAGAAGGGGCGCATTTGTGCAAGCTCGTTGATGCCGATACGCAGCTTTCCAATCTGGATAACATCTTCAGCAGCAAAAACTTGGATATCTGATGGCGTAAGATTAAGTCCCTTCAATGCCGCCGCTAAGCTGATTGAAGGGATTGATTGGCCGTAATAGTCAGCCAGTAGCGGCTCGACACGTAGCGTGCCGTCGATATCCGTAGCTTTGTTTCCGTGACCTACTAAGCTCACGTTTCTAGCCAAGGTATCTATAGGTTCTAAAATTCCGGTCGCTTGCATACCGTAGCCAATAGGTGCTTTGATCAAACTCCTTAGCGTGGCTGGGTTCAATGCTTTATCTGCTTTGCCGCGCGCGTCACCTGGCAACAAACTTACCGTGCCAACCACGTTTCCTGCAGCAGCAAACGCCTGCGCTAAACGTGCGTCTGCATTCAAAGCAACTTCGCCCTCGGCTGCAATTTTGCTAATAGCACTTAGTGTAGAGTTACTTGCAACTTCATCAGCGCTGATGCTCTCGCGGATTTTGACCAAGAAGGGCAAGCCTTTTTCAATCTGTGGCTCAGGGTAAAGAACCTGATTAATGATGGCTTTAGGTTTGCCTGCGCTAATTTGGTCAATCAACTTAGCCTGAACATCTCGCGACCAAGGCCAGCGGCCTAAGTTGGCCACGCTTTGGTCGTCAATAGCCACTATGGCAATTTGATCGGACGGTTTTTTGTCAGACTGCGTAATGCCGTAGTCGTAGAAGCGGTTTTCTAAGGTATCTACGAAATTAGTGGCTTTGTTCAGGGCAATCACGCACAGTATTGCCAACACGCCGACAAACCAGTCGGCGCGCCAAAATTGGCCTCGTTTTGATGCTGCTGTCCCCAAACTTATCTCCGCTGGATAGGTGCGTAGTTCAACCAGTCAATGCGCCATGTGAAGTTACTGCGCTAAGTGATTGATATATGTGCAATATTTTGTAGTTATATACGTTACCAGACAGCTTAGAGCTGCACAAGCTAATTTGTCACACAGATGGTGTACTTTGTTGCAAATAGGCGGCAAATCAATGCCCCATTGGCAAGTACCAAGGCACCTGCAGCCATATATACAGAAACAGAGCAGGTGCTACCAATGCAAGGTTTAAGCCGCCACTTTACTGCGCTTTTGCATCCATAAGCCCAGCCCCACCACGATGGCGGCGCCTATGACGCCTGCAAACATGATGGTTTGCTCGCCCATTTTGCCAAACCAGCCCACAAAGGCAGGGTCGGTAAGCAGCATTTCGCCCGCCAAGAAGCCTAGCAAAGCCGCGCCCAATGTGATGATGATGGGAAAACGTTCCATCACTTTCATCAGCAAAGTCGATCCGAAAATGATCAGCGGAATGCTAATCAACAGGCCCGCCACCAGCAAAGGCATATTGCCTTTGGCGGCTGCCGCGACGGCTAGTACGTTGTCCAGGCTCATCACCAAGTCGGCTATCAAAATAGTACGGATAGCTGCACCCATGCTGCCAATTTCTTTGCCATGGCTGTCCTCGTCGCCACCACCGCTGAGCAGATCTACGCCGATGTATACCAGCAAAACAGCACCGATCATTTTTAGGTACGGCAAAGTCAATAACTGAATGGCCACAATGGTCAAAATAATCCGCATGACGATAGCGGCGGCGCTGCCCCAAAAGATAGCTTTGCCCCGTTGATCAGGTTTGAGCGAGCGGGCGGCCATGGCGATGACTACAGCGTTGTCGCCCGACAAAATAATGTTGGCGAGCATGATGGAGCCAAAAGCGCTCCACACGGCAGCCGATGAAAGATCAAGTCCGAAGAACAGCATGGGTTACCTTGTTGTTGAATGCAAAAAGCGCTGGGGGCAGCGCTTGTTTGAAATACATAAATTAAGTGTATGCGGCAACGGGCCGTTGTGGATGCGTAAAACTGCTTACGGACAGCCTGATGACAACCAAATCTTCGTGCGTTGGCGGTCAACTAAGCTGTTCGCAGGCTGGATTGGCGTTTACTTAAGCAAAGCTTTCAGAAGCTTGGCCATTTCTGACGGGTTGCGGGTGACAGTAAAGCCACATTCTTCCATCACAGCTAATTTAGCATCTGCAGTGTCTGCACCGCCGCTGATCAGCGCGCCGGCGTGGCCCATGCGCTTGCCTGCAGGGGCGGTTACGCCTGCGATGAAGCCCACAATCGGTTTTTTCATGTTGGCTTTGCACCAGCGTGCGGCATCTGCCTCATCCGGGCCGCCGATCTCGCCAATCATGATGACGGCGTCGGTATCTGGGTCGTCGTTAAAGGCTTTCATCACGTCAATGTGTTTTAAGCCGTTGATCGGATCGCCGCCAATACCAACGGCAGTGGACTGGCCTAGGCCGATTTCGGTGAGTTGAGCTACCGCTTCGTAGGTCAAAGTGCCTGAGCGCGAGACCACGCCAATGCGGCCTTTGCGGTGAATGTGGCCGGGCATGATACCAATTTTGATCTCGTCAGGTGTGATGAGTCCTGGGCAGTTAGGGCCTAGCAGCAAAGTCTTTTTGCCGCCAGCGGCTTCTTTGGCCTTCATCTTGTTGCGCAGCTCTAGCATGTCGCGCACGGGGATGCCTTCGGTAATGCAGATGGCTAAATCGAGGTTGGCTTGCACAGCTTCCCAAATGGCAGCGGCTGCGCCTGCAGGCGGCACGTAGATGACGGAGACCGTAGCACCTGTTTGCGCTGCGGCTTCGTTGACCGATGCGTAAATGGGAATGTTAAAAATCGACTCGCCCGCTTTTTTCGGGTTCACGCCAGCAACGAAGCAGTTTTTACCGTTGGCGTATTCTTGGCACTTTTCGGTGTGGAACTGGCCAGTTTTGCCAGTGATGCCTTGGGTGATGACACGCGTGTTTTTGTTGATGTAGATAGACATATTTGTTCCTAATCAGTGGGGGACAGAGCGGGTCCGCTGCGCGGCCTGCGGTCTGTCCCGCAAAATCATTTGGCTGCAGCTACTGCCGCAACGACTTTTTGCGCGGCCTCGGCCATGCTGTCGGCGCTGATGATGGGCAGGCCGCTTTCGGCCAGCATCTTCTTGCCGAGGTCTTCGTTGGTGCCCTTCATGCGCACGACTAAAGGTACGCTGAGGTTAGTGGCTTTGCACGCGGTAATGATGCCAGTGGCAATGGTGTCGCACTTCATGATGCCGCCAAAGATGTTGACCATGATGGCCTTGACCTTGGGATTTTTCAACATGATCTTAAAAGCTTCGGTCACTTTCTCTGGGGTGGCACCACCGCCTACGTCCAAAAAGTTAGCAGGCTCTGCGCCGTACAGCTTAATGGTGTCCATGGTGGCCATGGCAAGACCTGCGCCGTTGACCAAGCAGCCAATGTTGCCGTCTAGGCTGATGTAGGCCAAGTCAAACTTGGACGCTTCCACTTCGGCGGGGTCTTCTTCATCCAAGTCGCGCAAAGCGACGATTTCTGGATGGCGGAACAGCGCGTTAGAGTCAAAGTTAAACTTCGCGTCCAAGGCTTTGATGCCGCCATTGCCTTCAACGATCAGCGGGTTGATTTCGACCAAGGCCGCGTCGGTGTCCATATAGCATTTGTATAGCTTTTGCAGCACATCGATGCAGGCGGCGGTAGATGCTGCGGGCACGGTCATGCCGTCAGACAATTGCTTGCCTTGTTCGGCAGTCAAGCCCACAGACGGGTCGACAAACACGGTGATAATTTTCTCGGGTGTGTCGTGCGCCACGGCTTCAATGTCCATGCCGCCTTCGCTGCTGGCCATGAAGGCTACTTTTTGTGTGGCGCGGTCGGTCACTACCGATACGTAGAGTTCTTTTTTGATGTCGGCACCGTCTTCGATAAACAAGCGGCGCACTTTTTGGCCTTCTGGCCCGGTTTGCGCAGTCTTCAATTGCATACCTAAGATTTCGCCCGACAGCTTTTTGACTTCATCGATGCTGCGCGCCAGCTTGACGCCGCCGCCTTTGCCGCGTCCACCCGCATGGATTTGCGCCTTGACCACCCACACCGGGCCGCCCAGCTTTTGCGCGGCTTCTACCGCTTCTTGCACCGTAAATGCAGGGATGCCGCGAGGGACGGGAATGCCAAAGGAGCGCAAGAGTTCCTTGCCTTGGTACTCATGGATTTTCATAGTGGGTGATCCGAACGATGGTGAGGAGAATAGTCGAAAATGACAATGATGTCGTGCACAATCCGCGGGCAGATTTCCCTGCGGTTGTAGCGAGTGAACTGTATCATGTTGCATTGCACAAATATTGTGCTCTACTTACATTGCAAGTTACGCCATCAGCGGTGCGTGATTTTACGGCTGTTTCACCTCTAGCGAACGACTTTTAAGCGGAATTTGACCATGAGCACCTTAACCTCAACCTCCATCGCAAAAATCTTTATCGACGGCGAAGCTGGCACCACCGGCCTGCAAATCCGCGAACGCTTGGCCGCTATGCCCCAAGTGCAAGTAGTCAGCATCGCGCCCGAGCTGCGCAAAGACCCCGCCGCCAAACTGGCACTGATGGCCAGCGTGGATATGGTCATCCTGTGCCTGCACGACGACGCGGCGCGCGATTCGGTGGCCATGATCGACACCCTGCCGGGTAAAAAGCCCAAAATCATCGACGCCTCCACGGCCCACCGCATCGCACCGGGCTGGGTGTTTGGCTTTCCAGAGCTGTCGGCCAGCCAGCACGCTGCCGTGCAAACTGCCCAGCGCGTAGGCAACCCCGGCTGCTACGCCACGGGCGCGATAGCCATGCTGCGCCCCTTGGTGGACGCAGGCTTGCTGCCTAAAGACCACCCCATCTGCTTGGCTGCAGTCAGTGGTTACTCAGGTGGCGGGCGGCAGATGATGGAGGCTTACCAAAAAGGCGAGGCTCCGGCGTATGAGCTGTACGCCCTGGGCCTCAAGCACAAGCACATCCCCGAGATCATGGAGTATTCCGGCATCACCCGCCGCCCCATCTTCATGCCCAGTGTGGGTAATTTTGAGCAAGGCATGCTGGTTGAGCTGCCGCTGCACCTGGACATACTGCCCGGCAAACCCACCATCGCCGCCCTGCATGCAGCCTATGAGAAGCACTACGCAGGCAGTCATTACGTCAGTGTGCACGCCGCGCCCGAGAACGGCAAACTGGACGCGCTGGCGCTGAACGGCACCAATAACCTGGAAATTCGCGTGTTTGGCAACGACGAATTGGGCCAAGCAGTGGTCGTCACGCGGCTGGACAACTTGGGCAAAGGCGCTAGCGGAGCGGCGGTGCAAAACTTGAAGTTAATGCTGGGGCTTAATGACTAGTTTACATAACTTGCAACGATTCTTGTTGCTGGGCACCACGGACATTTTTTGAAAATTGAGCAGCCATCTGTGTCATTTCTGCATTTAGTGAACCAGGCATTGCTGCCCGACCAACCTCAAGTTATGCCGCAAATTTTGCTGCTTTTGCAGCAAAGACGCTACGTAGACGCGGCCCAATTGCTGCAACAGCACAGTTCACTTGCAGGCGCAGATGCTGAAGACTTTATTGCGCACCACGCGCAAGGTGGCCAGATGTCTGCAAGCCTTCCGTCAGGGCCATTACTCAGCGCCGTGCACACGGCCATGCAACGCGGCGACACCCACCATGCCTTGTACCTACTGCGTGCGGCGCAAGGCAAGGCATTGGGCGTGAAAGTTGCACCGCCCAAGTCATTAGAAAAAGAGCTCATGCACAACATACTCTCCACGCTGCTAATAGGACTTGCTGCCTGCGTGGTGTTTGTCATATTTGTTTGGATGTACCTACGATCGTTGCACTTTTAACGGGTTTGGGTCATGGACACTGCTCAAGCAGCTATTAATATAATAGCTGCTTGAGCAGTATTTAAAAGGCTTTTAGCTTGATATGACATCACATTTCGTCGACACCGCAAACCTCCCCAGCAACGTGATCTCTGCTCTGCAGCAGGGCAACAAGCTGCAGGCGGTTAAGCATTTGTGTGATGACACTGGGTTGGGTTTGATAGAGGCCAAAGAGGTAATTGAGCTGCATTTGCAAAAGAATCCTACGCCTTGGGCCTTGCCGCACGGTAGCGCGCATTTGCCTGCAGACGTTACACAGGCGTTGCAGCGTGGCGATAAAGTACAGGCTATTGCGCTGATGCGCAGTCTGCGCGGACTGGGCATGCAAGAGGCTAAAGACGCGATTGAGTTGGCGCATCTTGACCCAGATGCGGACTGTGCCGCTTCGGCCAAATTGTCACCTGCAGCCGACAAAGCGTTATCCACTGGCTTTAAAATAATTTTCGCTTGGGGTGCAGTGATGCTACTGGTTTGCGTGGTGTCGTTCGTCTACCGTCTGGTTCATGATCTTGGGTAGAGACTTTATGACTCTGACACATTGACGTGGCTGTCGCCAGCGCTTTAGGTTAACCGCACAATAGCGTCCCAGTGCGCCGCATCTACGGGTGTGATCGACAGGCGGTTGCCGCGTTGCAAGATGCGCAGGTCGGCTAATGCAACGTGCTCGCGCAGGGCAGCCAAGGAAATGAGAGGCAGCTTGCGCACCAGCAACACATCTACATGCAGCCAGCGCGGCTTGTCTAGGCTTGATTGAGGGTCAAAGTATTTGCTGTGCGCGTCAAACTGCGTAGCGTCGGGGTAGGCAGCGCGGCTGATGCGCACGATGCCTGCAATACCGGGCTGGGGGCAGCTAGAGTGATAGAAGAAAGCCAAATCGCCCACCTGCATACCGTCGCGCATAAAGTTGCGGGCTCGGTAGTTGCGCACACCTACCCAAGAGACGGGTTGGTCGGGGTCGGCAACCAAGTCGTCTATGCCGCATTCATCGGGCTCGGATTTCATAAGCCAGTAGCGCATAGGGTGCTCGGTTTAGTTACGGCCCCGTGGCCGTGACACCGCAGGTGACTTGAAAGGTGTAGCTACTGCCTGCCGGAAAATTGTTCAGCACAATGCCGCTGCCTTGCAGCAGTGGCATATTGACAGCGCCCAAGCTAGCGCACGACGCCGCGCCCGTAGCAGCGGTACAGGCCACGGCTGTGCAAGCCAGGCCTGGTGCGGCGGGGTCTTTAAGCAAGGCATTGTTGGCACTGGACGGCCCACCGTTAGTGATCACTAGGTTGTACACCGTGGTTTGGCCTGCACTCAGCGTGGTGGTGCTGTTGGTTTTAGTAATAGCCAACGCAGCGCAGGCTTGCACGGCGTTGCTGGCAGTGGCCGAATTAGGCGCAAACACGTAACCCGCAGTACCTTGCACGCTGGTACCCTCGGTCAGCGTAGCGCCGCTGGGGCTGCTGGCCGTGGTGGCGATGGTGCTGGTGTTGGTGGCGGTCTGACCACACAGACTGGTGCTGGCCAGCACGGCTTGCACGGTGTACGCCAGCTGCGCGCCTACCGGCAAGTTGGCGGTAGCGGTGATGGCCCCACTGCCCGACGCTGCAGGGCAGGTGGTACCTGTGGCGGCGCAGGTCCAGCTGGTAAAGGTCAGGCCTGCAGGCGGCGTGTCGTTAATGGCCACTTGGCTGGCATCGTGGGCGGTAAGCGGCGCGAGGGTCAGCACGGCGGGTGTTGCGTTGGCATACACCACGGTATAGGTCACAGTGCTGCCCACCGATTGGATGCCCGTCGGGCTGACAGACTTGGTAGTTCGCAAGTCAATGTCGTTGTCAATGACAGTATGCGTAAGAACAGGATTAACTGTGCCGCCGCACACTGTGGAATTGGCATTGATAAACGGCGTTGTAGGACCGTTAGTAGGCATGGAAAGCACAATGGTTCTATTGTCTTGCACCACTGCATTGTCCAGCGTGTTCAAGGGCAGGGTGAACACGTTGTTGGCTGTGGCGTCGCTGTAGTTACCGGGCGGCACGGTCATGCTCAGGCTGGTAGCCCCGCCGGTGATGCTGGTCAGCGTGGTCGTGCCCGTGTAATTAAAGTCGCTGCCAAATACGGCGCTGCCCCCTACCGCTAGGGTCAACACCAAGCCGCCTGCGGGTACTACCCCCACCACCCTGATGCGCGGTGCGCTGGGGCTGCCGCCTTCGATGCTGCTGGTGGTGGTGCCAATAAACTCTATGTAAGGTTTAAGACCGATGTTGATGTCGTCCAGCAAATTGCCCGACCCGGGGCCACCCGCCGAGCTGATGGCAGAAAACCCCAAAGGCTGCACACCGCTGACCCCTGTGTAGGTATAAGTGCCGGCATAGCGCGTCCAGCCGCCCGCGATACCCGTGGCACTGGTGCTCAACGCGCCGCCGCCCGCGTTGATCACCCCTGTGCCAGTAGTGTTGGTAGTGACATCCAGCACCACCGTAGATGCGCCAATCTGCAGCTGCGCCCGGTCGGCCCCACTGCGGCCACGGTGCGCAAAATTAAAGCTAAAGGACTCACCTGTGTTCATGCAAATATTTTGAAACAGCTTGGATAAAACGTAGGCATTCAACTCTGCCAATACGATGCCGTTAGCAGGGGTGACGCCTAAAAAACTGTTGGCCCACAGTTCAATGGGCGTGCAGTTATACGCCGTGGTGACAAGGCTGTTGCCCGCAGGGCAGCCTAGCGCCTGAACTGGGTGGGTGGTTTCCCAGCCGGGTATCTCGCCTGCGTCTACCGATATCCAATCGGGTGGTACTTTGGTAAAAAATAAATTCAGCGATGCCGCTCGGGGGCCAGTGAACGGTTGCTCAAAACTGGGGTTCACAATGGAACGCTGAATTTGCCCATGTGCAGCAGCGCAACACGCAGCCAGCCCCAGCGCGCAAACTAGCCGCCACAGATACTGGGTAATAAAGCGATGCATCATGGATTTAGTTTAACAAGGGCACACCTAAAACCGCAGGGTGTTCACCCTCATATATTGATAATTGTCAGTTTGCAGGGTACACGCCAGCAACCTATAAGTTTACAACAAATTGGGCTGCAACCCTTTAAAATACTGCTCAAGCAGCTACTATTATAATAGTAGAAAAATACAATTGTTATGCAACAACCCAGCCCTTTCCGATTATCTAGCGTCAACCTAGGCCGCACGCAGCCGCTGCTGGCGGGTGGGCGCAAAGTACTCTCAGGCATCGGCAAACGCGCCGCTGCAGGCGCTGTGCAGGTTACACGTATGGGTCTGGCGGGCGACGAGGTGGCCGACCTGTCGGTGCACGGCGGGCTGGACAAAGCGGTGTATGCCTACCCATTGGAGCATTACGCTTTTTGGCAAGCAGCGCGGCGCGAGCACGGTGCCAGCCTGTTTGACGAGGCCTTGCCAGCGGGTTTTATGGGCGAGAACCTCACCATCACTGGCCTGCTGGAGCGTGACGTGTACGTAGGCGACCAATTGCAGTTTGCTCACTGCGTGCTACGTGTAGCCGCCCCGCGTGAGCCATGCTTTAAATTTAACGCAGTCATGGGCTTTGCGCAGGCTGCCAAGCTGATGGTGCAAACCCAGCGCTGCGGTTTTTACCTTAGCGTAGACCAGCCGGGCACGTTGACTGCAGGCGAACCTTTTACCCTGCTGCCCGAGCGTCGCGCACTGTCGATTGCGCAGGCTATTGACGGCAAGCGGGCCAAGCATTTGCGTTAACGCTGCTATTGACCGCCATCTTTGACCTACACAAAAGTAGGCGCGCAACTGACATATAAATCCAATACGCCAATTAAGCTAGCTCTAAGTACTACTTTGGAGATTGTCTTGATAGCCGTCATTGTTCCTGCACATAACGAAGAAGATCAGATTTATGCCTGTCTTGCGGCGCTAAATATTGCGACGCTAAATATTGCGACGCGCAGCCCCTTATTGAACGCAGAGCCCACTATCGTCATAGTGGTGCTAGACGCTTGCACCGAAAACACCCGCAACATTGCGCAATGTATGGGCGCAACCACCATTGCGCTAGATGCGCGCAATGTTGGCGCGGCCCGTGCGCTGGGTGCGCAGCTGGCTTTAGCAGCGGGCGCCCGCTGGCTGGCGTTTACCGATGCCGATACCCAAGTAGCACCCGACTGGATTGCGGCGCAGCTGGCGCTAAACAGCGACGCTGTGTGCGGTACTGTGGCCGTACGCGACTGGGGTACGTATAGCGACGCCATGCGCTGCCACTACGACGCCACCTATACCGATGCCGACGATCACGAGCATATTCACGGGGCCAACTTTGGCGTGAGTGCGCAGGCTTATGAACAAGCGGGTGGCTTTCAACCATTGGCAACCAGCGAGGACGTTGCGTTAGTGCAATCGTTGCAGAGCGTGGGTGCGTCGATAGCATGGTCGGCTGCGCCGCGTGTGTTTACCAGTGCGCGGCGCACGTTCCGGGCGCCCGGCGGCTTTGGCGCAACGCTGGTGCGGGTGGAGCAGCACAATTTGCAGCAAAACCTGCAACGTACTTGCGCGGAGGCGATGGTGTGAAAACCAGTGCACAGCTGCCTGCATTGGCGCGCTTGCCCACACAGGCGTGGCTACGCCGGGCGCTTAGTGCGCTACCGCCGCAGGCAGATGTATCAACCCAGTTGAACGAATTGATGGGGATGGGGCTGGACAAGCTGCCCTTGCCTGGCCAAGGTGCCACATTGCAACGCTGGCAGGCTTTGGCGCTGGTGGCCGGGCACAGCCTGTCGTTGGCCAAGCTGTACGAAGGCCACACCGATGCACTGGCCATACTGGCCGAGCTGGGGGAGCAGGCCGACGATGCTGCAAGCTGCGATGGCGCATCGTGGGGTGTGTGGGCGGCAGAGGCCGCAAATACCCGCGTCATCATTACGCCTACCAGCGATGGCGCTGTACTGCTGAACGGCACGAAGTGCTGGTGCTCGGGTGCGCAAACACTACACTGCGGCCTGCTAACGGCGTGGTACGCCGATGGCCGTGGCCCACAGCTGGTGCGTGTGGCTATGCACCAGCCGGGCGTTAACGTGTCGTGTGAGGCATGGCATGCCGTGGGCATGGCAGCCAGCGCCAGTGTAGATGTTACTTTCGCGCAGGCAGCCGCGCAGCTTGTTGGGCAGCCGCGCGACTACATTGCGCGGCCCGGTTTTTGGCAAGGTGGTGCGGGCATTGCCGCGTGTTGGTACGGTGGCGCGCGTTTTTTAGGTGAAGCGTTACACCAAACGCTGCGCGAACTACCGCCCGAGGCGCGCGGTGCGTTCAGGCCGGCCGCATTGGGCAAAGTTGATCTTGCGCTGCATAGCACGGCGGTAGTGCTGCGAGATGCCGCGCAGTGGATTGACAACAACCCATTTGCTGATGCGCGTGCCACAGCATTGCGTGCCCGTTTGGCGGCTGAGGGCTGTGCCAAGCAGGTGCTGGACGAAGCAGGCCGCGCCTTGGGCGCAGCGGCATTTTGTCGCGATGCTCGCTTTGCCAGAGCCGCTGCTGATCTGCCAGTTTTTGTGCGCCAAAGCCATGCCGACCGCGATTTCACGGTTTTGGCTGAAAACACTTTGCTGCAAGGCGGCACCCCATGGCCGTTATGAGTGCCGTGTTAAACCACCAACGCCTGATGCAGGGCGCTGGCACTGCCGAGTCGGCGTGGCAAACTTGGCTGCAGTTGGGTACTGTTACCACGGGTGCATTGCATGAATGTTTGCCTCGTACCGCACGTTTGGTAGTGATTGCGCCGCACCCAGACGATGAAGTGCTTGCCTGCGGCGGGCTGATGGCGATGCACCACGCCCAAGGGGGCGATATCGCCGTGATTGCAGTGACAGACGGTGAGGCCAGCCATGCCGATTCGCCGCTGTGGCAGGCCCCAGCGTTGTCAGCAACACGTTGTGCGGAAAGTGCAGCGTGGCTGCTGCAGCTTGGCTTAGAAGATGTTGCCGTCACTCGGCTATCTCTACCCGATGGCTTGGTAGCACGCCACATGATGCGTTTAGCGCGGCGGTTGCAACTTTTGTTGCGGCCTGCCGATGTGGTGGTGACCACTTGGCGGCGCGATGGGCATCCAGACCATGACGCTACTGGTTTGGCAGCCTCGCTAGCGTGCGCCGCTGTGGGTTGCCGCTTCTTGGAAGCGCCGGTTTGGATGTGGCACTGGGCTAGCCCTGGGGACTCGTTTGTGCCGTGGCATCGGCTGCAACGCTTGCCGTTAAACCCGCAGGCGCGCGACCGCAAACAAGCTGCCTTAGCCGCACATGTTAGCCAGCTTGATGCATCTCAGCGCCCTAGCGGTGCAGTGCTGGGTGCCGCCATTGTGGCCAGAGCCCACCGACCCGACGAGTATTTCTTTTCATAACCATTCTTTCTCTATGCAGCACACCGCTGAGTATTTTGATGCTCTTTTTGAGGCAAACGCTGACCCATGGCAGTTCAAGTCGCGTTGGTACGAATCGCGCAAGCGCGCACTTACACTGGCTTGCTTACCCGCATGGCGCTACGCTAGCGCCTACGAGCCTGGTTGCGCCAATGGTGAGCTGTCGGCAGCGCTGGCACCGCGCTGCGACTATCTGCTGGTAACCGATGGCTCGCACCAAGCGGTCACCATGTCCACCGTGCGGCTGGCAGAGTTTCCAAATGTGCAGGTTCGACAAGCCTGGACTCCTTCGCAGTGGCCGCAGGAGACGTTTGATTTGATTGTCCTGAGTGAATTCGGGTTCTACCTTCATGCCCAAGAGCTAGACACACTGGCTGCGAAGACTATGGAATCACTACGCCCTGGCGGCACCGTGGTGGCCTGCCACTGGCGACGGCCTATTGCTGGCTGTGAATTCAAAGGCGACCAAGTGCACCAGCGTCTGTCAAACGCTATGACGCTGTACCACGTCAGTCAACTGCTAGAGCCCGATATGCAGCTGGATGTGTGGAGCCGCGACGCACGCTCGATCGCACAGACTGAAGGTTTTGCATAATGTGGAGGGCACGCCAGCATGTGCCTTGAAGAGGGTCGCGCTGTTACGAAAAGTAAAAAATACGCTTGGCTTTCCTTACCATACAGTTGTAATTTTATAGATTGTATTAACATACTTGCTTCATCAGACCGTATCGACTGCGAAACATGAGCCTGCTTAACCATAAAAACCCAGCATGAAAAATACTGTGGAAAAAATATTGCGGATGCGATTTGCCATACCGTTATTGATTGCCGCTCTACTTTTATTAGCTTTAATTAGTGAGGTGACTTATCAAAAAACCAAACTAAATTTGACCAATGGTATTAACTTGACAGACGCACGCATCGGAGCGTCAAAACTTTTTCAGCTTTTAACTGATGCAGAAACAGGACAACGCGGTTATTTGCTGACTGACAACCTTGCCTACCTTGAGCCTTGGCACAACGCGCAATACGCGTTCAAGCAAAGTGATAGTTTTTTCAAAAACATTGACATGTTGGTGCCTAACGAGGTCAAGGAAACAGAAAAAATTCGTACTATTGTTTTGGCTAAATTTGCTGAAATGAACACCATTGTGGCAATAGCACAAACTGGCGACCGCGATCGGGCGATGGCATTGGTTCAATCTGGCAGTGGCAAGCGCTTGATGGACGAGCTACGCGGTCTGATGAAAAGTAAACTTGATAAAGCAACCGATCTGCAGCAAGATGCGCGTAATAGTATTTATGCGTCTTTGGAATTCAACCGAATTGCTGTACTCATACTGTCCTGTGTACTGGCTTTAGGTCTGTATATTTATACGCATCAGGTGCAAGCGCTTGCGCGTGAACGCGCAAATTACCAGCAAACGCTAGAAAAGGAAGTTGCCGAGAAAAGTGCCGGTATCAAAACACTGGCTTCTTGGCTGGAGACCGCGCGTGAGGAAGAAAAATCCCACCTTGCACGCGAGCTGCATGATGAATTAGGTGGCATTCTGACGGCTGCAAAATTGACGACGGCCCGAATACGCGCAAAACTGGATAACGATCCTAAAATTACAGAACTGATCGATTCGTTAAACCTTCGTTTAAACGAAGGAGTTGCGCTTAAGCGCAGAATCATCGAAGACTTAAGACCTTCTACCTTAAACATGTTGGGGCTGCATGTCGCGCTTGAAAATTTGTGCACAGAGGCGCAGCAGCAATTGGGCATACCTGTTAATGCCCAGATCGCTCAGATACAAATTAACCATGCTGCAGAACTAGCGATTTTTCGGGTAGTTCAAGAGGCACTTACCAACATTGGAAAATATTCGAAAGCAACCCGAGTGTCAGTGCACCTTGCGCAAATTGGGCAAGACATTACTCTAAAAATTGAAGACAACGGCGTGGGGTTTGACCCAACCATCCGCACAGCAAGCCGCCACGGCTTAGCTGGTATGCAATTTCGGATAGAAAGCCATGGTGGCTCGCTGTCGGTGGTTTCTGCTGTACAGCAAGGTGTCACCATCATAGCCAAGCTGCCTAAGTCGCCTGACGCGGCAGTATCTTCATAGCCTGTAAGACATCGCCTACACAAAGTAGAGCGCGCTGGGAATACGAATAGCGCAGTGCAGTGCCACACTGTGTGATGAAAATACATTCATCCCAAAAATGGCAACCACTATCTGGCCACGCCGCACCGTCATGCTGATCGCTACTACTGTGCTGATCACTATCGCCCTAGTTTTACTGGTGGCTGACCTTATCGGTGGCGAAAAAAAGATTACGCAGCAAGTTGAACGGCTGTACTCACTAGATAACGCGCGTTTTACACAAGAGCTGGGCGCGCTGCTGGGGCCGCCATTTGTAGGAGGCAATCGTCACCAAGTCTTGCTGAACGGCGATCAGATTTTCCCGCCTATGCTGGCAGCCATACGCAGTGCGCAAAAGTCAATCACCTTTGAAACCTACATTTACTGGTCAGGCGACATTGGGCGTGAATTTGCGCACGCACTGGCCGAGCGTGCACGCCAAGGCGTAAAAGTGCATGTATTGCTGGACTGGGTGGGTAGTGCCAAGGTGGATGAATCATTCATCAGCGAATTGACGGCCGCAGGTGTAGAGATACGCAAGTTTCACCCACCCCACTGGACAAACTTGGGGCGTTTGAACAACCGCACCCACCGCAAGCTGCTGGTAGTAGACGGTAGCGTAGCCTTTACAGGGGGCGCGGGTATTGCACCGCAGTGGACAGGCCACGCACAAGACCCGCAGCATTGGCGTGACACCCATGTGCAAGTCCAGGGCCCCGTCGTGGCCCAAATGCAAGCGGTGTTTCTGGACAATTGGATCAAAGTCACAGGTGTTGTACTGCACGGGTCCGATTATTTTCCGGTGCTGGCATCGGCAGGTGACTCTTCTGCACAAATGTTCAGCAGCTCGCCCAGCGGCGGTAGCGAAAGCATGCAATTAATGTATCTGCTGGCAGCAGGCGCTGTCATTGCTGAGTACCGCCCCACTATGTACCATTGCAAAGTGATGATCGTGGACGATTTGTTGGTGTCCATGGGCTCTACCAATTTTGACAATCGCTCATTTCGCCTAAATGACGAGGCCACGTTGAGTATAGTAGATGCCGAGTTTGCCAAACAGCAACACGTAATCTTTGAAGCTGATTTAGCGCTTTCACGCCACGTCAGCTACGCACAATGGAAAAGCCGACCCTTGAAGGAAAAAACCAGTGAAGCCTTCGCGTCATTGGTGCAATCGCAACTGTAACACCGATTGGTTTAAATGTTTAGGCCATAGCTAAAGCGAGACAAAAGGCTGCCAATTGCCGGGCCGTTGTGCTAGCCGATCCGCCACGACGCGCAACGCCGATGGATTCCAGCCCATGCCAATATGGCTACCTTTGATTTCGATATCTTGCACCTGTGCGCGTGGCGCGTCATGCATGCAGCTTTGCCACGCCACCACGCCGTCGGTGCGGCTGTAGATAGATGTGGTGGGCACCGGTGGCGCTGTGCGCAGCTGGACTGCTAGAGATTCGTCCAGTACAGGGGCTTGGCGTGAAAGCATGAGGTACAGCCAACCTACGTTAGTAAGGTCTGCTTGTGCATTGAACGGTGTGCCGATAGTAATGACTTGGCGCACACGCCCTTTAAGAAGTTTGGCAAGTTCCCGCGCATACAGGCCACCCAAACTCCAACCTATCAGCGTAGCGGTTTGGTCATGGTTTTTAAGCAACTGGGCACTGTGGGTAGCTAATTCGCGCAACCACGCATCTACATCGCCCTGCGGACCGGTGTTATAGCCTTTGCCCCAGTCGAATGCGGCATATCCAAGTGATTCGCATAATTTACGAAGTGGTGCCACAGACTTTCCGTCTGCTCCGAGGCCAGGAAAAATCAATACCGGGTGCCCGTCGCCTGTGGGCATCTGGGTATTCGATGTGAATTTATGGGCCAAAAACTCAGTAGCTGCGCGCCACGGCTCGACACTAAAGAGCGCCAAAGATGGGCGTTCGATGGGAAGGTTCAGTGCAGGGGTCATAAAGTGAAAAATTAGGGAAGTAGCAAGCGCGGCTTTTAAAATCAGTCTGCTAAACCCGCGCTTGCTGTACCGATTAACGGGCCGAGCCGCGTCGAATTAGATTGACGATTGCCAGCAAAATAATGGCGCCAACCAGAGACACTAACAGAGCGCCCATGCTGAGCGCGTCTTGGTTAATAGTGGGAACTCCAACGAGGGGAGAAATTAGAAATCCACCCACAAACGCGCCAACAATGCCAACCACTATGTTGAGAAATACGCCCTGCTGTGCATCTGTATTCATGATTTTGCTAGCAATCCAACCAATCAATCCACCCACCACCAACCAAATAATAAAATTCATGTCAAACCCCAAAGTTAAAAAAATAAATCCTTCACACTCTCGCAAACCTATTGTTTGCACAGGCGAAGGCCTAGGAATAAATTGTAGGCAGGCCAAGATGACGCTATGTAAGCGAAAGGCTTGTCGCTAAGTAGGAAGACCCGTGCTTATTGGTCTGTCGATTAGCCTACATGGGGGCCAAGAATATTAATTTTTTGCAAAAAAAAAGCCGCGATGTATCGCGGCTTTTTTACAGGCGGAGACGAGACCTAAGCGGCTAGTCGCTGTTCGATTTGCATTTTGGTATCTAACAACGCTTGCGGCAAATGGTGCTTTAACTGTTCAAACAATTCGGCATGCAACTTCAGCTCTGCAGTCCATGCGGCTTTGTCAATGCTGGTAACAGTTTTGAATTGCTCAGCGGTAAAGTTAAGGCCTGTCCAGTTGAGTTCTTCATACGTAGGGCTGACGCCAAACACATGGTCTACACCGGCAGCAGTTGCTTCAATACGGTCAATCATCCACTTCAATACACGCATGTTCTCGCCGTAACCGGGCCAGACGAACTTGCCATCTTCGCCTTTGCGAAACCAGTTGGTGGTAAAGATTTTGGGCATCGCAATATTAGCGTTACCAGCACTTGATGCGGCCAACGTCTCACCTAAATTCAACCAGTGTTGAAAATAATCGCTCATGTTGTAGCCTATGAAGGGCAGCATGGCAAACGGGTCGCGGCGCACCACACCAGCTTGGCCGGTGGCAGCGGCGGTGGTCTCGCTGCCCATGGTGGCAGCCATGTACACGCCCTCGGTCCAAGTACGTGCCTCGGTGACCAGTGGCACCGTTGTGCTGCGGCGGCCGCCGAAGATAAACGCATCTATCTTCACACCCTTGGCATCGTCCCACGCGGGGTCGAGGGCCGGGTTGTTAGTGGCGGCCACGGTAAAGCGGGCGTTGGGGTGGGCCGCCTTGGCACCAGTTTCTTTGGCGATCTGTGGTGTCCAGTCTTTGCCTTGCCAGTCAATCAAATGCGCGGGGGCTGTGCCGCTGTCTTTTTCCATGCCCTCCCACCACACATCGCCGTCGTCGGTAAGCGCCACGTTGGTAAAAATCGTGTCGCGCTCAATGCTGGTCATGCAGTTGGGGTTGGTCAGCGTGTTGGTGCCGGGCGCTACACCAAAGTAGCCTGCTTCGGGGTTGATGGCGCGCAGCTCGATGTTGCCATTGGCATCAACTTGCGGCTTGATCCATGCAATGTCGTCGCCAATGGTGGTGACTGTCCAGCCATCAAAGCCTGCAGGCGGGATCAGCATGGCAAAGTTGGTTTTGCCGCAGGCTGAGGGGAAAGCCGCTGCCACATGGTATTTCTTGCCTTGCGGATTGGTCACGCCCAAGATCAGCATGTGCTCTGCAAGCCAGCCAGCGCTGCCTTCACTGCCTTGTGGCCCAGCTTGCGCAGCTTGCTTGCCCATATTGGACGCGATACGCAATGCAAAACATTTTTTGCCCAGCAGCGCGTTGCCGCCGTAGCCCGAACCATAAGACCAGATCTCGCGCGTCTCTGGGTAATGCACGATGTATTTGGTGGTGTTGCAAGGCCAGCTCACGTCTTTTTGACCCGCTTGCAGTGGTGCGCCCACGGTGTGCACGCAGGGCACAAACTCGCCGTCTACCCCCAGCACGCCATACACGGCTTGGCCCATGCGCGTCATGATGCGCATGTTGACGGCCACATACGGGCTGTCAGACAGCTCTATGCCGATGTGCGCAATGTCGCTGCCTAGCGGGCCCATGCTAAAGGGCACCACGTACATGGTGCGGCCTTGCATGCAGCCGTCAAACAAACCGGCGTTGCCAGCCGTGCCTTGCAGCTTGGCGCGCATCTCGGCCGGGTCGGCCCAGTTATTGGTAGGGCCGGCGTTTTCTTGCTTCGCGCTGCAAATATAGGTGCGGTCTTCGACGCGGGCTACGTCGCTTGGGTCGCTGCAGGCAAGGTATGAATTAGGGCGTTTAACTTGGTTAAGCTTTTTGAACGTGCCCGCTGCTACCAGCTCGGCGCATAAGCGGTCGTACTCGGCTTGGCTGCCGTCGCACCAATAAATGTTGGCAGGCTTGCACAGGGCGGCCATGTCGGCTACCCAGGCGATCAGCTTGGCGTTTTTAACGTAAGTGGGGGTGCCTAATTGCAGCCCTTGCATCACGGGTGAGTTCATGGGGGAAAGCTCCTAAAGTTAAAACCTGATTTCACAAATGAAAGCGACTTTGCTGCGATGCTGTGTGGGCACAGAACATCAGGCGCGTTGCACTTATGGAATGAGACTTAAAAACTTGACATGGTGGATGTGGGGTAATCTTCCATACTGTGTCTGGTTTATGCTTAGCTTGTGATCAACAAGCCGATGCGCCGGATTAACCTTGGGCCTAACTTGAAGCTAGCTTGTGGTTAGTTCTTGCAGTGGGGCGCAGACCTCCGGTAAGGAGTTTTTGCACCTGTGCGTGGTGAGCAAAAATAGTTTCGACAAACTCAATTTTAAGAACCTCAGCTGTCAGTTACCAACAAGTTACCAAGCAAACCTATGCAATCCTTGCATGACTTTATGCCTATAGTTCAACCTGCAAACCACTTTGCTAGGCGCAGCACCTTGCGCGCCTTGGCCGCTATGGGGTTGGCTGCCGCACTGCCACAAGCCGGCGCGCAGAGCCCCAAAGCCGCCGTGCGCGTACTGGCTGCCAGCGATTTGAAGTTTGCGCTCGCTCGCGTGGTAGCGCCCTTTGAGCTTCAGACGGGTATCAAAATAGAGCTTAATTTTGGTTCGTCAGGCAATTTTGCCCGGCAGATTTTGCAGGGTTTGCCAGCCGACATTTTTATGTCTGCCGATGAAGACTGGGCATTCAAGGTAGCCGATGCGGGGCTGACGCTGGGTGGCCCGGCAGACCGTGGTGTGGTGTACGCCCAAGGCCGCTTGGCCCTGATCGTGCCGCGCGCGTCGCCTATCGCGCTAGATACCCAGCTGCGAGGCCTGCAAAACCAATGGGCCAGCGTGCGTAAATTTGCCATCGCCAACCCAGACCTTGCGCCGTATGGCCGTGCAGCGCGCCAAGCGCTGCACAAGCTGGGGTTGTGGAGCCAGTGGCAGCCGCGACTGGTGATTGGCGAGAACATCGCCCAAGCCACGCAGTTTGTCACCACCGGTGCGGCGCAAGCGGGCATTACGGCTTTGTCACTGGCTACTGCGCCCGAAGTAGCTAAAGACAGCCAGCACATCGCCCTGCCTGAGCATTTGCACGCGCCGCTGAACCAGCGCATGGTGCTGCTGAAAAACGCCTCCATAGAGGCGCAGCAGCTAGCACGCTATCTGCAAACCAAAAATGCCCAAGATCTGTTAAAAAGTGCCGGATTTAACGCGATATAACGCTGTAACCCAAGCAAATCATGCTCAAACAGCTATTTAATACATAGCATACCGCGATGCGCTACGCCAGCATGCCAAGCATTCAGCGGCGACTTACTTTTTACAGGAACTGTCATGCAAGCACACTTTAAAATTTTAATCACCGCACTCGGCTTTGCGTTGACAAGCCTGTGCGCCGCCCAATCCACCGCGCAATCAACAACCCCACCGACTGCACAAACTAGTCAGCCACCCAGCGCGCCCAGCACAGCACCTGTTGCCGCAGAAACCATCGGCCCTGTAGCTGCCCGCTACGCAGGCTCGTACCGGCGCGGCAGCGTGGACACGGTCGAGCAACTGGTGCTGCTGCCCGACAACACCTATTGCTACGCGGTGATGGCGGGGTCGCTGGACCTTTTCTCAGGTGGGCGCTGGCAGGTAGCGCCCGGCAACAACGGCGCATTGATTAGCTTGCAAGAGGTCAAGCCAGCCAAACCACTGTTTCCAGCTTTCGCCATCAACACACCTGACAAAGGCACGCAAGTGGTGTTTAATTTTCATGGCCGTTCCATGGCAGATGCGAACGCGCCGGTGTTTGCCGTGTCTGCTAGTGACACCCCGCCTAAGATGATGCAGCGCTTGTTTCCGCCAGACCATAATGGCTGGGCGTCTAACTATCCTTTGCCCGCTATGGACGCTACTAACGCGCAGTATTTCTACATTGGGCATCTGCAGCAAGACGCCAAAGGGCAAAAACCCCGTCTGCAGGTTACCCAATACAAATTGGGTAATGCCACCACGGTGCAAATAGGTTTTGACCACATCCAAGCCATGCCCTTGATGTCTTTTTCTGCACAACTGGTAAAGGCCGACGACGAAGACGTGTTGCAACTGGACGGCAACAAGTTTGGCCGAAAAAGAGAGTTGTCGCCCAAGCTGATAGAAGACGCCCGCGCCAACTGCATCACCCCCGCGCTGCGCCCCGAGACCGTGCCAGTCAGGCCACGGCGTGATGGCTCTAGCGTGTTAGTGCCCGTGAAAGATTTTTATCTAAGCCCAGATGCAGTGCAACCCAAGCCGTGGTTTGACATCAAAACTAAAGACGCTGGCTAGTATGTAGCGGCTTGCTTATCAAAAAGACGACGGCTGGTAAATACAAATTTATCTGGCAAATACAATAAATATTTTCGGTGTTTTAGCTCGTTTAGGCCGTAGAACCTGCTCAAGCAGCTATGTTATTTATAGTAATTAAGCTTGCTTGATAATACGGCCATGGATTGGCAAGCTGCAAAAGTCTCCCTCACACTGGCGCTGCTGACGGCGGCGCTGTTGTTGCCGCCCTCGCTGCTGCTGGCGCGCTGGCTGGCGGTGACCACCCACCGCGCCAAACCGTGGGTTGAGGCGCTGCTGATGCTGCCGCTACTCCTGCCGCCCACGGTGGTGGGGTTTTATTTACTAACCGCGCTGGGGCCTGCATCACCCGTGGGCGCTTGGTTGGCGGCGCACTTTAACGTGCAGTTGGTGTTTAGCTTTCAAGGCCTGCTACTGGCGTCGCTGCTGGTGAACATTCCGTTTATGGTGCAGCCGATTCAGCGCACTTTGGCGGCTATCGAGCCCAGCGTACGCGAGGCCGCGTGGGTGGGTGGCCTGGGCCCGTGGCGCACATTTACCGAAATTGAACTGCCACTGGCCTGGCCCGGCGTGTTGGCGGGCGTGGCATTGACGGCAGCGCACACGCTGGGCGAGTTTGGCGTGGTGCTGATGGTGGGCGGCTCGATCCCCGGCGAAACTAAAACCCTGTCAATCGCCATCTACGACCGGGTGCAAGCCTTTGACAACGCAGGCGCGCAGGTGATGGCGTTAGCTCTTGTGGTGTGCTCCATGCTCGCGCTGGTGGTGGTGTTTCGCGCGTCACACCCTGCCAAGCGTTAATTTCCAAACGTCAGTGCCCTTGTACTGACCAGCGGCGTATCGTTGATTGTTAACGCATATTTGCTAGTCTGCGACCCCTGATAATGGGGTGTCTCGAATCATCACCTAACCCCAGACTGGTCTATGAACATGCTGCTTTTTGCTGTGCCCCGATCCATAGCGCTGCAGGTCAGTGCCATTGCGCTGAGCGTAGTAACCCACGCCGCTGTTGCGCAGGTGTGCGCCACACCGGGCACTAACGCAGCCACCACGGCCATAGCGGGCATAGTCAACTCGTACTACCCGGGTACCGGCGCTAACGTGGCCGCAGGTAGTACGTTGATTGCTGTTGGCGCATTGGAGACCTCGGGCAACACCGCAGCTATAGCACCGGGTGACTTATTGATGGTGATGCAAGTGCAGGGCGCAGAAATTAACAGCAGCAACAGCGACTGTTATGGCGATGGTGCGGGCACAGCAGGCTGCGCGTCGCGCACAGAAACCAGCGCCTCGTATGCGGGTGGAAATCTAACCAGCAACTACAAAGCTGGTGCGTGGGAATATTGCACCGCTACCTCTGCCGCAGGCGCTAGCGTAGGCCTAGTGTGTGCAGGCACGGGGGGCGGCACGGCCAACGCGTACCAATCCAGCGCGGCTACACCCACAGCGGGCGCGTACCGTTACCAAGTGGTTCGCGTGCCACAGTACAGCAATGTGTCGTTGACTGCCAACGTAGTGCCACTGGCATGGAACGGCGCTACAGACGGCGTGTTGGCGCTGCAAGCCAGCGGCACAGTCACGATGGCTGGCTTTAATCTGGATGCTACAGCGCGGGGCTTTCGCGGAGGTGGCGTGACGTTTTTTGCGCCGTATGGCCCCTCCCTACTAGACCCTGTAGACGGCTCGTCTTTTTACCGCGCAGCCACAGGCAACATTAGCTCTGGCCCGGGTGGAGAACGCGAGGGCAACTTTAAAGCCGAGGGCATCGCAGGCACGCCACAGCTGGTGTACAACGGCGCAGCGCAGGTTAACACCGGTATTGACGGCTACCCCGACGGCTCGCGCGGGCGCGGCGCGCCAGGCAATGCGGGTGGTGGTGGTAACAACCAAAACGGCGGCGGTGGTGGCGGGGGCAACGGCGGCGTGGGGGGTAATGGCGGCGGTTGCTGGAACGACGCATCACGCCCCACCACGTTTCGCGACTGCGGCGGCTTTGGCGGCGATGGTGCCAGCCGCGTGGGCAACAATTTAGCGCTAAGCGTGTCACGCGTTGTCATGGGCGGCGGCGGCGGTGCAGGCCACGCCGATGGTGGCGGCACCAGCTGCGAGCTAGGCGCGTGGGGTGGCAACGGTGGCGGGCTGATCGTCGTGCGCGCTGCAGCCATGGCGGGCGCAGGCAACTTGCTGGCCAACGGCGCTAACGGCTTTGAACCTAACTTTACGGCGGGTGCTTGTACTGACGCTGGTGGCGGTGCTGGCGCGGGCGGCACCATAGTGGCAGCGGTCACCATCGGGCTGGGGGGCCGCACCTTGCAAGCCAGCGGTGGCAATGGCGCCAACTCATCGTACAGCCAGCACGGGCCCGGTGGCGGTGGTGGTGGCGGCGTGATTTACTACAACACCAGCGGCGCAGCGCCGGCAGCGGTAGTTACTGGGGGTGCTAATGGCACCGACCGCGGCAACCTCACGCCGCCCGCCGGGCCATGGTTTTCTACCTCGGGCAATGGGTCGGTGCTAGCGGGCCCTGTCAGCACCTTCGCGCCCGTGTGCTCTACGGTATTGGCAGTTAGCAAAACTGACGGTGTGACCAGCGTGCAAGCTGGAGGTACTACCAACTACACCGTCACCTTCACTAATTCGGGCGCTACCGCAGCCGACGGCGCAACCGCCACTGACACACCCAGCGCGGGCCTTGCCTGCACAGTGCAGTCGTGCACTGCCTCTACCGCGCCGATAGCCGCTGCCTGCCCCGCACCAGCGCAGTGGCCTGGCTTGTTCACGCCCAGCGGGGTGGTGCTGGCCAGCCTACCCGCGTTGTCCAGCGTGAGTTTTGCAGTGGCCTGCAATGTGACAGCAACAGGGCAATAATTAGCACTGACAAGCAACACTACATGGCAGCGCCTACCATCTCACCCGGTCAGCCTGTGCTTGCCAGCGCAGGCTGCCACCTGCACGTGGCACTGCGCTGCACCGCGCCCGTGCCACTGCAAGCCGAGTTTGACTGCGCCCCGGGCGAGCTGGTGGCGCTGGTAGGGCCGTCGGGTAGCGGTAAAACTACGCTGCTGCGGGCGATAGCGGGGCTGTACACATCGCCGCACTTGCAAGGCCAAGTTACGCTGCGCCCTGTCAATGGTGCGCTAGGTAATACCTTAGGTGACGCCCTAGGTGATGACAAAGATAACAGCAAAGGTAATGACAAGGTATGGTTTAACAGCCAACGGGGCATCAACCTCACACCGCAGGCACGCCGTGCGGGGCTGGTGTTTCAGCAGTACGCGCTGTTCCCGCATTTGTCTGCTCTAGATAACATAGCTGCTTGTGCAGACAATACGGCCTGTGCAGCACAAAAGCATTCTCAAGCATTAGCATTATTAGACCGCATGGGTTTGGCCGATCTAGCCCACCGCTTGCCGCGCCATTTAAGCGGCGGGCAGCAGCAACGCGTGGCGCTGGCACGGGCGCTGGCACGCTTGCTGCCATTAGAAGGGCGGCCCGCACAGCCAGGTGTGCTGCTGCTAGACGAGCCGTTTTCCGCCGTCGACGCACCCATGCGCCAAGTGCTGTACCGTGCGCTAGCGCAGCTGCTCGCCACGCTGCAATTGCCCATCGTACTGGTAACCCACGACCTGGGCGAGGCGCGTCGCTTGGCCGACCGCGTAGTGATTGTCGATGCCGGCACCACGCTGCAAAGCGGCCCGCCCGAGCGCGTGTTGCGCAGCCCGCGCAACGCCCGCGTAGCCCAGCTAGTGGGCATTCATAACCATTTTTCAGGGCAGTTTTACTGCGCCAGCACACCAATTAGCAGGGCGGGTGGCATAGGCCTCCTGCGCTGGGGGCAGCTCGATTTGCATGTGCCAGACAAAGCCAAAATCGACGACGGCAAAGAGGTGACGTGGGTCTTGGGCGGTGACAGCGTGAACCTGCTGCCCGCACCCAGCATACAAGCGAACCATTCAAGCCCAGACAGCACGGCGCACAATGATAATTTTCTGCCCTGCACTTTGATAGAAATGCTACCGTTAGGCGAGATGTGTGTATGCAAACTGCGAGCGCATGGCGCGCCGGCGGCAGATGTGATTGCGTTAAATCTGTCTACTGCCGTACTGCGCGACTTGCGCGCAAAAGTGGGAACCCATTTGCAGCTGCATGTGCCTCCGCAAGCCCTGCACATCATGCCTGTGCGGGGCAACTGATACTATTAATTTAATAGCTGCTTGAGCAGATTCTACGGCCTTAAACAACTAAAAGACGTATAAAAAGCGTACAAAACTAGCACTACAAGTGCAAGGTTTTAAAACCACCCTTGTACCAAGCTATACAACTAAATTACGCCATGAACACCGCGATAAAAGCAATCAACAGCATCGTCACGCCACCCACCAGCGGCAAGATGATCGGCATCATCGGCACAATGGCTTCTACAGCGTCTTGCTCTACTGCAGGCTGGCTGGCTGCTTGGTTGTCGGTCGATGGGGCGGATGGGGCAGACATGGTGAAATCCTCAAAAATCTTGCGCAATGACAAAACTACGCTACAGGTGATATTTTAACGGTTTGTAGCTACCGCCACAGCTTGCGCCATGCCGTGACCCAGCAAGGCATCTGGCTATACTGACGGCTTCACAGTACCCTAACCCATCTTATGTTCAAACGCACTTACCTCGCTACCCTGCTGGCACTGGCATGCACAGCCAGCTTGGCCAATAACTGCGATGACCTGAAGGCGCAGATTGAAGGCAAGATCAAGGCGGCGGGCGTGGCTAGCTTTACGGTGACAGTAGTGGACAGCGCGGCCAACGCCGCTGGCAAAGTAGTGGGGTCGTGCGACAAAGGGGCCAAAAAGATCATGTATGTGCAAAGCGCCACCGCCGGCATAGCCGGCAGCGCAGCGCCTGCTGGCTCGGCATCCAGCGGCCCCAGTAATCTGCCAAAAGCGGCTACAGCCACATCGCCCAATGCAGCTGCAAGCAAAGCCAAGCCGCCTGCAAAAGCATCTGATATCGGTGCTATTTTGACCGAATGCAAAGACGGCAGCAGCTCGCTGGGCGGTACGTGCAAGAAATAGTGTCGGCTATCGGTAACACATAAACGCTATGAATAAAATAGCTGCTTGAGCAGGATTTACTTGGGTCGCAGTCCATTTTCTTCATGAAAATGAGCTCTACAGCGTGTTTTAAACCGCGTCTGCCGTAAACCCCTGCGCCCGCAGCGCGCCCAGCACCTGTGCTACATGCTCATGCCCACGGGCTTGGATAACCAACTCAATGTCGACGTTTTGCGCCGCCTGCAGCGTGAAGGCGCGCTGGTGTTGCACCTCGTTAATGTTAGCGCCTGCCTGCGACACAATGGCCGTGATGCGCGCTAGCGACCCTGGAACGTCGCGCGCGCCCACGCGAATGCGCGCCAGCCTGCCTGCGCGCACCATGCCGCGCTCGATGATGCTGGACAACAGCAACGGGTCAATATTGCCACCGCACAGCACCAAGCCTACTTTTTTACCAGTAAACATCTCTGGATATTTCAGCACCGCCGCTAGTCCCGCTGCACCCGCACCTTCGACCAGTGTTTTCTCTATCTCTAGCAGCATAACAATGGCTTGTTCGATATCGCCTTCGTCCACCAGCAGCATGTCGTCGACCAAGCTACGAATAATTTCCTGCGGTAGCTTGCCCGGCGTGCCCACTGCAATGCCTTCGGCAATGGTGCTGGCGCCTTGCTTGTGATGGGTGCCTTTAATGGCGTTAAACATAGCGGGGAAACGCTCGGCCTGCACACCAACAATGCGAATGCTGGGTTTGATCGCCTTGGCGGCCGTAGCAATGCCGCCGATCAGCCCGCCGCCGCCCACGGCGATGACCAGTGTGTCCAGCTCGGGCACGGCGTGCAGCATCTCCAGGCCCACGGTGCCTTGGCCCGCCACGATCAGCGGGTCGTCATAAGGGTGCACTAGTGTTAAGCCATCTCTGTCGGCCAGCTCTAGCGCATGGCCTCTAGCCTCGTCTAGCGTGTCGCCGTGCAACACCACTTGCGCGCCCAGGCGGCGGGTGTTTTCTACTTTCACACCAGGGGTGAACTGCGGCATCACAATTACCGCGCGCAGGCCCAGCCGGGCGGCATGGTGCGCTACACCTTGGGCATGGTTGCCTGCGCTCATGGCCACTACGCCCTTACAGGTGGCCAGATCCAGCGTCGATAGCTTGTTACAGGCACCGCGCTCTTTAAAGCTAGAGGTGAATTGCAAGTTTTCAAACTTTAGAAATATCTGCGCACCGGTAATTTGTGAGATGGTTTTACTCTCCACGCAGGGTGTGTTCAGCACATGGCCGGCAATGCGCCCAGCAGCGGTTTGAATGTCTTGCAAGGTAATCATGGCCGTATTGTGCGCTGCAACTACTTTGATTATTGTGCTAATGTGTGGTGAATTGCACACATAGAGGTCGTCTAAATAAAACCCTTGTGTCTTCCCAAGCATGGCAACCTGCGTTATCGTAGTTCTACTACTTATATACGGGGCAACCTGCTGGAGGCATCCATGGTCAAACGCCACATTGGTGTTGGTTCTGATGAGAAGCTGCTGTCGTCACCCGGCCTGAAAGACGCGCCCGTGCTCGACCTAATGTGCTCGCACTTTGTGCTGGCGCTGGCAGCCAAGCAGGGTGCCAAGTTCAACGTACGCCGCGACCTGAACAGCCTGCTGGCGCTGGCGGGCCGCCATGTGGTGTGGCCCGTGCATGTGCTGGAGAAAGTGCGTGAATTTTTAGCCCGCCGCTGCGTGGGTAACGAGTTTTGGCGCGGCCACGAGGCACTGAGTGCGCAAGAATTTTTAGAACGCCACGGCGCATGGCGCGGCCCGTACGAAGAAGGCACGCTGTTCTTCTATCTGGACGAATACGCCAAAGACGCACCGAAAGACTTACTCACCGTGCTGGCTACTACCGGCGAGTGGCTGACCCACGCGCTGAAAAAACATTCCACACTCGTAGAGAAAAATATCGAGGCTCTGGCGGGTCTGCTGCAACTGAACAAAGCTGAGCGCGCGCTGCTGCTGTACGGCACGCTAGCGCGCTACCAGCGTGATCTGCGCAGCCTGCTAGTAGAATTTAAAGTCAACAACGCACCCGAGGCATATGCTGCCTTGGCCGACATTGCCGGTGTCAAAGCCAGCGAGGTAGGCGAAGCACTGCGCGCAGGCTCGCGCCTGGAGCGCATAGGCTTGGTAGAAAATTTAATCAGCGAGCACAACATCACCGACCTAGCCGACCTGATGAAAGTCAGCGAAAAACTGCCCCCGGTGCTGATGCGCGAGTACCGCGACCAAAGCGAGCTGATGGCCGTATTCACCCGGCCCGCCAGCAAAACCGAGCTGAACCCAGTAGATTTTCACTTTGTCGAGGACGACGTACAAGTGCTGGTGAGCCTGATGCGCAACGCCGTGCAGCGCAAAGAGCTGGGCGTGAACGTGCTGCTGTACGGCCCACCCGGCACTGGCAAGACCGAGCTGGCCAAAGTGGTAGCACATGCCGCAGGGCTAGAGCTGTTTGAGGTGGAATACGCCGACCGCGACGGCAATTCATTAAGTGGCCGCGACCGCTACCGCTCACTGCAAATAGCGCAGGTATTTTTAAAAGGTGCAACACAGGCGTCGCTGCTGTTTGACGAAGTAGAAGACGTGTTCCCACCCATCAGCGTGGACGCAGCGCAGCTGATGGCGCGGCAAGAGCAGCAGGCCATGGCCGCAGCGGTGAGCCACAGTGTGAACGGCAAAGCGTGGGTGAATCAAATACTCGAAGCCAACGCCGTGCCTACCATTTGGGTGACTAACCGCATAGAGCAAATTGACCCGGCGTTTCGCCGCCGCTTTGCCTACCACCTAGAGCTGAAATCACCACCGCCCGGTGCGCGCGAGCAGTTGGTGCGCAAAACACTCACCGGTGTGGCCGTGAGCGACGAATTTGTAGCCAAGCTGACGGAGCGCAAAGGCCTCACGCCTGCGCAGATCCGCACCGCAGTGCGCTTTGCCGACTTAGCCACCAGCAAGGCAAAGTCTGACCAAGATACCGCAGTGTATGAAAAGCTGATCGAGCGGCAACTGAAAAATTCTGACGAGGCGCTGGGCAACAAATTGGCGGACACCAAAGGCCGCAAACAAGTGACCACCTACGACCTGGACATGCTGAACGTGGAAACACGATTTGACATTCCGCGTATCGTCGAAGCATTAAAGGCGCGCGGCCATGGCACGCTGTGCTTTTATGGCGCACCGGGCACTGGCAAAACCGCACTGGGCGAGCACATCAGCCGCGCATTGGGCAAACCGCTGATCGTCAAGCAAGCCAGCGATTTGATCAGCAAATTTGTCGGCGAGACAGAGCAAAACATGGCCAAAATGTTTGCCGAAGCCGAGGCCGAAAAAGCCGTGCTACTGCTAGACGAAGCCGACAGCTTCTTGCAAGACCGCCGTGGTGCGCAACGCAGCTACGAGGTCACCGAAGTTAACGAGATGCTGCAGCAAATGGAGCGGTACAACGGTATCTTTGTATGCACGACTAACTTGCTTGACCGCATCGATCAGGCCGCCCTGCGCCGCTTTACCTTCAAAATTAAGTTCAAGCCCTTGACGGCCGTGCAGCGCGAGAAAATGTTTATCACCGAAGCGCTGGCGGGCGATGCCAGCAAGCTTGATGAGGCGCTGCGTGTGCGCTTGGCCAAGCTAGAGCAAATCTGCCCCGGCGATTTTGCAGCGGTCAAACGCCAAGTCGATATTCTGGCTACTGAGTTCTCAGCAGATGAATTTATCGAGCAGCTAGAGGCGGAGCATCGCATCAAACCCGAAGTGCGCGAAGCGCGGGGAATGGGGTTTGTGCAGTAGCGCCAGGTACTCGGTGAACATATTTATGAGGCTCCCAAAGGAATAGTCAAAGCAAAGGTTGTCATCAAAATTACACATTCGTGGACGAATATATGGGGTCAATAACCGCAGGCATCTTCTTGCGGACTCAATCAAATTGATCCAACGAAAGAGTTCACCATGACCCTCGCCAACGAAACCTCACGTCGTCGCCTGCTGCAAATGTTTGCCGGCGTTCCCATGTTGCCTTTGGCCGGCTTGGCCGGTTCTAGTTTGCTGTTATCTGCATGTGGCGGAGGTAGTGATGCAGTGTCAGCGGCAGCGGCTCCTGCCACGTCTGCGCCTACCTTTACGGGGTTAAGTTTCAGCTCTATGCCAGCGCCCAGCTTGGCCAACGCTGCAGCCATGGCAACGACTAACGTAGGTTCTGTTGCCACCGCTAATTTCAGTGATGGTAGCAGAGTGGACTTTAAACTGACTTATCAGCCATTCTTTGTCACTGGTGATTTAGTCACAGATGGCAAAGGTGGGAAAATCTTGGCGGGTGGTTACTACGACATTAATAACAAACCAATTATCGACACTACACTGGCGGGAAATAATCGTCAGTTTTTTTCGGATTCTCCCGATGGAACCTCGCTGCTGTCTGTACCAGGTGCAAAAGTGGATGGCGTTAAAGGTAATGCGGTATTTGCAGTGGTTCAGTTTGAATACACCAGTTTGGCGCAAGATGGTGTTACTGACATGTATGGTCGCCTGCCCTCACCGATTGCCGTGCTTACGCTAGACCAAGATCCTACTACTGGCAAGCTTAGTTTAGTTAAATACCATAATGTGGATACATCCAGCGTCAACGGCCTGTGGATTACTTGCGGTGCCAGCTTATCGCCTTGGGGCACACACTTGTCTAGCGAAGAATACGAGCCTAACGCCTTCACTGCCGCCAGTGACAGCCAGTTCAAGGCATTTAGCAAAAACGTCTACGGTAGCGAAACTACTGCCAACCCCTATAACTATGGCCACATGCCGGAAGTTACTGTCAATCCTGACGGCACAGCTTCGATTAAAAAGCACTATTGCATGGGCCGTATTTCACATGAATTAGTGCAAGTTATGCCAGACAATCGCACTACCTTTATGGGTGACGATGCCACCAACAGTGGTTACTTTATTTTCATAGCCGATAAGGAAAAAGATCTTTCTTCTGGTAGTTTGTATGTAGCTAAAGTCGGTGCCGGTTTTTCTCTAGATCCGGCTGGCCCGTCTGCACCGTTAACTTGGATCAAGCTTGGCTCTGCCACCAGTGCCGAGATTAAAACACTGGCTACGACACTTAAACCCACGGACATCATGAGCGTCGCGTCAGTCGACCCTGCAGATGCTACCTACACCAAAGTAAATGCCAACGGTAGAACCGAATGGCTCAAGTTAATGCCCGGCATGGAAAAAGCTGCGGCTTTTTTAGAAACACACCGCTACGCTAGTTTGGTAGGTGCATCTATGGGCTTTACCAAGATGGAGGGCACTACTGTAAATATTAAAGACAAAGTAGCTTACTCAGCACTGCAAAACTGCCAAGCTTCTATGGTGGCGGGTGATAAAAGGAATACACCGGGTAATGGCATTTCGATTCCTAAAGCACTGGTTGCAGGCGCGGTCATGGCGCTGAACCTCAAGGGTAGCGTTAAGGACACCCTAGGTGACTCTATCAACAGTGATTGGATGCCGGTAGATACCAAGGCCTTGTTAGCAGGTGAAGACATTACCGCAGATGCACTAGGCAACACCGGTAACCCTGACAAAGTGTGCAATCCTGATAATCTGAAATTTTCTGAAAAGCTGCGCACCCTATTTATCGGTGAGGACAGCAGCCAGCACGTGAATAATTATCTGTGGGCCTACAACGTTGATTCCAAAACCTTGTCGCGTGTAATGTCCATCCCCTCGGGCGGCGAATCTACGGGTTTACATGCGGTGGATGAGCTCAACGGTTGGACCTACATTATGAGTAATTTCCAGCATCCGGGTGATTGGCTACCTATCCACAGTGTAGTTAAAACTAGCTTGGAGCCTTTGATTAAAGCAAATTACAAAGATAAATTTGGTGCCGCTGTAGGCTATCTAACCAGCGAAGTAAGTCAGATCAAGCTTTATAAGTAATTTTATTAAGCGAGCACCAGCCTCAACACCTCTTGACCGTAAGCCTCTATCTTTTTAGTGCCCATACCACTGATGCCAGACAGGTCGCCCGCAGATTGGGGCGCTTGGATGGCAATCGCAATCAACGTGGCGTCATGGAAGATGACATATGCTGGCAAGTTGTGCTCTTTGGCCACCTCGGCGCGCCAGGCTTTGAGCGCGGCGTAGCGTTCACGCGCACCTAAGTTCATCTCGGCCGTGGCTTTTTCTTTGCTGACTTTGTCCTTGATAGATTTTTCAGTAGGTTTGCGCGCACTGCCAGCACGGTCAGTGCTTGTCTCACGCACTTGCAATTTTTGATCGCTGCGCAAAAAATCTCTGGCCGCTTGTGTCAGCTGCAGCGTGTTGAACGCCTCGGGGTTCACGTTAATAATGCCCAGCGCAATCAACTGGCGCAACACACTGCGCCATTGCAACTCGCCCACATCGGCACCAATGCCAAAGGTGCTCAGAGTGCTGTGGTTGAATTGCGCAACTTTGTCAGTTACTTTGCCGCGCAAAATATCAATCACATGGCCTGCACCAAAGCTGATGCCGCTGGCTTGCTGGATTCTGAAAATACAGCTGATCGCTTTGCGCGCCGCCTCGCTGGCGTCCCATGTAGCCGCAGGGTTTAAGCAGTTGTCGCAGTTATTGCAGCGGTAACTGTAAGCACCCACGCTGGTAGCTCGGTCTGTTATGCCACCTTCCGCGAGGGCGCTTGCACCTAAGGTTGGCCCGTCAGTGCTCGAGTTCGTACTACCTTGGATGTCTTCATCAAAATATGCCAGCAATCTGCCACGCCGACAGTCCGTAGCCTCTGCCATAGCCAGCAGCGCATCTAGTTTGCCGCGCATCACTTGTTTATAGTTCTCGCCTGCCGGGCTTTCATCGATCATGCGGCGTTGGTTAACCACGTCTTGCAGGCCGTAGCACATCCACGCGTTGGCAGGCTCACCATCGCGGCCAGCGCGCCCAGTTTCTTGGTAGTAGCCTTCGATATTTTTAGGCATGTCCAAGTGCGCCACAAACCGTACATCGGGTTTGTCAATGCCCATGCCAAATGCGATGGTCGCCACCATCACCACCGGGTCACCCGTGGTAGTGTCGCTGCGCAGAAAAGCATCTTGATTTTTCTGGCGCACTAGTCGGTCAAGCCCGGCATGGTAGGGCAGTGCACGCAGGCCGTGCTCGCACAGCATGTCGGCCACTTCTTCTACTCGTTTGCGTGACTGGCAGTACACAATACCCGCGTCACCAATGTGTTCGGTGTCAATAAAGCGCAGCAGCTGCTTGCGTGGGTCGTTCTTCTCGACGATTTTGTAGCGAATATTCGGACGGTCAAAACTACTGACAAATTGCTGCGCTTTTTGTAGCTGCAGCCGCTCCACAATGTCGCTGCGCGTGAGTGCGTCGGCTGTTGCCGTCAATGCGATACGCGGCGTGTTAGGAAAGCGCTCATGCAGCACGGTAAGGCCACGGTACTCGGGCCTGAAGTCATGGCCCCACTGGCTAACGCAGTGTGCCTCGTCAATGGCGAATAAGCTCAATTGCCCGCGTTCATACAACGAGTCCATCAGCGCTAAAAATCTGGCGTTGGTGACGCGCTCGGGCGCAGCGTATAAGAGCGTAATTTCGCCGCGCAGTAGCCGCTGCTCTACCTCTGCGGCATCCTGCCCAGTCAAAGTAGAGTTAAGAAATGCGGCCTCTACGCCCGCCTCGTGCAGAGCACCTACTTGGTCATGCATCAGTGCTATTAGTGGTGACACAACGACTGCAATGCCGCGTCCTAGCTGTTGGCGCGCGATAGCAGGAATTTGGTAGCACAGTGACTTGCCGCTACCTGTAGGCATCAATACCAAGGCATCACCACCGCCGATCAGGTGCTCAATCGCGGCATGCTGGTGCCCACGAAAGGCCGAGTACCCAAAGGTATCGTGAAGGATGGTGTGTGCTAGCGACAAGGGCGTGTAGTGCTTAAAGTGAGCGGGTGATCATAGTCAGGCAGACAGCTTTTTGAAAACTAACCACCGCTCTGTGATTTTAAGGTTGCATGGTCATTAATCTAGTCTTTACGCAATATTTTTGAAACTACACTCCATAAAATACCCTGCGAATCCGCCTAAGTGTACGTTGCCGATACACAAAGAAAATGGCCTAAACCGCAAGTTGCAGTTTAGGCCATTCAAGTGAGTTTTCCTGTTTTTTAAACTTTAGCTTGCGCCAGCATAGTGGCTGCATCACTCACTTCAAACTTGCCTGGGCCTTCAATGTTGAGAGTAGCGACTTTGCCGTCTCTGATCAGCATCGAGTAACGGTTAGAGCGCAGGCCCATGCCTTTACCAGTCAAATCAAGCGTCAGGCCCGTAGCCTTGGCAAAAGCTGCGTCACCATCGGCCAACATACGTACTTTGCCTTCAGTTTTTTGATCACGTGCCCATGCACCCATCACAAAGGCATCGTTCACGCTAACGCACCAAATCTCGTCTACACCAGCAGCCTTAAAGTCGGCTGCGTGGTCAGCATAGCCAGGGACATGCTTGGCGGAGCAAGTAGGTGTAAACGCGCCGGGCAAAGCGAATAGCGCGATGGTTTTGCCAGCGGTAGCTTTTGCTACGTCCACTGCATTAGGGCCAATGCTGCAACCGCCGCCTTCGACTTCAGAGTATTCCATTAAAGTGCTTGCGGGGAGGGTGTCGCCTACTTTTATCATCGGGTTTGTTCCTTATAGTGAGTTGGAGTGAATGATGGAGATCGCTGTAAAGGAATTCAATCCGTCATCATACGACGGACTGTAAGCCCACAGTGTGCGCAGCGTTTAATTGCAGTTTTAAGTGCACATCGACACTGCTTAGAGCGTTATGCGGTCAAGCCATTTGGCTATAGCACCATGAAAAAAGGCCCACCAGAGTGAGCCTTTTTATATTGCCTTGCGACACCAAAGTTTAAATATTAAACGTTGACGGCTTTCTCAACCAAACGGGTTACCACCCAGTTTTTGGTTTTGGAAATAGGCCTGCTTTCAGTAATCTCGATGGTGTCACCCATTTTGTACTCACCCTTTTCGTCATGGGCGTGGTACTTGCTGGATTTGCCTACGATTTTGCCATACAGCTCATGCTTTACACGGCGCTCAATCAAAACCGTGACGGTTTTGGCGCGTTTGTCGCTGACCACCTTGCCAATTAAGGTGCGCTTTAGAGAAGTTTTAGCTTCAGTCATCTGGTGCTCCTTTATTTAACAGCTTGCGTTTGCGCAAGGATGGTTTTGGCGCGCGCAATACTGCGCTTGACCACTTTAAGCTGGGACGTGTTGTTCAGTTGCTGCGTGGCTTTTTGCATGCGCATACCAAAGTGGGCTTTTTGCAGCTCTTTGATTTCGGTTTGCAGGCCAGCAACATCTTTTTGGCGTAGTTCAGTAGCGTTCATTTCTTATTTCTCCTGAATTATTGGCCAATCAAGCGGGCCACAAACGTGGTACGCAGGGGCAGCTTTGCAGCGGCCAAGGTGAACGCTTCGCGCGCCAGAGCTTCTGGCACGCCCACGATTTCGTACAGCACTTTACCTGGCTGAATCTCAGCCACGTAGTACTCAGGGTTACCTTTACCGTTACCCATACGCACTTCAGCAGGCTTATGAGAAATCGGCTTGTCAGGGAAGACACGGATCCAGATACGACCACCACGCTTAACGTGACGCGAAATCGCGCGACGTGCAGCTTCGATCTGGCGCGCTGTAAGGCGGCCGCGATCAGTGGACTTAAGGCCAAAGTCACCAAAGGCAACTGTTGCACCACGGGTGGCTACACCCGTGTTACGACCTTTTTGCTCTTTGCGGTATTTCCGGCGAGCGGGTTGCAGCATGTTTATTCTCCTTTTCCGTCAGCGGCGGCAGCGCTGGTGCTGCTGTCTGCTGGCGCGACTTTACGTACGCGCTTAACGGTGGTAGTGGCAGATGGGGTGGCTTCAACAGGCTTGTCGCTGCCATCGGCTGGGGCGGTGTTCGTGCCTGCAGGACGGCGTGCGCCGCGTGCAGGTGGACGGTCACCCGATGGACGACCGCCTGGGCCATCGCGACGAGGTCCGCGTGGCTTACGATCTTCGTCTGAACGAGGCTCTACGGCTGCAGGCAGATCGTTACGGCCCAAGGTATCACCCTTGTAAACCCAAACTTTCACGCCAATAATGCCGTACGTGGTTGACGCTTCGGAGGTGCCGTAGTCAATGTCAGCGCGCAGTGTGTGCAATGGCACACGACCTTCACGGTACCATTCGCAACGTGCAATCTCGATGCCGTTCAAGCGACCCGAAGACATGATCTTGATGCCCTGAGCGCCCAAACGCATGGCGTTTTGCATGGCGCGTTTCATGGCACGGCGGAACATGATGCGTTTTTCCAGTTGCTGGGTAATGCTGTCAGCAATCAGTTTGGCATCGATCTCGGGCTTGCGCACTTCTTCGATGTTCACTGCCACTGGCACGCCTAGCTTGGCGGACAAATCGCGCTTCAAGTTTTCGATGTCCTCGCCTTTTTTGCCGATCACGACGCCCGGACGTGCCGAGTAAATCGTGATACGTGCATTTTTAGCGGGACGCTCGATCAACACACGCGATACGGCGGCGTTTTTCAGCTTGGCTTTCAGGTACTCGCGTACCTTGATGTCTTCTGCCAGCATGCCAGCAAAATCAGAGTTGCTTGCGTACCAGCGGCTGGACCAATTACGGCTCACCGACAGACGAAAACCGGTTGGGTGGATTTTTTGTCCCATAGTATTTCAGTCCTTTCAGTTACCCACAACCACATAAATGTGGCAGGTAGGTTTGCTGATACGGTTGCCGCGGCCTTTGGCGTTGGCGGTAAAACGCTTCAATGTGGTGCCTTGCTCAACGTAGATGGTTTTCACCTTTAGTTCGTCGATGTCAGCGCCATCATTGTGCTCAGCGTTAGCGATAGCAGAGTTCAGCACTTTCTTCACAATACCAGCAGCTTTTTTCTGCGTGAACGTGAGGATGTTAAGGGCTTGGTCTACTTTTTTGCCACGAATCAGGTCAGCTACCAAACGGCCTTTGTCGACCGAGAGGCGCACACCGCGCAAAGATGCTTTAGTTTCCATGTGCGGCTCCTTATTTCTTCACCACTTTTTTATCAGCCGGGTGGCCTTTAAAAGTGCGTGTCAGCGCAAATTCACCGAGCTTGTGGCCAACCATTTGGTCAGTCACATACACAGGAATGTGCTGTTTACCGTTGTGTACTGCAATGGTTAAGCCGATAAAATCCGGCAAAATCATCGAGCGACGTGACCAGGTTTTAAGTGGTTTTTTATCTTTTGTGGCAATGGCTTTGTCGACCTTGGCCATCAGGTGATGGTCAACAAAGGGGCCTTTTTTCAGAGAACGAGTCATTATGGTTCCCCTTTATTTCTTACGACGCGAGACGATCATGACTTGCGTGCGTTTGTTGTTACGGGTACGGTAGCCCTTAGTCAGGTTACCCCACGGATCGACTGCATGGCGACCCTCGCCGGTACGGCCTTCGCCGCCGCCGTGTGGGTGATCCACTGGGTTCATCGCCACACCGCGAACGGTAGGACGGATACCCATCCAACGCTTAACACCGGCCTTGCCTAAACGGCGCAGACTGTGTTCTTCGTTGGCAACCTCGCCTAGCGTGGCGCGGCACTCAATGTGCACTTTGCGAACTTCGCCAGAGCGCATACGCACTTGGGCGTAGGTGCCTTCACGGGCTAGCAAGGTGGCTGATGTACCAGCGGAGCGAACCATCTGCGCACCCTTACCCACTTTGAGCTCGATACAGTGAATGGTTGAACCGACTGGAATGTTGCGCACTGGCAAACAGTTACCTGCACGGATCGGTGCTTCTGCACCGTTCATCAGCGTGGCACCTGGCTCAACACCGCGAGGAGCAATGATGTAAGCGCGTGAGCCGTCGGCGTAGCAGATCAAAGCAATGTGAGCCGAACGGTTAGGATCGTACTCAATGCGCTCAACTTTGGCCGGAATACCGTCCTTGTTGCGCACAAAGTCCACTACACGGTAGTGGTGCTTGTGACCGCCGCCTTTATGGCGGGTGGTGATGTGACCGTTGTTGTTACGACCCGCTTTTTGGATTTGCGGCTCGAGCAACGCTGCAAAGGGCTCGCCCTTGTACAGATGGTCACGTGTGACCTTAACCACGGCACGTTGGCCGGGGCTGGTCGGTTTCATTTTAATGACAGCCATGATTACGCAGCCTCCCCAGAGAGGTTCAGCTCTTGACCGGGCATCAAGCGCACATAGGCTTTACGCAGGTTGTCGCGACGACCTGTGGATTTGCCAAAACGCTTGGTTTTGCCCTTGATGTTGACGGTAGACACGCCTTTAACCTGAACTTTGAACATCAATTCCACAGCGGCTTTGATCTCAGGTTTGGTGGCGTCTTGCAGTACTTTGAAGGTGACAGCATTGCTGGCTTCAGCGATCATCGTTGCCTTTTCAGACACGATCGGCGCAACCAACACTTGCATCAAACGACCTTCGTCGAATTTTGCGACATTGTTTACTTTAGAAGCGCTCATGCGAACATCTCCTTGAGTTTTTCTACAGCAGCTTTTGTCACCAAAATCTTTTTGTAGTGCACGAGTGACACGGGGTCAGCGTAGCGGGGCTCAACCACCAACACGTTAGGGATATTGCGCGATGCGAGGTACAGATTTTCATCGATCTCATCGGCAATCACCATCACGGATTGCAGGTTCATGGCTTTCAACTTGGCAGCAAACTGCTTGGTCTTTGGGCTGTCGACTTTCATGGAGTCGACCACCGAAATACGACCTTCGCGGGCTAGCTGCGAGAAGATGCTAGCCATGCCAGCACGGTACATCTTCTTGTTGATTTTTTGCGTGAAGTTTTCATCAGGCATGTTCGGGAAAATACGACCGCCTCCGCGCCACAGCGGGGAAGATGTCATACCTGCACGAGCGCGACCGGTACCCTTTTGTTTAAAAGGCTTCTTGGTCGAGTGCTTAACTTGCTCACGGTCTTTTTGGGCGCGGGTACCTTGGCGTGCATTGGCTTGAAAAGCCACGACGATTTGGTGAATCAGCGCTTCGTTGTAGTCGCGACCAAACACGGTCTCAGGGGCGTCCATTTTGGACGAAGCCTGACCTTGGTCATTCAGAAGGTCGAGTTGCATTATTTAGCACCTTTCACTTCGGTTTTTGCCTTGACGGCAGGGTGAACAGTGACAAAACCGTTCTTCGAACCTGGAATAGCGCCCTTGACCATCAGCAATTGGCGTGCTTCGTCGATACGAATCACGTCAAGGTTTTGCGTGGTGACCAAGTCAACACCGAGGTGACCTGACATGCGCTTGCCTGGGAACACGCGACCTGGATCTTGCGCCATCGAAATCGAGCCGGGCACGTTGTGCGACCGGCTGTTACCGTGCGACGCGCGCTGCGACTTGAAATGGTGACGCTTGATAGTGCCGGCGAAGCCCTTACCGATCGTGGTGCCTTGCACATCGACCTTTTGGCCGGTGGTAAACACCACGTTGGCGGCGATTACGCTACCAGCTACATGCTGGGCTGCGACGTCTTGGGTAACGCGGAATTCTTGGATGATTTCGCCAGCTTCAACGCCTGCTTTCGCAAGGTGGCCAGCCATAGGCTTGGTAACGCGTGACGCACGGCGTGCGCCGAATGTGACCTGTAGGGACACATAGCCATCGTTATCCAGGGTCTTAACCTGAGTCACACGGTTGTTAGACACATCGATCACCGTGACAGGAATTGAATCCCCATCATCAGTGAACACACGCATCATGCCCACCTTGCGCCCAAGCAATCCCAAACGGGTGCTTTGACTCATTGTTTTCTCCGTAGCTTTCACCGCTGCCACTGCAATTGGCGGCAGGCGTTTTGATGTGAAAGACTGTTAAAAATACTCTACGCACAATACGCAGAGCCTAATATTATAACCCGCTTTAGCGGCGCGTGCAAGACTGTTACGCATTAGCGTCTAGGTTGCGACATCTAAGACTATTAGGAATTGTGGTGAGCCTGCGGGTGCCTCACAGGTCACCCATCATTAACTCAAATGCAATACAATACACTATGATTTTCATAGCTATTTGAGCAGTATCTACGGCCTAAACCATGTAAAAAGCCTCTAAAAGTTAGGCTTCTAGAGGCTTTAGATTGGTTTCAAAACCACAGTAGCAATTATTGCAACTTGATCTCTACGTCCACGCCTGCTGGCAGGTCGAGTTTCATCAGTGCATCTACGGTTTTATCCGTAGGGTCCACGATGTCCATCAAACGCTGGTGGGTGCGGATCTCAAACTGGTCGCGCGCAGTTTTGTTAACGTGCGGTGAGCTCAAGATGTCAAAACGCTTCATGCGGGTTGGCAAAGGCACGGGGCCCTTGACAATCGCGCCGGTGCGCTTGGCGGTGTCCACAATCTCAGCGGCCGATTGGTCGATTAGTTTGTAGTCAAACGCTTTGAGGCGGATACGGATTTTTTGTTTGGTAGCCATGATGTTTCCTTCTTGACTTACGCCACGATCTTAGCCACAACGCCCGCACCCACCGTCTTGCCACCTTCGCGGATAGCAAAACGCAGGCCTTCTTCCATGGCGATCGGGTTGATCAGCTTGACGGTGATGCTGACGTTGTCGCCAGGCATGACC
>JANLPQ010000033.1:0-91389 GCA_031367325.1 Polaromonas sp. | reverse complement strand
CCCAGCCATAACCAAGGTCTGCCGTACGCACCAGCCTGCATGACGCCATTGCCCGCTTCAGCGTCACTGAACACATTAGGAATTTGCAGCAAGCCATTGCTGTCTTGAATGGCATACCAAGGCAGTACCAAATAAGCCAACAGGCCAATGGCGAGCCATACCGCGATGGCACGGTTGGGACGCGCGCTAGTATCTGTAATTTGAGAGTTCATGTACGCCTTTACCTGCACCATGATTGACGACTTAGGCGCTTGATGCTGCAATGCAGCGCCTGTGTGAAGGCGCTTAACGTGGCAGTGAGTTAACGTCTTTTTCCCACTTGGCGATCAAGCGGCGACGTTCGGCAGATGAGCCGTATTTGGCGTAGTCGTAGTTAATGAACTTGATCTTTTTAAAGTCAGGAATACGCGGATCGTTCTTTGCATTTTTGTTCGATGGCAACTGAAACTGTTTTGCTGCGGCTGCCATTTCTTGCGCAGCAGGTGTCAGCGCCCACTCGTAGAACTTTTTAGCTGCCTCTAAATTGCGTGAGCCTTTGATGATGCTCATTGAACCGATCTCTGCACCTGTGCCGTCGGCTGGCGTGATGGTCTCGATCGGGAAGCCTTGCATCTTCTCACCCGGGCCATCATGCACAAAGCTGATCGACACTGTTGTCTCGCCACGCGCTGCCGCCTTGATGGGGCCGGTGCCGCTACGGGTGTATTGGCTCACGTTTTTGTGCAATTGCTTCATGTACTCAAACGCTTTGTCTTCGCCCATTAATTGCACCAATGTGGCCACCATCGTGTAGGCCGTGCCGCTAGACGCGGGGTTGGCCACTTGAATCTCACCTTTTAAACTTGGGTTGAGTAAATCGGCCCAAGTTTTAGGCACTTGTAATTTTTTCTTGGCAATTAACTCAGAGTTGTAGCCAAAACCCAGCGGCCCAGAATAGATACCGACTGTTTTGTAGCCTGACTGTTTGGCTTGGTCTTGCGCCCAGGGGTACAGCTGGGTTAATGCTGGCGATTTGTATTCCAAGCTCAAGTTTTGCTCTGCCGCTTGCAAATGCGGATCGCCCGTGCCACCAAACCAAATGTCAGTTTTAGGATTCTCTTTTTCGGCAATCAGTTGCGCTAAGGCCTCGCCAGAGCCCTTCATAGAAATGTTAATTTTGACTCCGGTAGTTTTGGCGTACACGGTACCCATCATGTTGCACCACTCGGCTTGCACAGAGCAAATTACGTTGACTGTTTGCGCTTGTGCAAGTCCTAAGACAGCTAGCAAACACGAGAATATGGCTATTTTTTTCATACTTATTTGGAATTACAATTGCGAAAGTTAGAGAAATTTAATTACATGAAATTAAAATGTACTTGCTTTCAAATCTTGACTATAACAGGGTATTTACTAGGAAAATAGCACTCAATTTAGCAACCGATTTAGTTCGACCATTGCCCGAAGTTACGAAATCAAGTTACATTACAGTCATAAAATGATTAACCTATGAGCTTTAACCTTGTTTTATTTGGTGGCACAGGCGATTTGAGCTGGCGCAAGCTGATGCCTGCCTTGTTCCAAGCCTTTCGCCACGGTACTTTGCCTGAGGGCGGCCGTATTTTGGGTGTAGCGCGCGACGCGATGAGTGATGTGCAATACCGTGAATTGATACGCTCGCGTTTTGACAAAGTCGATCTGGCCAAGCGGCCCACAACAGACGAATTTGATCGTTTTGCGGCCATGTTGTTTTACCAGCGCATGGATTTATCCAAACCAGAAGACTACGTCGTATTAGGCGCTCGTTTAGCAGAGCGAGCAGCTGACACCACGGTGATTTATCTGGCTACATCACCCAACTTATTCACTGTCGTGTGTGAGCAGTTGGGCAAGGCCGGATTGAACACTGCGCAAACCCGGGTAGTGCTGGAAAAACCTCTAGGCCAAGACTTGGCCAGTAACCGGTTGATCAATCACACCGTGTTGCAGCACTTTACTGAAAAGCAAGTCTTTCGCATTGACCACTACCTTGGAAAGCCCTCTGTGCAAAACCTGATGGCGCTGCGCTTTGGCAATGCGTTGTTTGAACCAGTGTGGCGGCGCGAGCATATTGCCAACATTCAAATCACTATGGCCGAAGACCTTGGCGTTGAAAAGCGCGGAGGTTACTACGACGGAATTGGCGCGTTGCGCGACATGGTGCAAAACCATGCTTTGCAGCTGCTGTGCGCCATTGGCATGGAGCCACCGATTAACGCACATGCGGATGCGATTCGTGATGAAAAACTCAAGGTGCTACGCTCATTGACGCGCTGGACAGCGCAAACCTTGCAGCAGCACACAGTGCGCGGCCAATACACCGCCGGCAATATTGCAGGCGTGGCCGTGCCGGGATACTTGCAAGAGACAGGCGTCAACCCACAAAGCCAAACTGAAACTTTTGTTGCACTGCGCGCTGAGATCGCCAACTGGCGCTGGGCCGGTGTGCCGTTTTATATTCGCACTGGCAAGCGCTTGGCAGGCCGCGAAGCGCATATCGTAGTGAATTTTCGCCAAACGCCTCACGCCATTTTCAACACCCCCACTGGGCTGGCTAACAAGCTGGTAATTCATCTGCAGCCTAAAGATGGCCTAGAACTGCACTTGATGGCGCAGGGTCAAGCCAACCGGCGCGACAGCACCACGTTAAGCAGCGCGCAACTCGATTTAGATTTTGACAAACGCTTCGGCACTGAGCGCGTGGGTGCCTATGAGCGCTTGCTGCTAGACGTCATTGATGGTCGCTTGAATTTATTTGTACGCAGTGACGAGCAAGAAGAAGCTTGGCGCTGGGTAGAGCCAGTGCTGGACTACTGGAAGGGTGGCGCCATGCCCCCGCGTGGCTATGCAGCAGGTACCTGGGGACCTAGCGCCTCCAGCGCCATGATTGCACGCGATGGCTATGCGTGGGAAGAAGAAACAAGATAACTGAAAGTAATTCATGTTAGACCGTATCAAAGCCTCTTTGTCGTCGCTCGCACCAGCGGAGCAGCGCGTAGGCAAGCTGGTACTGGCTGACCCTCGGGCGTTTGCCAATTTACCGGTCAGCGAGCTGTCTGATCGTGCCCATGTGAGCAAGCCTACTGTGGTGCGTTTTTGCCGCAGCATGGGCTACGATGGTTTGAGTGATTTCAAACTCAAGCTGGCAGGCAGCGTGAGCGAGGGAGTGCCGTTTATCCACCGCAGTGTGGACGTAGACGACAAAGTAAGCGACATCATGGTCAAGGTGATTGACAACACTGTGGCCGCTTTTTTAAAGTACCGCAATGATGCCAGCACTTTTGCAATTGAGCGCGCTGCCGAGGCCTTGACCGACACCTATAACAAGCGCGGCCGCATTGAATTTTTTGGCGTGGGTAATTCGGGCATCGTGGCGCAGGACGCACAGCATAAGTTTTTTCGCCTAGGCGTAACGTCTATTGCCTACAGCGACGGCCACATGCAAGTAATGAGTGCGTCCACTGTAGGCCCCGGCGACTGCGTGGTAGTCATCAGTAACTCTGGCCGCACGCGTGACCTGATGGACGCCTGCGACATTGCTCGCAAAAACGGCGCGACCACTATTGTGCTAACCGCCAGTGGCTCACCACTGGCCAGCGCTGGCAACATCCATTTAAGTGCTGACCACCCCGAAGGCTACGACCGCTACAGCCCCATGGTGTCGCGCCTGTTGCACTTACTGATCATCGACATCTTGGCCACCACAGTGGCACTGCGGATTGGCGGTGTAAAGCTGCAACCCATGCTGAAAGAGATGAAAAATAATCTGCGCAACAAGCGTTACGCATAAGCAGCGCGTGGGTGATTGAAATTGTCTTTTCGATTAGATTTTGGATACTTTTTAGGCGTTTCAGGCCGTAGAACCTGCTCAAGCAGCTATTTTATTAATAGCGCCTGATCTGCAAATCACCTTAGCATTACAAGCGCAACGCCACAGGTGCAGCGGCCAATCCAGCCCGCTGCAACCACATGAACACTGAGTCGACTGTGACAGACTCAATACGGTCCGAAAATCGTTTTTCGTTGGGGTGGTCGTCAAACGCTATATTGGCTGCGGTGATACGCCCGCCTAGCCGTGTGAGGGGGCCAAGCTTGAGCGTGGTGGGCTCGTAGCCCTTGAACTGCAGCCAAGCCTGCGCTTGCTGACGGTTATTAATGCTGCTCTCCATCGCTGCAGCGAAGGTTTCAATAGCCCACTGGTTGCTTTGCTGGTACTTTTGCGCCCATACATAGCTGACCATGCTGTAGGGCTTAGTGTGCATCGAGGTGGTGCGTGCATTGTCTAGCAATGCTGCGTGCAGCTTGTCTTGCACCTCGCGCGTAGGCACCATCCAGGCAGCCTCGTAGCGGAACAAGTCATCTAAGAAAAATTCACCCAGCCCTTGGCGATACACCGATGCCTCTGCCGTACCGCAAGTGTTGAGCTTATGCGCCACCAGCCATTGCCCATCTTGTGCCCTGTAAGCTAAACCCAAGTGCGAATAGCGCAGGCCGTACTTGGCAAGGTCTTGGCCCGCACGTGCCAAGACCACTACTTTGGTGCCATTGCGGGCATACTCTGTCTCTAAAGTTTTTAGCGTGCGCTCAGCTAAAGTCAGGCCTTTTTCTATCACTTGGGGCGCCGGTTGCTTGGGTGCGTCACAAGACCTGCCTGCCTGCGCTGCGCCCATCGGGAGGGCGAGCGCTATCGTGGCAGCTAAGTGGGCGGCAATGCGTACAAAGTTCATAGAAACCCTTGGTGATTTTTTCTGTGGTTTTAGTAGAGCGTATCGCTAACCTGCTAATTAGTCAGGCGCTCGTTGTGCATCAATGAGCGGCCCAATTCGTTAGGGATAAAAGCTATGGCTTCACCCAATGCCGACAACACTACGCCCGCACCAATAACACTGACAGTGACTACCGTACCCGCAGCAATGGACGCACCTTGCACTACCTTGCCAGCTAGCTCAACGCTGGCACGTGCGCCGTCTGATGCGCGCTCCAGCACGTACACCGTTCCGCGTGCCGTGCTTTCTACAGTTTTCACAACCAGCACAGCCCCTGCCGTCGAGAACGCCACTGGCAACGCAACTACAGCACCTACTGCTGCGCTAGCACCTGCGCCAGACATCACCACCGAGGCTACGGGCAGCGCAGACAGCACTAGCGACGCTTCGCTTTGCGCCAGCGCTGCGGTGCTAGTAACACCTGCCAACATGACGCAACCTGCCATCCAAGCGGTGGCGAAAGATTTTTTAAAACGATAGGTCATACATTACTCCTTAAGGCTCAATATGGAAAGATTACTGCTGTTCAGCAGCCATTTCGCGACGCGCGTCCATGCGGGCTGACAAGCGAATTTCAGCAGAATCAGCCTCGTGCTTGTCGCGTAACGTTTTAGCTAGTGTGAATGTGGTGGTGATCAAGTACAACCAGCTCACCAGCAAGAAAGCTTTGTAGGTTTCATTCAAATTCATACGCCACAAGCCCCAAGCTGTCAATGTCATAGCGATGAAAAACGCGGTGTACACCACCATGCGCCACATTGGCGTGTCGACAGCTTTGTATTGGTTGTCACGAATGAACTTGGCCAAAAAGAAAGCGGTTGATAAACAAAAGATATAGCCCATCACCATAAACGCACGGTCCAAATCCTGCCCTGGCAAATAGGCCAAGCCCGTGCCGCATAGAAATACGGCAATACCAAAGGAAATCCATACTTGGGCTAACCAAGCTTTTGTGTCGCGCTGAACGATGGGTTGCTGCATAGTTGTCTCTTTAAAGTTAAGGTGAATGAAGTATCCGCCGTTTCGGCGTTGCGCAAAGTGTTGCATACCAAGTAGCTGCGCGTAGCGCGCAAGGTATCAACAAATGCTACGTTAGCGTGACAAAAGTTGTGCTACACGGTCTTTTAACACGGCAGGCTGCACTTGGCTGGCTGTAATAGGTGCGCCCACGTTCAGCCCCACGGGGCTGAAGACGCCACGCCTGAAGGGTCGTACCATGGCACCGTTTTTTTCAATACGGCTGAAGTAACTACCCCATAAATTAGTCAGCGCCATGGGGATCACGGGCGGCTCGATGCCTTGGGCTTTGGCATCTTCCAAGATTTTCATAATGCCGCCTTTGAACTCTTGCAGTTGCCCGTCTTGGGTAATGCCGCCCTCGGGGAAAATCGCCAGCAAATCGCCTTCCCGCAGCACCGCTTGCACATCGACAAAGGCTTGTTCGTAGGCGACCGGGTCTTCGCTGCGCGGGGCAATGGGAATGGCTTTGGCTAGCTTGAACATCCAGCCCAGCACGGGGATTTTGAAAATACGGTGGTCCATTACAAAGCGGATGGGGCGCGGGCTGGCCGCCATCAGCAGCACTGCATCGATAAAGCTAACGTGGTTGCAGGTCAATATCGCTGCGCCCTCTACAGGAATATGGTGATCGCCCGTGACTTTAAAGCGGTACACAAAGCGCGATGCAACCCACGCCACAAAGCGCAAGAAATACTCAGGCACCAGCATGAAAATGTAGAACGCTACTACCGCGTTGGCTAAGCCAGTGAATAAAAATATTTGCGGAATGGTGAATTTAGCACCCAGCAGCGCACCCGCCATCACCGAGCTGGCAATCATGAACAGCGCGTTCAAAATATTATTGGCTGCAATAATGCGTGCCCGGTGCGTGGGCTGGCTGCGCAGTTGAATCAACGCATACATAGGCACGCTGTACAGGCCCGCAAACAGACTAAGCAGTGCCAAGTCGGCCATCACACGCCAGTGCGCGCTCATACTGATGAACTGGCCAATACTCAACTCAGCACTGGTTGGCAAGCCGCGCGAGGCAAAGTACAGGTCGATAGAAAATACGCTCATACCTATGGCACCCAGCGGCACCAAGCCAATCTCTACATGGCGACGGCTGAGCGTTTCACACAGCAGCGATCCAATCGCGATACCGATAGAAAAAACCACTAGCAACAGCGACGCCACTTGGCTGCTGCCGTGCAACACTTCTTTGGCAAAGCTGGGGAATTGCGACAAAAATACGGCACCAAAAAACCACATCCAACTGATACCCAACAGCGAGCGAAAGACGACGATGTTGCCATGTGCCAGCTTGAGGTTGGCAATCGTTTCGGTCACCGGGTTCCAGTTGATTGTGAGGTTAGCGTCGGTAGCGGGCACAGCTGGAATAAACTGCGCAATCACCCTGCCCACCAGCGCTGCGGCCACGCAAGCCACGGCCACATAGGTGGGGCCTACTTGGGGAATGGCGACTAACAAACCACCCACAATATTACCCGCCAAGATAGCCACAAACGTGCCCATCTCCACCATGCCGTTGCCGCCAGTCAGCTCTCGTTCACTCAGCACTTGCGGCATATAGGCAAACTTCACCGGACCAAACAAAGTGGAATGGCAACCCATCAGGAAAGTACAGGCCAACAGCACAGGTACATTGGCAGTGGCAAATCCAAAAGCGGCCAGCAACATGATGCCGATTTCCAAGTTCTTGACAAATCGGATCACTTTGGTTTTGTCGTATTTGTCAGTCACTTGGCCAGCGGTGGCGCTGAACAGCAAAAACGGCAAGATAAACAAAGCCCCAATCACCAGCCCCGCCATGGCAGGCTGCATCCAGCTGATGCTGAGCTGGTACGTCACCATCACGGTGAATGCAAACTTGAACAAGTTGTCGTTGGCGGCACCCGCAAACTGCGTCCAGAAGAAGGGTGCAAAGCGGCGCTGGCCGAGCAGTGCGAACTGGTTGGGATGATCGTGCGCGTGGCTGGGGTCAGTGCTGGGGTCGGTATTCGGGTCGGTGCTGTGCGGGATAGCGGACATAGTGCTCCTGTATTTTTAGTCTTTATAGATAAGGCTGCCCTGCGGCCGCCACACTATGTTACCTATTATGTCGCAGCGCCACGATCACTGGCAATGCAGCTAAGCTGGCAACCACATGCTTTAGGCTGTGGCCCGACACTAGGCTGCCCGTGGCATGAAAGACAGCCTCATCACCCAGCTCCAAGCATTTGGCTACTACGTAGATGGCTATCAAAATACCCCAACGCACGCCCAGCGCACCCGCACGCCGAGGCTGCACGGCGGCCCACAGCACTACGGCCATACCGCCAAACTGCACAGCTATCCAAGGCGCCATTACACCCACCGCATAATTTAGCGTGATTGCAATCAAACCTGCCAGCAAAACAACAGCCCATACCCACGGTGCCGCACGCAGGCTAATTCGCTCTGCGGTAGCCAGCCCCAGCACACCCGCAAAAGCTAGTGCCATGCCAGCACGGTCTACCGCCAAACCCCACGCACTGGGTGCCCAGTGGTAGATGCTAGAGCTGGCGCAAGTAAGCAGCAAGCCAACAAAAAATACTGTGGCTGACTGACGCGCTGCGCTGTGCACACTGGGTGCGCGGTGCAATGCCCACAAACCTGCTAGACCCATCGGCACAAAAGCCAAGTTGCTCAATACGTCTAAGGCGTTAGGCACACCCCACAGCACCCGCGCGTCGATGAACGGATGCCCGTGCGCATGCACGCGGGTGTGGCCATGGGCATTCAGGTGTATGCCAAACCACTGGGCGATCTCAGCGCCAAACAGCGAACTCACTAAAGCAAACGCAGCTAGCAATACACCGATAGTGATTAAACGTTGCTCTACTGGGGTGAGCCGAAAAGTTACATCTGAGGTAGTGGGTGCGTGCGCGGCTAAACGTGGCGTGGACGCTGCGATACTTGGCATATAAACTCGTTTCATGGTGTTGAACATGAAAAAGAGTGTGCAAGTAATGCCGCTCAACACAAATACAAAATGACAAGCCGCGCATTGCACCACTGCCGGTATCGTCAAACGCTACTGCAACTGTACGCAGAACGCTCGATGCGTAGAAATTATTAAGTAGTAAACACGGTTAACACGCCAGTGTAGCCGTACAAATGCTGGTGCGCGATTTCACCACCAGCAAAAAAACCCACCAAAGGCACATCGCCCAAGGCGTGGCGCACCAGCTGCAGCTCGGCGCTGGGTGCGCCAAAGTGCGGGCCACCACGGCCCGCGCAGCTAACGTATATGGCACCTGCAATCCGCCGTGCAGGGGTAGGCGATGCATCTGCGCGATCAGTCGCTAAATCGCCCGCCATGTCAAACGAGACCTCCGCGGGCTCTAGCTCTTCGCGAATCTCTGCGCAAATGCGCGTTAAATCACGCCGTGCCGCATCGACATTGCGAGTGCAAAACACCATACTTCCGCCTTGCGGGGCGACATCAGCAATGGCAATGCCTTGGCGCGCAGGGTCTAGGCCAATGATGTGGCGCACGCGCGTGTCGGTGCCAAAGTTGCCCACAGCGGTGATCGCTTGGTCGCCAGCATCGGTCAGGCCCACCAAGGTGTTGCGCAGCTTGTCTAGCGCGGTGCGCGGCTCGTCCAGGCTAATGCCGAGGTCTTGCAGCAGCACCAGCAACGCGGGTTGCCCGTCTAACTCCGTCACTACATTGCCTTCGCTGGCAGTAATAGTGCGCTCTTTAGACTTTTTGCCTGCAGGCGTCACCAAGGGCTCGCAGCCTTGCGTCACGCGCGACAGCATGGCCACGCCCTCGCCAAATGCCACGCCGCTCAAGCCACCATGAAACACGCCCGTAGCCTTGCCCTGCCCGCGCACGTTGCCATTACCGCTGACGGCAAATTGCACGGTTTGGCGGCGGCTAGAGGCTAGCCCGCCGAACAAATAGCCCGAGTCAGTGCGTGCAGCCAGTTCTTGCAACAGTTCGGCCAAATCAGGCGTGGTACCGTCAGCATGTACCAGCGCGGTGTGGGCATCAAAAAATCCATGTTGCGAGCCTAATGGCGCAACACCGCTGAACACCCTGTACTGGTCGCCCGGCAGCTCGCACAGCATCACGGCCAATGCAGGTTCGTCAAAATACTCTACGTTGTTGGATGCAATGCCTACGCCCACCGTGCCTGTCCAGTCGGGCACGGTGGGTAGCTCGGCACTTAAATGGTCCAAGATGTCTTGCGCGTCATCGGCGTAATGGTCGGTAATGTAGACGATGGCCAAGGTGGGCTGTTGTGCATAGTCATGCAACGCAATTTGCGCACGCAACTGGGCCAACACCAAGCCAGCGGCCATACGCCACTGCGGGTGAGTGGCATGGCCAAAAGGGAATAGTTTTGTAGCTATTTTGAGCCTCTAACGCTTGATTTACCTGCTCTAACAGCTATTTTTTTAGTAGCAGTAGATTTTTTGGTGGATTTTGAGGCAGAGGGCGTGGTCATGCGCTGCATGGTGTGTGATGCGGCCGCACTGGCTGTTTTGGCCATCTGTCCTGCTGTGCTTTTAGCGGTGTTGTAGGCGGTTTGGGTCATGGCTTTGGCCATGTTTTTGGTGGTGTCGATAGCAGTTTGCTGCGCCGCATCTTTCATGGCACCCGCAGCGATTTGACCAAACTGCTGGGTGAGCGAGCCCCACCACTGCATAGGATCAATCAGACTTGCGGCATCAAGTGGGCCGGATTTAGAATTTTTGCCGGTTGATTTTTGGCCCGTAACGGCGTCTGACATGCGGTCTTTGGCGCCGCTGACGGCGCTGGCTACGGTGTCGGCGGCTTTCAGCTTGAACGCATTGGCTACGTCGCCCATATTAAAGTTCATGCCTTTGAGCGTGGCGAGCGTCATTTTCTGAACTTCTAGCGCAGTGACGGTAGCGCTCAGTGCCTTGGCGTTTTGGTCTAACCAAAACTGCACTGCTTTTAGCTCGGCAATGCGTTTGTCCAGTTCTTCTACATTTAAGGTGGGCGCAACCCAGTTGGCAGGATTCGGTAGTTGGGGAATGTTGCTGGCGGCGCCTTTAGCAAGATTTTGCAGAAAATCAAAGCCAGGGACAAATTTGCCAAAGGGATTAGCGTCGCTCATGGTGTGCTCCGTTTTGTACTCAGTTTATACAAATACAGCTTACCGCACATTGCCGCTAAAAACCATAGCAAAAAGCCATGACAAGCGATTGCCTGTCATGGCTTAAAGCCCAAGCAGAAAATTTACGGCTTAGCTGCGCTCGCGCCATCCATAGGTGCTGGGGCAGAAGTGCTACTGCCTGTGCTAGTAGAGCTGCCCATACTGCCGGATTTAGCTGGCTCGCCGCAGGCCGACAATAGCAGTGCCAGTGTGGCAGCAGTTGCAACCAGTGCCACTGACTTCAGGGCGCGGGCTTTACGTGGGAAAGAAGATGCGTTTTGTGTGGATATATTTCGCATGAGAAGAACCTTTAAAAAATAAAATGTAGCTGCGCCGACCTATTGGGCAATGCAGCGGTTAAAGATGCAGGAAACAAAACCGCGATGGCTTTACATCACTGTATGCATGGCGTTAGGGCTTGGAAGCCGCATCAGCGGGTGCGCTGGCCGCTCCGCTAGGAGAGGGTGTCATTCCACCAGCAGCTGGTTTTTCTGCCATAGGCGGCGCAGACAGTGGCGGTGGCGTGCCACCTGTATCGGCACCCGCTGGGGCAGACTTGCCAGCGTCCTTACAGCCTGTCAACGCCACCAGTGCCAGCATGGCAATCGTTAATCCAAGCAAGCTCAATGCTCTGGGCAACCAAGATGACATAGCAGCTCCTTGCGGTAGCTGTGCGCTGAAACTATGCTGTGGATGGAGTGTGTGTGAGTACGTTTTCATGGCATAAGGACCACTTTAAAGCGGCAGATAAGTTAAACAGGGTTTAACCTTAAAGGCAACACCACCTGTGGCGCAAGCGGTTCTCACACACTGAGAGCAACGCTACACATTATTGCGTCATCGCTTAATTAGGTTACTATTAATTGCATAGCCGTACATGCAATATGGATGGGCTTTAAAGGCTGAATCGTGCAAGTTCGTGGTTTCTCGGTGGCAAGCTAGGTGCGAGCGACTGTGGATTGTTAAATGTGCGGTTGGGGTGGTCTCTGGGCTAACAGTATCTCCGTTTAGTTGGTCTCTGGGTTAACGGTATCTCCGACTGAGCCGGACTCGAGCCGGGCATCTCTTTCGCGAAAAATACTCCGCAAACACGCGCGAACTGAGATGGTTAATTCGCTTGGCTTTTGCACCGCGCGCCTTGGTGCGTATTTTTCATCGAGACGAACCCGACTCGTCACACGGTTCTTTGCTTGGGTTGAACAGCCCGCACTTTGGGGTAGTCGTTGGACTGGTAGATACTATTAATTACATAGCTGCTTGAGCAGTATTTACTTGGGTTAGTGGCCTAAAACACTCTCAAAATAAGCCTCAAAATACCCTTGGCGTGCCTTCAGTGCCACAAGTGAGCCCGCCCTGGCAGGCGGTGTACTCAGCGTAGCGGCATAAAGGGGGAGTCGGCGGCCCTAGGCCGCCATGGAGGACAGCCGCGTAGCTGAATACGCCGCCTGCCAGCTCCTGTACAAGAATATCAATCTTTAATCATCGCAAGCCACTCAATCGCCGCATTTCACTGCGCAGGAAAATCACTCTTCAGGCCTAGCAAGCCACTAAATCTCCACAGCTCACAGGCAACGAACAAAAGTCATGTTCAAGAGCTAATTTTTAAAGCAATGTAGCCCTCTAACCCAAGTAAATACTGCTCAAGTAGCTATTAAATTTATAGTATTACAGAGCTATCTGTCAGCACTGCGGCCAATGGATAACGCTGGCCTTTAAGGTAGTCTTCCATACATTGCACTACCAGCGGGCTGCGGTGCCGGTGCGCGCTGTCGCGCACTTCCTGCGGGGTCAGCCACAAGGTGCGCACAATGCCGTCGTCCAATTGCAAGTTGCTTTGCGGGCTGCCCACCGTGCCGCAGAACGCAAAGCGCAAATACGTAATGTTCTCGTCTGCATAGCCTGCCAGTCCAGCGCGTTGAAAACGATTAAGGTACACGCCCACCAACGCTTGCGGTGTGAAATGGTAAGTGGTTTCTTCCAGCACCTCGCGTGCACAACCGTCTTGCGGGCTCTCGCCTGGGTCCAAGTGGCCAGCAGGGTTATTCAAGCGCAGGCCTTCGGGGGTGTGCTCTTCAACCAACAGAAATTTGCCGTCACGTTCGATGATGGCGGCCACCGTAACACTGGGTTTCCAGCGTGGTGTAGAGGCGCTAACAGTTAAATTAGTCATCCCCACATTATGCAAATGGTTAGAGTGCTTATTCCAAACACATCTAAACGGGCGTTAACCGCCTTGTGAAATGCGCGTAAAGTCGTGTAAGCTGTAAGTCAATAATTATTTCATTACTTAGAGGAGACCAGCCATGCGTGTGGGCGTACCGTCCGAGATACTGGCAGGCGAGACGAGGGTAGCAGCAACCCCCGAAACCGTTAAAAAACTGACCGCCCAAGGGCATACCATCGTGGTGCAAAGTGGTGCGGGCCTAGCCGCCAGCGTGACCGATGCCGCCTTTGAGGCCGCAGGCGCGCAAATTACCGATGCCGCCGGGGCGTACAGCTGCGACTTGGTACTTAAAGTGCGTGCACCGGCTGCGTCGGAGGTACCGCTTTTGCAAACTGGCAGCACCGTGGTGGGCATGCTGAACCCATTTGATGCAGACGGCTTGCAACGATTAGCCACCGCCGGCGTGACCAGCTTTGCACTGGAGGCGGCACCCCGCACCACGCGCGCACAAAGCATGGATGTGCTGTCATCGCAGGCCAACATTGCAGGCTACAAAGCCGTGATGATGGCAGCGGACAAGTACCAGCGCTTTTTCCCCATGCTGATGACCGCAGCAGGCACGGTGAAAGCCGCCCGCGTTGTGATACTGGGCGTGGGCGTGGCGGGCTTGCAAGCTATTGCCACTGCCAAGCGATTGGGCGCAGTGATCGAAGCGTCTGACGTGCGCCCCAGCGTGAAAGAGCAAATCGAATCATTGGGCGGCAAATTTATCGACGTGTCCTACGACACGCCCGAAGAAAAAGAAGCCGCCGTCGGTATGGGTGGCTATGCCAAGCCCATGCCGCCTAGCTGGCTGGCGCGCCAAGCCGTTGAAGTAGCTAAGCGCGTAGCTGCCGCCGACATCGTGATTTCTACTGCGTTGATTCCCGGTCGTGCAGCACCCACTTTGATTACCGAAGACATGGTCAAGTCCATGAAACCCGGCTCGGTGATTGTGGATATTGCCGCAGGCAAAGGGCCCGCTGGTGTGGGCGGTAATTGCCCCTTGTCTGAAGCAGATAAAACCGTGGTCAAGCACGGCGTGACCATTGTGGGCGACACCAATCTGCCTGCTTTGGTAGCTGCAGATTCGTCTGCGCTGTACGCCCGCAATGTGTTGGATTTTTTGAAGTTGATTTTGCCTAAAGAAGGCGGGATTAAGGTTGATATGGAAGACGACATTGTGGCTGCGTGCTTGATGACGCAGGGTGGTGAGTTAAAGCGTAAGGCCTAAAAAATGCCAAGACTTATGAAGCAACATTACAAACTTCCCAACGCATTATTTTTACTGTTAACGCTGCTTGCAGGCTCAGCTGTCGCGGGAACCACTGTGGATGCGGGTCGCGTCACGCTGTCGTTTGCCGAAGAAGGTTGGCAGTCCAGCGAAGAACTGCCTTACAACCTTGAGGTAAGTTCGGCAGCTGGAACCATTCGCGGCAAGGCAAAAGTATTGACGTTGCCGGGGGCGGATGCCAAACCGCAAGCTATTTTGTATGTGGGATCAACTTGGGGACGCTCGCAGGTTTATACCCGTGTAGGCAAGTGTGGTGAAGATCCGCAAGCCTACGTTCGTGATTTCAATGACTCCAAACTGGAGAATTATCGCTGCGTCTATATTGCAGGACCCTACACTGTAGAAACACTGTTGAAAGGTCCGCTTCAAGGCCTAGACAAAGCAAGTAAATTGGTAGGCGCCAGCGGTATAGCCACAAATGAAGCGTATTTTCTGTACTTGCACGTGACAGCCAAAGGCGGCGTCATCATCCACGCTGAAGGCATGTTCACGCCCAACTTCACGGGTTTGCCCGGTGCAAAACCGGCAGCCCAAGTACCAGCAGGTCTTTCGCCTGCTATTGCAGCGTGGGCCGACCAGTTTGCTGAATCGGCAGTAGAAACTTTAAGCTCGTTCCGTGGCGGCTTGCCTGTCCCGAAACTTGAGTTTTCTCCTGTGTCGCAAAAATAATCCATCTATTCATCACCAGAGCCAGACAACACCATGGACATCGTATCTCCCACCATCCTTAACCTCATCATCTTCGTGCTGGCCATCTACGTGGGCTACCACGTAGTGTGGACTGTGACGCCTGCCTTGCACACACCGCTGATGGCGGTGACAAACGCCATCAGCGCCATCGTAATTGTGGGTGCCATGCTAGCGGCTGCATTAACTGAAACCGGTTTAGGCAAAACCATGGGCGTGCTGGCTGTAGCGCTGGCGGCGGTCAACGTGTTTGGCGGCTTCTTGGTCACGCGCCGCATGCTGGAGATGTTCAGAAAGAAAGACAAGAAAGCGCCTGCGCAGATTGAAGGAGCAGGCAAATGAGTATGAACGTTGTTACGCTGCTGTATTTGGTAGCGTCTGTTTGCTTTATTCAAGCGCTTAAAGGTTTGAGCCATCCCACTACGTCGATTCGCGGCAACTTGTTTGGCATGATCGGCATGACGATCGCTGTGCTGACCACGGGTGCGTTGATTGTGCAAATTGCCAGCGGTAATTTGATGGGTTTAGCGTGGGTGCTGTTAGGGGTGGTCATGGGCGGCGGCTATGGCGCGTACCGTGCTAAAACTGTAGAGATGACCAAAATGCCCGAGCTGGTGGCGTTTTTCCACAGCATGATCGGCTTGGCAGCAGTGTTTATTGCCATTGCTGCGGTGGTAGAACCTTGGGCTTTTCAAATCGCTGCCAAAGGCATGGCGATTCCTGCAGGCAACCGGCTAGAGCTGGCGCTGGGCTCGGTGATCGGTGCCGTCACGTTCAGTGGTTCGGTGATTGCTTTTGGCAAACTGTCGGGCACTTATAAATTTCGCTTGTTTCAAGGCGCGCCAGTGCAGTTTAGCGGTCAGCACAAACTTAACTTGGTGCTCGGCATTATTTTGCTGGCCAACATTGGCCTGTTTACCTTCACAGGTGAACCACTGTATTTTGCTATTGCCACCGCAATGGCGTTTGTCATGGGTGTGCTGATCATTATTCCCATTGGAGGTGCCGACATGCCGGTGGTGGTGTCAATGCTTAACAGCTACAGCGGCTGGGCCGCAGCGGGCATTGGGTTTAGCTTGAACAACAGCATGTTGATTATTGCGGGCTCGCTGGTGGGTTCGTCGGGCGCTATCTTGTCCTACATCATGTGCAAGGCCATGAACCGCAGTTTCTTTAACGTGATCTTGGGCGGCTTCGGCGGCGAGGCAACATCTGCGGTGGCGGGCGCCAAAGAACAGCGCCCGGTTAAAAGCGGCAGTGCGGATGATGCAGCTTTTGTATTAGGCAATGCCGAGACCGTGGTGATCGTGCCGGGCTACGGCTTGGCCGTGGCGCGCGCGCAGCACGCTGTCAAAGAGCTGGCCGCAAAGCTCACTGCCAAAGGCATCAATGTTAAATACGCTATCCACCCCGTGGCGGGCCGTATGCCGGGCCATATGAACGTGCTATTGGCCGAGGCCGAAGTACCGTACGACCAGGTCTACGAGATGGAAGACATCAACGGTGAGTTTGGCCAAGCAGACGTTGCCATCATCTTGGGAGCCAACGATGTGGTCAACCCTGCAGCGCATACCAAGGGCAGCGCTATTTACGGCATGCCGATACTTGAGGCCTACAAAGCTAAAACTATTATCGTGAACAAGCGCTCCATGGCGGCAGGTTATGCCGGCTTAGATAATGAATTGTTCTACATGGACAAAACCATGATGGTGTTTGGTGATGCCAAAAAAGTGATTGAAGATATGGTCAAAGCCGTGGAGTAAACACATCTTGCACCACATGTGCATTGCGTAAGTGTTAAGCCAACCCTAGCGGTTGGCTTTTTTATGGTGCGGGCTATTCAAGCGCCAGGCAGTGCTGCACTAGGGAAAACCTAATGCGTCTAGCCAGCGCTTAGAGACAAAATAGTGGGTTGTTTTACACGCCGCAGTTTGGAGAAAAATAATGAGCAATCGTCCTTGGCTATCGTCTTACCCGCAAGGCGTACCTGCCGATATCGATGTCAATCAGTACAGCTCCCTCGTGGGCCTGATGGAAGAGAGCTTCCAAAAATACGCCCAGCGCGTGGCCTATAGTTTTATGGGCAAAAACATCACCTTCGCACAAACGGATTCGCTCAGCAGTGCATTTGCCGCCTACTTGCAAAGCTTGGGCCTTGCCAAGGGCGACCGCATCGCCATCATGATGCCCAACACACCGCAATACCCTATTACCGTAGCAGCTATTTTGCGTGCGGGCTTTGTCGTGGTCAACGTCAACCCACTGTACACACCACGCGAGCTTGAGCACCAGCTGAAAGACTCGGGTGCGAAAGCGGTTGTGATTATTGAAAATTTTGCCATCACGCTAGAGCAATGCATTAAGAACACTGGCGTTAAACATGTAGTGATAGCGGCCATGGGTGACAGGCTGGGCCTGCTTAAAGGTGCATTGGTCAATTATGTAGTACGTAACGTGAAAAAAATGGTGCCCGTCTACAGCTTGCCGGGGGCAGTGCGCTTTAACGACGCCATTGCGCGCGGCACCAGCGGCACCTTGAAAAAACCAGACCTGAAGGCCGATGACATCGCGGTATTGCAATACACAGGCGGCACTACGGGCGTAAGCAAAGGCGCTGTGCTGTTGCACCGCAATGTGATCGCCAACGTGCTGCAGTCTGAAGCGTGGAACGAGCCTGCCATGCGCAAGCTGGCCGCTGGCGAACAACAAGTCAGCGTAGTTGCACTGCCGCTGTACCACATCTTCGCGTTCACGGTGAACATGATGCTGGGCATGCGCACAGGCGGCAAAGGTATTTTGATTCCCAACCCACGCGACCTGAGCGCTGTATTGAAAGAGCTAGCCCAACATAAAATTCACAGCTTCCCTGCAGTGAACACTTTGTTCAATGGCTTGGCCAACCATCCAGATTTCAATACCGTGGATTGGAGCCATTTAAAAATTTCAGTCGGTGGCGGCATGGCCGTGCAGGGCGCTGTGGCCAAGCTGTGGCTAGAAAAGACCGGTTGCTCTATTTGCGAAGGCTATGGGCTATCGGAGACATCACCATCGGCCACCTGCAACCCGACAGACAGCACAGACTACAGCGGCGCCATCGGCCTGCCGTTGCCCAACACCGACCTGAAATGTTTGGACGATGACGGCAACGAGGTACCGCTAGGCCAGCCCGGCGAAATCGCCATCAAAGGCCCGCAGGTAATGGCGGGCTATTGGCAGCGCCCGGACGAGACGGCCAAGGTAATGACACCTGAAGGCTACTTTAAATCGGGCGACATCGGCATCATGGACCAGCGCGGTTATTTCAAAATAGTAGATCGCAAGAAAGACATGGTGCTGGTCAGTGGCTTTAACGTCTACCCCAACGAGATAGAAGACGTGGTGGCACAACTAGCCGGCGTGATGGAGTGCGCAGTGGTAGGCGTAGCAGATGAGAAAACTGGCGAGGCCGTGAAACTGGTGATCGTAAAGAAAGACGTCACGCTGACTGAAGCTCAAGTGCGCGACTATTGCCGCGCGAATTTAACGGGCTACAAACAACCCAAAGTGGTTGAGTTTCGCACTGATTTGCCTAAAACACCTGTAGGGAAAATTTTGCGCCGTGAGTTGCGTGATAAAAAGTAACGGTCAATTTTGTTGATTTGGCTTGAAGATTAATATTCTTGTATCGTAAACTGCGGCGACAAAGCGAATCGCGCTGCATCATCGCTTGGCTGGCATTGTTGGTTATCGTGTCGCATCAGCTTAGTCTCCGGGTGGTGAGATAGCGTATGCCAACCGCCCTCATACTGGGGATACCAGAAATCGGGCGGTTGGCACACGCTATCTCACTTGCTACGATGATTGCGCGCTACGGGTAGTCGCCGACAACTCTGTGACGAAACTATGGATAGTCACCGGGTAAATCTTTCCGAAACGCGGGCTGTTCAACCCAAGCAAAGAATAATGTGACGAGTCGGGTCCGTCTCGATGAAAAATATGTAGAAAGGCGCGCGGTGCAAAAGCTGGCCAATCAAAACCCGAAGTTCGCGCGTGCTTTCGGAGCGGTTTTCGCGAAAGAGATGCCCGGCTCGAGTCCAGCTCTCCGTCGCGCACGCTAACCGAGCAACCAACTCTCCGGTGCGTACGCTAACAAAGTAACCAACTCTCCGGTGCGCAAACCAACCAAATAACACTCCGCTGAAGCAATAGAGCGTAGCTATATGCATCAACTACGCTGACCATTGACTGCTCACTACTACTCCTAAATTTACCAAGCGCTTGCGCATGCACAACACAGCTTTGTCTTTACTCACCAAAACAGCGCGGTGCTCCACTGCAAGATCAATAAACTTTTGATCGTCTTCGTCTTTGCACACATACACCGCACGAGGCGCAGTGCCCACTAGCAGCACACCCGCATCAAACTGCGCCAGCACCTGCGCTGCAGTCACTTGGTAGAACGCCATACGCGGTTGCAGATGGGTGTAGGCTAGCACGCGCTCTAGCTCATCGCGCATCACTTGCGTGCTGATCCATTGCAAACGTGCCTCGCGTAACCCCAGCTTGAGCGCATCACAACGCGGATCGCTAAATATAAATAAGTCTAAAACAATATTGGTGTCTAGCACCAGCGCACGCACGCTCACGCAGCGTCGCCTTGTGTAACTGACTTCACCGGTGGCACATCTTTGTCAGTCGGTGGCCTGCGGCCTTGCACGTCAAATTTGAACAATCGGCATTCGATAGGGCCGTTCCACATTGGCACACGGCGTGATTCTTTCAGGCGCATACGGCCCGGAAGTTTCATATCTGGCGCAAGGATCCACGCGGTCCAGCCATCAAAGTGCGTTTTCCAATGGGTGGCTAATTGCACAAAAAAGTCGTCAGCGTCAGGCCCTTGCTTGGCCGACACGCCCGCTACATCAATACGCTCGCCGTACGGCGGGTTAATCATCATCACGGGCTTCAGAGTGGCGCTGGCTGCGCACGGCGGCATGCGCTGCAGTGCGTCGCCACCGCGCAGTTGCACGGCATGGGCTACGCCTGCGCGCTCGGCATTGCGTTGTGCAAAATCTACCATGCGGTGGGCGACATCGCTACCAAAAATAGTAATCTCGCTGTCGTTAGCCGGGCCGGGCAGCCCAGCATCTGCCGCCTGCTGCTTGATAGGCTCCCACACATGCCTTTGAAACGGCAAGTACCGCTCGAATGCAAATTCCCGCAACAAACCGGGTGCAATGTTCAATGCCATTTGCGCTGCCTCTATGGCAATGGTGCCGCTACCGCAGCAGGGGTCGTACAGCGGTTGGTCGGGCTGCCAGCCACTGGCGGCCAGCATGGCAGCGGCTAGAGTTTCTTTCAAAGGTGCATCGCCTTTGTCTAGCCGCCAGCCGCGTTTAAACAGTGGTTCGCCGCTGGTGTCGATATACAGTGTGACGGTGTCGGTGTTTAAGTGCGCGTGGATGCGTACATGGGGCCAGTGCGTGTCTACATCGGGCCGTGCGCCAGACTTGTTACGAAAGCGGTCGGCCACGGCGTCTTTAATCGTCAGCGCGGCAAAGTTCAAACTCTTCAGCGGGCTGTGCTGCGACGTCATGTCGATTTTGAAAGTGTTTTTATTGGTAAACCACAGCTCCCACGCTACATCGCTGGCGGCGTCGTACAAATCTTTCTCGTTGCGGTAGGGGCGGTGCTGCAGCTGCACCATCACGCGCACGGCCAAGCGGCTCCACAGATTTAACTGCATCACGTCGCGCCACGAACCTTCTAGCGTTACGCCGCCGCGCAGCACGCTGACAGGCTGCTTGGTAATGGCATGCACTTCGTGGCCTAGCAGTTCTTCTACGCCGCCTGCGCAGGGTAGAAACAATTGAAGATGGTTCATGGACATAGAAGCTTTCTTGAGGCTTGCCTTGCAAACCTCCAATACACTTTAGCTGGCGCGCTAAAGCGTTTTACGTAAATTTGTCGGTGCGATGCGCAAGGCTTCGCGGTATTTAGCTACGGTGCGACGTGCGCATTCGATGCCTTGTTCTTTCAGCATGTCGGCAATGGCATTATCAGACAGTGGCTTTTTGCGGTCTTCTGCAGCAATAAACTGTGCAATCAAAGCGCGTACTGCGGTGCTAGAGGCGTTGCCACCGGTTTCGGTGTTCAGGCCCGAGCCGAAAAAGTATTTCAGCTCAAACGTGCCGTAGGGCGTCGACATGTATTTGGCGGTGGTAACGCGGCTGATGGTAGATTCATGCAGGCCCAGCTCATCGGCAATTTCGCGCAGCACCAGCGGGCGCATAGCCAGTGCACCGTGCGTGAAAAAATTTCGCTGCCGCTCGACAATCGCATTACTCACCCGCAAAATCGTGTCAAAGCGCTGCTGGATATTTTTAATAAACCAGCGGGCCTCTTGCAAGCGCCCTTGCAGGTTGGCATGGCTGCCGCTTTTACCCGTTTTAAGCGCTTGCGCGTAAATGTCGTGCACTCTTAAACGCGGCATCACCGCCGTATTAAGCTGCACCCTGAACTTGGCCGCACTACCGCGCCCTGCTGCGGTGACGATGACATCGGGCGTGATGATATTGCGCTCTACATCAGCAAACTGGCGGCCAGGTTTGGGGTCTAGTCGCACGATCAGTGCAATAGCGTCTTTGACATCATCAGCCGACAAGCCGCACAAAGTGACTAAGCGTTTTACATCGCGCCGCGCCAGCAAATCTGTGGGTTGCGCGCATACCGCCAGCGCTGCGCTGCGTGCGGGAGTGTGCAGTGGCAAGGCACGCAACTGCAAGCTTAAACATTCGGCCAAGCTACGTGCGCCCACCCCCTCGGGCTGCATGTGGTGCAATAGCTTTAAAGCCATGGTAAAGCGTTGCACCAGTTCTTCAATATCTTCCAAGGTCGAGGCACCTAAGCCTTCGGCCAAAGATTCAAAATCGTCTTCTAGATAGCCATCGTCAGTCAACGATTCGATCAAAAACATCAGCGCTGCGCGGTCTTCGTCTTGCAGCCGCAGCACTGCTGCCTGGCGGTGCAAAAACACATACAAACTCACATGCTCTGCGCTGAGCGTGACAGCGTCTATCTCTTGCCCGTCGTTTGACGAGGCAGACCGGGATGGTGCATCGTTGCCCCACTCAGCATCGTCGGGGGCTACGTCGTAGCTGCCCTCGCCTTCCCAGTCATCGGTAATATTTTGCTCTGGGGTGGCGTCTGTGGTGCCCGTGTCGTTGGATGGCGCGGTGTCTTGGCTGGTTGAGGTTGGTGATTTGGAAAAATCGGTCTCGGCTTGCAGGGCGGTATCAGCATAGCTGTCTGCACCCAGATCAGCGTATGCATCTGCCAAGGCCTCGCTTTGCGCGTTAGCCTGTTCTTGCGTAGCGCGCTCGGCTTGCAGCGCTTCTTCGTAGCCCTGCTCTGCGCTGTCTTGTTCCAAGAAAGGGTTGTCTTGCAACATTTGCTCGATCTCTTGCGTTAGCTCCATGGTGGACAACTGCAGCAATCGAATCGACTGCTGCAACTGCGGCGTGAGCGCCAGATGCTGCGACGCGCCTAGACTTAAACCTTGCTTCATGGTTGTAGTCTGAAAAACGTACGAACCATCTAGATTACATGCGAAAGTGCTCACCCAAATAGACGCGGCGAACATCGGCGTTCTCCACTATCTCTTTAGGGGTGCCTTGCGCTAGTACATGACCATCGCTGATGATGAAGGCGTGGTCGCAAATACCCAGGGTTTCGCGTACGTTATGGTCGGTAATCAGTACACCAATGCCGCGTGATTTTAAATAACTGATGATGCGTTGGATCTCAATCACCGCAATCGGGTCAATGCCCGCAAACGGCTCGTCTAGCAAAATAAACTGTGGGCCAGTAGCCAAAGCACGGGCGATTTCAACCCGCCTGCGTTCACCACCCGACAAAGCGGGTGCGGGCGAGTCGTGCAGATGATCAACCCGCAGGTCTTTGAGCAAACCTTGCAAGCGGTGTTCGATCTCGGTTTTAGACAGCTCTTTACCTGCATCGTCACGCTGCAGCTCTAGCACAGCGCGCACATTCTCGGCCACCGTCAGCTTGCGAAAAATAGACGCTTCTTGCGGTAAATAACTCAAACCCAAACGCGAGCGGCGATGGATAGGCAAGCGTTCAACCCGCTGGCCGTTGATGGTGATGGTGCCTGCGTCAGCGCGCACCAACCCCACGATCATATAAAACGAGGTGGTTTTGCCTGCGCCGTTAGGCCCCAACAAACCCACCACTTCGCCCTGCGCTACCGACAGCGAAACATCTTTCACCACCTTGCGTGCGCCGTAGGCTTTTTGCAGGCCTTGCGCGGTCAGCCGGCGCAGGCCCGCCCCGTCAGATGGCTGCAGCTGCCCGGCTTGTGCAAAGGCGTGCTCTTGCGTGGCAGTGTGCGCGTTCACTTAGGCTCTCCCCCTAGGCTGGGCGCGGGGCGCAGCTTGGCCGCTGGCGTGGCCGGGGCCGGGCTAGAGCTGGGGGTGGCAGCAGGGGCGATGACGGCTTGCTTGGGGCTGATCATCGTGCGCACGCGGCCAGTGGGGTTAGCTGCTGTCGCATTAGCCGGGCCACCGACCACGTTAAACACGTCGGTGGTGTTGTCATACACAATTTGGTTGCCCTGCGTTTCGTCGCTAACCGCAGCGCCTTTGTAGCGGCGCAAAATGGCGTTTTTGCTGAAGGTGACAGTGTCGGCCTTGCCGTCGTACACAATAGTCTCGGCCTCGCCTTCAATCCACTCTTCTATCGCGCCACGCTCGACATCGCGCTTTTGCCTAAAAAATGCCCGCTTGGGCGATTTTTCTACCGCCGTGCCAAACTGGTACCCCTCGGGGTCCAGGCGCACGTCCACTTGCGCGCCGCGAATGATGATGGTGCCTTTGGTAATCACTACATTGCCTGTGAAAACGCTGGTTTGCTTGAGATCGTCATACCGCAAGGTATCGGCCTCGGCGTTCATGGGTTTATTACGGTCGGCTTTTTCAGCCCAAACGGCACTGCCAGACAGCGCTAGCGCCGCCGTGCAAAGGGCCAAAATAACGGACGCTAGGGTGAAAGTAGAGGTTTTTTGCATGGCGGCATGAATCTTGCTGCCACCATTGTAGTCGCGGCTTCTGCTCATCTACAGCGGCAAGGCCACCGCGCCGCCACAATTACTTTATATACGGTGAAATAAAGGCCTGATAGGCGCTTTAACTCGTCAGCCGCTGCAGCGCATCACGGTACTTTTGGGCCGTGTGCTCAATCACATCGGCAGGCAAATGCGGCGCAGGCGCTGTTTTGTCCCATGGCTTGCCGCCCACGGTGGCGGTTTCTAGCCAATCGCGCACAAACTGCTTGTCATAGCTGGGCGGGTTGCTGCCCGGTGCATACGTTTCCGCAGGCCAAAAGCGCGAGCTGTCAGGCGTTAGCACCTCGTCCATCAGCGTCAGCGTGCCATCGGTGTCCAGGCCAAATTCAAACTTGGTGTCGGCAATGATGATGCCTTTGGTCAGCGCAAACTCAGCTGCCGCTTTGTAGATAGCGATGCTAATTGCTCTGATTTTGCTAGCTAGCTGAACACCAACTACGGCCTCCATCTGCGAAAAGCTTATATTTTCATCATGCTCGCCCATGGCGGCTTTGGCAGCGGGCGTAAAGATAGGTTGGGGCAATTTAGACGCGTTTTGCAATCCCGCTGGCAGCAGCACACCGCACACCGAATGGCTGTGCTGGTATTCGGCCCAGCCGCTACCGGCTAAATAACCGCGCACCACGGCCTCTACCGGCAATGGCTTTAAGCGTTTGACCAGCATGGCACGGTCGGTGACCTGCGATTTTTCGGCCTCGGTCACCACGCTCTCGGGGGCGTCGCCGGTTAAATGGTTAGGGCACAGATGGCCCAGCTTGGCAAACCAAAACAGCGCCATTTGCGTCAGCAGCGCACCCTTGCCGGGAATAGGCTCGCCCATGATGACGTCGAACGCGCTCAAGCGGTCGCTGGCAATCATCAAAATACGGTCGCTGCCCACAGCATAGTTGTCACGCACCTTGCCGCGCGCCAAGAGCGGCAATGAGGTGATGTTAGAAGTGTGCAAGGAAGAGGCTGCTGAAGTAGTCACAAAAATATCTCGCGCTGAAAAATTTACTACGGTAGGGGTAGAAATTGAATTATCGCAGCTTGATTGCTTTGTTCTAGAACGCGCGCCACTGCGGCCTGTGTCCTATGCCAAACGGACCTGCGGCCCTTTATTGTTTGTCATAAGACACAGTCCACACCGGCGCGCTTGTACTGGGCTGGGGTTGGGTGCGAAGGTGTCGCGTTGGCGTGGAATAGCGACGTACTGGGATCAAGATCTGCTCGTTTAGCGACTGAGCATACTACAAATTTAATAGCTGTTTGAGCAGGATTTACTTGAGTTAGAAGCACTTTTATATCATTAAAAATGCCTCCAGAACACCAAAATCACCAAAATCTGCTACAGCCAGCAGCCTGTTCACCAGCCACGCGCCCAACCCCGTTCAGCGTGGCAGTGTGCGGTGTGCCTATGACAAACAGTAAAGGGCCGCAGGTCCGTTTGGCATGGGTACGCCGCACGATGCGGCGCGTACGCGAAGCCTGTCCGAGCAACCTCTGTGCAGAGCAAGCCCCTAGCCGCCAGCTAAACCACCGAAAATCGGCAGCCTTACTGCACCACTTGCGCCAACTCCCCCTTGGCATACTGCCCCGCCACCACCTGCAAGCTGTGGCCCTTGATCTTGCTGCCCTGCCCGCTGCAGCCAAACTCTACATAGCGCTGCTGGCAAATAGCCTGCGCGGCGGCACGGGCGGGTTTTAGCCATTCGCGGGCGTCAAACTTGTCCGGGTTTTCAACCAAAAACTTACGCACCGCCGCCGTCATGGCCAGACGAATGTCGGTGTCTACGTTGATCTTGCGCACGCCAAACTGGATGGCCTTTTGAATCTCTGGCACCGGCACGCCATAGGTCTCGCCAATGCTGCCGCCGTGGGCGCGGATGATGGCCAGCTGGTCTTGCGGCACGCTAGAGCTGCCATGCATCACCAAGTGCGTGTTGGGCAGGCGGCGGTGGATCTCTTTCACCCGGTCAATCGCCAAAATATCGCCCGTAGGCTTGCGGGTAAATTTGTACGCGCCGTGGCTGGTGCCAATGGCAATGGCCAGCGCGTCCAGCTGGGTGCGCTTGACAAAGTCGGCGGCCTGCTCAGGGTCGGTGAGCAGCTGCTCGCGGGTCATCACGGCATCCGTTCCGTGGCCGTCTTCTTTGTCGCCTTGCATGGTCTCCAGGCTGCCCAGGCAGCCTAGCTCGCCTTCGACCGACACGCCCTGCTGGTGGGCCATGTCTACTACTTTGCGGGTGACCTCGACGTTGTACTCGTAGCTGGCGATGGTTTTGCCGTCGGCTTCCAGGCTGCCATCCATCATTACCGAGCTAAAGCCCAGGTTGATCGCGCCTTGGCAGATGGCCGGGCTTTGGCCATGGTCTTGGTGCATGACTACCGGTATGTGAGGGTAAGACTCTATCGCGCCCAAAATCAAATGCTTGAGAAAAGCCTCGCCTGCGTATTTGCGTGCGCCCGCGCTGGCCTGCAAGATGACGGGAGCGCCCACTTCGTTGGCAGCGGCCATCACGGCTTGCACCTGCTCTAAATTGTTCACGTTAAAAGCGGGGATGCCGTAGCCGTGGGTAGCGGCGTGGTCGAGCAGTTCACGCATGGAGACGAGTGCCATAAAAAATTCCCTTGAAATGCAGTAAAGATGGAACGAAGTGGTTTAAAAGTTGGTAACCGTTTTGTAACTCGGTTGATTTTAACGGCTCTGGCAGTGGTTTTTGCAGGCTGCCAGGGTGCATTTAGCCTCTTAAAACACTACTTTTTAAGCATCAAATCAGTGTTCTAGGCCGTAGAACCTGCTCAAACAGCTATGAAATTAATAGTAAAACTGCTGATGTATCAGGCACGTAACGTTGCGTGCATAAAAAAGCCCCCGACTCCACGGCAATGCGTGGACTCGGGGGCGTGGGGTTGTGGGGCTAGGGGAGGAGAGTTCGGCGGGTTCGCGACAGCTTGTACGGTAAAAAGTGCCGCAGCCGTGTTTACGCTGCGCGGCAAATTTTGAGCATATTGGTGCCGCCCGGCGCGCCCATCGGCTCGCCACAGGTAATGGCGTAGACATCGCCGGTTTGCACAATGCCGCGTTTTTTCAGGTGGTTTTCAGCCTGCGTGAGGGCGCTGTCGCGGTCGATGCTGGTGTCCATCAGCAGGGGGCGTACGTTGCGGTAAATGGCCATTTTGCGCTGTGTGGCGATGCGCGGGGTCAGCGCATAAATGGGCACATGAATGCGGTGGCGGCTCATCCACAGCACGGTCGATCCGCTGTCAGTCAGCGCCACGATGGCTTTGGCGTTCAGGTGGTGGGCGGTAAACAGCGCGCCCATGGCAATGGACTGGTCAATGCGATCAAACCGCTTGCCGGTTAAGTCGGCGTCCAGCTCGACACTTTCGGCTTGCTCGGCCGCTTCGCAAATGCTGCTCATTTGCTGCACGGTCTCGAGCGGGTATTTGCCCGACGCGGTTTCGGCGCTCAGCATCACGGCATCCGTCCCGTCTAGCACAGCGTTGGCCACGTCGCTTACCTCGGCGCGGGTGGGCACGGGCGCGGTGATCATGCTCTCCATCATCTGTGTGGCGGTGATGACAAACTTGTCCATCTCGCGGGCCATTTTGATCATGCGTTTTTGCAGTGCGGGCACGGCGGCGTTGCCTACCTCGACAGCCAAGTCACCGCGCGCCACCATAATGCCATCGCTGGCTTTGAGGATGGATTCCAAGTGCGGGATGGCCTCGGCGCGCTCGATCTTGGCGATCAAACCCGGCTTGTGTTTGTACTCAGCCCCGGCCACGTTGCACAGCTGGCGCGCCATCTCCATGTCGGTGGCGTTTTGCGGAAAGCTCACCGCCACATAGTCGGCCTGGAACGACATGGCGGTTTTAATGTCGTCCATGTCTTTGGCGGTCAGCGCGGGGGCTGTCAGACCGCCGCCTTGTTTGTTAATGCCTTTGTTGTTAGACAGCTCGCCGCCCACTTTGACGGTGGTGTACACCGACTCGCCTTTCACGCTGTCAACCGTCAGCACAATCAAACCATCGTTCAGCAGCAGCACATCGCCTGCGCGTACGTCACGCGGCAGGTCTTTGTAGTCTAGGCCCACAGCGTCAATGTCGCCCAGCTCGGTGCGCAGGCCATCGAGTATGAATTTTTTGCCCGCCTCCAGCATGACCTTGCCTTTGGCAAACTTGCCCACACGAATTTTGGGGCCCTGCAGGTCGGCCATGATGGCGACCTCGCGGCCCGTGCGGCGCGCCGCCTCGCGCACCATGGCAGCGCGGTTGATATGGTCTTGCGCCGTGCCGTGGCTAAAGTTCAGCCGCACCACGCTGACTTTGGCGTTGATCATTTGCTCTAGCAGTTCTACCGTGTTGGATGCGGGGCCAAGGGTGGCCACAATTTTGGTGGCGTGGCGGGGGATGCGGGTGTCCATGGGCGTAGTCTCTCTCTGATGCCGATAGTTGACCAATACCCAGCGGGCTTGTAATCAAATTACATTGTCGCAGCAATCGGGTTACATGTCAGGTACGAAATGAGGTAGCCCACACCAAGTGCCAGCCAAGGCGGCTGGGCTTACTGGCTGGCAGCGGGCTTAGGTGGGCTGACGGGGCTGGCGGTGCTAGCCGCAGGCGTGCTGTTGACTGCAGGCGTGCTGTTGACTGCAGGCGTGCTGTTGACTGCAGGCGTGCTGTTAACTGCAGGCGTGCTGTTAACTGCAGGCGTGCTGTTAACTGCAGGCGTGCTGGTGGCCGCAGGTGCACTGCTGGCAGGCCTAGGCGGTGCCAGCGGCTGGCGTTGCAGCTCGTCTTCGGTGATGATGTCAAAAATGCGCACCACCTTTTGCACGCCACTGGTGTTGCGCGCAATCTCGGTAGCGCGGTCTGCCTCGCGCTGGGTTACGCGGCCCATCAGGTGGGTTATGCCGCGCTCGGTAACTACTTTAAAAGAATTGGCGTAGATATCTTTAGCATCGACAAAGGCCGCGCGCACTTTGCCAGTGGTCAACACGTCGCCCGAGCGCTGGGCCAGCCCAGTAACCGGCCCAATGATGAGTTCATTGACAATTTTTTGCACGTTGTCTACCGCAGTCACGGTGTCTTCGGCCAGCTTTTTCTCGGCCTCTGACGACACCTCGCCTGTTAGTAACACTTGGCGGTTGTAGCTGGTCACGTTCACGTGGCCACCGTCGCTGAGCACGCCGCGCAAGCGGCTATTGGCCCGCAGCTCTATGCCTTCGTCTTCTAGCTGCGTACCCGAGGTGCGGCGGTCGGTGGCTACCAGCCCGCTACCCACAAAAGCACCGCCCACAATCAAGGGCAGGCAGGCGCTGAGGGTGGTCACTAAGGCGGCACTGGCCAGCAAAGTTGCCGTAATGCGCAGCGGGGGCTTGGTCAAAATGGTCATGGGGTTTCCTGTTCTCCAAGTAATTGGGTATCTACACCGTCACAGATACAGTGTAGGGTTAAAAGATGCACCTCTTGTATCCTAGCGGTGCGGTCATGCGGTACGCAAATGTGTATATCCGTTTCGCGCAGCATCGCGCCGATTTTGCCGCCGCCCTTGCCGGTTAAGGCCACCACCGTCATGTCGCGCGCATGGGCTGCATCGATGGCGGCGATGATGTTGGCCGAGTTGCCGCTGGTTGACAAGGCCAGCAGCACGTCGCCTGCCACACCCAAGGCACGTACCTGCTTGGAGAAGATCACGCTGAAGTCATAGTCGTTGGCAATGGCAGTGATGATAGAGCTGTCGGTGGTGAGCGCTATAGCGCCTAGCTCGGGCCGCTCACGTTCATAACGGCCAATAAATTCTGCCGCAAAATGCTGCGCATCGGCGGCAGACCCACCATTGCCACAGGCCAACACCTTGCCGCCACTAGTCACGCTGACCAATATCGCCTGCGTGGCCAGCGCGATAGGCTTAGACAGCGCCAAGGCCGCTTGATATTTGAGGTCGGCGCTATCAATAAAGTGTTTTTCTATTCTTTGTTCTAGCATGGGGTGATGATACCGCGTAAGATTTAACGATAAGGCAGCGTGATGAATTTAGACACATTTTCATGCGTTAAGTTGCATCAAAGGCGGCGCGCAGCCACTCGATCTGCAGTGCATCCGCCGCGCCCTCTAGGCTAACCACATCAAATCGGCAAGGCGGCATGCGCGCTAGCCGAGACAGATAATGCCGCGCTGCAAACACAATGCGCCGCTGCTTTAACGCGCTGATGCTGCCTGCCGCGCCACCGTGGGTGCTGCTGCGCCGCTTGCGCACCTCGACAAATACCAGCGTACCGTCAGGTGCGTGCATGATCAAATCTACCTCACCACCGCCACGGCCCGGAGTTTTAAAATTACGCGTTATCAGCCGCAGGCCTTGTTTTTCCAGGTAAGCCAAAGCCAAGTCTTCTGCCGCGTCGCCCACCCGCTTGGTGGTGGGTGACTTAGCAGGTGCGGTAGGCTTATTTGTCGTTATGCTTGGGGTTGCAGCCTGAACACGGTTTGCGCGATTTGAAAACATAGTTAAGTAAGATAAAAGTAAAACTGACGGGCCACCGCTACAAAAAATAGACCACAGACTGGGATTCGATTGAACACCACACCATTACACGCATCGTACAGCTTGGCGCAGGGCGCAGCCCAAGCCGCCGCAGGGCAGCAGCATTACCCCCCAAGCACACTGTACGTGGTGGCCACGCCCATTGGCAACCTGGCCGACATTACCCTGCGCGCCTTGCACGTGCTGGGCTTGGTCGACGCCATTGCCTGCGAAGACACCCGCCACACCCAAGCCATGCTGCGCGTGTATGGCATCACCAAGCCGCTGCTGGCCGCTCATGAACATAACGAACGCGAGGCCGCCCAACTCATCATCACCCGCCTACGCGCAGGCGAACGCGTAGCCTATGTGAGCGACGCAGGCACCCCCGCCGTAAGCGACCCCGGCGCGCGCCTAGCCGCAGACGTGCGCGCCGCAGGTCTGCGCGTGCTGCCCCTGCCCGGTGCCAGCAGCGTAACGGCGCTGCTCAGCGTGGCCGGCATTGCAGACGACACAGGGGCCTACATCTTTCAGGGCTTTCTCTCCACCAAAGCCAAAGAACGCGAAGCCCAAGTAGCCACCATCGCCACCGAGCCCCGCGCCGTGGTGCTGCTAGAAGCCCCGCACCGCATAGAAGCCTTGGCCACCGCACTGGCCGCCCTAGGCGAGCGCAACGTCACCCTGGGCCGCGAGCTCACCAAACAGTTTGAAGACATCGCCACTGTGCCCGCGCAAGGCATCACCACTTGGCTAGCCGCAGACCCCTACCGCACCCAAGGCGAGTTCGCCATCGTCATCCACCCCCGCGCCACCGAAGCCGCCCAAACCACCCAAGGCCAGCGCGTGTTGCAACTGCTGCTGGCTGAGCTACCGACTAAAACGGCGGTAAAACTGGCGGCGGATATTACCGGTGAGCCGCGCAATGCGCTGTATGAGTTAGCTTTGTCGCTCAAATCGGATAAATGAGGATTTATTGTGCCACTTAGCCCTGTAGTCCAAGTATTTACTGCTCAAGCAGCTATTAAATTTATAGTAAATTAAGTGCATTCTTGAAGGAGCACGTATGCCCAGCACCCCCGAGGAAAACCGCAGTAACGCGATGGCTTTCTATGAGCTAATGTTCAACCAGTGCAAACCGCGTGAGGCCGTAGAGCGCTATGTGGGAGCAAGCTATACACAACATAACCCACACGTGGCGGATGGCAAGGACGCTTTTGTCGAGTACTTTGAACAGATGGCGCGAGATTATCCGGACAAGCAGGTTCACTTCAAGCGATCTGTGGCCGAAGGCAGTTTTGTTGTCCTTCATTGCCATCAGACTTGGCCTACGGACAAGAACAAGGACTGGGCGGGCATCGATATTTTCCGCTTCGACAGCGAAGGAAAAATCGTCGAACACTGGGACGTGCTGCAGGTTGTGCCCAGCGAATCAAAGCACTCGAACTCAATGTTTTAAAGTGAGTGCGATGGTACCTAAACCTTCATTCCAGCCAACGCGCACAGATCTACGGCGTACGCGCGCCTGAGCTCACTGCGAAGAAATACTGGGTACTGATGAATGACCATACATGCCACGTATTTACCAACTTGAAATCACAGTTTGTGAACTCAAGTTCGGACTCAGACGCTGCGGGAGCTTATGATCCCGCCTGCAGTACTAAGGCTATGCCATGAGTGCTATGGCTTAAAACACCTTGCTAAGCTTAAATTTATCCTTCAAAAAGTATTAAATACAAATATGAAGGATAAATTGAATGTGCCAATCCCTCTATGAAGTCGAACCCTCCATGGATAGATGAGCTAGCCTTGTCGCATAAGCTTACAAATGACGATTTGTTGTGCCATTCAGGCCTATAGTTCAAATATTTACTACACAAACAGCTATTAAATTTGTAGTGAATTAAGTGAGCTGCAGCTTTGTATCGCTAGTACTTGCAAAACAGACTTACCCAGCACCTCAATCTTCGGCCCCGCCATTTTACGCGGATGGCGCATTACCCTGTCGCGACCATGCCACCGAACGAAGAATTTGACCGAATACAGGTACATTTTTTCAGTGCCTAGGTTACAGTGTAAATACCGAATATGCTCATGCATCTGGTCTAAGAGCCGAATGAATTGCAATGGAGCGTTGCCGGGTTTCATGGATTCTTATAACTGTATAAATATACAAAATAGTCGCTTGAAACCCATGCTGCAAGTCACTTTCAGGAGTATTTGATGCCCAGATTAGATTGCAACAGCATTTGTATACCGCAGGTTTTGCGGCATACATTCGTTATGTTTTCAACCTGTCTCATTCAAGCGTTGAAAGTTGATGGCAATGAGTGAACCAAAAATTTGTAGGCGCTGCAATCAACCGGTTACTGTAAACGCCGACTCCTATGACGTCTTTGAACAAATGCACTGGCTTTGCTTTCATCTCGAGTTCGAACATCAGGGTGACCCAGATGAGCCCTGCGGAGACCCCTCTTGTCCGTGGTGGCACATAGCAGTATTGAAGGAAAAATTGGCTCAATTGGATTGCGACCCAAAGATAGCGATTGCCGATGCCATCGTAATTAGATGGGGCCTCTAGCTATGAAACATAACAGGTTGCTTGTCACGGACACGCAGCATCAAAATGCCGCTGCGCGGCGGTTGCTGCGCGCCGGACAGCGCCAACGTTAGAGCGTATCAGTGCATCCTCTCCCTGAAACACTCACTACCTCGCGCCTTTGTTTGCGTTGCCCGGTAGCTGCCGATGCAAGCGAAATCTTTCAGTCGTACACGCAAGATTTGAAGGTCTGTCGGTACATGATCTGGCGGCCACATGCAGAGGAATCGGTCACATAAGAGTTGATCGCTTCGTGTGTCGTGCAGTGGAAGACTGGAAGTCGTCTGCCTTACGTCATCACCGAGCTTCACTCGAACGTCGCCATCGGAATGCTTGAAGCTCGCATGCAAGGAACCACGGTTGACATCGGCTATGTTCTAGCGTCTTCGCATTGGGGCAAGGGCTTCATGCCCGAGGCGATCCAAGCGCTTACGGGCGTGGCGCTGCGGAATCCAAGCGTCTATCGAGTTCAGGCTACATGCGACACTGAGAACATTCCGTCTCAGCGTGCGCTTGAGAAGTCAGGCTTCAGTCGCGAGGGTCGTCTTGAGCGGCACACGATTCACCCGAACATCTCGTCCGAACCCAGGGCTTGTTTCATGTACGCCAGGTGTCGCTGGGGTGAGAATGCGCTCTAACACATCCATCATGTCAAACGTTAAATTTTACATAATTTCTGCATCATAAGGCTCTTAATTTATCGCAAATACGCTATAATTAAAACATGGATTGGGAAATCAAATACCACGACGAAAAACTGCAAATGCAGGTACTCGCATTGCCAGCAGGAATTTTGGCTAGGTACTTTCATTGCACCGATCGAATGTTGGAATTTGGTCCCGATTTGGGAATGCCCCACACGCGTGCAATGAGCACAGGTTTGTTTGAGTTGCGCTTGAAATCGCGTGAAGGCATTGGGCGGGTGTTTTATTGCACGCTGGTAGGGCGGAAAATTGTCATGCTCCATCAGTTTGTGAAAAAGACAGATAAAACACCGCCTAAAGAGTTGGCCCTCGCGCGTAAGCGCATGAAGGAGTGGAAAGATGCTGACACATAAGCAATTGCGCACCAAGGCGCTAGGCAACGCCGAAGTAAAAGCCGAATATGAAAAACTGAGCGACGAATTTTCGCTCTTGGATGAATTCCTAAACGCCCGCGCGTCGCAAGGACTCACGCAAGCACAGGTGGCCGAGAAAATCGGCACCACGCAGTCTGCAGTGGCACGGATGGAATCAGGCAGTGGTAGGCATTCACCTTCTCTAGCAACCCTGTCCAAATATGCAGAGGCGCTGGGGTGCAAGTTGGAGGTGAGATTGGTTAGAAAAGCGCGATCAGCGAGAAATCTAGCTGGGCGTTCCAATGGTCTCGCTTCGCGCGCTGCTTGACTTTGACGTTAAATTTTCTTAGCAGAAATTGTATTTTAATTCTTAACGCAAGCTCACCGTCTGCCGCTTCCAGCTAAGGTCTTGCCATTTACCGAAAGCCACTAGCAGGCCGGGGTCGCTGGCTTGCTTCTCTGCTGTCAATGTGTCCATACGCGCTACTTCGAAGCTGCGTTTCATGCGGCCTGCAATGCGCGTCTCGCGGGCCATCAGCATTTGCTGGCCGCCAGGCACCCAACCTGCAAACTCTACGTAGCCTAGCTCGGGGCTGCTGCTGGCGGGGGGCAATACTTCAATAGTCCATTGGTCGGCGGTTTTGCGAAACACCCACAGCTCGCGCCAAGTGTCTAGCGGCTGCACTGCCAGTGCCAAGGCTTGGCCGTTGGGCTGTGCGCTGGCCGAGGCGGCCCACACAATGCCGTAGGTGCAGCGTTTGGCCACGGGGTCTTTGCCAGGTTTGCCGTCGCCTTTGTTTTCAAACAGCGCTACGCAGGTTTCACCGGGCTGGCCTGCTTCGGTGGTTAGCGTGAGCTTGGCGAATGTGGGCTGGGCTGTCTCGGCTGCCCAGCGCGATGCGCCTACACGAATGGCGGTGTCGCTGTATTCTTGGCTGTCGTTATCGGTTAACTCGGCTTTGTTGACAGCAGCCAGCTCGCTGAGGGCGCGCTGTGCGGCAGCAGTAGGTGTTTCTAAGCGGCGGGCTTGTTGAAAGGCCAAGCTGGCCGATACGCCAGCGCGGCGCAGGCGCAGACGGTTTTTGCTGACTTCAGACAATTGCGCAAACTGTGTGGCAGTCACTTTGTCTAGCATGTCAGCGCGCCACTGGTCGTGCGCCAAGCGTTGTTGCGGGTGCATGTCTGCGGCCATGCAGTCGTGGCGCGTGACGGCCAGTGCGGCGCGGGCGCGCTGCTCAGCATCGGATGGCAGGGCCAACACTCTTTGATAAGCCTCGCCGTTGTAGCACAGCTGCATGGTGCTACCCTGCTCGTAGCCTTTGAAGGTAACGCCATAAAACGCGGCTACTTCGGTGTGGGCAGAGATCACGTCGCTAGTGGCTTTGCTGTGCTTAATTGACGCGCGGCGCGCCAAGCGCTCGGCCATGGTGCCCAGTGCGTCAAAGGCTTCTGCGCCTATCGCCTCGGCAGGGGCAGCCTTCAAATACGCAGCGGTGTAGCCTATGCCCAAAGCCTCTGCGCCGGGGCTGTCGCGCAAAAAGCGCACTACCGTTAACAGCTCGGGCGCATCGGCGGGCTTGGTGGACAGTACGCGCACTTGGCTGGTATGGATGTAGCCTGCGCGTTCGCGGCGATGGTCGTACACCTGCAAATAGTCCATGCGCTGGCCGCGAATCTCTAGCGTGTCGCCTTGCCACAGCGCGGCTTGCTGCACCGCAGAGTCGCGCGGGGCGGCGCGCAGGCTGGCTTGGTCTTGGGTGACGATGGCTAGGGTGAGGAGTGTGGCGGTGATCATGTTATTTAGCCTCTTCGGTGTTTTGTTCTTCGTTGCTTTGCTCAACCTTGGCAGTTACGCGGTCTGCGTTGGCTTTGGGTGCACCGCCTAGCAGGCCTGCTGCAATAAAGCCGCCATCTGTTGAAGGAGGTGCAATGATGACGGTGATCTTGTCGCTCAGTTTGTCGGCCATGGTCTTTTGAATCAGCAATGGGTGCTTGGTAATCAACACACCCTCGCGTGCCATTTGCTCGCTGTTGATCTTGCCTACTTTGTCAATGCGGTAGGCTTCAGCGTCGGCCAGCTTTTGGCGTGAATCGGCCTCACCTGACGCTTCAATACGGCGGGCTTGGGCGCTGCCTTCTGCGGTGCGAATACGGGATTGTTTATCGGCCTCGGCTTCTAGCTGGCGCTGCTCAATTTGCTTTTGCTTGAAGGGGATGACATGCTTCATCGCCTCGGCTTGCGCTTTGGCGGCAATGACTTGTTCGTTGCCTGCGGCTTCAGCATTGGTCTCGCGGCGCACTTTTTCGGCTTGCGCATCTAGCTCGGTTTCTTTGACGCGCTTTTCTTTAAGTGCCAAGGTGTAGCGCATTTTTTCGGTTTCTAGCTCGGCGGATAACAGTTTGTCCATGCCGCGGCGGTAGTCTTCAGGCAGGTCAATCTTGCCGATTTGCACAGTGCGCAGCACAATACCGTCGGCGGCCAGTTTGGGGGTAAGTTCGGCTTCAATCAGTTGTTGAATTTCTGCGCGCTTGCTGGAGAAAATTTCACGCACGGTATAGCGGGCCAATATTTTGTAGATCACGCCTTGCACTGCTGGCTGCACCACTTGGCCTGCAATATCGTCTGGCAGGTTTTTAGACATAGCGCCCAGTTTGCTGCCATCCAAGGCGTAGCGCACTGTCATGTCCACACCTAAAGACATACCTTCGACTGACTGAAACGCAGCACTGCCACTGGCTTTGCTGCCTTCAGCGGGTTGGTACACCTGATCGCGCAATGAGAAGGTACGCACTTCATGTAGGCCAGGTAGTAAAACCATGCTGCCTTCACGAAACTCGTCAAAGCCGCCTGTTAGCTGGTTGGTGCGCACCGCCACATCGCTGCGCGCTACGTTGTGCACGGGTGGGTGGGTCCACACCATGTAGCCTGCGCCAGCCACCACCGCTGCGGTCAGCAGCAAGTTGCGCGCACCTGCTGCTTGGTGCACAGTGTGCTGGCCCGTAGCTTTGACGGTGCTGGCTGTTTTGGCAAATACGCCGCCAAAGGCGTTGCGAATGGTCTGGGCGATTTGGGTAAAACGTGGGTTCATGGTGGGCTCCTAAGAGGGTTTAAATTTAGAGTCACGGGCTGTGTCTCTATAGGCTCTATTGTTCGATTTACGCCCGGAGCATTCAATGCCATGGCGCGGTGTCTTTGGGGCAGAACAACAGCCAAAATCATCCGTCAACGGAAGAAAAACTCACACGGCGCAGCGCCTGCCTCGCCCATAATGGGCACTACTGCACACCAGATGCCACACCATGACCAAAATTGCTGTAATCGAAGACGACCTGCCCATGAGCAACCAGCTTAAGGGCTGGATTGAATCTGCCAAACCCGGCATTCAGGTAGACCAATGGTTTAACCGCGACGATGCAGAGGCCGCTATTGCCCGCGAAGACTACGACGCAGTAGTGTTAGACATTGAGCTGGGCCGCGAGCGCCACGCGGGTGTAGCCATCATTAACGCCATCAACAAACAGCGTGCCACGCCGGTGCTGGTGGTGTCGGCCATGCCTGCGGCGATTTACCGCAGCATTATGAAAGCGCTGGACGCTTGGGACTATCTGCAAAAAACCACTTTTGAAGAAGCTGATTTTGTGGATACTTTTTTGGATATTTTGCGTTCGGCCAAAACCAAACCTACAGCTACAGCGCCCGTCGTCAGCAGTGATGAACTGCAGCTAGACCCACTGCGCCAAAACACTGCGCTGTGGCGCGGCCAGCGTGTCAACTTGCCTCTCACTGCGCAGCGGATTTTGGCGGCGCTGCACGCCCACCGTGGTGAAGTGGTGAGCTATGACGACCTGTACAAAGTGGTTAAAAGTGGCCGCAACCGCGACAACATCCGCAAACACGTCAGCACCATCCGCGATGCGTTTAAAGAAATTGACGATAAGTTTGACGGCATAGAAAACGTACCCATGCGCGGCTTTCGCTGGGCCGAGGCTAACCCAAGCGCTAAAGGCAAAGCGTGAAGCTACCCACCAGCCTAGATGTGAACCGGCTGCTGCCCACGCGCGTGCCGTTTCGCCTGCGGGTGTTTTTTCGTGGTGCGTTTTTGCTATTGGCTTTGGCAACGATTGGCCTAGCCTTGGCCGTGCTGCAAGACGAAAAAGAACGCAGCTACCGCAACTACCAAGACGGTTTTAAAAAGAACCAAGCCCAAATAGCTGCCAAACTACGCCACCCCACCGGCCAACTGGTGCTGCTGAACCCAACGGCCTACACCAGCAATGTCACGCCACTGCGCCCCGTAGTGTTGCCTTTCTCATCGCTAGACTTTGACGACAAAAGCAAAGCCCAACAAGCAGTTGAAATGGCGGGCTGCCTGGTGCAATACCCCGATGCTGCGTCCATGTGTGTGGCGATTGGCAACAACCCGTTTGCAGGCGGATTTATCTACGCCGTAGGCAGCTTTAACAGTGGCGTGTTGGTGCCGCATATACCGGGCGAGCTAGACCTGAGCTTGTCGCACCGCGCCCGCATCACGGTAGACATGCGTGGCCAAAGCTTTAAATGGATTGCCCCGTTTGAAACCGCCGAGGAAAGCGCCAACATCGCCAACTTGGGTAATGTGCGTGGCCGCTTGGTAGGCTTTGCGGGCGATGCGCCCATCACGCCTGCTACCCGCCCCATACGCGACTTTCGCGGTTGGCTGTGGCAAGACGGGCGCTGTGTAGACGGTGCGGTGCCGGTGCCTGATGCAGCCACTGTCGCAGCAGCTGCATCAACGGCTCCCACCTCCACCTGCACCAAGCGCGCGTTTGTCAGCGTGCGCCTGCCCATTGAGCTGTTTCGTGAAGCCTTGTTTCAAAAAGGCCCCGCAGGCGTGGTGTGGCCACCCGCAGATTTAGACCAAATCAAAGTGCGCGTAGAGTTGCTGCCCCCTGGCGATGCCGCACCATTATTCGACAGCAATGCCAGCGGCGCGACAGCACCTTTCTCGTGGTCTGAAATCACGCCCTTATTACTGCCAGGCGAGAAGCTGCGTGTGCGCAAAGTAACCTCAGCCAATAACAACCCTAACGCAGACATTATTGCTCTGTCGGGTGCCGAGACCACCGAGCAGTCGTCACCACTTATAGGTCGCCTCATTCGTCGGCTAGAGGTAGACGGCTACGACGCGCCGATTAACAATACTGAGGTTATCAGCACCCCGCTAGGCCGCTATGAGCTAAGGCTGTCGGGCGACATTCGCACGGTCAACAAAGCGCTGACCGCTGTGGCCACCCGCGTGTCATGGTTTGTGGGCGGCATGCTGCTAGCCATCTTTGTAACTTGGCTGGCCATCGAGCTGCGTATCATCCGACGCATTACCGAGCTAACGCGCCGCGCTGCAACGGTGTCCAAAGGAGTTAAATCAACCGTAGCTAGTGACAATTTAGCCACGGTAGATCTCAGCGACTTGCGCGGCAGCGACGAGCTGGGCGTGTTGGCCGTTGGCCTGCAAGACCTGCTGCAGCGCGTGAATGAAGACGTGCGCCGCGAGCAAATTCGCATCGCACAAGAAAAAGACACTTGGCACGCCGTAGGCCACGAGATCATGTCGCCGCTGCAGTCGCTGATGGTGCTACATGGCAACGCCGACGACCCCGCCCACCGCTACATCAGCCGCATGCAGCAGGCCGTGCGCGTGCTGTATGGCAGCGCGTCACCTAGTGAAGCGTTTGAGTCCACCGCACTGAATGTGCAGACGCTGGACGTGAACGAGTTTTTAAGCCACATTGCCAGCAACAGCGCTGCTGCAGGCATCCCCGATGTTATCTTCGCGTCCACAGCACAAGCCGTGATGGTGCGCGCCGATGAATATTCGCTAGAAGACGCCGTCTCCCACATCTTGCGCAACGCCCAGCGCTACCGCCTGCCCGGCACGCCCATCCCCATCACGCTGACCGTCAACACCAGCGAAGGCACAGCGCCCGAGGCGATAGTCAGCATCAGCAACCAAGGCCCGCATATTGAACCCGAGATGTTGGGCAAAATATTTGAATACGGTGTGTCCGACCAAGCCGACTCCGCCGCCCATGGCCAGCGCGGCCAAGGCCTGTTTGTCGCCAAAACCTATATGGCCAAAATGGGCGGCACCATCACCGCCCGCAATGTAGACGGCGGCGTATGCTTTGAGCTGCGCCTGCAATACGCAGGTAACAAGCCATGAGTACAACGCCTGCTCTAGTGGTAGACAAAACGCCAACAGCTGCAAAAAAAGTAAATAAAAAGGCTGCAACGAAGGCCGCTGTCAAACTACCACGCACTCCCAAAAGCCACCATTACCACGTCTACGTCATCGAGCTAGACGACCGCGTATGGAACAGCGGCAAATTCCGCCGCTGCAACCCCGAATACCACATGGGCAAACCATTCGTCTACGTAGGCATGACTGGCCTAGACCCCGACACCCGTTTCGACAAACACAAAGCCGGTATCCAAGCCAACAAGTTCGTCACCGACTACGGCGTACGCCTGCTGCCTGCGCTCTATGAGAAGCACAACCCGATGCCTTATCAGGCGGCTAAGGAGATGGAAGTGGAGCTGGCGCTTGCCTTGCAGGCCAAAGGGCTTGGGGTGTGGCAGGGCTAACTCACGGCGCGGTCAAGGTATTAGCCGATCTAATGTCTCAAAATATTGTCTGTTGCCCAGAGCGCGGGCTAAAGATGTGCGGCGCAGCGTGTGCTTAATTAAACCAATTGCAGTATAGTGATTGAGAGGATTGCACATTCATTGCAATTAACGCAATGCCGCACGGCGGTCTCAAATCCAGCGGGTACGGTAAAGACATGTCGATGCACGCGCTGGAAGACTACACCGTAGCGCGCCACATTATGACTAAATTTTAGGAGCAAACAATGAAGCATTCACTGAACGAGCAATTAATGGCCCGCAAGGCCGCCGCCACACCACGCGGCGTGGGTGTAATGGGCAGTTTTTTTGTCGACAGAGCCCTAAACAGCGAACTGTGGGACATTGAGGGCCGCCGCTTTATAGACTTTGCAGGCGGCATTGCAGTGATGAACACGGGCCACCGCCACCCTAAGGTAGTGCAGGCTATGCAAGCCCAGCTAGAGCGCTTTACGCATACGTGCTACCAAGTGGTCCCGTATGAAAGCTATATTGCACTGGCAGAAAAACTCAACGCGCTAACGCCTGGCACCCATGCCAAGAAAACGGCCTTTTTTTCTACTGGGGCCGAGGCAGTAGAGAACGCCATCAAAATAGCCCGCGCTGCTACCAAACGCAGTGGTGTGATTGCGTTCTCTGGCGCGTTCCATGGCCGCAGTATGTTTGCGGTGGCCATGACGGGCAAGGTACAGCCTTACAAAGCTGATTTTGGACCGTTCCCACCAGAGATTTTTCATGCGCCTTTCCCGTGCCATTGCGCTAATTTGGAAGAAGTTAAAAAGGCCATTCACCACATCTTCAAATCCGACATTGAGCCAGCGCGTGTAGCCGCTATTATTTTTGAACCGGTACAGGGTGAAGGCGGGTTTAATGTGATTCAGCGTGAAGCCGTCAAGTGGCTACGTCAATTGTGCGACACCCACGGTATTTTGCTGATTGCTGACGAAGTGCAAACCGGCTTTGGCCGCACTGGCAGCCTGTTTGCCATGGACCATTTTGTACAAGACGGCGTACTGGCCGACCTGACAGTGATAGCCAAATCGTTGGCCGCTGGTATGACACTGTCAGCCGTAACAGGGCGCGCAGAAATTATGGATGCCCCATCACCCGGCGGGCTGGGCGGCACCTACGCAGGCAACCCTATGGCCGTGGCCGCAGCCCACGCCGTGATCGACATCATGAAAGATGAGCAATTGCCCGCACGCGGTGCTGTGTTGGGTGCGCAATTGCAAAAGCGCCTGAACGCACTACGCAGCCATGTGCCCCAAATCTTTGATGTGCGCGGCTTGGGTGCCATGGTGGCTTGTGAGTTTCGCAAAACCGATGGCAGCCCCGATGCGGACATGACTAAGCGGGTGCAAGCTGCTGCGTTGGCCAAGGGTTTGATTTTGCTCACCTGCGGTGTAGACGGCAATGTAATCCGCTTTTTGTTCCCACTGACCATTGAGCAGACTATCTTTGATGAAGCCTTGGGTATCCTAGAGGCCGCAATCTTGGCGCAAGTAGCAGCGCACGCCTAAGCGGGTTTATGCGTAGGTAATCCAGTCGGGCAAGGCCTCTAGGTGCGGTAGCGTGTTGTACGTTACCAGCATGTGCCGCTTAGGCGTAAAGGCAAATTCGGTGACACTGCTGTTGCGGATGCGCAAGTTGAGCTCGATAGTGGTTTCGGGTGATGTCCCTAGTACGTGGCCTACGGCGGTGCTGATGGGGCCACCGCTGCTAACAATGAGGATGTTGGCCTTTTCATTGGCTGCGAAATGCACACGCACGTGGTCTAGCGCACTGGTCACGCCGTGGACAAACTGCGGGTAGCTAGGCATGCCTATGGGTTGCGCGCTGCCGTTCATCCACGCGGCTAAACCGGTTTTAAGCAAGCGAAAGTGGTAACGGTAATTCTCGGGGGTGCGCTCTGTGCTGAGAGGTTCAGAGTGCACGGTTTTGATAACAGCATCACTATCGTATTCGTTCAAGCCCGGCCAAATCAAGGCTTGTATATCAATGCCTGCGCCTTGGCAGATGCCTGCGTACGTCTGCGTATGGCGGCGCAGGCTGCCCATCAGCACGCCGTCAAACTGCAAGCCTTTGCCTTTGAAGTATTCACCCAAGCGCATAGCCTGCTGGTGGCCGAGATCGCTTAAATTGTCATAGTCAGTTGCACCAAAGCTGGCTTGGCCGTGGCGTACTAGGTAGAGTGTTCCCATGCCTGCATTGTGCTGGGCGTTTGCTCACTAGGCTGTCACGCAGGAGATTTATACATGTTGTAAAGGGTATTTTTTATCGTTAAATAGTGCTGTAACCCAAGCAAATCCTGCTCAAGCAGCTATTTAATTTATAGTATTCTGCATTAAGCTACTTGACTGTTACTACACGACTGTAAGCCTGACAACGCACCACCACGTCGCTTACCTAGCCCAACTCTTTAGAATTAGCCATGGCTACATCCACTTCACCTCACGCCCCGCGCAGTTGCCTTAGAGAAATTAGTACAGATGACGGGGTGGAGCCATGATTAAAGTGATGACTGCCATAGTGCACACATGCCGCGTTGCGGTGTGCAGCGTGCTCATTGCCGTGCCTTGGGCGCAGTCTGCAGTACCTGCAGCGCTAGACATAGAAGGCGTGCGTATGCTGTTGCCTACATTGCAGGGCGGTACAGTATTGAGCTTGGGCAAGCAAGACCCCAACACGTCTGCCAACATCGTGTTCGATTACAAAATAAAAGCGACCCTTGGCACTGAGGGTGGCGTAGCATTTTGGAATATGCCATCAGTCGTTTTGGCTTATGCGAGTGGCAAAAAGGGCTATACCGCCCGCGTGCATCTGCGTGCAGCCGATGCTAAACAGAACTTTAACTGGAAGACGCAAAAGGGCTATCTCAGCAGCGCGGGTGATATACGCAACCAAGAGTTCACCGTGTATCTGCGTGTGCACGACTTGCTCACACCCGCTATTGCGCAAGCCACACTTAAAATTCGAGGCGGCGAACACCACACTAATGACCCCGACGCAGCCTCGTGCGCGATGATGACATTTGCACCGGATGGCAACAAAACCACTACGCGCTTTGGCAAAGAGCTGTCACACCCCGATTACGACTACGTGAATCTTAAGCCCGCATTTGACGCTGCACTGCAAGACAACGTGTGGGTGGGTCTGAAGCTTTTAAGTTGGGCCGACCCTAAGAACCCGGCCCAGGTCATCAACCAACTGCATATTGACACTGCGTCTTTTGATAAAGCAGGTAAGCCTAGCAACCAATGGCGCTTGCTTAGCGAATACACAGACGTAGAAGGCAAAAGTACAGGCCGCTACAGCAAGCTAGTGGACTGGGGGGCGCTGCAAACCACCTTGCGGGTGGACGGCTACCGCAGCGTTGATTTCGCGCACCTATCAGTACGCAAGATTACCCCACCCTGAACCATTTAACCGGCCAATACTTTGGCAAACACCGCTGCATCCACATTGCCGCCACACAGCGTGGTACCAACCACTTGACCTTTAAGTTGTGCACGCTCTTGCATCGCGGCAGCAAACGATGCAGCACCTGCACCCTCAGCCACGTTATGCGTATCAGCATACAGGGCACGCATAGAGGCAGCTACTTCATCGTCAGTCACTAGAGCGATATGGTCGATATGGGGGATCAGCACATCCAGTGCGGTCTGGTCGGCTATGCGGCAGGCCATACCGTCAGCCAGCACTGTGCTAACGGGCGATGCAATCACGCGCTTGGCGGCGATAGATTCTGCATAGCTGGTGGCATGGCTGCTGACCACGCCCACGATTTTGACTTTACTGCCCAGCGCCAGCTTGGCAGCAATGGCACTGGCTGCCCCTGAACCCATGCCAATTGGCACATAGGCTACATCCATCTGCGGCACGGCTTTAAAAAACTCTAACCAATAGGTGCTAACACCCAGCACCAAGTCAAGGTGAAAACTGGGCACCATGTGTGCGCCGCGCTCTTTGGCCAAGTTAATGGCAAATTCACGCGCTTCTTGAAACTCACTGCCATGCTCGATTAAAGTGACACCTAGTGCGCGCATAGCAGCGTTTTTCTCAGTGCTGTTACCCAAGGGGACGACAATGGTGCAAGGCATTCCGTGCCTACGTGCAGCCCAGCCGATGCTTTGGCCGTGGTTACCGCGCGTGGCGCTGATCACTTCTTTGGGCAGTGCGTTAGATTTTTTCAACTGATCAAAGTACGTCAACCCTCCGCGTATTTTGAAGGCCCCTACAGGGGTGTGATTTTCATGTTTAACCCAACAGTCAGTGCCTAAGCGCTCACTGAGTAGGCCCCAGCGATATTGCGGTGTGGCTTGAAAATCTTGGTACACCACCTGTGCAGCGGCTTCTATTTGGTCGAGTGTGAACATTATTTTCTTTCTGTCGTGGCAATACGTAAGGCTAGACCAGCCAATACACTGCCCATGACGTAACGCTGCACAGCCACCCACCCCGGGCTGCGCTTAAAGAATTGGGTAATGCGGGCTGCACTAAAAATCACTAGCGTGTTACCACTGGCACTAATGCAAATTTGCACCACGCCTAACTGCAAAGTTTGCAGCCAAATGCTACCGCGATCAGGCTGAATAAACTGCGGAAAAATAGACAAGTAAAACATCGCCACTTTAGGGTTGAGCAAATTAGTCACCAGCCCCATGCGGAACAGCGTAGCGGCAGAATCGTTAGGCAGTGCGCGCGCCTCAAACATCGAACGCCCACCGGGCTTGACTACCTGCCACGCTAGCCACAGCAAATACGCTGCGCCTGCCAGCTTGATCGCATTAAAAGCCAACGGCACGGCCAGCAACAGCGCAGTCAGCCCCGCGCCTGCTGCGCAGATATGCACTACCAATCCCATTTGCACACCAGCCAATGACACCATGCCTGCAGCACGGCCTTGGCACAAGGTGCGCGATACGCAGTAGATCATGTTGGGGCCAGGCGTGAACACCATAACGATGGTGGCCAGTGCAAACAAAAAAAGTTCGTGAAGCTGCAACAATTTAAGCTCCTTGGCTGTGTAGTTGCACCACGCCTTTAGGGGTTTGTAGCGTGGCGGCAAGATTAGCATGGCCTGCTTGGACAGCCACCCCCTCTAGCCCTATCGCAGCATAAGCCGCTAACAGCGCAGATGCTTCGGGATGGGTAGAAGTGATACTTTGCAAGGTAACGCCCGAACGCGGCAGACTGTTGCGCGGGTGCAGGCGCAGCGGTTCTTTGTCACCTGCTTTGCCCCACTGAATGATGGTGGGCAGCATGCCGCTGAACAAACGCTGGCCATCATCGCGCACGGTAATTTGCCATTGCAAAAGCCCTTTACGTGAATGGCGACTGGCCTCTAGCGCAGGGCCACGGTCAATGCCCAGGTTGCTGAGTGCTGCGCGTGCAGCTTGCACATCAGGGGTGTTGGCCACAAAGTGCACTAAGCGCGGCGCTAGGGCTACAGCGGCTTGCAGCGCCTCATTATCCATGTCAAACCAGCGCTTTTTCGTCGTAGATACTGCTCGAGCAGCTTCTGAATTAATAGCAATAATTTCGCAGTATGCCAACGGATTAGCGGGCGTAGCAATTTTGAATAGACGGTTGTGCGTACCAAACAGTTTGTGTTCGCCACCCAAGCCAGGTGTAATGCCTAGCGTAGCTTCGCACCATGCGATGCCTTGGTCCAGGTTGTTAGCCACGATGACTAGATGGTCGATTTGAGATTTCATAACGTCACCTTGCCGTCGATACAGGTAACAGACGCGCCACCAATCCAAATATCAGCGCCCTCTTGCTCCACATGCACGCGGCCCGCGCGCGCTAACGCGGTGCCTTGTGCTGCGATGTAGCGGCTAGGGGCTAAACCTGCGCCGATTAACCATTGCGCGATAGCGGCGTTCAGGCTGCCGGTTACGGGATCTTCAGCCATGCCGTTATTGCCAGGGAAGAAGGCGCGCACTTCAAATTGTGTTTGGTCACTTGCCCCCACGCTCTGCGCTAGCGCGTCGCCGCTGCCCCCCAAGGGGGCGTCCGTGCCTTGGGGCGGCCCGGCGGCACTCAACCTTTCACCCACCACACCCACTTTGCCACATGGGCCTACTACGCCGATATCTAAGCCTGCAAGAATAGTTGCATCCGGCTTGAGTGCTAACACTTGGTCTGCACTGCGCAGCATGACACCGCGCCAGTTGGGGCCGTTGTCGCACCAAGCATGCGCCACGATGTCACTGCGGTCAATTTTGAGGCCTCGCGCAATCAATGCCACATCGGCTTCATCTAGCGGGCCGCTTTTAATCAGAGGTGGCGCGGCAAAAGCTAATCTACCTGAAGCCATATCGCGCTTAATCTTTACTAGCCCCACACCGCACTCTTGCACGATGTGCACAGCCTTGGGTTTGCCGCCGGCCTCCAGCCACGCGTGGCAAGTGCCCAGCGTAGGGTGCCCCGCAAACGGCAGCTCACGCCCGGGGCAGAAGATGCGCACTTTATAGTCTGCGTCGGCATGTGTAGGTGACAATAAAAATGTGCACTCCGATAAATTAGTCCAATTGGTAAAGTGCTGCATCTGCTCTTGGCTAAGACCCGTGCCGTCTAGCACCACACCCAAAGGATTACCGTAATATGCCTTTGCAGTGAAAACATCGACTTGTTTAAAGGAACGCAGTGGCATATTAATTTCCCTTTGAGTCTTCATGAGGTAGGTGTGTTTTAAGTACTTCGGCCAACGCCGCAATGCCTTCGTTGATCTGCACCACGCTGGCAGTCACAAAAGACAAGCGCAGTGTGTTGAGCTGCGCGTTACCGCTGTAAAACGCCGCGCCGGGTACATAGGCCACATTGCGTTCTACCGCCTTGGGTAGTAGATCTACCGCATTCATGCCCTGGGGCAGTTTGACCCATAAAAACATGCCGCCGTCAGGCTTGTTCCATTGAATGCCCGTGCCAGCCAAGTGCTTGTCTAGCGCAGCCAGCATGGCGTGGCACTGCGCTTTGTACAGTGCGCGGATGGTGGGCACATGGCGGTCAATAAAACCGTCTTTCAGCACCTCGGCCACCATGCGCTGGTTAAAGCTGGGCGTGTGCAGATCGGCGGCTTGCTTGGCCTGCAACAGCTTGGGGTACAGCGCCTTGGGTGCTACTAAATAACCTAGGCGCAGACCGGGCGCTAGTGTTTTGCTAAAGCTGCCCATATAGATGCAACCCTCGGGGTTGCGTGCGGTCAATGGTGCGGGTGGCGGCGCGTCAAACCACAGGTCGCCATACGGGTTGTCTTCCACTATGGGCAGGTTCAAGCGCTTGGCCTCTGCGCTCAGCGCAACGCGCCGGGCCTCAGACATGCTGTTGCCTGTAGGGTTTTGAAAATTGGGCAGCACATACAAAAAGCGCGCGCCTTGTATCTTGCTGGCTAAATCGACAACATCGATGCCCTCAGCATCACTGGCCACGCTCACAAACTCTGGCTCCATCGGCGTGAAGGCTTGCAACGCACCAAGATACGTAGGCGTCTCCACCAGCACGCGCGAACCTTTGTCGATCAAGATTTTGGCGATCAAGTCCAGCGCCTGTTGGCTGCCAGTGGTGATAAGCACCTGTGCAGGGTCCACATCCCAAGGTAACGACTTAGCCACCCATTCGCGCAGCGCTGGAAAGCCTTCACTTGCAGCGTATTGCAAAGCTGCAGGGCCGTCGTCTTTTAAAACCTTGGTACACGCTGCCGCAAACTCGTCAATAGGAAATGTCTTAGGTGAAGGCAAGCCACCCGCAAAGCTGATGATGCCGGGTTTTTCGGTGACTTTTAAAATCTCTCGAATCACCGAGGGGTTCATACGCTCTGCGCGCGTGGCCAGTGTCCAGTTCATTATTTTTCTCCTCCTTGTGGGCCATAAAAAACGACCCAAGTTACAAAATTGTGACTAAAATTTTCAAAGCGATGCTGCACGCCGGCTGATACGAAAAACGCCTCCCCCGCCGCCGCATCAAAACGTTGACCATTGATCACAAGTTCGCCTGTGCCATGCTGAATGAAATACAGTTCATCTTGTGTGTGCGGCTGCTGCAAGTCTTCGCCTTTCGGTGCAAACACTTCCACGCTCATGGTGCCGCCTGCCATCATCGTGACAAACGGAGCGCCATGCGGATACTTGTCTGTGGGTGAGGCAGGTAACCGCTGCAAGGCTTGAGCAATAGATACTTTCATGCTGTCAATCCACAATAAAAAGCTTAGCGCGTACCGGCGAGGTGGAATAGTGTAGCTCTGCGTTGTCGGCCACTTGGTAGCTCATGCCGGGCTTGAGGGTGAAGGTGCGGCCATCTTCTAGATCGGTGTACATCTCGCCTTCTAGGCACAGCAAAATATGGCCTTTAACGCACCAGTGGTCTGACATATAGCCCGGTGTGTACTCGACCATGCGCACGCGCACATCGCCAAACTGCTGGGTACGCCAAAAGGCTTGTCCAGCTTGCGCTGATTTTTCTACGCGCTCAATTTGCGACCAGTCGGTGGTGCAAAAGGGAATGTTGCGCATTTTCATTTTGCTGCTCCCTGAACATTACTCACGGGCATTTTTTTACCTATAAATACAGTGGAAATGACTGCAATGCCAAAACCTAAAGTGATGGCGTCAAGCTTCTCACCTAGTAAAGGAATAGCAAGCAGCAAACTTAAAAATGGCTGCACTAACTGCACCTGGCTAACCCGCACTGCGCCGCCTAAAGCCAGGCCTTTGTACCAAGCGAAGAAGCCTATCCACATCGAGAATACTGCCACATAGGCAAAGGCCCACCAGCTACTGGCGCGTATTTGGGCTATATCGGTAGGCGCGATCCACAAGGTCACTGGCACAGTGATGGGTAACGACAACACCAGCACCCAGCAGATGACTTGCTCAGCGCCCAAGCTGGGCGTAAGCCGCGTGCCACCAATGTAGCCCAACGCTGCACTGCCCATGGCCAGCAGCAAAAACACGTCGGCCAAATGCAAACTGAAGTGGCCCGAGCTGTCAGCTGAACGAACCACCATAAATGCGAGCACTAGCAAAGTGCCTGCCAGCGCGCACAACCAAAATGCGGTGCTGGGCTTTTGTTTAAACCACACAGCGGCTACCACAGCCGTGGTCAGTGGTAACAAGCCAGTGACCACGGCGCCATGCATGCTAGGCACATACTGCAAAGCCAGCGACATGAACAGCGGAAAACCCACCACCACGCCCAGTGCGGTAAAAGCGATTAAGCCCCATTGCTTAGCCGCTGGCACGCGCAGTGCGCCGCGCTGGTGCTGCACCAGCAAATACAAAACCGACAGCACCCCCGCCACCGCCGCCCGGCCAAAAGTAACAAACCACGGTGACAGCTGCGGCGCGGCGCTGGAGCCCACGGCCATTTTGGTCATGGGCAAGGTAGCGGCAAAAATCACCACGCCCAGTAGGCCTAGTAGCAAGCCATTACGTTCGTTGTGTGCTGTGGTCATTGCGACGGTGTTCATACAGTAGCCATCCAGGCTGCAGTCGCTACCAGCACCAAGGCCATGACACGGTTAAACCGCAACAACCTTGCACCACGTGCCAGCCAATCACGCAGCAGCGCGCCCGCAGCAGCGTAGACAAAGTTGCTGGTAAAAGCGAAAAGCATCATCGTGGGCAGCACCACGGCAAAGCGCGCCAACGTGTCGCCGCGCCCCGCCACCCAGCCTGCCACGACAGCCAAGGCAAACATCCACGCTTTGATGTTGACGAACTGCAGCGCAGCGCCTTGCCAAAACGTGACCTGCAGCCGCGCACTGTCTGCCTGCGCCAAGCTGCCCGAGCGCGACAACTTAAAGGCCAGCCACAGCAAATAACCCACACCCCCTACCTTGACCGCCATGCGCAGCGCAGGCACGGCCACCATCAAACCACCCACGCCAGCAGCGCAAACGGTTAGCAGTACACCCCAGCCCACGGGCACAGCGCAGACAAAACGTAGGGCATGGCGCAAGCCGTAGTTTGCTGCCAGTGCGGTGGACAGCGTGGTATTAGGCCCCGGAGAAAAGCTCATGGCGGTGCCCAAAACTAACAGTGCGGTAAATTCTTGCCAAGTCATTTTGTAGAGCGTTCACGTTATGAGGCTTGCGCAATTTTTGTAGCCCGCGCAGGCCAGTTGGCCAAGGCAATGCCACCAATTACCAAGATAAAAACTAAAAACTTCCAAGGTGGAAAAGTCTCTGCAAAAAATATTGCTGAGGAGGCCATGCCAAACACCGGCACCAGCAGCGCCCAAGGCGTCACCACCGAGGCTGGGTACTTCGTCAGCAGCATGCTCCACACACCAAAGCCTACCACCGTAGCACCCACCCCCTGCCACACCACGGCGCTCCACGCAGCAAAGCTGGCTGCTTGCATCTGCTGCAACGCCAGCGCTGGGCCTACCGCTATATACGCCACAACAGCCAGCGGCGGTACAGCAAACAAACTGCTCCACACAATGAATGACAGCATATTAATTTTGACTGTTGCCTGCTTAGCCACATGCTTGGTGAGTAGGTTAGACACTGCCCAGAATGATGTGGCGGCCAAGGTCAACGCTAAGCCGCGCAGAGTCAAGTCAGCGTCAATGTGCCAGCCTACCAATGCCAAGCCTGCAACAGCTGCTACCAGCCCCAGCACTTGCCTGCTGGACACCCGTTCGCTGAAAATAATAGCGCTGAACACAATGGTGATAAAAACCTGCAACTGCATGAGCAACGAAGCCAACCCGGGCGTAATACCGTTATGCAATGCCATGAACAGCAGGCCAAACTGGCCCGTTCCCAAAGCAAAGCCGTTGATAACCAACCAGCCCACCTTGACGTCGGGTTTAGGCAGCCAAAAAACCAAAGGAAATGCCGCCAGAGCAAACCGCAGCAGCGACAGCAGCAATGGGTCAAACTCTTGCAGGCCAAATTTCATAACGACGAAATTGCTGCCCCAAATAAAAGTAACCAACAGCAGTAGCAACGCATCCACCATGGAGATAGCGCTAGATACTGGGCGAAGGGGTGAATGCATGGGAACTGGCTTTGGAATGATTTTCACTGTACAGTGGTTAACCATACAGAACCAGTACAGTTAAACGCCTCAGTCGTTGATCTGTATTGGTAATTCTTCAGATACAGCGGCTTATTGTGAACCCTCAGGAAACCACGCTATGCTAATGCGCACCTCATCCCTTAGCTTGACCGACCAACTCGTGGCACGCTTTACGGAGCGCATTAAAAATCACCTGTTAAGTGCTGGTGCGCGGCTGCCCAGCGTGCGCCAGTGCGCAGCTCAGCATGGGGTGAGCCCACACACCGTGGTGGCGGCTTACGACCAGCTGGTAGCCGCAGGCTTGGTAGAGGCACGCAAGCAGCGCGGGTTTTATGTGCGCGATGCACAACAATCTAAGTCAAATCAGCATCTAACCCAAGTAAATCCTGCTCAACCAGCTATTAAAAACATAGTGGTAGCCGATCTACCCGGTGGCATATCGCTGCGCGCCAGCACGGGGCTAACGGGGCGTCTGCAAGCGCGCATTGACGCAACCGCGCTGATACGCGGCATGTTTCACCACAACCGTGGTGGGCTGGGTACGCATTGGCCACAGCCGGGCATGGGCGTGTTTCCGCCTGATTGGTTAGAGTCAGATTTCATGAGCGCGGCGGTACGCAAAGTCACCCATAGCAAAGCCTTGCTAGAGCTGAGCCTAAAGTACGGCGAACCTAAAGGCGACAGTGGTTTGCGCAACGCGTTGTCTACCCGGCTGCGCGACCTGAGCATCGACATACCCGCTGACCGCATTATCACCACCGTGGGCGCAACGCATGGCCTAGACATTGTGAGCCGCACGCTACTGAAAGCGGGCGACTGCGTGATGGTGGAAGAGCCCGGCTGGGCGGTAGAGTTTGCGCGGCTAGACGCACTGGGCATGCGCATACTGCCCGTACCACGTCGCGCTGATGGGCCTGATATTGACGTGATGGCCAAGTACTGCCAAGAGCATGCGCCTAAGCTGTTTGTCAGCGTCAGCGTGTTCCACAATCCTACTGGCTACTGCATCACACCTGGCAGCGCGCACCGTGTGTTGCAGCTGGCTAACAGCCAAGACTTTCATATTGTTGAAGACGATACGTACAGCCATCTCGCCCCTGCACACGCTACTCGCATGTGCGCGCTGGACGGGCTGCAGCGTACTATCTACGTGAGTGGGTTTGCCAAAATACTAGCGCCCAACTGGCGCGTGGGCTACATTGCAGCACCTGCAGATCTGGTTGAGCGTATGCTAGACACTAAGCTGTTGTCTACCTTGACCACGCCTGCGTTGCTAGAAAAAGCCATGGCCATTTGTATCGAGCAAGGCCACCTGCGTCGCCACGCCGAGCGCATCCGCACACGGCTAGATGCCGCCCGCACGCGCAGTGTCAAACTGGCTTTGCAAGCAGGCTGTACGTTTGCTGCAGAACCTGCAGGTTTATTTGGCTGGGTAGACACTGGGGTTGACACCGATGTGCTGGCGCAGCACATGCTAGACGACGGCTACCTGCTGGCACCTGGTGCGCTGTTTCATGCCAGCCGCAACCAGCCCAGTACTTTGATGCGGATTAATTTTGCAGCCACGCAAGAGGCCGCGTTTTGGAAGGTGTTTAGCCGCTACCGCGCAAGCCTAGCCGGCAGTACCACGGCCAAGCCGGTTAAAGCGTAGTGCTGCGCAAGGCCATGTTGGCCAGGCCTGCCTGCACTACCGCTACCATACTGCCGCTGGGGCCCATAGCGTCTACGCGTACGACATCGGGTTCATCACTGGGGTCTTCTAGGGTGTCAAATTGGCTAAGCACCAAGCTAGGCGGATAAAAATGCCCGCTGCGCTCAGCCACACGGCGCAGCGATTCTTTAGGTGTGATGTGCAGGTACGCAAAGCGCACGCCGGGCGACACTTTACGCAGCGTATCGCGGTAACTACTTTTCAGAGCGGAGCAGGCCAGTACGCAGCCTTGGGGGTATTTGGCGACTTCGTTGCACAAAGTTTGCAGCCAGCCAGCCCGGTCGGCGTCGCCCAGCGGTATGCCTTCGCGCATTTTGTGTACGTTGGCGCTAGGGTGAAAATCGTCACCTTCGATCCAAGGCAGGTCAAGCGCCGCCGCCAGCTTGCGCGCTACGCCCGATTTGCCGCAACCGGCTACACCCATCACCACAATCAATGTCATTGTGGTGAGTGTAAATTACACAAGGAGTTTATCCAACCCTGTAAGTATTTTTAATAACTTAGTTTGCCTGTCTCACCGCTGCGGCCGGCGTGGGCGGCATCTGTCAGCGCCTTAGTCAGCACACTGGTAATCACACCCGCAAAATAGCTGGCACCCCATTGGGCATAACGAACTTCGTCCTCAAGCGTAAGGGCTAAAACACCTGCACATTTGCCAGTTGACGCAATAGCGCGCACGGCTTTTTCAATTGCAGCTTGCACCGCAGGGTCGTAGAAGCGGTTTTCAAAGCCCATGCTGTGCGCCAAGTCGTTGGGGCCAACGAATACAGCGTCTACGCCGTCCACGGCCGCTATCTCAGCGGCAGCATCTACTGCCTGCATGGATTCAACCATTACCACCAAGGCCACGTCTTGGTTACTGCGTGCATCGTGTAATGCGCCGCCAAAGGCACCAAAACCTGCTGCGCGCACCGAGTAAGCGCAACCTCGGTCCCCCGTAACGCCGGCAAAGCCAGTAGCTCGGGGATAGCGTACTTTTTTAACAATCTCGCGCGCATGCGCAGCGCTGTGCACCATGGGGATTTGCAGCCCGCTGGCCCCTGCGTCTAGCGTGCGTGCAATGTCATGCTCAAGGCAGCGCACCAGCGCAGGCATGCCCGTGGCACGGGCGGCGCGCAGCATGTGTTCAGTGGTCTCCAAGCTGGCACTGCCGTGCTCGTTGTCGATGATGGTGAAGTCATAGCCCGCAAAGGCCGTCATTTCTACCAATACGGGTGACCCCAAGCCATTGAACAATCCGCGCATGGGTATGCGGTTTTTGATCATCTGGTTCAAACGGGGGTCGATAGGGTGATGCAGATGGGTCGCCATAGATTTGTCTCGTTATACTGGCTCGCTTATCGTACCGCGTTAAACCCACAGCTGTGCACTGGCCAGCGCCGCGCCTTCGGCCATGCTGTTCAGTTTGGCATACGCAATAGGCGGGTGCACCGAGCCAAAGCCTGCAAAGGTGCCAAAACCACAGTCAGTACCCGCCATCACACGGTCGCGGCCCACGATGTGGGCGTATTGCAGCATGCGTTGTTTTATCAATTGCGGATGCTCGATAAAGTTAGTAGTGGAATCGAGCACACCAGGACAAAGGATTTTATTCTCGGGTACTAGACCTTTTTTCTGTGCATCGCTCCACACCTCCCACTCATGTGCGTGGCGCGGGTTAGCGCCTTCAAACAAGATGGTCGCAGGCTTGGCCTTGCATACCAAGCCCAGCACACGGTCTAGGCCAATGTCGTGGTGGTGAGGCCCTTCGTAATTGCCCCAGCAAATATGCATGCGTATTTTTTCTGCGGGAATGTTGCGCAGCGCGTAGTTCAGGGCTTCCACCTGCAAATGGGCATTGCGCAAAAACTCTTCTTCCGTGGCATCGCGAAACTTGATGTGCCTGCCCATACCCAAGTCAGGCGCATCAATTTGCAAATCCAACCCGGCTGCAACGATGGCTTCATACTCCGTGCTCATCGCGCTGGCCAGCGCTTGGAGGTATTTGCCGTGGTCCGCGTAGTAGTCATTGGGTTGAAACACCGCAATCACGCCGGGGCTGGCGCTGTTCATAAATCCTTTTGTGGCACCGTGCGCCGCCATGCCCGCTTTAAGGTTGTCAATGTCTTTGTGCAAACCACTAAGGTCTTTCACAGCAATTGGGCCACGGCAAATCGGGCGGTGGTATTTAGGCGTAGCGCCTAATTTGGCCAAGCGCTCTTTAAAATCCGGGAAGTCATCTAGATCACGCGGCGTGGCACGCGGCATCTCGCCGATTTCAAAGCCCGTTAACCGGTGGCGGATGTAGGTGGCATAGCTGATCTTGCTCATCTCGCCGTCGCTAACGATATCAACCCGCGCTGCAATTTGCTTGGCCACTACCACCGATACTTCAGTGGCCATGGTGCGGTCAAACTCGACCTCGTCGTAGTTGAGGCCACTGTCTTGCGCAAACAGTTGATCCACCACGTGCTGCGGGCGCGGCAAGCTGCCAACGTGGGTGGTGAGGATACGGTTCTGGCTCATAAGGTGAATTCCTAAAATAGTGCTTTTTCTATGGCATCGGAGCTACTGCGCGATATGCGCGTTAACGCTGCGAACGGTCTGTAAACCGCTTTAAAGCCACGTAGCCATTAGCATCTACAGCGTAGCCTGCTTGGGCCGCAGCTTGCACCACTTGGGGCACCCAGTGCACCGTCTTGCGGCCATCGCCCGGGGTCATCACTACCAGCAAGGCTTCGTTATCGCCTGTGTTGCGGTAGCTGCGCAGCACTAGGGCGGGCATGGCGTAGCTGTCCCATCCTTTGTCACCACCTTTTACTATTATTTTCGTAGCTGCTTGAGCAGTATTCAAGGGGTCAATTAGCACTATGTCTATATGTCCTTGCTTGCAAATGAGCACTTGTTTGGCGTCTAGCGTATGCAGCGATACGCAGCCACCCACCGGAATCTTAAGCCAGTCAATCGAGAAACCATGGGCATTCATAACAGGCGCCAAATGGTTACGGTCAGCGCTCATACCGTGGCCAATAACCGGTGCCATCTGCGCACCGCAGCCCGGCAGCGCAGAATCTAGCAACGCATGCGGTGACCAATCTAAATCTGCAAATCGCACAATACGCTGGCCCATTTGTTGCGGACTCCAACTGCGCAGCGCACCCATCTCTGCAGGCGTCATGGGCTGCAAGCGTTGTTTGGTGTCATCCCATTTGCCGCCTAGGTGCTCGTCAATAATCTCGTAGTCGTCGGTCAAGTGCACGCCCTGCGCCTGCGCAGCGGCCAAGGTTTGCGGCCCCCATAAAATGCCGCCCGTATCGTCACCGCCTAGCGCTGTAAACATAAAGCCATCGTGGTCATCAATATTTACAAAGCCTCTGTAAATCCAAGTAGGTATGCTGCAAATATCACCTTCGCCAAACTCTGCTTTGCCGGGCTCGGGGTTAAATCCCCAGTGCAATTGCCACTTGCCTTGCGTGGCAATAAACACCTCAGCAGTAAAGTGCATATGTGGTGGGTTAACCACCCCCGCTGGCATGCTGACACCGCCAACTTGAAAGCCGTGCTTCTCGCGCAAGCTGACGGGTTGGTTTGGGTTTTGCGACACACCCGGGCCTATCAGCGCATAGTTTTTCTTCGGGCCGCAGCCGGGTATGCGGTAGTCAATAAACGCATCGGTGCTGTACTCTAGGCTGTCAAAAGCAATGTGGCGCGCTTTAAGCTCGTCTGCCGTATATGAAGCCATCATTAACCTTTCACAGCGCCTTGGGTAAGGCCCGAGACAATTTGCTTTTGAAATACCACCACCAAAATAATCAATGGAATAGTAATGCTGACCGCTCCCGCTACACCTTGCATCAGCAAGGCCTCGCTTTCAGCGAAGATGGCATTGGCAATCGCAGCAGGCATGGTCATTTTCTCAGCGTTGACCAAGCTAGAGCTGAGCAAAAAGTCGTTGTAGGCTAGCAAGAAACTAAACAAACCTGTGGTCACTACTCCAGGCCACATCACCGGGATGATGACGCGGCGAAATGCCTGAAAACGCGAACAACCATCGACCATGGCAGCCTCATCCAACTCTTGCGGAATGTTGACAAAAAAGCTGCGCAGCATCCAGATGGTGAACGGCTGGTTAATCGCCACCAATACCAATATCAAGGTGAAATATTCATTGCGAATGCCCAGCGCATCGAACACCACATAAAACGAAGGCAATAATGTACTGTGCGGCAATGAACGAAACACCAAAGCAATGATTAACAACCAAAAACCCAGCGAGCCGCGGTAACGACTGAGTGCGTAGCCTGCCAAGCAACCCACCGTGAGTGAAATACTTACCGTGCCGACCGTGACAATCACCGTGTTAAGAAAATTACGGTAAAACAACTTGTCAATCCACAAGCCGGTGTAATTCTCAAAAGTAACAGGTGCCAGCCACTTGACGGGTACCGAGAACGCATCCACATACTGGCGCAGCGAGATAATGGCTGTCCACGCAATGGGCAAAATAGAAAATACCACCCATAGCGCCACACCTGCATACAACAAAGCCCGCAAAGGCCAAGACATTTTCTTCATATCAACCTTTTCTCTCGCGCCACGTTTTGACAAGCAGTGGCAATATCAACACTGCAATACCTAATGTGGTGAGCACGGCTGCTGCGCTGGCTTTGTACGGATTATTTTCTTGCGTAAGGATGGCATAGGTAAGGTACTGCACCGTGGTGGTAAATGCACCTTGGGTTAGCACCACTACAGGCTCAAAAACACGGTAAGCATCCATCAAATTAATCAACGCGATAAACACAAACAATGGAGCCAAGTGCGGCAAGGTCACATAGCGCAGTTTTTGCCAATGGTTAGCACCATCAATCGTAGCGGCTTCTAAACTGTCTTGCGGCACCGACTGCAAGCCCGCGTACAGCACGATAAATGCGAATGGCGCGCTGTGCCAAATGCCGTACAAAATAACCAGCGTGCGTGCCGACCAAGCCTCAGCCATCCAGTACACGCTAATGTCGATATGCGACAAAAGATAGGGCACTAGACCGTTATCACGAAACAGCCACTTGATTGCCAAGCCGCCCACAATCGGCGTGATGATGGTAGGCATAAGGGACACCGCGATTAAGAATCCCCTCCATCGCGGTGAGGTGGTGTTCACCGCCAGTGCTACTATAAAACCCAGCACAATGGAAAACGGCATAGTCACCATGGTGTATAGCAAAGTGAATTTCAAAGCGCCGATAAATTCAGTGGACTGCGCATTTTTGAGTCGCGCCGCATCTTCTGCCTGCCCCGGTGCATCGGGCGGAGTATCTATTGCAACGGGTGTACTGTCGTTGCCATCAACACCCAGCACCTTTTTAAAATAATCTAAACCCACAAACCCACAGGTTTTAACCGCATTGCCACTGGCGTCTGACTTAGCGCGTTGGGTGACCACTTCTTGTGTCCCAAAAGGCGTGGTTTCTTTAACTGTCACCACTTCCATATCTAGTGCGCAGTTGCGCACAGACAAATAGAAGGTCACCACCAGCGGCAGCGCCATCAGCAACACCATCAGGGCCACAGAAGGGCCTACAAAGCGGATGAAGGTATTGAGTTTCACTATTACCAATCTGCATGGTTGCAAACTACACAGGGTAATCAGCAGCCATGCCTACACAACATACAACTTACTTGATAAAGCCTTGTTCTTTGGCCAACTTCTCGTAGCCCGCAGCAGCAATGGCTAAACCTGCGCGTGGCGACACGGCGCCCGTCAACACATCAGGAATGACTTTGTTGATCTCTGCATTAGCTAAACCAAAATACGGCTCGGTTGGCCACAGTGGCGCACCCGCTTTAGCCGATGCAGCTACACCGCTGCCAAAACGTGTAGGTGCGTAGGCAGAGCGAATCCAAATGGTTAAATCATTGCCCTTCTTCATGGTTTCTTCGTCTAGCGATTCCATCAGCACTTGAAAGGCAGTTTCACGATCACCCTTCATATTTTTGGGCATCACTACACCGTCCCACCACAAATGCGTGGCGCTTTTGCCGCCTGCCATGATCGCGGGTGCTGCGGCAAACTCAATTTTTCCCACAACCTTAGAGGCTTTTTCATCGTCCATGCGCTGCGCACGTGTAGCCCACAGCACGCCCATAGCCGCTGTGCCTTGCTGAAACTGGTTCATCACGTCGTCGCTGTTAGAGGCTAAAAAGTTAGGCGTCATGTACTTGGTCATGGCCTTCATAGTTTCAAAGGCCTTCACACCCGCGTCGCTATTGAAGTCTGGTTGCGCCGAGCCTGCTTTGAAAAATTTACCACCACTGCCCACAAAAAAATTCACAAACTCTGCACCACTGTCAAAACCTTTGGCAAAAGTTTGCGCAATGGGGTTTTGGATAGAAGGCTCTTTTTCTTTTAAAACTTTAGCAGCTTCGAGCATTTCAGAGTACGTCGTGGGCACTTTGATGCCGTGCTTGGCAAACAAATCTTTGCGGTAGTAAAGGTTTTGCGCATTTTGCATAAATGCGATCGCCATCACTTCACCGTTGACCTTCACTAGCATGCTATCTTCGATTTTGTACTTGGTTTTGTATTTGGCTACCAAGTCGGTCATGGGTTGAATCTGGCCTTTGGCGTTAAGTGAGCTGTAGATGCCACTGGACACCACTGCCGCATCAAACGCCACCGGGCCTGATGCACCAAACGCTTGCTCAATTTCAGTGCGCGCATTGGGCGTCATTTTGAATTGCACCTTCAAGCCGCCTTGGGTGCACGACTCCATCTCTTTGGCCATGTGCTGCAGGGCAGGAAAACTGTTGCCAATAATATTGATTTCACCTGCTTTAACGTTGCTCAATTTGTCGCAGCGTGCCTGTACCATGCCAGGCACCAAAGCCATGGCAGCCATGCTGGCAGCCGTGGCCAACAGATTACGGCGAAGGGTTAAGAATGTCATGTCTGTTCTCCAGAGGTTGCCGGTTAATTTACAGTGGAGCCAAGCGCAACCGGTTCTGCGTTTGACCATCGAACAAGAAGCAGCGCGTTGCATCAGCCGCAAGGCCTAGCCGTTCGCCAATCTGGGCGCGGTAATCTTTACCAGCTTTTGCTGTCACAAATTGCCCGCCAGGTTTGAGCGTGGCCAGCGTGGCGTCACCGGTCAGCTCAAATGAAAATACGTCGCCGTGGACATGCGCGGCATCAGCGCTGACCACACGCAAATCTTCGGCCCGCACACCCAGTACGACCGTGTCTTGCGTTAGTGTGCCAAAGCCTGGCATGCGTACACCTTCGGCTTCAAACATGCCAGTGTGCAAGCGGCCTTCAATCAAGTTCATCGCCGGGTTGCCAATAAATCCCGCCACAAATAAATTAGCGGGGTTGTTGTAAATATCCTCAGGCGTGCCAATTTGCTGGATCTCGGCCTTACTCATCACCACCACGCGGTCGGCCAGTGTCATGGCTTCAATCTGATCATGCGTGACGTAAATAGTGGTGATACCCAGCTCGTGGTGCAAGTGCTTTAAATGGCTGCGCATGGACACGCGCAGCTTAGCGTCAAGATTGCTCAGCGGCTCGTCCATTAAAAACACGGCGGGCTGGCGTACGATAGAGCGCGCTAATGCCACGCGCTGGCGTTGCCCGCCAGACAGCTCTTTGGGTTTGCGTTGCAAAAAGTCTGTTAGCTCCACTTGCCGCGCTGCTTTCATCACGGCGGGGTCAATGTCTTTGGCAGGCATGCCGCGTATGCGCAGTGGAAAGCTGATGTTCTCGTACACCGTCATGTTGGGGTAGAGGCCGTAGCTTTGGAACACCATCGCCACATCGCGATCTTTGGGTTCCAAATCGTTAACTTGGCGATCACCAATCCATACTTCACCGGTAGTAACTTCTTCCAGTCCCGCCACCATGCGCATAGTGGTAGTTTTGCCGCAACCCGAGGGGCCGAGCAATACCAAAAACTCGCCGTCCGCAATATCCAACGACATTTGCTTAACGCCCACGGCCAGCTTGGCACCTTCGCCCCAGGATTTGGAAATATTTTTGAGTTGTACGCGAGCCATGATTTTTACGCAGTCTGTGGGGTAAGAATTTGCATCCAAAGAGCGACTTCATCAATCAGTACATACTCGCGCACAACGCGGCCTTGGTGAAATTCAACATGGTTGATGCCGATCAGTTCAATTTCGTTGTTACTCTTAAATTCATAGCTGCTTGAGCAGGTATTTATTGCCCTAGAGGCCGAAAATGCATCAGAAACTGCGCTGCAATGTGCTCGCCAGCGCAGTGCCACGCGGTCTGCGCGCCCGCTACCGCGCTGGTGCGCCAAGTGTTCTACTGCAAAGTTGTGCGGATTAAGTGCACTGAACAAACCAGTCCAATATGCGCCTACCTCTGCATGGCCATAACGCGTGATGCCGCCATGGCCTATATGGTGTACAGCATCGTCATACGCTGATGCTGTGGGTGCCTGGCCACGGCTGTAAGCCTCTATCGCTTGCGCATAACCGTGTGCGAGAGAATCGCTGCTGATGTGGCTTTGATAATAGCTAGGTGCGGGTTGTGCCACTGGCTTGTTAAAAGCGCTCCGGGTGTTGAGCCACTGCTGCGCTAAAGCTTGCGGTGTCGTGCCAATTTGCAATGCAATGGCAGCTTGGTCGCGCACCAGCCACTCGTGCGTGATGCGGTTGTCTTTGCACACACAGTCGGCAATGGTACGCACCTGCAGCTTGCGTCCTGTGGCTTTGCCAAACATGCCGTCGCCTAAATGCGTCATCGGCGAGATGATGCGGTGGCTACTTAAAAAACCACCTTCAGCATCACCCGACTGAATAACATCCTCCGCCAGCAGCCTGCGGTCTGGAAACATGGCCAACGTTGCGCGCGTGCCATCAATCACCGCTTGCACGCTGGTGCTGACCGACGAAGGCGTTTCTACAACGCAAGGGTCGCTGTAGTAGCGGCGAATATCCTCAATACGGCCGCCTTCCCAAATACGGTCAGTGATGACGCGAATATAGTGGTCAAGGTTTTTGAACTCAGCGTCGAAACCGCGCATGGCGTTCGCCTGCTCTAGTGCGGCCATGGGATGGGGATCAACGATGGTAGACATCATCCTGCTCAGTTCAGGCTGCGTTGCGTGCTACTTGGCCCGCAGATATGGTAGCTTGCACCGCATTAACGTGCGTTGTGTCAGCTACGGCGAGGCTAGATTGCCGCACGATCAGCTGGCACGGCACGGTAATATTGCGCGCCTTCACCGCGCCTTGCAGTTGTTCATGCAACAAACTGGCGGTCGCTTCGATCATGGCTTGTGCGGGCTGCTCTACAGTAGTTAACTGGTAAGCACCCCATGCAGCTTGCGGTACATTATCGAAACCCACCACACTGACGTCTTGGGGTACCCGCAAAGCTAGCTCGGCACGCAGTACGTCCATCACAGCGATGGCCATGTGGTCACTGCCCACAAACACAGCATCGGGTCGATCTTGAGCTTGGCTAAATAGTTGACGCGCTGCCTGTTGCGCCCCTTCAAAACTGTAGTTACCCACGGCGCGTGCATGGATGCGTGAGCCTAGCTTGTGCAGCTCTTCTCTAAAACCGCGCTCGCGGTCTACATTGGTACTGGATTCTTCTAGGCCCGCAATGTAGGCAATGCGCTGGTGGCCCGCCGCCACCAAATGCTGCGCTACGCGACGAGCACCTACTTCGTTGTCTGAGGTGACCGAACTGGCAGGGTGCAAATCGTTAGCTGCTTGTCGCGTCATGCGGTTAAACAATACCACAGGTATGCCTGCATCAGCGCAGTCGCGTGCCAGTGCCGACGACAGCACGGTGGATGCCATGACGATGCCGTCAACTTGGTATTGCAAAATCTCTGACAGCACGACATCGGCCTCGCGTGTGTCGCTGATAAACAGCAGCACGTGGTAGCCGTCGCGCTGCAAACGCTGAGACAGTTTTTCTAAAATCAATGGGTAAAACTGATTGTCTAGCTGACTCATCACCACGCCAATCATGCGGCTGCGGCGGGTAGACAAACTGCGGGCGATCGCGTTAGGACGGTAGCCTAGTTTCTTGGCGGCATCTTGCACGCGTGCACGCGTGTCGACGGACACGCTGGCACCAGGTGTGTAAGTACGACTAACCGCCGACTGCGACACCTGCGCTAAGCGCGCAACGTCTAGGGAGGTGACATTGGCTTTCATGGTGTTGACCTAAACTGCAGTCCACCCACCGTCCAGCATCAACGCAGACCCGGTGATCAAGCTGGCCGCATCGCTGGCTAAAAATACCACTGGCCCCATCACTTCTCGCATCTGGCCCAAGCTGCCGCGCGCGATGCGCGAGGTGACAAATTCTTTGAATGTTGGGTCCGCCAGCGCAGTACGCGTTAGCTCTGTTTCGATAAATGTAGGGCACAGCGTGTTAACGCGAATATGGTCTTTGGCCAGCTCCCACGCCAGCGCTTTGGTAAAGCCCTCCAGCGCATGTTTGCTAGCGCAGTACAGCGCGCGCTTAGGGCCGCCTACCAGGCCCATCTGCGATGAAATATTAATAATACTGCGCTGCCTGCCATCGGCAGCAGCTTGCATGCGGCGTACCACTTCGCGGGTTAGCATAAACGTGGCACGCACATTCAAGTTCATCACTGCGTCGTAGTCCACCTCGGTCATGTCGCTTAGCAGCGCATGCTTTGCCATACCTGCGTTGTTGACCAGTATGTCGAACACAGGTGCTTGCGCTACGTAGGCCACCACGGCTACAGTGTCTGTGACGTCAAGTACGGCAGTGTCGCATGCACAGCCGTCTGCGCGAATGGCCGCTGCAGCAGCTTCTAAGGCGGCTGCATTGCGTGCCACCAAGGTCACCGCAGCGCCCGCCTGCGCCAACGCTGCCGCCATAGCCAAGCCAATGCCGCGGCTGGCACCTGTTACCAGTGCACGCTTGCCGTCAAGGCGAAAGCTGGGCGTTATGGGCAGCATAAAAGGGCCTGTGACCTCACACCGCAAGCGCAGGCACGGGCTGGTACCACGGCACCTCAGCGCGCGCGCCGTAGCGGCGCACGCGCAGATTAGCCTGCTCACCATGTCCTGCAAAATTTTCCATATGGCACAGGCGCGAACAATATTCACCCACCAGTGCGCTGGCCTCGTTGGTCAGCACTTTTTGGTAGGTGCAGGTTTTAAGGAATTTACCCACCCACAGCCCGCCGGTGTAACGCGCGGCTTTGTTGGTAGGCAAGGTGTGGTTAGTGCCAATGACTTTGTCGCCAAAGGCCACATTAGTGCGTGGACCGATAAACAGCGCGCCATAATTTTGCATGTGCGTATGAAACCAGTCGTCCCGATTGGTCATGATTTGCACGTGCTCAGAGGCGATATCGTTGGCTTTTTCTAGCATTTCTTCGTAGGTATCACACACAATAATCTCGCCAAACTCGGCCCAGCTTTGGGCAGCGATGTCTGCTGTGGGCAGAATTTTTAGCTGCCGCTCTACCTCGGCCAGAGTGTCTTTGGCTAGGCGTTCGCTATTTGTCAGCAACACTGCTGGTGAGGTCAAGCCATGCTCGCCTTGGCCTAGCAAATCTACGGCGCACATCTCGCCGTCTACTGTTTCGTCGGCGATGATTAAGGTTTCTGTAGGCCCAGCAAATAGGTCGATACCCACCCGACCATACAGCTGCCGCTTAGCCTCGGCTACAAACATATTACCTGGGCCCACCAACATGTCGACAGGCTGAATGCTTTGCGTGCCAATGGCCATGGCGGCCACGGCTTGCACACCGCCCAATGTCAAAATCTCGTCTGCGCCAGCCAGGTGCATGGCTGTGACAATAGCGGGGTGCGGTGCACCATGGAAGGCGGGCGCGGTGGACACCACACGTTTCACACCCGCCACTTTGGCGGTCAGCACACTCATGTGGGCCGAGGCAATCATCGGGTATTTACCACCGGGAATGTAGCAGCCCACAGCGCCTACAGGCACATGCTTGTGGCCCAAGATCACGCCGGGCAAGGTTTCAACTTCTACCTCTTTCATGCTCTGCAGCTGCACGGTGGCAAATTTACGAATCTGCGCTTGTGCAAACTTAATATCTTCTGTCTCGCGCGCAGACAGTGACTTAACAGCTTTTTCAATCTCGGCCTGCGACAGCCTGAAATCTGCCGGGTTCCAGTTGTCAAACTTTTGGCCGTACTCACGCACTGCGCCGTCGCCGCGCGCTTCGATATCTTTCAAAATAGCTTCGACAGTGGCGCGTACTTTGACGTCAGCATCCGATTTGGCTTGGGCATCTTTGCCCTGTTTAAGATAACGGATCATACAAAATTATCCTTATATATTGTATTGCAAACGTATGCAGAATAAATCGCAATGCGCATCTACTCATTAGCATTTACCCTTAAATTATTCAAAATTCCAGTGTAAAAATTACTTATTTGAGTGAGAAGCTGGTTTTACAAACAGCCATTGTCAGTCAAGCATACGCTTGCAATAATGCATGCATGACATTATCGCTAGCTACTGCAAAATCCATTGTGTGGGCCGCCCTGCAAGCCCTGCCTGGCAACACCGCACTAGGCCCCACAAGCACTGACGCAGCCCCCGCGCTAGCGCAATATTTTGACTCCGCATGCACATGCCATGTGTTCCACCCCATCAACACAGTGCATGGCACAGCAGAAATAAATACCAAGTTTTGGCAGCCTTTGCTGCACGCCATACCTAACCTAGAGCGGCGCACGCAATTGTTTTTTGCAGGCGAGTTTGATGGCCGCTTTTGTGGTGGCGCGGGCACCTGGGTGACGGCGCATGGCTACCTGTGCGGGACTTTTGTGCATGACTGGCTAGGCATACCCGCCACGGGCGACACGGTGTATGTGCGTATAGGCGAGTTTTACCGCGTTGCCGACACCCCGCAAGGCCCCAAGATTGTTGACGCCCGCATCTTGCTAGACCTGGTGGATGTGATGCGCCAAGCGGGCTACTACGTGCTGCCCCGCAACACCGGGGCCGAGCTGATTGTGCCCGGCCCGCAGATGCAAGACGGCCTGTTGCACACAGCGCAAGATGCGCAGGCCACGCGCGCGTCGATGGACAGCCTAGACCGCATGATCGGCGGGTTGACATCGTTCAATCAAAAAGATTTAAAAAGCATGGGCATGCACGCTTTTTGGCACCCTGAGATGATGTGGTACGGGCCGTGTGGCATTGGTACGTCGCGCACGGTGGAGGGTTTTCAAAAGCACCACCAAACACCCTTTTTACACGCCTTTCCCGACCGCAAAGGTGGTAACCATATCAGCCGCATTAGTGAGGGGCATTACATTGCATCGACCGGCTGGCCCAGCGTGCACGCTACCCACGCGGGTGACTACTTGGGTGCCACAGCAATCAGCGGCCCCATCACCATGCGTGTGGCCGACTGGTGGCGCAGAGAAGGCGACACGCTGCGCGAGAACTGGGTGATGATTGATTTGCCTGATTTGATGCTGCAAATGGGTGTAGATTTATTTGCGCGGCTGGCAGAGCAAGTGGCAAAGAAGACAACAGGTTGAAGCGACTCAATCAGCTAACTGCGCCTGAAAATAATTTTCTTTCGTTTGCTTCAAAGCTTATTGAAGGGTCCGCATGAGTTTTAAAGATTAATGTTTTGGCACCGTGAGCTGCGGTGATGTGGTGGGTCATCGTTTCGCATTAGCGTAGTCTCTGGGCTGCGAGATAGCGTATGCCAACCGCCCATCTACTGGAGTGACCCAAAATCGGTCGGTCGGCATACGCTATCTCACTTGCTACCAAAGTAGCGCCCTACCGGTAGTCGCCGACAACTCTGTGACGAAACTACGGGTAGTCACCGGGTAAATCTTTTCGAAGCGCGGGCTGTCCAACCCAAGCAAAGAATAATGTGACGAGTCGGGTCCGTCTCGATGAAAAATGCGCAGAGAGGCGCGCGGTACAAAAGCTAGCGAAACAAGCATCAGCATTCGCGCGTGTTCTCGGAGTATTTTTGCAGCGAGATGCCCGGCTCGAGTCCAGCTTACCGGTGCGCACGCTGACCAAGCAACCAGCTATCCAGCGAGGCAAAAGAGACCAATAAAACGGTGCGCACGCTTAGCCAAACAACCAACCCCCAGATAAACAAACCAAATATTTACGCAAACCGTGCAGCAAGCCAAGGCCTAACGAAAAGAAGTTATTTCAGAAACAGCTACAAATACTATAAATTCAATAGCTGCTTGAGCAGGTTTTACAAGGGTTACCGCTCTATTTTGCTGATAAATTCACTGCAAACCACGCTCTAGTGTACGAATCACCTCACCCGCAAAATCGGCATAGCTCATCGGCCCATCAGGGCGCAGCCAAGTAAAGGTCCAGTTGATCATGCCCATCAGCATCATGGTGATGGCGCTTTGGTTGGCGTCTGTCAGCCGATCAGGGTAGGCGCGACGTAAAAATCGGGTGAAGGCGCTGACAATATCGCGCTGGCGTTGCAATATCAAATCGCGCTGCGATTTGCCCAGCGCTGCGTCCACGGCATCGCTTAAAAACTTCGTGTCGTTCAGCAGCGCCACATGGCGCGTGGCAGAATTTTCGTACTCTGCTAAAAAGGCCCGCACCAGCTCGTGCAGGGCTTGTCTGTCAGACATTTTTTGGCGCTGGGCGTGCGCATCGGTCTCGCCCACCACGGCCAGCAGGCGCTGGGTGTAGCGGTCTAGCAGGTCAAACAGCAGCGCCTCTTTGCTGTCGTAATAATGGTAAATGCGCGCTTTGCTGGCCCCCACTTTGGCCGCCACGGTCGCCATGCTGGCCGCGCTGTAGCTTTGGTCTGCAAAGCACTGTGCTGCGCCGTCCAAAATGGAGTCGCGCTTTAAGTGATGGTCTGCAGACTGCGGGCGGGCCATGGTTTGGTAGCCTTAATAAGGATTGGGATAGCCCAATGCAGCCAGTAGCAAAATTTCTAGCGCCTCCATCTCAAAGGCGGCTTTCTCAGTCGCCTCATGGTCGTAGCCTTGGGCATGCAAGGTGCCGTGGATGATGAGGTGGGCGTAGTGCGCCTCAAGCGTTTTGCCTTGCTCTGCGGCTTCGCGCGCTACCACGTCGGCGCACAGCACCAGGTCGGCCATCACTACCGGCTCAATTGCGTAGTCAAAGGTCAGCACATTGGTGGCATAGTTCTTTTGACGGTATAGCTTGTTCAGGCGCTGGGCTTCCCCCACGCTCTCAATACGCACGGTCATCTCGGCGGCGCCTAGCAGCGCATGGCGTACCCAAGCGTGCACGCGGGAGCGGGTAATTACTTTTTGCAGTGCGGCCACGTTGGTTATATCGCCCCATTGCAGTTGAATACTCGTCTCAAAGGTGTTTTTAAGTGCCAAATAAGCCTCCTAGGCCGTAGATCCTGCTCAAGCAGCTATGAAATTAATAGTAATTTTACTTCTTGGCTGCGTCATACGCGTCCACAATGCGCGCGACCAGCGGGTGGCGCACCACGTCGGCGCTGGTAAATCGGCTGTGCGCTATGCCTTGCACGCGCTTTAGCACCACGTCGGCTTCTACTAAGCCACTGGTTTGGTCGTGCTGCAAGTCTATCTGGCTCACGTCGCCGGTAATCACCGCTTTGCTGGCGAAACCTATGCGCGTTAAAAACATTTTCATCTGCTCAGGCGTGGTGTTTTGCGCTTCGTCCAAAATAATAAAGCTGTGGTTTAGCGTGCGCCCGCGCATAAAGGCCAGCGGCGCAATTTCGATCTGCTGGCGTTCAAACGCTTTGAGCACTTTGTCCACACCCATCAGCTCGTACAACGCGTCGTACAGGGGACGCAAATACGGGTCAACCTTTTGCGTTAAATCGCCAGGTAAAAAGCCCAGCCGCTCGCCCGCTTCTACCGCTGGGCGGGTGAGCACTATGCGCTGCACGCTGCTGCGCTCTAGCGCGTCTACCGCGCTGGCCACCGCCAAGTAAGTTTTGCCTGTGCCCGCTGGGCCAATGCCAAAGGTAATGTCGTGGCTGGCAATATTCTCTAAATACGTGGCTTGGTTGGGCGTGCGGGCGCGCAGGTCTTCGCGCCGGGTTTGCAGCGTGCTGGTGCCGTCTGCGGTCATACCGGCATCGCCTGCCAACATCAGTTGCAGCGTTTCCAGGCTGATGGGCCGCCCCGCAATCTCATACAGCGCCTGCAGCAGCTCCATGCCGCGCGTAGCGGCGGCCTTGGCGCCATCAACCTTAAACTGCTCGTGGCGGTGGGCGATTTTGACTTGGAGCGCCTGCTCGATACGGCGCAAGTTTTCATCTAATGGGCCGCACAGGTGGCTAATACGGGTATTGTTGCTAGGCGAGAAAAGGTGGCGAATAATCAAGTGGATAATCCTGTTAGAACCCGCATCTTAGCGAAAAGCGCCCACCACTTTACAAACACCCCCGCAAAACACCATGATTGGCAAACTTACCGGCACTTTGGCAGAGAAAAATCCACCGCAAATCATTGTGGACTGCAACGGCGTAGGCTACGAGGTAGACGTGCCCATGAGCACGTTTTACAACCTGCCCAGCTTGGGCGACAAGGTCAGCCTGCTCACCCATTTTGTCGTGCGCGAAGATGCGCAAATACTGTTTGGCTTTGGCACCGCGCAAGAGCGCATCACCTTTCGCCAGCTTATCAAAATATCTGGCGTAGGACCCAAAATGGCGCTGGGTGTATTAAGCGGCATGAGCGTGGCCGAGCTGTCCCAAGCCGTCACCCTGCAAGACGCCAACCGCCTGACTAAAATACCCGGCGTGGGCAAAAAGACTGCCGAGCGATTGATGCTAGAACTAAAAGGCAAGCTGGGTGCCGACATCGGCATGCCTACCAGCACCGCCAACGACAACCAAGCCGACATCTTGCAAGCCCTGATCGCGCTAGGCTACAGCGACCGCGATGCAGCGCTGGCGCTGAAAGCGCTGCCGCAAGACTGCGGGGTGAGTGAGGGGATTAAATTAGCACTGAAGGCGTTGGCGAAGTAATTTAACGAAAGGGTGAGTATGAATATTTATATTTTTGTCCAATGGTTCATAGTTAGTGCGTGTATTGCCTTGGCAGGTTGCGCATCTTCGCCTTACCAAAAAGAAAATAAACTGCTAAGCGACAGCAAGCTGCAGCTGCAAATCACCCAAGCCAAAGAAATTCTAGCCAGCAGCAGCGAGCCACGCATTTTGTATGCGGGATTTGCAATGCACGCCCAATCCAAAGCGTTTAGACAAGATGTGCTGCTAGCGGCCAAAGCGGTGCAGAGCATGGATGCCCAAGCCATCGTATTTAAACTAGCCAACCCCGTTGCCGGCCAAGAGGCCGACTTGCCCTACGCCACCCGAGAGAACGTAGAACAAATAATCGACGAATTAAGCCGCCTAGCCAGGCCCCAAGACAAAATAGTTTTACTGCTCAGTACTCACGGCAATAAAGAAATTCTTGCTATTAATGCAGGCAATCAAGACTACGGCGTAGTCAACACTGCCGACCTGCAAAAGTGGCTGCGCAAGTTGAACGACAAGCCCGTAGTGTTAGCTTTGTCAGCCTGTTATTCTGGCTCTTTTATCGCACCGCTTAAAAATACCAATCGCATCATATTGACCGCAGCAGACAAAGACCACAGCTCGTTCGGCTGCAATTACCAAAGCACTAATACTTTTTTTGTAGAAGAGACGTTCGGTACAAGTTTTGATCTTAAAAAATCTCTGCTGGAAGTTTTTGAATCTGCAAAGACTAATATTGATAAAAAAGAAAAACGCATGGGCCTAAGTCCCGCGTCCAATCCACAGATTGAAGTCGGGGCGGCTCTGAAAAAACTAGCCGCTGCGCCTTTGTCTAAGATGCGTGACTACGCTGCAGAGTAAAACAACTTAACTCACCGCAGAATTTGAGCCGAATGACTATTCAAATCAATGTTTTGCAAGCCCTAGTTATGTTGCACTGCCCTACCCACGGTGCGCCGCATACGCTGGAAGCTTTGCCAGCGTATGCGGCGCTAGTGATGGAATTGAATCAGCTTTCAAGGCGTTGTTGAAATGAGTTTGGAAATTCGCGCCATCAGCGAGCAAGAGATTGAAGCCGTGCGTCAATTACTTGCAAGTAATGGATGGGCTCATCGTGTAACTGATTCGGCATCGTTTGAATTATTGATAAATAACTCTGACTGCTGCATCGTAGCTTTGAAAAATGATGCGGTCGTCGGCTTTGCGCGTGGCATCACAGACCATTTGAGTAACGGCTATATCTCTATGATGGTGGTTGCTTCTGAATGCCGACGTCAGGGCATAGGACGCAAACTTGTCGCTGCGCTAACCACGGAAAATCGTGACATCACTTGGGTACTTAGAGCCAGCCGGGACGGTGCAAAAGAGTTTTTTGCGCACCTTGGATTTACGCCCGCTACCGATGCCATGGAACTGAGGCGACGATAATGCAGTTGCAAATGTATATCCATTGGGATATACTTATTGAATGACTCCCACCTCTCTTTCTATCACCCCTTGGGGTAACAGCCACGGCATCCGTCTAAGCCGTGATCTGATGCAGGCCTTGGGCATTACGCCCGATACACCTTTGGAGGCGCATGTGCTGGCCAAGGGGCGGCTTGAGCTGCGCGCCAAGATACCCAAGCTCACGCTAGCGCAAAAACTTAAAGCCTATGACCCCGCTGTGCATGGGGGTGAGTTGATGGCCGATGCGCCTGTAGGTGCAGAGTTTGGCGCGCGCTCATGAGCACTGCCAAGCCCTGGGTGCCTGACAGACGCGACATTATTTGGATCAACTTTAATCCGCAAGTTGGAAAAGAAATGCGCGACTTGCACCCCATGCTAGTGTTGTCAACCCGCGCCTATAACGAGCGAACTGCGTTGTTGGTCGGCCTACCTATGTCCAGCGCTGCATTTAACGCCACCAATCCGTTTGCTGTAGACAACAGCAAGGCTACAGGTGAAGCCAGCTACATCATCTGCAATCAACCCAAATCGTTTGACTGGCGACTGCGCGGAGCCAGTGCACATCCTTGGGGCAAGGTGCGCGAAAGCATATTCAAACTGGCTTGCTCAGAGTTTAATGACATAGTACAACTCATCCATTAATTACCTTGTGCCAATCAATTTTTTAAATGACTATCCAAACCGATAACTTCTCCTTGCCCGAACGCGCAAACAACCGTGTGATCTCGGCTACGCCTGACTCGCCCAAAGAAGAGGCTATTGAGCGAGCACTCAGACCTAAGCTGCTGGACGAATACGTAGGCCAGGCTAAGGTGCGGGAGCAGTTGGAGATTTTTATTGGGGCGGCTAAAAAACGTAGCGAAGCGTTAGACCATGTGCTGCTGTTTGGGCCGCCAGGCTTGGGCAAGACTACGCTTAGCCACATCATCGCGCACGAGTTGGGCGTGAACCTGCGACAAACTTCAGGCCCGGTGCTGGAAAAGCCCAAAGACTTGGCAGCGCTGCTGACCAATTTAGAAAAGAACGATGTCCTGTTTATCGACGAAATTCACCGCTTAAGCCCCGTGGTGGAAGAGATTTTGTACCCCGCGCTAGAAGACTACCAAATCGATATCATGATTGGCGAGGGACCTGCTGCGCGAAGTATCAAGCTAGATTTGCAACCCTTCACTTTAGTGGGTGCTACCACCCGCGCGGGCATGCTGACCAACCCGCTGCGAGACCGCTTTGGCATTGTGGCGCGGCTAGAGTTTTATACGCCCGAGGAGTTGGCGCGCATTGTCAAACGCAGTGCCGCGCTGCTGAACGCGCCGATGGATGAAGAGGGCGGCTTTGAGATTGCCCGCCGCTCACGCGGCACACCGCGTGTTGCCAACCGCCTGCTGCGCCGCGTGCGCGACTATGCGGACGTAAAAGGCACTGGCATCATCACGCTAGACATTGCCAACAAAGCACTGAAGATGCTGGACGTTGACCCGCAAGGTTTCGACATCATGGACCGCAAGCTGCTGGAATGCGTGATTCACCGCTTTGACGGCGGCCCCGTAGGGCTAGACAACATAGCGGCCAGCATTGGCGAGGAACGCGACACGATTGAAGACGTGATCGAGCCCTATCTGATTCAACAAGGCTACTTGCAACGCACACCGCGCGGACGCATTGCCACGCTGGCAGCGTTTAAACATTTGGGTGTGGTGCCGCCCAAGGCTGAGAACGGTTTGTTTGGCGAGGTTTGAACGGCGGTATGGGATTTAACTCCCCCTTGGCAATGCATTAATTCGTTGTTGACCTTGGACGGGCGGCGTGACATGTCGCAGCAGCACGCGTACTAGAACAACGAACCTGTTATTAGCCTGCAGCACCAGCCAAGCATTTGCATATGGCTAAGACGGTATCAGGTTGTAGTTTCATCGCGTGCAGTGCCTTGCAGCGCAGCGTAGGCTGCGTCATCGGTGTGCGAGGCATCAGCCCAGCCCACGATGGTGAAATGCTCACCATTCCACAGCAGCCGGTTAATCGCTGCGTTGTGCAGGTCCCAGCTGCGGGGGGCTTGCAGGTCGAGGCCGGTGGCGGCGCGGTACAGGATGTCCATCACGCCGCCGTGGGCTACTACTGCGATATGCTGGCCTACGTGGCGCTGCGCCAAGGCTTGCACGCATTGCACTACGCGCTCTCGTAAATGTAGCAATGATTCACCGCCCGGGGGCGTATAGTCGGGTACGCGCTTGCGCCACAGCAGCGCCTGTTCCGGCCAAGCGGCTTCTATCTCAGCAAAGGTTTTGCCTTCAAACTCGCCAAAGCCGCGCTCGCGCAGGCCTTCGTCGGTTTGTATTGGCAGGCCGTGCGGCTTGGCAATCGACAGCGCCGTGTCATAGGCACGCCACAAATCGCTGCTGTACACCACGCTAATATCTTCGTGCGCTAGCGCCTCTCCTGCGCGCTCGGCCTGCCAGCGGCCTTTGGCGTTTAGGCCAATGTCTAGCTGGCCTTGGATGCGGTTGTCTACGTTCCAAGCGGTTTCGCCGTGGCGCACTGCAGTGATACGGGTAACATCCATGACTATAAATTTAATAGCTGCTTGAGCAGGTAATACGGCTTATACAGCCTATTTTATATAAATTTTGCACTTAAATTAACGTGGAATTTCAACCCGCACTTGGCGTGGGCCAGCAGGCGGCGTGGGAAAGCCCTGCAGCGCTGCGTCTAGCATGGCGGGCAGTATGGCGACGCTGTCGGCCCATGGGCCTTCGTGGCGGGCACGGGTCTCGTACACCACTTGGTTGCTGGTGGTGTCGCGCAGCAGCAGGGCAATGTCGCGCACGTAATAGGGCGGTGCGGGGTAGGCGTAGCCGTAAGGGTAGCCGCCCCAGCCCGACCAGTAGGGGCCGCTGCCAATGGTGACCGACACGCTGCCTGCGCCACCACCGGGCACGCCGATGACGCCAATCGACCCAATGGGCCGGTAGCCCCAGTCGTCCCAGTAATAGCTGCGGTCTTGCGCCTGCATGGCAAGGGTCAGTTGCACGCTGTAGCGCGCTGCGGGGCTGCCGGGGGCGTCGCCTACGCGCTGCAGCTTGACTTTGTCTAAGGCGGCTTGCACCATCGCCTCGATCTGGTCTTGGCGCTGGGTATCTACTTGCTGGGACGGCAGGCGCTCAAACCGGTAGGTGTTGCCTGGCGCAATAGCGGCCTTTGAAAATGCAGTCACATCGCTGTCAATCACACGTACGGTAGAGCAGCCGGTAAGCTGCAGTAAGACGACAGCAGCTATTAATACAATAGCTGCTTGAGCATGTTTTACTTGGGTCAGAGCACTAAAATGCTTATAAAACATGACTTGCAACCTAGTCAAAACGCACCACGTTGGCCGCAGGTGTAAAGCTGTCGCCATCAAATGCTTTGTCACCCTCTTGGTCGGGCGCGCCAGTGGCAGATAAGCTTTTAAAATCGTGCAGCTTGGCGTCCATCAAATGCGACGGCACTACGTTTTGCATGGCGTGCAGCATATTGTCCAGGCGGCCGGGGTGCTTGGTTTGCCATTCGCGCAGCATGATGCCTACTTGCTTACGTTGCAAGTTTTCTTGGCTACCGCACAGGGTGCACGGAATGATGGGGTATTGCTGCACTTGGGCATATTTAACCAAATCGCGCTCGTCCACATAGGCCAGCGGGCGAATAACAATGTGCTCGCCATTGTCACTTTGCAGCTTGGGCGGCATGCCCTTTAGCTTGCCGCCAAAGAACATATTGAGCAGCAGCGTTTGCAACATATCGTCGCGGTGGTGGCCCAGCGCTATCTTGGTGCAGCCCAGCTCTTTGGCTACGCGGTACAAAATGCCTCTGCGCAGCCTGGAGCACAGCGAACACATGGTTTTTCCGTCAGGGATTTTATCTTTGACAATGCTGTAGGTATCTTGATTTTCAATATGGTATTTAACCCCCAGCTTATCGAGGTAAGCGGGCAGCACATCAGCCGGAAAGCCGGGTTGTTTTTGGTCTAGGTTGACGGCGATCAGCTCAAAATCAATCGGCGCGCGTTTTTGCAGTTTAAGCAAAGTGTCCAGCAGTGCGTAGCTGTCTTTGCCACCCGATAAGCACACCATCACCTTGTCGCCCTGCGCGATCATGCCGTAGTCCACGATGGCTTGGCCCACTAGGCGGCACAGGCGCTTGTCGAGTTTGTTGTTTTCAAAAGTGGTGCGTGCGCCGCTGGCGTCTGCGGTGGGCTGCTGTGTTAGCGGCTGCAGCGCAGTATGGGCGGCAGATTGTAACCAAGCACTGGGTTCGGTGGGAGCATTCATGCCGTATTTTCGCACCTTCGGGTTACGTGGGGCTTTTTGATCATGCCTGTGAAAAAAATCACAACTAAAAACGCCTGTAATGTAATAGAGCGAGTACTCTAGGTGCAGTCGCAGAGTGTCGAGCCTAAAATTTTGTGTGTTAGTTTTCGTTACGGTTTTAAATTGTTTGCCTACACCAGAATTTTGTTAAGGTCGATTACTCGTTGCTTGCGCAGGTGCTTGCTGCTGGCCTGCGCGTGGCTTGGCGTATGGGCTAGCGCTTATGCACAAGTGGCACCTGTACTGCCCGGCCCAGACCAAGTGGTCTTGCAGACATTCATGTACAAAAACGGCCAATCACAGGTTGGTAAAACTGCCGCGCAAATAGCGGCCAGCCCGCCGCAGAACTTTACCCCTTTCGATCCTAACCGTACGTACACCTCTGGGTTAGGCCAGTCCATTTGGCTCAAGCTGCGTGTGACCAGCGGGCAAGCCCTGCCAGCCGCGTGGCTGGTAGATGTTTCCAAACCTTATGTAGACACCGTCACTGCCCACACCCTAGCGCCCAGCGGCGCATGGACGCGGCAAGTAGCGGGCGACTGGATTGCCCATCGCCAGTGGCCCAACCCCAGCCTGACACCCCAGTTCAATGTGCCTGCATGGGACAGTGGGCAGGGTGACATGTATTTAGAAATTCAGAACAGCGTGCCGCTTAACTTTAAGATATCGCTGGTCAGTGAAACTGCGGCCAAAAGTGACGCTCAAAATACCTTTTTGGTGGCTGGGCTGTTCTTGGGATCTATGGTGTTTTTGTCCATAGCCTGCTTTTTTATGGCGGTGGTGTACCGCATGGCGGCCTATGCTTGGTATGCCGCCTATGTGGCAGCCAGTGTGCTGTTTGGCGCAGCGTATATTGGACTGGGCGGCTACGCGCTGTGGCCACTGGCTACCCGTTGGTCCGAGGTGTCTATTGTCATCACCGTCATGGTGCAAATGATGTTTCAGCTGCAGTTTGCACGCACCATGTTCGTTACACAGGGTGATCGACGCTGGCTTCGCTACGGCATAGCGTCTTTGTTACTTGTGGATAGTTTGGCGATTGTGCTGTACTGGGTTGTAGACCCAGGCACGCCGCGCTTGATTACCTACTCAACCTACTACGTGCTGTCTATTGCCGCCGTGCTTACCCTGGTACTGCGCGCAGTCACGCGCGGTGGTGTGGTGGCGTGGCTGTGGGTGCTAGCTAATACACCACTGATCATCGCCTCAGGTTTGGCCACGGTAGAAGGCCTGGGCTTTGCAGCGCTGCCATGGTTGCCCTACAACGCGGTGTTGTATGCCTTGGCTTTTGAAATGGTAATTTTGTGTGTGGCCTTGCACTTAAGCGCCAGAGACGCACATTCAAAAGCAGTGCAAAAAAATACACTGGCAGGCACCGACCCTCTAACGGGTTTTGTCACACCACAAGTGTTCCCCACCACCCTAGAACAGCTATGGGACGCCGCACGCGCACTGGGCCATGACATTACTGTGGCCTACATCTTGGTAACACACCATGCGCCGCAGGGCGCGCCTAGCATGGCGCTGCGCGGCCAAGCCGCCCAGCGGTCTGCAGCCCGTGCAGTGCGGCTGCTGCGCACCGTGGTGCGCGAGGACGACACGGTGGCCCACGTAGATAAAGATGTGTTTGCCATTCTTATGCCAGACCTGTCACTGGGCGACGACGTGACCGACCGCTTAGCCCGCTTGGTCGCCTTGGCCGCCATGACCGATCGCGATGCGTCGCACAACGTGCCTATACGCTTTCGTGTTGTGGCCAGCAGTGCACGCAGCTTTGACGGCCCGGTCCACAAACTGCATGCTGCGCTACGGTCTAGGCTAAACCAAACCCAAACCGACTGGGGGCAACGCGCCATTCGCTATGTGCGTAAAAGGTCGTCTTCTTCGCAGCCTAGTGGCAGCACACCCAATGAATCGCTTAGCCAAATGTGGGAGCGCGCTGTAGAAGACGAAACCTACCAAAGCTCGCGCGCTGCCTTAAAGCCTAGCTAACACCTGCTGGTGCCCTGCACTGTGGCTGCGCTGCGCACCATCAGGCGGCTTTGACAGTCTCGATACAGCGCGCCGCATAAAATGGGCGCAGTAGCTCCAGCATAGCGTCTGGCTGCAAGCCTAAAGATTGCGCCAAATCTACCAAGCTTTCGGGGTCATGGGTTAACAGGTCTACCAACCTCTGCTGGTGCGCTGTCAAAGTGGGCGTTGGCACTGGCGGTGGGCGGCGCAGGCGAATACGTATGTTGCGCTTGGTAAAGCGCGACGGCAAGCGCAAGTCGTCTGACCCGTCAGACTGTGCATAGTCCCAAAACAGCGCATACGCCGTGGTTTGGCGAAACTGCTGGGGTATGTCGTTGGCGCTGCGCAGGCGCTCGTTCATCACAGCTTGCTCGTAGGCCACATGGGTCAGCTCGGGGTGCATGCCCACCTTCCAAGTCTTGTGGTCTACCACTACCACCAGCTTGCCCTCATACGTCCAGTGCAGCGGTTTGTCGCTCAGCAGCTCGCGCCGCTGCCACAGGTCGCGGCCCAGCGCCCAGCGCAGCGGCATGTCTAGCAGGGTGAGCAAATCGTCCACGCCTTCAGCGGCCATATCAAACAGCGCCGTGTGCTCCATCGGCACTGAGTTTTTAAACAAAGACGATGCATCGGTGTGCAGCGAGCTAAGCTCTGAGTGGTAGCCCGTCTTGGCCGACGCCGCCACAGCTGCCACCATATAAGGCGTAAAAGGGGTTTTTAGCATCGCGGTGGCCACCGCACGCGAGGGGCCTACTAGTTTATGGCCCGGCTTGACATGCAGCTCGGTGCTGCTGTGGTCGGCTTGCGGCAGGCACACGCGCTCTAGCAAATGCACGGCGTCGCTAAACACCTCGTAGTAGCCTGTACGCAGCATGGCCTTGGCTGATTGCTGTTGCTTGACCACGTTCAGCAGCGCTAATAAATCTTGCGCCACAATCGTATTACGCAGGCCCATCACCCAGTCGCCAAATAGCCTGTCGGGTGCGTCTCTGTTCTCCCACAACACCACAACGTCTTCGTGCCGCGTGTCTTTGGCAATCGAGCGCCAAGCGTCGTCTAAATAATCTGTCAGCCCTTCTAGCCAGTGCACAAACACGCCGTTGCCGCACAGCAGCACGCCAGTTAAACCGCGGTTGCGGTTGTTGCGCACGCTGAGATCAAACAGTGCCTGCAGTTGCACTTGCAGAGGTTTGCCCACTACCAGGCTGCACACCAGCATCTGGCCCAGCTTGGGTTTGTCTAGCCGCGTCTCGGCCTGCAGCGTGTCGGGGCTGGTGGTGGGGCCGGTGTTGACAAACTTACCTACCATTGCCCAGTCTCTACCCGAATAGCCACTTCACAGTCGTCAAAAATCTCTAGCTTGGCAATTTTGACGCGCACGCCCAGCACGCCGGGCAGTTGCATTAAGCGCACGGCCAGCTTGCCAATCAAACTCTCCAGCAAATTGATATGCCGCTCGGTGCATTCTTCGATGATGATCTGGCGCACCTTGCGGTAGTCCAGCACATGGTTGATCTCGTCGTCGGTGGGCATCAGCGGCTGTGTGCCCAAGTTGAGCTCGGCATCAACCTGGATGGGTTGCGACTGGGTTTTCTCGGACTCTAAGATACCCAGGTTGGCGCTAAAACGCAGCCCTGCCAGGTGAAGAGTTTGAGTGCCTTTGTTTGTAGCCATTATGTTGTCTTATATTAGCGCGATTTACGCGCAAGTAGTTACAGTGAAATTACATCAGCGAAAAATCTCGCTCAAACTTCATTAAATGCTGCCCACCGTCTACCAGCAGCGTGGTGCCGGTGATGGACTGATTGGTCAGCGCAAACAGTACGCTGGCGCACACATCCGGCACGGTAGAACTGCGCCCCAGCGGGCTAAGCTGGTGGCGCGCTTGAAACTCTTCGTCGGTCAGCATGTGGCTGGTCAGCGTCAGCCCCGGTGCTACGCCCACCACACGCACTTGGGGTGCCAGCGCCATGGCCAGCAGCGTGTTGGCGGCTTCTAGCGCGGCCTTGGACAGGGTGTAGCTTAAAAAATCAGGGTTAGGGTTCCACAGCTTTTGGTCTAGCAGGTTGACTACTACGCCTTGGATTTCTACTTTTGCTTTAGCTTCTGCTTTGGACTGCCGCTGCACCACATGCTGGTGCAAGGCCTGCGCCAGCACAATCGGCGCGGCGGTGTTGGCGTGCAGGTGGGCGTCCATAGCGGCGTAGCTGAAGGTGGCAGTGGTGTCATGTTCAAACAGTGCGGCGCAGTTAACTACGGCGTCCACTTGGCCCATGTGCGCTACCGCAGCGGGCAGCAGCGCGCGGGTGGCGGCTTCATCGGCCAGGTCGGCCTGGAAGGCGGCGCTGCCTGCGGTAAGCGCGGCGCAGTCGGCCACGGTGCCCTGGGCCTCTTGCGCAGACCCACGGTAGTGCACGGCTACGCGCCAGCCTGCGCGGGCCAGTGCCAATGCTATCTCGCGGCCCAGGCGCTTGCCTGCGCCGGTGACCAGTACAACAGGGGCCACAGCAGGGCTGGCAGAGCTTAGGTCAGATTCAGGGCTGGCATTCATAGACAATACGGGTGTGGACATATCAACATCAAGTGTATCGGACAAGCAAAACGTGCAAAGTAGGCAAAACGCCCTGCTTCAGACTGCGCTAAAGCATCGGCTAAACGCAGCCGACGGCTGGCTACCGTTTGACGATTTTATGCAAGCGGCGCTGTACACGCCGGGCTTGGGCTATTACGCCCACGGCTCGCAAAAGTTTGGCAGCTTGCCTGCGCGCCTAGCTGCCGATGGCACGCCCATTGAGGGCAGCGACTTTGTCACCGCGCCCGAACTATCGCCGCTGTTTGGCGCGTGCGTGGGCCAGCAGGTAGCGCAAGCACTGCAGGCCACGGGTACACGCAGTGTGTTTGAGTTTGGCGCAGGAAGTGGCGCCCTAGCGCTACAAATTTGTGAGCTGCTTGAGCAGGTAAATCAAGCTCTAGAGCACTATTTCATCATCGAACTGTCGGCCAGCCTGCGGGCACGGCAGCAGGCCACGCTGGCTAAATTTGGCAGCCGCGTGCAGTGGCTAGACGCGCTGCCTGCGCAGATGCAAGGCGTAGTTATCGGCAACGAGGTGCTAGACGCCATGCCCGTCAAGCTGCTGGTGCGCAAAGCGGGCGTGTGGCACGAGCGCGGCGTGGTGTCTAGCGACAGCCCAAGCACCCACTGGGTCTGGCAAGACCGCCCCACCACCCTGCGCCCCAGCACCGAGATAGCTGGCAACCACGACTATTTAACCGAGGTGCATCCACAGGCCGAGGCCTTCATCAGCACGCTGGCCAGCCACCTCACGCGCGGAGCTGCCTTCTTTATTGACTATGGTTTCCCAGAGAGTGAGTACTACCACCCGCAGCGCCATATGGGCACGCTGATGTGCCACTACCAGCACCAAGCCGACCCCGACCCGCTAGACAAAGTAGGCGAAAAAGACATTACCGCCCACGTTAACTTCAGCGGCATCGCGCTAGCAGGCCAAGACGCCGGGCTAGACGTGCTGGGCTACGCCAACCAAGGCCGATTTTTGATGAACTGCGGCTTGCTAGAGCAGCTAGAAAAACTGCCACCGCTGCAGCGCGCCCATGCTGCCAAGCTAGCCACCGAGCATGAAATGGGCGAGCTGTTTAAAGTGATCGCTTTTGGCAAAGGCGTTGATTTTGAGCCGATGGGCTTTGCCAGCGGCGACCGCACACACACGCTGTAGGCTAGAGGTTGTACCATCGCTTTGCTACGCTAGATTCACATCACCTGCTTGATTCACACGTCTATGTCCACTGCCATGACCACTACTTACCGCGCCGCGCAAGTCGAACACACCGACCGCCCTTGGGGCTGGTACGAGTCTATTGACGAAAAAAGTTATGGTGCGGGCAGCACCGAAACTGGCAACAAAGTTAAACGCATCTGCGTGCACCCCGGCCAGCGCCTGAGCTTGCAAAAGCACGCCCAGCGGGCCGAGCACTGGCTGGTGGTACGCGGCACAGCGCGCGTAACGCTGGGCCAGGCTGATGGCGAAACAGCGGGCCTGGCAGATGGTCAAACGTACCGCGAGTTTGATTTAACCCCCGGCCAGCATTGCGATATTGCCCCCGGCCAAGTGCACCGCCTGAGCAACCTGGGCAGCGAACCTGTAGAGATTATCGAAGTGCAAATGGGCGCATATTTGGGCGAGGACGACATTACGCGCTTGCAAGATGATTTTGGTCGAAAATAAGCCTTCAGAATCGTATTTTAAGAGTGCTTTAGGCCTGTAACCCAAGTAAAACATGCTCAAACAGCTCTTAAATTTATAGCACCATGTTTCGCTGGTTAATCGTCACTCTGCTGGCTTTGATACTCATCAGCTGGCTAGCACCCACTTTGCAGCGCTGGGGATTGGGTCGCTTGCCAGGCGACTTTAGCTTCACCTTTCGCGGCCGTTCAATCTCCATCCCGCTCGGCTCCACCGTGGTGCTCAGCTTGCTAGCGGGGTTGATTAGCAAGCTGATTTAGCTGGTTGGTTGCAAGGTCTTAGCACTTGGTTGTGTGCCCAAAGACGTCTTTCCTTCGACCTCGCGTCTTCGCCATGCATCGCGGGCTCTTATTCTCTCAAAGATGTCGCTCCCCAGACCTCGCGGTTTCGCGGCGCAGTGCAGGCCCTGAGGTTGCGCCCCGGTCGGCGGCCCCCTTCGGGGTAAGCTTTGCAGTGCTCAGAATTTGGGGTCAATGTGCAAACTCGCCTGTCGGCTCAAACAAGCACTCATGCCTGATCCCAAATTTGTCCGTTCCTCAAGCCCGCCGCCCTGATTGGGGCGCAACCCCAAGGCCTGCACTGCACCGCGAATACTAGTTGGGTGGGTTGTTTGGGGGTTAAGGCACGTTTGGTCTGTTTTCGGGCCTATTTTTACAGTGTTTTAGGCCACTCAGGCCGTAGAACCTGCTCAAGCAGCTATGGTATTGATAGTAACGTCGTGTGAACTACACCGTTCGTCCTGAGCTTGTCGAAGGGCTCGCGAACCCATCGACAAGCTCAGGGGGAGCGAAAGAACGAGGAACGACGAACGAGCGGGCGGGCGGTAGGCAGGGCGGGCTGGTGAAAGAGTGAACAGGCTGCAAAGCGTGCAGCTAACCGAAGCACGGGCTGTCCCAAACCAAGCAAAGAACAATGTGACGAGTCGGGTTCGTCTCGATGAAAAATATGCAGCAAGGCGCGCGTTGACAATGCTGGCGAATCAAAAGCCTCAGTTCGCGCGTGTTTGCGGAGTATTTTTGCGGCGAGAAGCCCGGCTCGAGTCCAGCTAACCGGTGCGCACGGTAACCCAAGCAACCATCTACACGAAGCGCACGCTAAACCACCTTGCAAACCATCATAGCCAACTGATGCAACGCCACCCACGGGTCAGCCGGCCAGCCGGGTTGCTTCAACCCTTTGGCAATACCGTCCACCTGGTGCGCCGCGTGTAGCAAATTAGCCGCGTCTACCGACGACAACCTGGGCAAAATGCGCTCGAACAGTTTTTGCTTCATACCCCACACCCGCGCCTCTTGCAGCGCTATGGGAAGTGGTTTGCCGTCGTCCATCAGGCTGCGCAGACGGGCCAAGGCGCGGATGTCCTCGCTCAATGTCCAGTGCACCAGCACGGTGGCCTCGCCTTCGGCTTGCAGGCCGTCTAGCATGCGCTGTACGCGGGCTACGTTGCCTGCCAGCACTGCCTCAGACAGCTTGAACACGTCGTAGCGCGCCACGTTCAGCACGGCGGCTTCTACTTCGTCAAAGCTTAGCTCGCGTGGCGCGGCGGCCTCACCCGCGCCAGCCTCATCTGCGCTAGCGGGGTACAGCAGCGCCAGCTTTTGCATTTCTTGGTGCGCCGCCAGCAGGTTGCCTTCTACCCGGTCAGCAAAAAACTTCAGCGTGCGCTCGCCCTCTTCGCCCGCTTTCACCTGCAGGTGCACTGCCTGCAAGCGCTGCGCTATCCACTGCGGCAGCACGCGCCGCTCGATGCTGTCGATTTGCATCGTCACACCGTAGCTATCTAGTGCGCTAAACCACGCGCCGGTTTTGGTCATTTTGTCCAGGCGCGGCAAGATAAATAAAGTGAGCGTGGTGTCGTTGCCCTCTGCCGACTGGGCCAGCTGTTGAATAGCCGGGCTGCCCTCTTTACCCGGCTTGCCGGTGGGCACGCGCACCTCCACTATTTGTTTGTCGGCAAACAAGCTGAGCGACCCGCCCGAGGCCAGTACCTCGCTCCAGTCAAAATGTGCGCCGCTGGCCGTGTGCACCGTGCGCTCGGTATACCCCTGCGTGCGGGCATGGGCGCGAATGGCGTCTGCGGCCTCCTGGATCAGCAGCGGCTCGTCGCCATGCAGCGTGTACAGCGATTTCAACCCGCGTTGCAGGTGTGGGCTCAATTGGGGGGCGGCAAGTTGCATGCCTGTGATTGTAGGCAGACTCTGGGCCCGCAGCGGCACTAAAAGGGATGTGCGGCAGCGGTGCAACACGGCTTTGGCGGCTACTTGCCTCGATAGCCGAGATTAAGCCACAAGCTCAAGCCGCGACCTTAGGCCGCAACCTCAAGCCGCCCGACTCGCGTTGCGCACCGATTCAGGCAGCTTCTTCAGCAGCCATTTCACGCCCAGCGTGACGATCAGCACATCGTCTACCGCGCCTAGAAACGGAATGAAGTCGGGAATCAAATCTATCGGCGAGATGAGGTACAAACACAGCCCCGCCACGCCCAGTTTGAGCCAGGCGGGTGAGTCTGGATGGCGCAGCGCGCGCCACAGCATTTTTAAATCAGCGCCTACGGCAGCCCAAATCACGGCAAGTCGTTTCCACATGGTGTAGCCCTTCGTTTCGTTGGTTCCTGCGCTGGTATGAGCGCATCACCACAACGTGGGGTGGGGTTGCACGGATGACAAGAGCCATTTACACAAAATAGCATGCCAACGCATTAAAATTTAATAGCCTTTTAGGCTGCCTAGGCCGTAGAACCTGCTCAAGCAGCTATTAAATTTATAGTAAATATGACTTGCCTAGACACAGCGCCTAGACACCAGCGCCCAACCACCAGCGCCGCATCACGACAGCCGATAAGTTTCTAAATGAATGCTCGTCTCGGTGTTGCTAATGCCTTTAACCAGCCGAATACGCTCTAGCGTTTTGCCCAAGTCTTGCAGGTTCTCGGCGCGCAGCTCGGCCAGCAGGTCCCAGCGGCCGTTGGTGTCGTGCAGTATGGCCACGCCGGGCTCGCCCAGCAGGCTGGCAATGACTGCGCGGCTTTGGTTGCCGTCCACCGCTATGCTCATCCACGCCTTGATCTCGTTGCTTTGCACATCGGGCCGCACCCGCACGGTGTAGCCCACGATCACGCCAGCGTCTTCTAGCTTGGCGATGCGGTTGGTTACCGTGCCGCGCGACACGGCCAGCTTGTGTGACAGGTTGGCAATGCTCAGGCGCGCGTCTTGGCGCAGCAGGGACAGTAGTTGGCGGTCGGTTTCATCCATTGTGCTATTTTGGCATTAATGACTATCTATTTGATAGAAATTTACCGTATTTAGCACATTTTTGGCTATTTACATTGATTTAGCGCTGCGAGACACTGTGTGCATACCTTCAATGCTTGCGTGCCAAGTAAACCGCCGGCCTGCGAATTTGCACATAGCTGCGCGCTACCCGATACCAGAAAGAACGCCATGAAAACCACCACTACCCGTCGTATTACCAAAGCACATGGCACCGCCCACACAGCTGTTGCCCATACAGCCGCCACCCACCTGACCACCCAATTTCTAAGCGCGGCAGACGTTGCTACGCTAGTGCAGCGCCTGGGCCTGCCGCACTGCCTGCAAGGTATGGCAGCCAACATTCACCAAGACTTTTTGCGCTGGAATAGTTTTGACAAAATCGCCCGCGTGGCCTGCCATTCTGCAGAAGGTGCCATTGAGCTGATGCCGATTGCCGACAACAAAACCTTCACCTTCAAATACGTCAACGGCCATCCAAAAAATCCGCAGCACGGCCTGCCTACGGTGATGGCGTTTGGCGTGCTGGCTGATGTAGCCACTGGCATGCCGCTGCTGATCAGCGAGCTGACTTTAACCACCGCTATCCGCACTGCCGCTACGTCTGTGGTAGCAGCCCGCGCACTGGCACGGCCTAACAGCCGGGTGATGGCGCTCATTGGCAATGGTGCGCAGTCTGAGTTTCAGGCGCTGGCGTTTCACCACCTGCTAGGTATCGAAGAAGTGCATTTGTTTGACACCGATATAGAGGCCACGGCCAAGCTCATGCGCAATTTGCACGCCAACCCCGACGCGATCAACTTGCGCCTGCGTGCTTACGCCAGCGTGCAAGAAGCCGTGCGCGGGGTAGACATTATTACCACCATCACGGCAGACAAAACCAATGCCACCATTCTGACTGCCGACATGATTGAGCCGGGCATGCACATTAACGCCGTAGGCGGCGACTGCCCCGGCAAAACCGAAATCCATACCGACGTGCTGCGCATGGCCAGCGTGTTTGTAGAGTTTGAACCACAAACCCGCATCGAGGGCGATTTGCAGCACATGCCTGCAGATTTTGCGGTCACCCACTTGTGGCAGGTGCTGGCAGGCAAGCTGACCGGGCGTTGGGATGATCAACAAATCACTATGTTCGACTCCGTAGGTTTTGCGCTAGAAGATTTTTCTGCGCTGCGCTTTATCCGCGATGCAGCCATGGCGCAGCACATGGGCCAAGCGATGGATTTGATTCCGCAGTTGAACGACCCGAAAGATTTGTACCAGCTGATCAAGCCAGCGGTGGGCCAACAACCCCCGCCTGCTAAGGCGCATAGCGTGGTGGCAGGTAGAACACATGACGTGGTGGAAGGTACAACACATGCCGTGGTGGAAGGTACAACACATGCCGTGTTGAAAGCAGCAACACATGCTGTGTTGAAGACCTCAGTCCAAGCCGCTACAGTAGCGGCATGAGCACCACCACACTTGCCGCTGGCCGCAGTACCGCACACACGACGCCTTTTAGCACCGTCAGCCTGATCGGCGCGCCCACCGACATTGGTGCAGGCACGCGCGGGGCCAGCATGGGGCCAGAGGCGCTGCGCGTGGCGGGCATTCGCGAGGCGATTGCGCATTTTGGCCTGACTGTTAAAGACTGCGGCAACCTACAAGGTCCGGCTAATCCGTGGCTGCCTGCAGTCGACGGTTTTCGGCATTTACACGAAGTGGCCGAGTGGAACCGCCTGCTGCACGACGCGATGTTTGCCGAGCTACAAGCGGGCCATTTGCCTGTGATGCTGGGCGGCGACCATTGCTTGGGCATCGGCTCGATCAGCGCGGTGGCCAAGCACTGTAAGGCCGTGGGCAAAAAGCTGCGCGTACTGTGGTTTGACGCGCATGCCGACTTTAATACCGCCACGCTCACCCCCAGCGGCAACATCCACGGCATGCCGGTGGCCTGCCTGTGCGGCCAAGGCCCGCGCGAGCTGGTAGAAATCGGCGGCTTTTCGCACGACACCCCCGCGCTCAAAGCCAAAGAGCTGCGCCAAATCGGCATTCGCAGCGTCGACGCAGGCGAGAAAAAACTGGTGCACGACATGGGCATTGAAGTGTTTGACATGCGCTACATCGACGAGATGGGCATGCGCCACGCGATGGAGTTGGCACTGGCGCTGGTAGATAAAAACACCCATCTACACGTTAGCTTGGACGTAGATTTTTTAGACCCCGACATTGCCCCCGGCGTAGGCACCACCGTGCGCGGCGGCCCCACCTACCGCGAGGCACAGCTGTGCATGGAGATGGTGGCCGACACCGGCCGCTTGTCGTCGCTGGACATTGTGGAGCTGAACCCTGCGTTTGACATCCGCAACCGCACGGCAGAGCTGGCGGTGGATTTGGTGGAGAGTTTGTTTGGTAAAAGTACCTTGATGCGCAGCTAGGGTTGCAGTTATCGCTTTTGCTAAAACAACTTCTCTGCGCTCCGCCTGAGCTTGCCGAAGGGTTCGCGAGGGCTAGGGCAGTCTCAGCCCAAACGGGGTTGATGCATTACATCTACTATTAATTTAATAGCTGCTTGAGCAGTATTTACATGGGTTAGAGGCCCAAAATACTTATAAAAACACCCTGAAAAGAGCGTAAACGGGCGCTACAACTCTTTCACCGCCGCCAGCCGCCGCGTTATTTGCTGCACGATGTCGCTTTGCATGTTGCGGTACAAAGTGGCCTCCTCCGCTTCTTTCGACAGCACTGCTGTCTCGTTAAAGCTGATGTCGCGTTGCTGCAAAATTTCAGTCTCGGGCAGCAAATCTTTGCCGCTTTGGCCACGCAAGATAAATTTAAACCGGATGCGCAACTGAAACTCGCGCACTTGGCCGCTGCTGGTCACACCCACCACAGTTTTCTCACGCTGGTCGGTTTGCACGTCCATCGCCACTTGGGCGTTGGCGCGCTCTTTCACATCGGTCAGCACGCGCACATCGCCATTGCTTTGAATAGCACGCGCCAGCTCTGCCACCAGCGCGGACGTTGGTGCGTTGATAAAAATACTGTTGAACGCATAGGTCTGCGGGCCACGCAATTTAAAGCCGCAACTGGTAAGCGCTGTACTGGTAGTTGCTAACGCGCCCATACTCACTCCAATCCTCAGCCCCTGCACCAGCAAGCTGCGGCGGTTGACAGACGCGCTGCTGGTTGCATTGGTGGAGTTGATCAGAGCGTGCATAAGTCCCAAGCTTACACCACCACGCTCATACCACCACATTGACCAAGCGGCCCGGCACAATGATGACTTTTTTAGGTGCTGCGCCCTCGGCGTATTTGACAAACGCTTCGTTACCCAAAGCGATTTTCTCGATCGCCTCTTTCGTAGCGCCTGCAGGCACAGTCATACTGCCGCGCAGCTTGCCGTTGACTTGCAGCATCAGCTCAATCTCGTCTTGTTTAAGTGCCGCTTCGTCCACCACGGGCCATGGTGCGTCGAGCAAGTCGCCATGCAGTTGCGCAAAGCCGAGGTCTTGCCACAGCATGTGGCAAATATGCGGCGTGACAGGGTACAAAACCCGCAGCAAAATTCCAAATCCCTCAGACAGTGCAGCTTGGTCACCAGCAAGGCTGTCTGCCTTACCGTCACTTTTAAAGTCTTCCAGCGCGTTCAGCAACTTCATCGCGCCGCTCACCACCGTGTTGTACTGCATACGCTGGTAGTCAAAATCTACCTGCTTGAGCACACTGAAAATATCAAAGCGCAACTTTTTGGTTTGAGCGCTTGCTTGGCTTACAGCATTTGGCGCATTTCCAGGAGAAGCCGCAGTATGCGCACCGCCTAGTTTTGAGCCGAACGACCATACCCGTTTTAAAAATCTAAAAGCGCCCTCTGCGCCCGAATCGCTCCACGCCGCGCTTTGGTCAGGCGGCCCTGCAAACATCACAAACGCGCGTGCCGTGTCGGCCCCAAACCTGCTGATAAATTCGCGTGGCTCTACGACGTTGTTCTTACTCTTGGACATTTTTTCGGTGCCACCGTACAGCACAGGTTGTCCATCCTCTTTGGCTGTTGTGCGGGTTGGGCGGCCTTTGTCGTCATGTTCAATCACCACTTCATTCGGGTAGAACCAACGCTTTGCACCGCTGGCTTCTTCGCGGTAATAGCAATCATGCAGCAGCATGCCCTGCGTGAACAGGTTGGTGAAGGGCTCGTCAAATTTGACCAAGCCCACAGCCTCGGAATCACCGGGGCCCTTCACCCTAAGATCGCGCATGACCTTGGTCCAAAAGCGCGCGTACAAAAGGTGCAACACTGCGTGTTCAATGCCGCCAATGTATTGGTCCATCGGCATCCAGTAGTCGTTGCGAGCGTCCACCATGTCGGTAGCATCAGGGCAGGCATAGCGCATGTAGTACCACGCGCTGTCCACAAAGGTGTCCATCGTGTCGGTTTCGCGTAAAGAGGCCTTGCCGCAAATCGGACAGGCCGCGTGCAAAAACTCTTCGCATTTATTCAACGGATTGCCCGAGCCGTCGGGCACCAGATGTGGCGGCAACACGACCGGTAAATCTTTCTCCGGTACAGGCACTGCGCCATGCTCATCGCAATGAATGATAGGTATCGGCGTACCCCAATAACGCTGCCGGCTGATGCCCCAATCACGCAAACGCCAAGTCGTTTTTTTCTCACCCAGTTTTTTGGCGAGCAAATCGGCGGCGACTGCGTCAACACAGGCTTTGAAATTCAAACCATTGTATTGACCAGAGCCCATACTGGTCGTGTTTGATTTGTCGCCATACCAATCTTGCCACGCTGCAACATCGTAATCTTTGCCTGCAATAGCGACTACTTGGGTAATCGCAAGACTGTATTTCTTGGCAAACTCAAAATCCCGCTCGTCATGCGCAGGTACGCCCATTACCGCGCCATCGCCGTAGCTCATCAGCACGTAGTTGCCTACCCACACTTCTATTTTGTCCCCGGTCATGGGGTGGGTAACATACAGTCCCGTCGCTACGCCTTCTTTTTCTTTGGTAGCTAGCTCAGCCTCGGTCGTGCCGCCGCCTTTGAGCGCTTCAATCCTTAAGGCCAGCTGCGCATTTAACTCGCCTGCCCGCACCGCCAGCGGATGCTCGGGCGCTACAGCAACAAAGGTCACGCCCATGATGGTGTCGGCGCGGGTGGTAAAGACATACATCTTGCCGTCTTGCACCAGTTGGCCCGCTGCGTCTTTGATGTCATGCGGGAAAGCAAAGCGCACGCCTTCAGATTTACCAATCCA
>JANLPQ010000015.1:0-69553 GCA_031367325.1 Polaromonas sp. | reverse complement strand
AAGGCCAAACTGGACGCCACGGGTGTTGTACAAAAGCTCGCGATTACCGAGGCGGTTGGCGTGGTCGAGCGAGAGCGCGACGCGCTGAAAAACGGCCTGGCGCGGGCCGAGCTTGAAAAGCAACTAGCTGAGAAGTCGCTTAAAGACAAGTTTGAAACGCAGATCAAAGATCGCGATGATGCGATAGAGCGCCTTCGCGACATGAAGGCTCGCCTGTCCACCAAGATGGTGGGCGAAACGCTGGAGCAGCACTGCGAGACGGAGTTCAACCGCATTCGCGCGACAGCGTTTCCCAGGGCCTATTTTGAGAAAGACAACGACGCGCGGACCGGCAGCAAGGGGGACTACATTTTTCGCGACTTGGATGAGGCGGGCACCGAGATCGTCTCGATCATGTTCGAAATGAAGAACGAAAACGACCGTACTTCTACAAAGAACAAGAACGAGGATTTTCTGAAGGAGCTGGATAAAGATCGCCTTGAGAAGGGGTGCGAATATGCCGTGCTGGTCTCCCTGCTGGAGCCGGACAGTGAGCTTTACAACACCGGCATCGTTGACGTGTTTCACCGCTACCCAAAGATGTACATCGTTCGCCCACAATTTTTTATTCCCATCATCACATTGCTGCGGAATGCCGCGATGAACTCGCTCAAGTACAAATCAGAACTCGCGCTAGTGAGGGCTCAGAACATTGATATCACCAACTTCGAAAACAACCTCGAAACATTCAAGACGGCATTTGCGCGTAACTACGACCTCGCCTCGAAGAGCTTCAAAACGGCAATCGAGGAGATTGATAAATCTATCGACCACCTGCAGAAAACCAAGGACGCGCTGCTTGGCACAGATAGGAATCTACGGCTTGCGAACGACAAAGCGCAAGATGTAACGATCAAGAAGCTGACGCGGGGTAACCCGACGATGGCGGCAAAGTTTTCTGAACTAAAGACTTCTGGTTCTTCTGACGCTGAATGAATCTGAACCGCTTGCGCCATCCGCTACCATTGCCCCAGCGCCCATCCCGGGCCATAACGGAGACAAACGATGTTCAGTCATGTGATGTTTGGTGTTAACGACCTTGAAAAGTCAAAGAAGTTTTACGACGCGCTTTTAGGCACGCTGGGCATTGCCCCAGGCGTGGCTAACAAAAACCGCTATTTCTACCGCAGCCCCAGCGGCACGTTTGGCATCACCACGCCTATCGATGGCGCGCCTGCTACGCATGGCAATGGCAGCACCATCGGGTTTGCGGTGCAGTCGCCTGAGCAGGGCGACGCGTTCCATGCGGCGGGCTTGGCCCACGGCGGCACCACGTGTGAAGACCCACCAGGCTTTCGCGAAGGCCCCACGGGCAAGATGTATCTGGCGTATCTGCGTGACCCAGATGGCAACAAGATCTGCGCGCTGCACCGGGTTGCTAAGTGACTACCCAGCGCTTCGCATCCTTGAGCAATAGCAGCAATTGGCTTTGCCCCAGTGGCGATGCCTCAAAGCCAAAGCGTTGGTAAAAGTGCGCGGCATCGTCGTCGATGGGGTGGGTAAGCAGGGCGCGGATGCCTACTTGCTCGGCTACGCTCAAGGTGCGGCGGATGGCATCTTGGAGCAGGCCTATGCCGATGCCTTGGCCTTGCGCCGATTGGCTTACGGCCAGGCGCGCCAGCACCATGACGGGGATGGGGTATTGGCCCATGCCTTTGCGAATGCGATCGGGCACATCCAGGGGCTCTACCTGGCCCACCACCAGGCTGTAGTAGCCCAGTATATGGGTGTCACCCGCTACTACAAACGTTCTGGCCGATCCGCTGCCTTGGGCTTGTAGGGCGTGGCGTTGTAGCCAGTCGTTCAGGCTGGGTTTGCCGCAGTCAAAGCCAGCCTGTAGGCTTTTGCTATTCAGCGGTTCAGGTGCGCGCATGGGCACGCGCTGGGGCTGGTTTTTTAGCAGGGCTGGGTTTGCTGGATTTGGGTGACGATGGCTTTGCTATCGCTTGCTGGTCCCACGGCGCTGTGCGCGAGAACAGGTCTTTCAGCCCGGTGTTGCTGCGGGAGGGGCGGTCTAGCAGGTCTAGCAGGGCTTGGTAGTTTTTGCCATTGGCCATAAACAGGCGCTGGTCTAGCAGGGTTTGCTCGGCCGCCAGGCAGGCGCTGTCCAAGATAAAGTCGGTGAGCGATTTATGCGCTACCTCGGCGGCGCGGCGCAGCACCATCTCCTGCGCAGCAGTAGAGCGCAGGCCCAAACGGGCTGAGCGCGATGTGTCTGCTGGCGCTTTGCGCTTAATGCTATGGGGTTTGAGGGTGGTTTTCATAATGGGTTTGATGTTAGCACAAACGACGTACATTAGTCTTCAGTCTGTGTTCAGTCATGAAATCTATCTAGCGTATTTGCGCGACATGGACGTCAACAAAATCTGCGCGCTGCACCGGTTTGCCTGATTGAATGCTGTATATTAAAACAGTATGATTGATTGCTCAAGTTTAGTTCAAATTAAACCCACACCAAGCAACCCGCATGACAGCCAAGCCATCCGTCAATCCTGTAGAGCCATTGCCAGCTCCGCAAAGCGCCAATTAAGGTTGTGACACCGCAGGATAAATCCACTTAACATGCCTGCAGCCCCCATAAAGCTAGATGTCCTGCGCCGCTACGCCGTAGCCCGCACGCTGTTTACACCCACCACGCTGCCCGCTGCGATCAAACGGCTGGGCTTTGTGCAGGCCGACCCGATTCGCGCGCCCGCGCGGGCGCAAGACTTGACGCTGCGGCACCGCGTGAAGGGCTATTGCGCAGGCGACCTTGAACGGCGGTATGCGGCGCTGGGCATTGAGGAAGACTTCTTTGTCAACTACGGCTTTGTGCCGCGTGCTACGCAGGCGCTAATGCACCCGCGCACGCCGCGTGTGGCGTGGCCCCCGGCGCGGGTGGCGCAGGCGCAGGCGGTGCTGGCGTATGTGCAAGCACATGGAGTGGTACACCCGCGTGAGGTAGACGCGCATTTTGCCCATGGCCGCGCGCGCAACTGGTTTGGCGGGTCGTCTAACGCTAGCACGCAGCTGCTAGACGCTATGCATTACCGGGGCATGCTGCGCATTGCGGGGCGCGTGAGCGGGGTGCGCACGTATGCCGTGTCGGCTAGCTTGCCGGTTGCTTTGCCACAGCTTGATGCAGACAGTCTGCGCATACCACCTGAGCTGCCCCAAGTGCCGGTATCGCCCAGCACGCCCGACGATGTCATGGACGCGCTGGTAGACGTGATAGTGCACAAATATGCGCCGCTGCCCGAGCGTTCGCTGTCAGACCTGTTGCGCCTGCTGCTCAACGGCGGCGTACCGCAGTGGAACGCACTGCGCGCCGCCACCTTTGCACGCGCCAAGCTGCGGCTGGCCAGCACGGTGATAGACGGCACCGCATGGTACTGGCCGCAAACCGAGTCGCCCACCTCTACACGCTATGCAGCCAAAGACGGTACGCCAGATGCCGTGCGCCTGCTAGCCCCGTTTGACCCCGTGGTGTGGGACCGCCGCCGCTTTGAACTGCTGTGGGGCTGGGCCTACCGTTTTGAGGCCTACACGCCTGCGCCCAAGCGGGTGCGCGGCTACTACGCGCTGCCGCTGCTGTGGCGCAACCAAGTAATTGGCTGGGGTAATGTGTCGCTGGTTGGCGGCCAACTGCAAGCCGACCTAGGCTACGTAGCAGGCAAGCCGCCGCGCGAGGCCGCGTTTAAGCATGCGTTAGATGAAGAGCTGCAGCGCATGCGGGTGTTTTTAGGGCTGGTGTAAAGCCGCGCTGGTTTGGGTAAAAACCCTTTAACGAATCGCCACAAGCCGTGGAACTCTGCAACAGCTTGGGTCGTCTAAAAAATTTCACAATACTATTATTTGGAGATACACCATGACCATTCGTTTTACTGGCACGCTTGTCAGCAGCTTTGCCGCCATTACTTTAGTAGCGGGCTGCGCCCAAAACGCTGCAATGGCCCCAGGCGCTAGCCCCGCAGCTGCCAGCCCCATGAGCTTTTTTCTGACCAGTGCAAATCCGGGTAAGGGCGCTGACCTAGGCGGTTTGGCTGGGGCCGACGCTTACTGCGGCAAGCTGGCTGCCAGTGCGGGTGCAGGCAACAAAACTTGGCGCGCCTACCTTAGCACTTCGGGCGCTACCCCGGTGAACGCACGAGACCGCATAGGCAACGGCCCCTGGACCAACGCTAAAGGCGAACTGGTAGCTGCCAACGTGGCCGAGCTGCACGGCAGTAACAAACTCAACAAACAAACCGCCTTGACCGAAAAAGGCGGCATGGTCAGCGGACGCGGCGACCCTGTGAACCTGCACGACATTCTTACCGGGTCTACTGACGACGGCCGTGCGTCTGCCGAGGCTAAAGACACCACCTGTGGCAACTGGACGTTAAGCGGCGCAGGATCGGCCATTGTGGGCCACCACGACCGCATGGGCCTGAACGACTCTGCGCCGATGAAGTCATGGAACTCGTCCCACGGCTCGCGCGGCTGCAGCCTGGACGATTTGAAGGCTACGGGCGGTGGCGGTTTGATGTATTGCTTTGCGGCCAACTAACGCCTTGCAAACCAGTAGATACTCTGCCCCATGCCAGAGTATTTGCCCCACGCCGTATCCCGCCTTCGCGCAGCCCGCCTAGCCCGCAGCACCAAACCGTTTTTGGCCCGCGGTGGCCCGCATGGCCCGCGCTGTGCAGGCTGCCGGCTGGTGCTTAGCCACTGCATGTGCACTTTGCGCTGCATGGTGCCAACACACTGCGGCGTGTGCCTGCTGATGGCCGACATTGAACCCCTCAAACCCAGCAACACAGGCTGGCTAATTGCCGATGTAGTGGCCGACACAGCCGCTTTTGGCTGGGCGCGCACCGTGGTAGACCCTGCGCTGCTGGCCATGCTGGCCGACCCGCAGTGGCAGCCGTATGTGGTGTTTCCGGGGGAATATGCGGCGGCTGGGCGCGTGGTGACGCAGGTGCAACCCGCAGCACAGGCAGGTGGCAAGCGGCCCTTGTTCGTCTTGCTAGACGCCACTTGGCCCGAGGCCCGCAAGATGTTTCGCAAAAGCCCTTATCTAGACCACTTGCCAGTGCTTAGCCTGCAGCCCGACCAACTCTCTCGTTACCGCCTGCGCCGCTCTAGGCGAGACGACCATTTTTGCACCTCGGAGGTGGCGGCGTTGTGCATGGACTTGGCAGGCGATGCGCATGCCGCGCAAACTTTAGAGGCTTACTTAGACGTGTTTACCCACCATTACTTGCAGGCTAAGCACCAGCAGCCAGTTGATGTGGAAGGTGCAGCGCATGCGCGTTGGCGTGCTTTGCAATCCGTTGACGTTTTGCCTGTTGTGTAGATGCAGGGTGGTGCATGCAAAGCACCATTGACACTACTAATTTAATAGCTGCTTGAGCAGGTTCTACGGCCTGTACAGCCCAAAACACTTATAAAAATCCTAGGTTAACAGGGTAATCCACCGCATTGGATGCGCCAAAGTTACGCAGGTTGGGCAAGATGCCTGCCAGTTCATTAGGCTCTACGCCAAACCAGCTGGCCAGCGTGGCGGCGTACTGGTCTAGCGCGCCGCCCACTACAAAGTGGTGGCCACCCCAGCCAAGCAGGTTGCGTGGGTGTACGTCTTGGGTCAAAGTACCTGCAGAGCCCAGCACTGGGGAAGGCGTAGCTTTGAAAGACAAAATCAAGCGCTTGCTCAAACAGCGCAATGCGGTGATGGTGTCGCACTCGTGTGTGCACCCAGATTTGTAAGATTTAGCCGAAGAAACCGGCGGCTTGAGAGAGTGACTAGTCGCATATAAACAGCGCAGCAATTGCAACAGTACCTCCACTGGGCGCAACACAGCCAACTCTCCCTTCCCACAGGGTAACTACGAGGGCTCCCGGGCCTGACACTCAGCATTGTTGCGCGTGCTGTGCTGCTCAGACACCACTGCGACACTTTGTGAGCATTATGACAAATAGAAACCATTTGTTAAATGCGCAGAAAACTTGAAAACAATAATATATAAGTACAAATAATCACAAAGTGCAGACATGTAGATTCATAAATATTAACGAATCATCACATTAATTTACGGGAAGAATATAAATGAAACTTTTGCATCGTATGAACAAAAATTCATTACTGGTTTTACTGGCAAGCAGTGTATTTATTACTTCAACACTGGTTGCTTGCGGCGGCAGCGGCGGCGGGGATAGCGGTGCGGCTAGCAGTGAACCCAACGGTGGCCCTAGCGCTGGGCCAGTGATTGACAATGAATTACCAACCTTTGAACCAGCCTACGATTTAAACGGTTTTAAAGAATGCGGAACAGAGTTTGGCAAAGATATAACACTCACTGTAGATACGCATGTGGCGTATGGTTTAGTCGAAAGATATCAGCTTGTTTATCTCTTTAATCAGAAAAAGGGCACGGTCATCAAGCCGGTGACTGAGACTTTTGGTGCAGATCCGTTGCCCGCTACTAGCAAACGGGTCTACTGCAAACCGGTCACAAGCAATAACAACGAGATAGCTGTGTTTAGAGGTTCACTGGGTGCTGTCAAGCGGCATTTGGAAAGCATGATAGCTAAGGATGCTAAATCAATGCTTTCGTCAGAAGAGCTCCAGCTACGCGTCAATCGCCTCAAACAAACCATGTATGCAGTGGCTGAGAGTGAAGGAACGCTACTGCATGCTTTTAATGTCATTGCGATTTACGAGAAAATGCGCGGTGGTGCATTTTTTGTAAACAAAGAGACTAAAGATGGTTTTCCAAATGAAAATTCTAATGACGACAGCAGAGACATTGACCGCGCTGTACTAACCGTTCAACAGGGTATTCATGACATAGCGTTTTTACCAGCCAATCTTGCCAAATACAAAACCGCCCTTGCAGGTAGAAAGTTCAACAGCCATGAGTGGTTTCCGGGCAAGGTAAAAAACAATGTCAAAGCTGATTCAAATGTGACGTATAAAGTTAGCATCAATGCAACGATGGCTGCGGATACGGATAAACCAAGCTCCTATTCGCAGGGTACCGCCAGGCGGCCTACTGGTTACTACCTTGCGGCGGGCGATGTAGCCAAAGTGTCCGTGCCAAGTTCTATGGTGGGTAAGGGATTTGTAATTCAAGTTGGTGCGAACGTGCATGACAAAACCAAGAAACAGCCTATCGATCGGCCATACCGTGTAACCAACAGATTTCCCATCTTGGCCAACGTGACTGAAATTGCCAACCCCAATGGCGGTGGAATTTATATTGATGTGCCCTACAAGGCGGATGCAGGCAACAACGTCACCATTGAAATTCAAAACGCCGTGCCCGCACCGTTTTTCTCTTACACAGCGCTCAAGAAAATGACAAACCAGCAATGGCGGGACGTGCAACGAAAGAATCCTGCGCCCTGGGCTGACTTTATGAGTGACAAATTTATGGCCACAGTGCCTACTAGCTGGATTTATAACTATGAAGATCCAGAAGCTCTAATGAAGGACTGGGACAAGCGAATAGATGTAGTGTCTAAGTACGTAGGCCACAACATCAACACAAGAAACAATCAAGCCTTGTATGTCATTGTTGACACCAGCCTCTTCAACGATGCTTTTGGAATAGGCTACCCTACAGGCAACAACGGTTACCATCCAAAAGATCCAACTGACGGCAACAATAAGAGCTGGTTTTTAGTTCCTGGTGCTGAGAGAATTGCAGATTCCGATGTTGAGTTCCATGAATTGGGGCATGCGCAATTGTTTGACAACTTTAGTGGCGAAGGCGAAGCCGCTGTAAACATGTTGTACATTGCAGTCGCCAACCAGCTGTATGGCAAGAGTATTGACGAGGCCCTGGGCGAATCCATGGGCAACTTTGCCAATCTTGGACCACACCTTACACGGGAGGTAGCCGCAGTCAATTGGATGGTGACAGCCAATTTCAGAAACGGTAAAGCGATGGACATAACAGAAGCTGGACACGAAGTGAAATACCAGCAACGTGGCTACGCCAAATACGCTGAAATAGCCGCACTATTTGGTTGGGAAAAAATCAACGCCTACTACGCACAGGAAAATAATATTTTCCGCAATCCAGCAGTAGCTCCAGATAAAGACTTAGGCTTAAATGATGATGAAGGCAGAATTTTGAAATGGTCTGTCGCTGCTGGAGCCGACCTCACACCGTTAATTCACTTCTGGGGTATAAAACCTTCGGCCGCGAATGCCGCGAAGCTTAGTGCCGCGATCAAAGCTGCTGGTTTGAAACCTTCATTGGCCGTTTACAACCGTTTGAAGACGTACCAAGGACTCATTCCCATGGATAACACCGCCTTTAAAGCCCATGCTGTCAAATTCTTAAACGTGAAGTCCGTTGCAGACATCACGGGCGCAAATGGCTCTGACAATAATGGAATGGGCTGGTATGCCTATAACCTCGAAAAATACAACGGCGCTGAAGGTCAGGCTGCACAAAAAGCTTTTGATGATATTTTTACAAAGTACTTCCCAAATGGCCGTCCTAGTTAGTAAAGTTAATTAGCCCATACAGCGGCTAGTTAACTTGACATAGCAATGGCCTAGTAATGGTGTTGCGTGCCTTGGTAGCATCCAAACCCAGCTGCTTGCTTTTGATATGTACATATTAAAACTACAACATCATGGTTATCGATTGCAACACGGTTCAGCACAATTATGTATAGCCAATACAACCTAGTATTTACAAGAGAGAATTTACTATGCGATTAAGCAAATTATTGTCTAGCAACCTACGGGGCTTAAATTTATTAAGTGCTCTTTTGATCACAGCGACTGTCGCAGCATGCGGCGGGTCTGCGGAGCCTGAAGTGACGTCTACCACTTCTACAGCGCCAACACTAACAATACCCGATGCGCCGGTAATCACAAGCAACGGAAAGCTGAAAATATTTATTTTGGCCGGGCAGTCCAACATGGAAGGCTATGGCAAGGTGGACCGGGGCGGCGACCCTAACCGGGCCAATATAAAGTGCACAAATCCAAACATCGGCCCAGCTAACATTCTGGGCGGTATGGGCAGCCTGCGGGCTATGGTAGAAAAGGAGCCCGCTAAATACAGCTACTTAGTTGACACCAGCAAGACGATTACCTACACGGTAGATGCAAATGATGCCGGATGCACCAAAGCTGACAAAAAAATCTACCCAAGCTGGGCCATACGCAACGATGTACATGTTTCATTTTGGGACGCAAATTCAGCTGGTGTCACAGTGGAAGTGCGCAACGCCCCGTTGAGCGTTGGCTTGGGCGTCGACAACCAGATGCGCAATGGCGAAGGCTACATTGGCCCCGAATTTGGTTTTGGCCATACGGTGGGTAAACGCTTGGACGACAAGGTGTTGTTGATCAAAACAGCCTGGGGTGGCAAGTCGCTGACAGTTGACTTCAGGCCTCCTAGCTCAGTTGGTCTGGGCATACCTGAATCGAAAACGAGACCAATACCGTTAGATAAAACGGGCGATTACTACACCGAAATGGTCAGCAAAGTAAAGTTAGTGTTGTCAGATATCAAAAAATACTATCCAGAGTATGACGGTAAAGGTTACGAGGTGGTGGGTTTTGGTTGGCATCAAGGCTGGAACGATCGTGATAATGCTACTTACAGAGCACAATACGGCGCTAACTTGGCCAATCTAATTCGTGATCTACGCAAAGACTTGAATTTACCCAACATGTTATTTGTGGTGGGAAATACGGGTATGGCGGGTGCCTATGACGGAATAGGTTTGGAGCTGGTTACAGCGCAAGGTTCAGTGAGCGACCCCATTAAATATCCTGACTTTGTAGGCAACGTGAGCGTAGTTGACACACGTCCTTTTCACTTTCCCAATACTTCGCCTGAAATCAATTTTATCTACCACTGGAATTACAACGGCGAAAGTTACTTCAAAGTGGGTGAGAGTATGGGAACGGCCATGCTGAAACTGATGAAACCATAAGTATCAACTAACCATCACATTAATTTACGGAAAAATTTAAATGAAACCTTTACATCTCATGAATAAAAATTCATTATTGGTTTTAGTCACTAGCAGCGTGCTGGTTATCACCACGCTGGTCGCCTGCGGCGGTGGCGGTGGCGGTGGCGCAGCCAGCGGTGACCCCAGCGGTGGGATCAGCGGTAGCCCCGGCGGTGGTGCCGCGATTGACAATGGTTTACCAGCCTACGATTTAAACGGATTTAAAGAATGTGGAACTGAGTCTGGTAAAGATATCACACTCACTGTTGATACGCACGTTGCGTACGGTTTAGCCGAAGGATATCGGCTTGTGTATCTGTTTAACCAGAAAAAGGGCACGGTCATCAAGCCGGTGACTGAGACCTTTGGTGCCGATCCATTGCCCTCTGTTGGCAAACGTGTCTACTGTAAACCGGTCACTAGCGGCAATAATGACGCGGCCGTATTTAAAGCTTCGATAGCTGCTGTGAAGACGACTTTAGACACTGCTTCGGTTTTATCGTCAGAGCAGCTTCAGTTGCATATCAACCGCCTTAAGCAAACCATGTACGCAATTGCCGAAAGTGAAACTTCGGTACTTCAAGCATTTGATGTAATCACGGCTTATGAAAAAATGCGCGGTGGCGCATTCTTTGCGAACAAAGAGACTAAAGATGGCTTCCCGAATGAAAACTATGGAGACACTGGCAGAGACATTGACCGCGCTGTATTGACCATCCAGCAGGGCATTCATGACATAGTGTTCTTACCAGATACCTTTACCAAGTACAAAAGCATTCTTAAAGGCAAAAAATTCAACAGCCACGAATGGTTTCCCGGTAAAGTCAAAATACCGGCCGACCCAAATAAGCTTAACTCCGTGAGGATCAACGCAACGATGGTAAAAGATGTGGATATACGGTCTGCTTTTTCAGGCGCTGGTTCCGTTGCTCGTCGGCCTACTGGCTACTACTTGGCGGCTGGCGATGTGGCCAAAGTGTCCGTTCCAGATTCTATGGTGGGGAAGGGGTTCTTCATTCAAGTCGGCGCCAATGTGCACGACAAAACTATGAAGAACAAGATCGTGCGGCCATTTCGTGTAACCAATAGATTTCCCATCGCAGCCAACGTGACTGAAATTGCCAACCCCAATGGCGGTGGTATCTACATTGATGTGCCTTACTTAGCCAATGCAGGAAGCGACGTTACCATCACGATCCAAAACGCTGTGGCGGCGCCGTTGTTTTCTAAAACAGCGCTTAACGCAACAACGTTGCAGCAGTGGAAAGAAACCCAGCGAATGAACCCTGCACCATGGGCTGACTTTGTGAGCGACAAGTTCATGATGACGTTGCCCACCAAGTGGATTGAGAAGTACGAAGACCCCATCACCCTGATGAAAGACTGGGACGATAGGATGGACATCGTCTCGGACTATGTGGGAAGAAGCCGAGTTAGAAATAACCAGATTTTGTACCTAACTGTAGACACCGACCTCTTGGGCACTGCATTCGGCATCGGTTATCCCAGTGGTAACAATACCTACAACCCAGGCGCTGCAACTGACGGTAATAACAAAAACTGGTATTTAAGAGCCGACAAAGACTTTTCGGAGATAGAGTTTCACGAGCTGGGCCATGCCGAGTTGTTTAGCAATTTTCCGGGCGAGGGCGAAGCTGCCAACAATATCCTGAGTGTAGCTGTTAGTAATAAGCTTTACGGTGTCGATTTTGACAGGGGATTGAGTAAGTCAATGAACAACACATCTCAGCTAATAGGCCGCGATCAAGCTGCTGTCGGCTGGATGGTGAGGCAAAATTTTAGAGACGGCAAAGCAATGGGTATTGGTATTGCTGGCGACGCGCATGAAGTGATGTACGTACAACGTGGTTACGCCAAGTATGTGGAAATTGCTGCACTGTTTGGCTGGGACAAGCTGGAGAAGTTTCACTTCGAAGAAAACCGTGTTTTCCGCAAAGAGGTGGTGGCCGCTGGTGCAGACTTAGAGAAGGAGGTTGATAGCCGAATTTTGCGGATGTCTATCGCTGCTGGTGTAGACCTTACCCCGCTAATACACTTTTGGGGTGTACAACCTGTTAAAGCCGACGCGCTAAGCGCAGCCATTGCTGCTGCGGGCCTTAAGCCATCTGCCTTGATTTATGACCGCTTGGTACGTTACCAAGGGATGATTCCAATGACCAACGCAGCGTTTCAAGCGCACGCGGTGGAGGTCTTAAACAAGCCCGCTTCGACACTTAAGCTTAACGGGGACAATAACAATACTTACGGCGAAGGTTGGTACAAAGTGTGGATCGACCGCTACGGCGCAGCCGAGGGCCAAGCGGCAAAAAATGCTTTTGCTAATATTTTGACAAAGTATTTTCCTAAAGGCAGACCAGTTTAAGTATGCTTGCTAGCTTCTAGCAGGCTAGCTGCTATGAAAAATGCCTTGAAAGATGCTTAAAAGCTGGAACGCCGTACTAACGGCGTTTTTGCTTTGCGCCGCGAGACGCAAAGTGCGTGTGCAATAGGCAGCATAATTGCTACTAACTTCATAGCTGCTTGAGCAGGTTCTACGGCCTGTACAGCCTAAAACACTTATAAAAAGCCTAGATTAACAGGGTAATCTACCGCATTCGGTGCGCCAAAGTTGCGCAGGTTGGGCAAGATGCTTGCTAGCTCGTTAGGTTCTACGCCAAACCAGCTGGCCAGTGTGGCGGCGTATTGGTCTACCGATGTGCTGGGCAGCAAGCGGCCTTGGCCTACATGCCACTGGTCTTCAGCCGCCGCGCCGCTGCCCACGCTAACAGGCGGTGGTACGCCGTAGAAGGCTTTGCCTTTTACCGCGCCGCCCACTACAAAGTGGTGGCTGCCCCAGCCGTGGTCTGACCCGTCGCCGTTAGACGTGAGCGTGCGGCCAAAGTCTGACGCTGTGAAGGACGTTACTTTTTCAGCCACGCCCAGATTGGCGGTGGTTTGGTAGAAGGCGGTCATGGCCTCGCTGACACGCGTCATGTTGGTAATGTGGCCTGCCAGCAAATTGTCGTGCAGGTCAAACCCTCCAATGGACACAAAAAACACCTGCCGCTTGGTGCTCAGGCTGGTGCGGGCGGCTACTAAGCGTGCCACCATTTTTAGCTGCGCTGCCAGCTGGTTGGTAGTGGGTATACCAGCAAATGGTGCAAACTCCCCCGTGTTGGCACCGGCTGCAGCTGCTGTAGCCGCAATGCCACCGTTAACGCTGCCCTCAGCCGCAATGGACCGCTGGGTGACGCGGTTGTATTCGTTCTCTAGCACGTCGCTGCGTGTTTGCTGCACCAGCTGGCGTATGGTGTCTTTGACAGCGGACGAGCCAAACACGTTGTTGCTGATACTGTTAATTTTGACGGCTCCTGAGGGGCTGACTTGATAAGCCAACGCATCGTCGCCCGACAAGAAAACAGCGTTACCCGTCACAGAGATGCAGGTAAACAGTGAGTTGCCACCGTTAGACGATAGCGCTAAATCGCCAATATTGCCGCCCCAGCCAATGGTGGACCCTTCGGGCGACGATGATTGCCAGATGGACTGCTGGTCGTTGTGTGAGAACAGCTTGGGCGGTAGTGGGTACAGCGCGCGGTTAGACCCTTCGTACTGCGTTTTAGTCACTGGCACCACAAGAGGGCCCACGTTCAATTGCACCGCCGCTTTGCCTGCGTTAAACAAGCCCGCCAAACCTGTCATGGTGGGGTGCAAGGCGTACTGCCGGTTGCCTGCTGCTGTGGCGGCTAGTACGGTGTTGGCCAGCGTGTCACGTCCTATTGCAATACCGCCGCTGCTGCGCACGGCGCTGTACAAACCGTAGTTGGCAATGTCGTAGGGCACGACAGTGTTCCAGTGGTCGTTGCCGCCGTATAAAAAAACGCAAACAAGGGCTTTGTAGTCGGTGGCGTTAAAGGCAGCGGCCTCGCCGATGGCGGCTAGGTTGAGCGCGGTGGGCAGGGCTGCGCCGGTAAACGCTAGTTGGGCAGAGCGGCGCAAAAACGCGCGGCGGCTGTGGTCTTGGGGGGTTATAAAGTGCATGGTCTGGCCTTATTTTTGAATCAAATACTCAGGGCACGCCATCACCATCAGGGTGGCACCGCGCACGCGGTTAAGCTTTTGGTCGGTAGGGCTGGTGGCGGCTAGTGGTATGGTGTTAAGCGCGTTGACCATCAGCGAGACAGTGGCCGCAGACAAGCGGCCTGCGCACAGCACCAGGTTTAGCCGTGCTACCAGTGCGGCCGCGTCTTGCGCAATGGCTACCTCGGCGGTAAAGCTGGCGCTGATGTCCAGCACATACGGGCCAACAAACGGGTTAGGCGCGCCGGGTGGTGACGCTACAAAGACACCAGCTTGCATCAGCTCTTGCATATAGTTTAAATACCCGCCCACGGTACTTTCGTTAACTAACTGAAACTCGGGTGCGGTGGTTTTGCTAGCGGCCAGCGCGGTGCCCGGTGGTACAAAGCCAGGCCTGAAGAAGTTAAACACCGAGGGGGAGCGCAGCGGGCTTTGGCCTAGTTTTTCAGACGCGCTGGCGGTGTCAAACATCTTCCAGCCGCCGGAGGCAGAGTTAAACCCAAAGCTGCGGCCCCACTGCACAAAGCGCACGATGGGTTCGCGCAGCTTGCCAAAGCCCGCAGTGGCAGGCGCTTGCAGCGAGCGGGCTTCTGGGTCTAACAAGATGGCAGACCACACGGCTTTCAAGTCGCCTCGCACCCCTGCGCCATTGTTAGCAAACACGGCAGCCACGCGGCTAACATACGCTGGGTTGGGGTTGCTGGTCACCAGCCGCTGGATCATTTGTTTGCAGAAAAACGGTGCGGTGTTGGGGTGGTTAAACAAAGTGTCTAGCGCAGTAGCCAACGCAGCCGGGCCTGCGGTGCCAGCTGGCACGGTAACGCCTAAAAATGTAGCTGCCAATGTGGAATGGTTGCTAGCATTTAACACCATCGGCCTGCGGGCAGACTCGATGTTGAGCAACTGGTAATCTTCAAACCCGCTGTCATCAGATTTGCGCGGAAAAAAGCTACCTACCGAGCGGTCGTATTCGTAGCCGGTAAAAACGCGCGCTAGGTTGGTAACGTCGGCTTGGCCATAAGCGTCTATTTTTGCGCCGTTGGCCCCCGTCTTTTCTGTACCGTCGGGGTTCAGCTGGTACAGGCCAATGCTAAACAGCTGCATTACCTCGCGGGCGTAGTTTTCGTCCGGCAGGCGGCCTGTGCGGGTGTCTTCTTTTTGGTTGCCTTGGGTGTTCAGGTAATAGCCCATGGCGGGGTTTAAGGTAACCTCTTGCAGTAGCTGCCGGTAGTTGCCAAAGGCATTGCGCATTAGCAGGTCCCACCAAGCGGCATAGCCCTGCGAGCGCCAGCCAAACTCTGCCGATTGCAGCGACGCTACGAAAAACTCTGACAGCGCCAGCGCCATGCGCTTGCGCATTTGGTCTGTGCCCGTGAACAGCTGGTTCCACACCATAAAGTCTGCTAGCGCCAGGTTAAAGAAATATCGGTTTTTGTCGTTTACCCCATAGCCGCGTTGCTGCAGCCAGTCCCAGCCTGTTTGGCCCACAGGCAGGTTGTACTGCCGTTGCAGCCAGTCGGCATAGGTGCCACTGCGCACACTGCTAATGTCGCTATTGATTGACGAAAACTGAGCCTGCTGCAAGAAGCGAGCAGCTTGCTCATCGTTGGCAGCTGATAGGCCGGCATTGGGAGCTGGGGCTGGGGCTGGAGAGGGCGCTGGAGCTGGGGCTGGAGCGGGCGCTGGAGCTGGAGCTGGAGCTGGAGCTGGAGCTGGAGCTGGAGCTGGCGCAGGTGCAGGTGCTGGAGCTGAAGCCGGCGTGCCAGGTGCTGCAGCTGCCACAGGCGTTGGCGCAGGGGTTAGTGCATTGGGCAATGGCGCAGCACTGGCGGTTTCGCCACCGCCACCGCCGCAAGCCGCCAACGCTGCGAGGGACAGCAAACTTAGCCCTGCGGGCGCTATCCGCAGGTTTGTAGATTCGTCTGCAGGCGTAGCTTGCGTCGCAGACTCACTGCTGCTGGCATCTTCAAGCTCTGCGTCAAGTAATTCAGGTGGCTCAAATAGGTTGTGGTAAAGCGTTGGCATACATCATCCATATGAAAAAATAACTCCTTGGTATTACATCAGTACGGCTTGTGACAAAAAATACATAGTTCAAAAGATCTAGGTAAGTTTGGTCACCAGATGTCAAAAACTAAGCATTTAAGGGTTTGACACGCCTGCATACATGGGCAGCAAACCAATACACCTGCACCCCAGGCCTTGCGTGCGGTGCACAATTACAGCTGGCAAAGGAGGGCGTGCATGCAACGCAGATACTTTTTAAACGTGGCGGGCTGGGCCACGGCGACGCTGGCAGGCCTGGCAGCATCAGCGGGCAAGCAGGCGCTGGCCCAGGCGCGCACCACCGTGTCGGCCGCGCAACTGCAGCACATGGTGGCCCAGCGCTTTCCGCTGCGCTACCCGGTGGCGGGCGTGTTAAACATGGACGTGCAAGCCCCGCTGCTGCGGCTACTGCCCCAGCAAAACCGGCTTAACGCCGAGATGGTGGTGGACGCCTCAGGCCCCGCCCTGAACTCCAGCCGCAATGGCACGTTAGAGGTGGACTTTGCGTTGCGCTATGAGGCCAGCGACCGCACGGTGCGCGCCCACCAGCTACGCTTTAAGCAACTGCGCATTGCCGACCTCACCCCCGCTGGCAATGATTTGCTCAACCTGTATGGCCCCGCGTTGGCGCAGCAGGCGTTGCAAGAAGTAGTGCTGCACCAGCTGCGCCCGCAAGACTTGGCATTGACTGACGATCTAGGGCTACAACCGGCCAGCATTACCGTGACTGACAGTGGTTTAGTGGTGGGGTTTGAGATGAAGCCATTGAAGTAGATCTTGAGAATTGCTCTAAATTTAATAGCTGGTTGAGCAGGATTTACTTGGGTTACAGGGCTATTTCGTTCTTAAAAATGCCGTTTGGAGTTGTTTTTTATGCTGTGTGGCTGTGTGACCGCGAGGTGCCAAGACAGTAAAGGGCCAACGAACGAAACAATGCTGCACAACCGCGAGGTACTAGAGCAGCAAAAGGCCCAATGAACCGAACGGAGCTGCGGGGGTTTACGAAGCCAGGTCAGGCATGTTGTTCCAGGCTGCGGTATGGTTCAACATTATCTAGTTTAATTCGGCACTTAGTAAAGAGCATATTCAGCTATGAAAACATTACCCCGCATCTATCGCCGTACCATATTACACGCGTTGGCTGTCTCACTGCTAGCCGCTACCAGCCCGCTAGCCTTCGCACAAAAATTCCCGAACCCCGAGTCGGGCAAATACCAGCGGGTGCCTAAAACCCGTGACGGTATTGGCAAGAAATACATGGGCCGCGAGATTGCTGGGGTGATGGGCTGGCAGGCTGCGGCGTGGCTAGAGCGGGAGGAGCGCGAGAAAGAAGAACGCGGCGACTTGCTGTTGCGCGAGCTGGGGTTAAAACCCGGTATGACGGTGGCTGATATTGGCGCAGGCACGGGCTACTACGCGCGGCGCATGGCCCCGCTGGTGGGGCCTGCCACAGAGGCGGGTGGCCAAGTGCTAGCGGTTGAGATTCAGCCCGAGATGATAGAGATGCTGAGCGCCATGGCCAAGAAAGAGGGCATCACCAACATCAAAACCGTGCTGTGCACCGTAGACGACGTGAAACTGCCCGAGGCTAGCGTAGACGTAGCCATCATGGTGGACGTGTACCACGAGCTGGAGTTTCCGTTTGAAGTCATGGAGTCGATTGTGCGCGCCTTAAAACCCGGGGGCAGGGTGGTGTATGTGGAATACCGCGCCGAGGACGCCAAAGTACCGATTAAAACAGTGCACAAAATGACTGAGGTACAAATCCGCAAAGAGGCCAGCCAGCACGCGCTGGTGTACGAGCGCACGGCCAGCACGTTGCCTTGGCAGCATGTGGTGGTGTTTAAAAAACGCAGCTAGACAACGCGGGCAATGCTCACCGCCGCGCAGCGGACGCTGCTTCACTTACATTTTTAGCCCACCTTGCAATTCACCTGTAGCTGAACGCATCCCAGACGCGGCATAATCAGCGCATATTTTTTAAAGGAATCCCCATGCGTTTTACCCTTCGCCAAGCTGCAGTGTCTTTTGTTTTGCTAAGCGCCGCTGGCATCTGCGCCGCACAAGCCGACCCCATTGCCGAGGCATCGGCCAAAGAAAAGGGTGCCAAGGTCACCAAAAGCGGTTTGGTGTACTTGGCTCTGACTGAAGGCAAGGGCGACAGCCCAGCGCCTACCGATACGGTGAAAGTACATTACAAAGGCACGTTCGCCGACGGCAAAGAATTTGACAGTTCATACAAGCGCAACGAGCCAACGTCGTTCCCGCTGAACCGCGTGATCCCCTGCTGGACCGAGGGCGTGGGCATGATGAAGGTAGGCGGCAAAGCCAAGCTGACATGCCCCGCCGCCATTGCCTACGGCTCACGCGGCGCAGGCGGCGTGATTCCGCCCAACACGACGCTGCTGTTTGAAGTGGAGCTGTTGGGTGTGAATGGCAAGTAAGTTTTTATAACTTCTAGCAGCTATTAATTGCATAGCTGCTTGAGCAGGTTTTACTTGGGTTAGTGGCCTTTTCTGTTGTCAGAAAACGCCCGCTCTTTGTAGTACTTTGCAGGATTCTAGGGTTAATCGTTGTGTCGTGACACACTAAAACACGTACAGGACAATGAATCAATGAAGCTGCTGATTATAGAAGACCACCCGGATATCGTAGCAAACCTCTACGAATTTTTCATACCGCGTGGATATGCGCTAGACAATGCCCGCACGGCCGCTGAAGGTCTTGAGCGAGCAGGAACTGAACGCTTTGATGCCATCATGGTGGACGTAATGTTACCCGGCAGCATAGACGGCTTCGCGCTGTGTGCCAGAATTCGCAAAGAGTTGCGCCAAGCTACACCGGTGCTAATACTGACTGCTCGCGATAGTGTTGAAGACAAGCTGCTTGGCTTTGAAAGCGGCGCTGATGACTACCTAGTGAAACCATTTTCCATGATGGAACTTGACGCCCGCTTGAGGTCGCTGGTGCGGCGCGCTAGCGGCGCTCATGCGGTGCAACAGCTCGCAACCGGGGAATTGGTATTCGATTTATCAACTTTTGAACTTAGCCGAGCAGGCATAAGGCTTGAATTGACGCCCACTGGTTACAAACTTCTAGCCTGCCTGATGCACGCAGCGCCAAGTATCGTGACCCGCGAGCAACTAGAAAGTACCGTTTGGGGCGAAGACCCTCCGCACAGCGACGCGCTGCGCACCCATTTGCATTCAATGCGACAGGTAATTGATAAGCCATTTAAATGGCCGATGATCAAAACAATTGTCGGCGTGGGTTATCGACTAGTGGACCAACCAGAATGAAACGAGCAGCGCCGCGACGAATGTCCTTGCGCAGACGCGTCATAGTGACCTATGCGCTGCTCACAGCGGTGGTTTGCGGATTATTTGCCACGCTTATGTTTTTCACGCTCAACACCCTTGAGGGTAGATTGGTTGACGATCGCCTAGCTACCCAAGGCGAATGGCTGATTAAAAGGCTCCGCTCAGGCGAGGTTCTGGACACTCCCACAGGACTGCAACTACTCTACGGTGACTTGATTCCAGCCGAAATGCGTGGCTTGGCCCCAGGCTACCGCGAATGGGTTCGCGATGGAAAGTCGCTGCATATGCTGGTGCGCGACGAGGCGAGGCAGCGTTTTATTATTGTGGATGAGCAAAGCGGTTTGGTAGCGATTGAAAATATTGTGCTGCTCACGCTGGTTTGCGGCGTTATTGCCGCGCTGTTGATGGCGGTTATTCTTGGACATTTGACCGTCAATCCCGTGGTTGCGCCGTTAACCGATCTAGCGCAAGCCGTGCAGCAGCAGGTAGCGCCCCACGCCTTGCCGTCCCTTGATGAGAACGATGAGATTGGGGTACTGGCGCGTGCCTTTGCGCAGCGTGCGGGTGCGCTGGAGCAATTTTTGGAGCGCGAACGCCGGTTTACGGCTGACGTTAGCCATGAATTGCGCACGCCGATCACCGTAATTGTTGGTGCCACCGAAGTGTTAGCGATGCATGCACTGCGCGACTCGGCTTTGCGCGGCATTTCCGAGCGTATAGCGCGGGCTGCAGATGATGCTAGCGAACGCATCACGGCCTTACTGATACTTGCCCGAGCTCCGCAGGCACTTGATGTGCCACGCACTGCGCTGGCACCGCTGATCCGCCGCGAAGTCGAACGGTGCGCACCTTTGTTAACCGACAAACCCGTAACCCTGCAAACCGATATTGATGATGCAGCACACGCATTCGTCCGCCCCGAGCTGGTTAGCATGGTGATTTGTAACCTAGTGCGTAACGCCTGCCAATATACTGAATGTGGAACGATAGATGTTTCTTTGAGTGTTGACACGATTTGCGTAGAGGACACCGGCCCCGGACTGCCTGCCTTAATAAAGGTACGACCCTTTGCAAGATTCGCGCGCGGGCCTGCAGAGCGCTCCTCAGGGGCGGGGCTGGGTCTCTCCATCGCCGAACGCTGCGTTGCTCATCTTGGCTGGGCGCTGGTGATAGAGGACCGTGTCGACGGCGGTACCCGCGCAACATTACGCATACCGGGTTCCCAACGCCGCGCTTTGTAAGGTATCCAGTTTAATGTCTCGGCTTTAGTCGGTGGGGTTACTTCGGCTACACATTGCCGCCTAAGGCCTTAACGCTTTCCTAACAGCGACACGAATACCATAGAGGTTCATAAAACTCAAAGGCATTTCTTGTCATTGTTACATTACATTGCTGTAGGCGGCTTTGCTACAGGTTGCCATTATCTGCTCCTAATCGGTCTAGTAGAAATTGCCGGGTTGGATGCTACTGTGGCCACCTTTTTAGGTGCTTGTGTCGGTGCAGGTGTGGCTTTTTTCGGGCAATGCGCAATCACATTTGCAAGTCGTCCACATACTACAGCGGCGCTTCCCCGCTTCCTGGCGGTAGCAACGATGGGTGCCGTTTTAAACAGTGCCATAGTCTGGTTAGGCAACATACTTGGGCTGCATTATTTGATAGCCCAGTTGATTGCGACAATCATTGTTGTTTTCCTGACTTTTCTTTTAAATAGTCACTGGAGCTTTGCGTGATGCGCTCTACCACGGCAGGCGAGACTTCTGCGCATCATCCCTATCTGTTGAGCGTGGTGGTGCCTACCTTCAACGAGGAAGTCGTTCTACCAATACTGCATCGGCGTCTGAAAAATGTTCTCTGCGATCTTAATATTCCACACGAGATAATTTTTGTGGATGATGGCAGTACTGATAGCACAACCGACCTAATCAAACGATTGCGCTTGAACGATCCGTGCATAGGCTTGCTTAAGTTTTCACGCAACTTTGGCAAAGAATTGGCACTAAGTGCTGGTTTGCAGAGCTCTGGCGGAGACTGCGTGGTGATTATTGACGCGGATTTGCAGGATCCGCCTGAGCTGATTCCGATGATGTTGAACGCATGGCTTGAAGGAGCAGATGTGGTGAACATGCGCCGTCGCCATCGCGCTGGGGAAACATGGTTTAAGAAGTTGTCGGCCCATGCGTTTTACCGGTTACTCAATCGGATCAGCGATGTGTCTATTCCAGAAGATGTGGGCGACTTTCGTCTGTTTAGTCGGCGTTCTGTAGAGGCCTTAAATGCCCTACCGGAGCGCAATCGCTACATGAAGGGTTTGTTTGCTTGGGTAGGCTTTAGTCAAGTCACAATTATCTACGACAGGGATGCACGCGTGGCCGGGTTAGGCAAACAAAACTACTTAAAGTTATGGTCTTTGGCTGCAGAGGGAATTACCTCGTTTTCTGTAACTCCGCTGAGAGTTGCCTCGTTAACTGGCCTTTTGAGCGCAGCGGCTGCTTTTGCGATGACATTGTTTTATGTCTTAAAAACCTTTGTAGTAGGCGAAGCGGTGCAAGGTTTTCCAACCTTGATTGTTGCTGTACTTTTAATGGGTGGATTGCAGCTTCTGGGCATCGGAATTTTGGGCGAGTACTTGGGGAGAATGTTCATGGAAACCAAACGCAGACCCCTATACTTTATTGAAGAGCAACTTCCTTCTCAAGCAGTTGAGCAACAACAAGCTTCCAAAGTATTTATTCAATGAAAACAGAAAACAATCACCACTCGGTGTCGCGCATGCTGCTTTGGGCGCTGGCGGTACTGCTTGTGGTACGCCTGATTTCGCTTGCACTTTATCCTTTGATGGACACCACAGAGGCACGCTACGGTGACATTGCCCGTCGCATGGTGGAGCGGGCAGATTGGATAACGCCGTGGTTTACCAATGACGAGCCATTTTGGGGCAAGCCACCGCTGTCGATTTGGGCTACAGCCCTTGGCTTAAAGCTGTTTGGTATCAATGAGTTTGCTGGTCGTTTGCCCCATTTGATTTTGGCAATCGCTGTGGCCGCTGCAACTTGGCGGTACGCAGCGCATCAATCCAGGCGGACTGCTTGGCATGCGGTTGCACTGCTCGGCGCGAGTTTGCTGTTTGTTGTTGCTTCTGGTGCGGTCATGACTGACATGACTTTGACTTTGGGAACAACGCTGGTTATGGTCGGCCTTTGGTTCGCGCTGCGCGATGATGTTGGCAAAACTTGGCCGTGGCAGTTGCTTATAGTGCTTGGTTTGGTCATCGGTCTGTTGGCCAAGGGCCCGCTGGCGCTGGTGTTGTGCGGCGCGCCGATTGGCATTTGGCTGATTTGGCAGCGGCGTTTGCTTGATGGGTGGAGGCGCATTGCGTGGGTGCGTATCCTGCTTTTAGTACTGCTGTTTTCAATGCCGTGGTATGTGATGGCGGAGTTCCGCACACCAGGTTTCTTAAATTATTTTTTAGTGGGTGAGCATTTCCAACGCTTTGTCACGTCAGGCTGGGCAGGTGACCGATACGGCTCGGCGCATGCATTTCCGCGCGGCGGAATTTGGTTGCTGGGGGTTTTTGCGCTCACACCTTGGCCTTTTTTACTGCTGCCTCTTGCGTTTTTTCGGCGTCGGCAGCCAATCTTGATTCCGATGCTCAAGGTTAATAACGACGAGCGTTTGTATCTTCTGCTGTGGGGTGTGTGGCCTTGCTTGTTCTTCACATTTTCAGGAAACCTTCTCTGGACTTACGTGCTGCCCGGATTGCCTGCGCTGGCTGTATTGGCAGCGTTATGGACATCCATGCAGTCGGGTCGAGCCACCGAGAAGGTGCTTACTGCGGGCGTGTGGATTTGCACCATAACACTGGTTGTTTGCGTTGCATTGGCTAACAGCACTGACTATACAAACCGCAAATCGGCACGCTCGCTGATGATGGACTACCGAGCTCAAGTGCAAGCGGGTGAGCTACTGTATTGCTTAGGCGATGTTCCGTTTTCGGCGTCGTTTTATTCCGACGGCCGCGCCCAACTGCTCAGTGACCTTGCAAAACTCGATACCGAACAGGGCGGTGCATCGGCTTTGGTGGTTATGTCTTCAGGGCAATACGCAGCTTTGCCTCAAACCGTCCGACAGCGCCTGAAGCAACTCTCATGTCGCGGCTCGATGCTGCTGCTGCGCTGGCGTTAGATGTGCAATGATTCAGATAATTGATAAATATTAGCCTCACGATTGTGTTCATGCGCTTGCTGCTGTTTGCACCCGTTTATCAATCTAGGTCCACCTGATGCGAATGCCCAAACCCGTGCTGATGTTTGCAGCAGTGAGCTTTTTAAACGAAGTTTCTGCGCAAATGGTGGCCCCGCTGATACCCATTTTGCTGGCAAGCGTGCTGGCGGCGGGCCCCATAGTGCTGGGGTTGGTTGAAGGCCTTGCTGATGCAGTAGCTGCAGTGCTCAAACTTTGGGCTGGGAGGCGTGCGGATGTCAAGCCGCGGCAACGCAAATCGATGGTGATATTAGGTTATGGGCTTGCAGCACTTTCGCGGCCGTTAATGGCACTGGCCGGATCTTGGGTGACGGTAGCCGCACTGCGCAGCTCCGACCGTCTAGGTAAAGGCATTCGTGGCGCGCCTCGCGATGCCATATTGGCCGACGCTACCCCAGCTGATCAGCGAGGCCGTATGTACGGATTGAGCCGGGCCATGGATTACGCGGGTGCTGTGATCGGCACGCTGTTGGCCGCAGCCGCGTTGAGCTGGACGGGCCTTGGTATCACGCAGGTTATCGCGTTGTCAGCATTACCTGGCGTAGCAGTGCTGATTGTGCTCATGCTGCTACCGGTGCCTGCCCGCATTGCGGCAGCCCAAGTACCCGAGCCGTCTGCGCGCCCGCCGCTTACACGGCGTGGTGTTGCGCCACCTCTACAGCGATATCTTCAAGTTCTGGCCCTGTTTTGCTTTGCCAAGGCTTCTGAAGCCTTCATTATTTTGCGCGGCCATGAACTGGGCATGCAAACGGTGACTTTGCTATTGCTTTGGGCATGGCTGGCAGCGTTGCAGACACTCACGGCTTACCTTGGCGCGCCACTGGCTGATCGAATGTCAAAACGCACGCTCACGTTGTTTAACTGGGTCACGCTTGCTGTGGGTTACGCAGGCCTGGCGATGGCTGGTAGCGAAACCGCTTTGTGGATAGCTGTCAGCGTCTACGGACTGCTGAGCGGCATCAGTGAAGGCGTAGAGCGCTCCCTAGTGAGTGAATTAGCACCCGAGTCAGAAAAAGGCACCGCGTTTGGCTGGTATTACATGGTCACAGGAGTCGTGGCCATTCCGTCTGGACTGCTTTTTGGTCTGCTGTGGTCATTGGCAGGCCCGCCTTTGGCCTTTGGAACGGCTGCCGCAGTGGCTTTGGTCAGCGCGGCTTGGTTAAAGTCGCGTACGCTTTAGAAGGACAGAAAAATTATGGATGTTGAAGGAATCAACCGCAGCCTGTTCCTTGCCTTAAACGCACCAGCCGGACTAACAGGCCTTTCGCTGTATCTGTCTATTAGTGCCGCCAAGTATTCAATTGTGTTACTGGCCGCCATCGTGTTGTGGCGTTGGTTGCGGGGCAATTCGCGCGACCGCAGCGTGGTCGTTCATATTGTACTTGCAGTGGTACCAGCGCTGGCCATCAATTATCTTTTTGGGCTGGCATTTTTTCACCCCCGCCCCTTCATGATTGGTTTGGGTCAAACTTACCTGGCACACGCGCCCGAGGCAAGTTTTCCGAGCGACCACGCGACCTTCATGTGGACGATTGCGTTTGGAATGCTGTATTGGTCGCCCGCACGACCATCAAGCTGGATTGCGATGTTGTTGGCCGCACTGACAAGTTGGGCGAGGGTGTTTTTGGGTGTGCACTTTCCGTTTGATATCGCTGGATCTATGGCGGTGGCATTGGTCAACGTTGCAACTTTCGCACCATTTCTTTCCCTGACGGCACGCCGAATCGCGGAGCCAATAGAGGCAGTTTATTTTTTCATCGCTCGGCGTATGGGTTGGTTGTAGATTAACTTATGTGTTTTGAAGAAAGAATGTTGTTGTCATTTAGTCATTCAAAAGCCTGATCTTAAAATTGAAGTCTTGCATCAGCCCAAAGACCTATTTACGGCACGCAAACTGATCAAGTGATTAGATCAAAACATTTTTTTGATCTTGTGCAACCAAGTTCAACGCCTCAGCCGCCTTAAACCTGCGCTGTGCCACCACCATGGCCGCACCCGTCAGCAGTGCAACACCCCAAGCCCACAGCTGGCCTTGGTACAGTTGCAGCAGCACAAAGCGCACGGGGTGTCCACCGTCGGTAAAAGCAGTGATCTGCCCCAAACCCTGCGCGTTGAACGACGGTGTTTTCAAAGCCAGGTCGGTGTACAGCGGTGCCAAATGCGACGCTACCAGTAAAAAGGCAACGATGACCGGAATGCCCGCCAGCACAGCGTGAAACACATTGCCCCGCAGCATCAGCACCGACAGCGACATCACCGAAATCACATTGGGCAAGTCGCCCAATGGCAGCACCTTGTTGCCCGGCAAAATCAGCGCAATCACAATCGCCAGCGCCATCAAAATCAGCCCCGTCATGATGACCGATTTATGCCCCATCAAAAACCCCGTATCCAGCGCTACGATCAGGTTGTGCCGCGACGGAAAGCGCCGCGCCACTTGGTCGCGCAACGCGGTGGTAATGGGCATCATGGCTTGGCCTATCAACCCTGCGCATTGCGGCAAAATAAACATCACCGCGGCAATGTGCACGCCCAGCTCTAGCGTGTCACGCACGCCGTAGCCTGCAGCCACGCCCAGTGCCAGCCCCATCAGCAGGCCAATCACCGTGGGCTCGCTGAGCAGGCTAGCCCACGTTACGCGGCGCGCGGTGTTGTCATCTAAGCTGCCGTCTATTTTGCCCTCTGTTTTGTCGTCTGCTTTGTCGTGTGCATGGGCTTTTTTAGAGGCCAACTCGGGGTTGTAGTGAATGTTTTTAATCCACGGTGTGCGCTGCAGCAGCCAGTCTACGCAGGCCGTGTAAGGCACCAGGCCGTTTACCGACACAGGCGACGCCGATATGCCGCGCAGCCCCATTTCGCGTTCTACATCGGGGGCTGTCCACTCGGTCATTTTGAAGCAATACACCGCCAGCAGCACCACGCTGGACAAGCCCAGCGCCATGCTGCCCGTGGTGGTCATCACCAGTGCACCCAGCAGCGCAAAGTGCCAATAGTTCCAGATGTCAATGTAGATAGTACGCGTCCAGCCAATAGCCAACATGGCGATGTTGACGACCAACACCAGCGGTATCGAGATCACCGCCAGCGGCGACGCCCAGGTAATAGCGGCCAACGGAGGCCAGCCAACATCCAGCACCGGAAAAGCCAGGCCCCGCACCTGCGACAGCTGCTGCACCGCCGGGCTGATGTTGGCCACAAAAAAGTTAAACGCAATAAACACCCCGGCAAAGCCCGCGGCCAGCGACACCGTGCTGAGCACCGCCCGTTGCAAAGGCAGCCGCACCGCCAGCGCAATGGCAAAAATAATCACTGGCAGCATGACATAGCCCTTGAAGGCGAAAAAGCTGTTCAGCAGAGTTTGAAATGCGTCCATAGAGTTTGTTGTAGTCCAATGCAATGGGTTGATTGTGCGTGATTGCGCGCTCGCTGCTGCTGTGTAAGTCAAACTTAGTAAAGTTTTGCGGGCTGTAGTTATCAGCTTGGAACCAGCTTGGAACCAGCGACAATCATGGCTGTATTTCACCCAGTAGACATTTCACTTAGAAAGCCTCCGCTATGACTGCCACCCCATCGATGTACGCTACCAGCGTGCCTGTTCTGCAACAAATTTTAGGTGGTTTGGCTGCCGTGCTGGCCAAAGCTGATGCCCATGCAACCGCCAAAAGCATCGACCCCAACGCATTGCTGCAAGCCAGATTGTTCCCCGACATGTTTGCACTGGTGCGCCAAGTGCAAGTAGCCTGCGATTTTTCCAAGGGCGCTGCAGCCCGCCTGGCAGGGGTTGACGTGCCCAAGATGGACGACACTGAGACCACGTTTGCCCAGCTGCAGGCACGCATTGCCGCTGTGCAAGCCTTTATGGAGACGCTGAAACCAGAGCAGTTCGACACCGCCGCCACGCGCGAGATTGTTACCCAAGCTGGCACGCCCAAAGAAAAGCGTTTTACGGGCCAAACCTACTTGGTTCACTACGCCATGCCGCACTTTTACTTTCACGTCACCACCGCGTACAACCTGCTGCGCCACAACGGTGTGGAGCTGAGCAAGAAGGATTTTGTAGGCTCTTTTTAATGCTTTTTAGTCTGTTAACCCACGTAAAACCTGCTCAAGCAGCTATTTAAATAGTAGCACTATTCATGACACAGTGGTGTTCATGGCGGATAACTTCATGCGCCAGTTAGCAACCACTTTATGGAGTATTCGACTTTGAAACTTACCGACCTTCTGCCCACTGCGCAAGCCAGCACGGTAGTGGCTGACCGCGCCAGCGTAGACGCTGCCATGCTTAGCCGGTACAGCAACCGCGCATTTTTACCCAAAGCGGTTGACCGGCAATTGCTGGCTGATTTGCTGGAGGTGGCAGCCCGTGCGCCCAGCGGCACCAACACCCAGCCGTGGAAGGTGTATGTACTGCAAGGCGCCAGCAAGGACGACTTGGTGACCAAAGTATGCGCCGCGCACGACGCTGTGGCCGCCGACCCTACACTGGCCGCGCAGTACACCGAGGCCTACGACTACTATCCCGAAAAATGGGTGTCGCCCTATATTGACCGCCGCCGTGAGTGTGGCTTTGGACTGTATGGCGTGCTAGGTTTGGGCAAGGGCGACAAGGCTGGCATGCAGGCACAGCACCAGCGCAACTACAAGTTTTTTGACGCACCCGTAGGGCTGATGTTCACTATCGACAAAGTGATGGGGCGCGGCAGCCTGTTGGACTACGGCATGTTTTTGCAGAACATCATGCTGGCAGCCCGTGCACGTGGGCTGCACACATGCCCACAGGCCGCGTGGAACGGGTTTGCCAAAATTATCTTGCCCCATATCGGCGCAGCAGACAGCGAAATGTTGGTGTGCGGCATGGCGCTGGGTTATGCAGACGAGGGCGCTTTGGTCAATACGTTTGCCACTACGAGGGTGAATGCCAGGGAATTTACGACTTGGCTTAGTTAATCCCGATTAATATGGGCTTGCCTGTTGGGTTGAGTTCATGTCTACAGCGGCTAGCCCTAGTGCGATAAGCTACTAGGCCTAGATTGCAAGCCTTCAGGCAGCAGGCCAGAAAAGCTGGCATTGATACGGCGCACATGGCCTGCTGCCGCGGTTTCGCCCTGAGTGGCCGCCACAGTGGTCATCCAGTCGCTGCGCAAATACCACAGCGCTTCAATGTCAGGTGCGTACTGGATGCGGCGGCGCACTACCGGTCGTAGTTCTGCCCCTTTTTCACCCAAAATATCCAACATATTTTCACGAATCTCTTCGGTGCGGTCGTGCAATTCGTCTTCATTGGGAATAGGCTGCAAACCCATCATGCCCCATACACTTGTCAAGGTGGTCTTTACCCAACGCATAACTTGTCCTGTCTGGTTGTCGTGTCCATCCCTAACAATAGACTTCGTCCTGCATGAAGGCAAGAAAAAACAGCATGGAAGCTATAATTAGTTCACAAATTACAACAAACAAATCAAGCACTTAGTAAGTATTTGTGAAGTGAAGTATCAGCCAATAAATTGGAATCTGATCATTCAGCGGGGTTGGGCTTATCTTATAAATCAGCGTAGGCTAGGCCACAGCAAAAAGCAGCGCAGGCCACTAGCGCTGTACTGAGCCGATTAAAACTTGCATGATTAAAGTACCACCATTGCATACATTAATTTTGTGATGTTTGCTTGAATATGAGCGGAGTTCAGGCTTTGTCAGTTAGGCACCGAAGGACCTGGGGATTGCGACAGCGTATCTTTTAGGGACTCACGCAGGGTGTCCAGCATGATGGCTCTTTTGCGGTACTGCGCACGTTTGTGCGCTGGTCGATCCGCCAAGGGGGTAATTTTTTCAGCAATAGGGATAGCAAAATTTCCGTGGGCTAGGGCGGTTCCGCCTGCAGTAGTCCACAGATCATCGTAGTCAATTTGAACGGTTTTTTTAGCGACGTATCGGGCTGACTTGTACACATGGTTTTGCTGGTCAACAGCCTCTATAGCGTTCACACCGAGCTGCGCTGCCAATTGGCGTAGGGTCCACACTAGCAGCAATCTGGGTTGAAGGCCGAATAGCTCTTGCGTGGCGACTTTCAAGTCTTCCCGGTTAGGCCCTGCGCCACCTTGGATGCCACCCAGCTTCATTTTCACCTGCTGGTGTTCGACTGAGAAACTGAATGTGAGTGAGAGCAGGGTGCATTGCGCCTGTACAAATTCCAGCGTTAAACAGCCCTCCTTGTCAAACTGGCCCACGCGTCGCAAAACCAAGTTGTAGGGTGTGGTTGACTTGCCACTGGCCGTGCCTAGTAAATAGCCCTTGCCTTGCATGATGCTGCCCGCGATGAACGGGTTGAATACGGAGTAAAAAACCTCATAGTGGCTGCGCAGCAGCTCGGCCCGTTGCAAGGCGCTCAGCCTGTGGTCAAAAAATGGTCGGTGGATCACATCCAGAAAACAGGCTTCTGCCTGCGCAATGGTGTACAGCGGCGAGTGCCGAACAAGCGAGAACCATTGCCAACTGCTCCGGCAATGCAATACCGTGCGGGCGATAAATCGCACTTTTCTATGCCACTGCATTTGCGGCTGCAAAAAACGCATGCTGTAAGCCCAACGGTAGTCACGCCACAGCGACTGTACACTCCCTGCCCGAGGCAGATCGTAGTTAATCGAAGGCTCTTTCCAAGCTAGCAAGTTCATAGCGTTCAAAAAAATATTCCGTAATCAAGAAAACTCCCAACCATCATCTTGTTTTATTTCCGCATGACTTGCGATAAGTTATGCTTAATAGATCGTATTGTCCTAGCTGACGTGAAGGTGCATATAAGTAGTTCCCCATATTTAACTTAACATAATATACATCGTATAAAGTTATTTGGAGGATAAATTAAACCGCCAAAGGCGCTGTGCTCCTGAGTTCAGCGCTTAAGGCAATACGTTTTGAAATAGCCAATATAGCCGCCGCAGCAGACTTTGCTGGTGCTGTCGGCGGCGATCCAGACCGTGTGTACAGACCTAGCTGAATCGGTATCAAGGGTTTGGCCAGCACCAGCTCAACCAGTTGGCCAGCTTTCATGCAGGCACGCAGCAAGGCTGGCGGCAATACGCCCACCATGTCGGTAGCTGCAATCAAATCCAGTGCCACAAAGTACGAGCCGCAATGCACGGCGGCCAATGGCACGGGCAAGCCGCTGGCAATGAATGACCGGCTCACAATGTCGTCAGAGCTGTCGTGCGCTGTCATGTACAGCCAAGATGCGCCCACGATGTCTTGCAGGCTGCAGGCTGACTTTTTGCCTGGCTTGCCAAGCAGCGGATGCCCGGGCCGCACAGCCATACGCATTTGAACTTCGGCCAGCGGCCGGTAGTCTAGCCCGGCGTCTAGGTGAATTCGGGTGCGCTGGGTCACTGCCAAGTCCATCACTTCGTCCCGCACCAGCGACAGCAGCGCACTGGGCGTGGTTTCCAAAATGCGTATGCGCGTCTTGGGGTGCAAGCGCTGCAGCGTAATGGCCAGCTCTGGCAGCAACAGGCTGGCACCCACGGGCGACACGCCTAGCGCCAGCAGCCGCGTACCGTCGCCGACCGTCTTTTTAGCTTCTTCAGCCGCCTTGCGCAGCTCGGACTCGGCCACCCGTGCACGCGACAAAAAAGCACTGCCTGCGGCAGTAGGCGTTACACCACGGCCACTGCGGTCCATCAGTTGCACGCCCAGTTCTTCCTCCAGCTGCTGCAGCGCACGTGTCAGCGCAGGTTGCGACATATTGAGCTGGCGGGCCGCCCCGCGAATGCTGCCTGCGTCCACCACAGCGATGAATTGTTCAATACTTTGAAGTCGCATCAAGGTACCTCAGGTGATGCACAGCCGACATCGGGCTGCCGCATCGCGCATCTTCCCACAAGGTAGTGCGTCTGCCAATATCCACCCCATCAACAGCACTCTTAACGGCACCATCAACCCAAGGAGAATTTAATGAACTCTACCCTCGCCTCTACCGCAGCCTCACGCCGCTGGGTGCTCCATTCAGCTTGCGCCGCAACCGCCACTTTGCTTGGAATGGCAGCCAACCGCCCTGCTCTGGCGCAGACTTCCACACAGCAGTCCATTAACCAATTGCGCATCTTGTGCTCCGGCCCTGCTGGCAGTATTCCCGACATTGTGGCCAGGCGCGTGGCCGAGCAATTGACGCGGCACTACCCGCAAGGCGCTATGGTCGACAACCGCCCGGGCGCGGCAGGGCAAATTGCGGTTAACGCGCTCAAGGCGTCTGCGCCAGATGGTGCTACGGTATTGCTAGCGCAAGGTGCCGTTGCCACTGTGTACCCCTACCTATATGCAAAACTCGCATACGACCCTATTGCCGATTTGCAACCTCTGTCGATGGCTGGTGAGATGACGCTGGCCCTAGCCGTCGGCCCAGCCGTACCCAGCAGCGTGACCAATCTGCAAGAGCTGGTCGACTGGATGCGCAGCAATCCCAAGCTGGCCAACGTGGCATCGCCGGGCACCGGCACCTTGCCGCATTTGCTGGAAGTTATGCTGTTTCGCGAAGCCAATGTGCCTTGGCAGCACGTGGTGTATGCCGGTGGGCCGCCCGCCATGGTGGATTTGCTAGGCGGGCAAATTGCGGCTTTGGTGTTGCCAGAAGGGTTGTTCCGCCAACACAAAGCCACAGGCAAGCTGCGGGTGCTGGCCACATCGGGTGCGCAGCGCAGCACGTATTTCCCCGATGTAGCTACCTTTGTTGAACAGCGTTATCGCAGCCTGGTAGTGCGTGAGTGGTTTGCGTTTTTTATGCCCGCACGCGTGTCTGCCGCGACGATAGAAGCAGTGTCGCAAACCTTGCAGCAAGCCATCGCCCGCCCGGAGCTGGTCGCCTCCTTTGCCGACTCTGGCATGCTGGCTACACACAGCACGCCTGCTGCGCTGGCCGCGCGCATAGCGCAAGAGCAGCGTTACTGGCAGCCTATCATCATAGCCACTGGCGTGAAGGCTGAATGATGGCCTACGCCGTAGCAGCACTGCCTTCTGAGGCAGCGGTAAAGGTCAACCACCACCCTTGGGACGCAGCAGCAGCAGGGTGGAACCACCATGCCGCCCTTATCCACGACTGGCTGCACGACGCAACGCTGGCCATGCTGGATGAAGCGCACATACAGCCGGGCGCACGCGTGCTAGACATCGCAGCAGGCGCGGGCGACCAAACGCTAAACATCGCCCGCCGGGTGGGTTCTGCAGGCTGGGTACTCGCTACAGACGTGTCGCCCGGCATCTTAGCCTTGGCACAAAAAAACGCCAGGGCTGCTGGCCTCCAACAGGTCAGCACCCAAGTGGCCGATGCCCAATTATTGGGCTTGGCAGGCGCAAACTTTGACGCCGCCGTGTGCCGACTTGGCCTGATGTTTTGCCGCTCTCCACTGGCGGCGTTACGCGAGATACGCGCCGCCCTACGGCCCCAAGGGCGCTTTACCGCACTGGTGTTTGGGCCGCCAGCGCGCAACCCGTGTTTAACCATGACCCTCGCCACAGCACGCCAACACGCCAGCTTGGCCAACTTTTCACCAGCACCGGCCAGCGCGTTCGAGCCGGGTACCTTAATGAGCATGGGCAAACCGGGCTTGCTCGCAGAACTGCTGCAAGCTGCTGGCTTCGTGAATGTAGCAGTGCACAAAATATCGGCACCGTTTCACGCCCCCAGCGCAGCGCATTATGTTGACTTTCTGCGCTCATCCGCATCACCCATCATTGAAATTTTGGCGCCGCTTTCTGCCGCTGCGCAGCAAGAGGCGTGCAACGACATGACCGAGCAACTAAAGGTGTTTAGCACAGCGTCGGGATGGACAGGGCCTAACGAGCTGTTGCAGTGCGTCGCCGTATCGCCGCGATAACGTCAGGCACATCGCATTCAATACTCAAATTTAGCGTCACTGTTAAATACGCTCATATCAGTTTGGCCCAGAATACGGCTGGTGACAGTACCGACAGTGACCGAGCCGCTAACGTTCAATGCCGTACGCCCCATATCTATTAACGGCTCAATCGATATAAGCAATCCGGCAAGTGCAACGGGTAAATTCATAGCAGACAACACTATCAGCGCGGCAAAGGTGGCACCACCACCAACGCCCGCCACTCCCACAGAGCCGATGGTCACTATCGCCACCAGCGGCAAGATGAAGCTGAGCGTGAAAGGATCGATGCCCACTGTGGGTGCGATCATCACAGCCAGCATGGCCGGATAGATGCCAGCACATCCGTTTTGACCAATGGTTGATCCAAATGATGCAGAAAAATTGGCGATGCCTTCGGGTGTGCCCAGCCTTTGAGTTTGGGTTTGGATGTTCATCGGGATTGCACCAACACTGGTGCGTGATGTAAATGCAAAGACCAACAAAGGAATAATCTTTTTGACATAACGTACAGGATTCAACCCCGAGCCTACGATGAGCACCAGATGTATACCAAACATAAGCAACAGCGCACTGTACGAAGCTAGCGCGAAGCTAAGCAGTTTAAATATGTCGTTATAGCTGGTCGCAGTTACCACCTGCGCCATCAGTGCAAACACGCCATAAGGCGTCAAGCGCAACACCATTTTTACCACCCGCATGGTAAGAGCTTGCGCAACATTAACAAAATTCTCGAACGACGCAAACATTTGAGGTTTACTAGCAGCGATGCTGGTGGCTGAAAGCCCAACGAATATGGAAAATACAACCACTGCGATGGTTGAAGTTTTTCGGGCTCCGGTCATATCCAGAAACGGATTAGACGGAATAAAGCTCAAAATCATACTGGGTAGCGTTACCGCTTGGGCAGTGGCAAGAGAGCTTTGTAGTACCTCGCCCCGCGCCACCTCGGCTACGCTGGCGGTAAGGCCCACGGCGGTCAAACCAAACAACTTTGCCATCAATATGCCGATCAAGGCGGCCACTGTGGTGGTCAGCATCAGCATACCAATAACCAACACACTGATTTTGCCTAAAGAAGCTGCATCCTTGAGCTTGATGATGGCTCCAATGATAGATACCATAATTAACGGCATGACGATCATTTGTAGAAGCTTGACGTAACCCATGCCTACAATATCAAGGTATGAATTGGTCACCGTGATCACTGGGGAGTCAATGCCATAACTCAGATGCATCGCCGCACCCAACGCGACACCCAATCCCAAGCCGGTAAACACCCGTACGCTAAACGATGCAGAGCCGCGCTGCAGGCGAAACAAAAACGCGCAAATTGCCGTAGCTACCACCAGATTGATGATGACGTTTGTTACCATGATTTTGGTCTGGGATGATCAGGTTAGGTGTGCATGAATCGTTATTCTGCACGTGTCCCACGCCCCGATCTGTGCGCTAGCGAACGTAGCTAGCGATTAGAAAAATAAGCGTGCTACCAAGCGCCTTTAGGCTGCTTGGCCCGTACAAACGCGCCAATCATCTCGGCGCTGTCGGCGCGGTCGGCGCGCCGGGCAAAGTCTATGGCGGTCAGGCCTAGCTGGTTTTTCAGCAATGGGTCAGCGCCCTCTTCCAGCAGCAGTTTGACGGCGCTGGCGGTGCCGTACTGGGCGGCCATCATCAACGGCGTGCTGCCGTTGGGTGATTCGGCGTCGATGTAGGCGTGATTTTCTAGCAGCAGCGTGATCAGCTCTATGTGCCCCGCCGTAGCGGCGTAATGCAGTGGTGCCCAGCCAGGTTTGTTCACATCGGCTTCTTTGGCCAGCATGGCGGCGGCCATGGCCACTTGGCCTTTTAGCACGGCCATCATCAGTGGTGTCTCGTTGGCTTTGTTGGCGGCGTTCAGGTCGGTCTTGGGCCAGTCAATCAGGGTTTGGGCAGCCTTGAGTGACGACTCGCGCAGCGCTATATACAGGCCGTGCTGGCCACTTTCGTCGCGGGTATTGGGGTCTAGGCCGCGCTTCAAGAGGTTTTGTACGGTGGTGGCATCGTCGTTTTTAACTGCGCGGAAAAAATCGTCAAATGCACCTGCATGAGCGACATTTAATTGAATTAAAACAATAAGATATAAAGCATATTTAAAGTAATTTCTCATATTTAAACCTGCTGTAAATTGCCGTAAAAACTAGCCTATGCATGCAGCGCATGGCTGAAAAGATGGTCAAAATTGTCGCTGGTAGCCTGTGCCACCGACTCTACGCTAATGGATTTGAGGGTAGCCAGCTGCTGCGCTACAAACGGCACATAGGAGGGGTTATTGGTTTTACCACGGTAGGGCATGGGGGCTAAATACGGGCTGTCAGTCTCGATCAGGCAGCGATCTAGTGGCACATAAGCGGCTACTTCACGCAAATCGGCAGCGGCCTTGAAGGTCAAAATGCCTGAAAACGATATGTAAAACCCCAAATCCAGCGCCGCACGCGCCACGGCCATGCTCTCGGTAAAGCAGTGGAAAACGCCGGTGATGGGTAGAGCGCCCTGCCCGTTTGGGCTTGACAGTGGTGTAGCGCTGCTGGACATGTCCATTTCCTCGCGCAAGATAGCCAGCGTATCGTCAGACGCATTGCGCGTATGGATCACCAGCGGCAGTACGGTGATGCGGGCCGCGCGAATGTGCGTGCGAAAGCGTTCGCGCTGCCATTCCATATCGGCCACCGTGCGGCCGCCTTTGCGCTCTTGCATTTGGTAGTAGTCCAACCCCGTCTCGCCAATGGCCACCACTTTAGGGCGCTGGGACCGTTGCACCAAATCGTCTACTGTGGGCTCGTAAATGCCCTCGTTGTCTGGGTGCACACCCACGGTAGACCAAAAATTATCGTAGCCCATGGCCAGCGCATGCACCTCGTCAAACTCTTCGATGGTGGTGCAAATGCACAACGCGCGGGTAACTTGCGCGTCCGCCATGGCTTGGCGAATTTGCGGCAACTGGCTTTTAAGCTCGGGAAAACTAAGGTGGCAATGAGAGTCGGTAAACATGGTGCTGTGGTATTGAAATATGCTGTTTTGAGAGGTAAATTAATAGCCTTTTAGGCCGGTAACCCAAGTAAAACCTGCTCAAGCAGCTATGCAATTAATAGTGTGCGTATGCTCAGGCCGCGCTGTTAAAGCCTTCAACCAGCTCAGGCTGAACGGTTTTTTGACAACGCGCCATCAAACTCTTTATCGCACAACTATGGTCTGCCTGCCATCCACCAGCCTGTGTAGGCCAGCGGCTTAAATAGTTTGCGTAGGCCTGTCAGACGCTAGGTGCGCGCCTAAAACTTCTTCAATTTTGATCTTTAGCACCTTGGATTTTTCGTCCGCTGGAAAGCGAATGCCTACGCCTTGGGTGCGGTTACCTGCAGCGCGCGCTGGGGTGACCCAGGCTACTTTGCCCGCTACCGGGTAGCGCTGCGGGTCATCGGGCAAGGTGAGTAGCACGTACACGTCGTCGCCCAGCTTGTAGTCGCGCGCAGTGGGGATGAACATGCCGCCTTCGGTAAACAAGGGGATGTAGGCGGCGTACAGCGCGGCTTTTTCCTTGATAGCCAACTGGATGACGCTGGGGCGCGGGGTAGACGGTAAAGCGGTGGCACCCGCAGACAAAGGGGCTGACGATGTGAAAGGTGTGCTCATGGTGGTGTTTCGCTGGGGCTGGCTACAAATATTGAAAAATAGTCTAGGGCAGTGGAAGCTATTGCCTAGAGTTTAGGGCACTCTTTGCCTGGCTGACAAGGTCTTCGATCAACAATTCGGGTTTCCAAGTGTGGTCTATGCTGCGGGCCAGTGTTTTTAGCTGCTCGCTCCAAGCTGACAAAGCGCGCGCAGGCGGCGGTTTGGGCAGGTCTGCGGCGCTAAAAAAGCGCGGCGCAGCGCCCAGCTTGACGGCCCACAGGTCGTGGCAGAGTTTTTGCAGTGCATCTAGCACGGTAGCGGGAGCCCAGCCGTCCACCGCACTCAGATTACCAAATAAAAGAGCTTTAGGCAGTTTAACCCACGCATTGATTGCTCCGGCAGCTATGACTTGCATAGCGTCGAGTGGCCTGCCACCGGCTGCAGCTAGCACGGTGTGCAGTGCGGCATCGTCTAGCTTGGCGGTGCCGTCCTGCGTGCGCAGCCAGGCAATAGACTCGGCCTGCGACGGCCAGCGCAGTGCGAAGCTTTGGCAGCGGCTGCGGATGGTGGGCAGCAGCTGGTGCGCTGCCTCGCTGGCCAAGGCAAATTTCACGTCACCAGTGGGTTCTTCTAGCGTTTTGAGCAAGGCATTGGCGGTGGTGACGTTCATGCGCTCTGCCGGGTACACCAGCACCGCCTTGCAGCGCCCTCGCCCACTGGTGAGCTGGGCAAATTCGATGGCCTCGCGCATGGCGTCTACCCGAATCTCGCGGCTGGGCTTGCGCTTTTTATCGTCAATCTCGGCTTGGGCTTTTTCACCCAGCGGCCAGCCGTAGTCCAGCATCAGCGTCTCGGGCATCAGTACGATCAAGTCGGTGTGCGCGCGGCTGGCGATCATGTGGCAGCTGGCACATTGGCCGCAGGCGGCGCTGGTGGGCAGCTTGCCCGGTGCCTCGCACAGCCACGCTTGCACCAGGCTCATGGCAACCTGGTACTGGCCCAAACCCGACGGCCCGTGCAGCAGCCACGCATGGCCGCGTTGGGCCAATAAGGCGTCGCGCTGGGCGGCCAGCCACGGGGCTAGCTGCGGGGCGGGCTGGACAGCCGCGTCTGCAATGTTTACCACGTCATTAGCCGTGTCATTAGCCATATTTTTAGCCATATCTTTTGCTCATGCTAAAAATCCTTTAGCCCGCACAGCCGCCATCACGTCTGCACGTACGGCGTCGATAGTTTGGTGGCCGTTAATGCGTGCAAAGCGCTGGGGCTGCTGGGCCGCGCGGGCGGCGTAGCCTGCTACCACGCGTTCAAAAAATTCAATCGACTGTGATTCAAACTTATCCGGCGTGCGCGCAGCGGCTAGGCGCTGCGCAGCTACTGCGGGCGGTACATCAAACCATACCGTTAAATCTGGCTGCAAAATATGCGCTGGGGAGCCTGAATTTTCAGTGTTTTTGGCTACTAACCCAGGTAAATACTGCACAGACTGCTCTAAAAATGAGAGTATTTTCAAGTCAAACTTGCGCCCTGCGCCTTGGTAGGCAAAGGTGGCGTCGGTAAAACGGTCGCATAGCAGTACGTCGCCGCGCGCCAAAGCAGGTTCGATGACTTTAATTAAGTGATCGCGACGACCAGCAAACACAAGTAGCGATTCGGTCAACGTGTCCATAGCTTCGTGCAAGATGATCTTGCGCAGGTCTTCGGCTAACTCCGTGCCGCCAGGTTCGCGGGTGAGCACTACTGTTTTGCCTTGATTTCTCAAGGCCTCAGCCACTGCGCTAATGTGCGTAGACTTGCCTGCGCCGTCGATGCCTTCGAAGCTGATGAATATGCCTTGGGTCATTGGTTTTTGTAGCTCAAGAGGTTAGTCGCATAGCTGTCTTCGCTGGTGGCGAGAGAGTATTTATCAACCGCCCTCATACTGGAGTACCAGAAATCGGGCGGTCGGCAAACACGATACCGCCCGCAGTAGCTTGCATCGCGTGAAGAAACCGGTAGTGTCGGGGCAGACTTATTTTCCACTACCCATCGTGTGCTAGTTTGGTAGCGACACGGGTTGGTCTGTATCGCCCGACCGATTTCTGGTACCCCAGTATGAGGCCGGGCGATATAGACCAACCCGTGCGTACGAGACCAAGCCCCCGAGCGCCAAGAATGGAACAAACTCCACACAAAAGTACAACAAGTACCGGCAAACAGATACGCGAACAGCATAAAGAAAATCACTGCCCCCGAATGTACTTATTCACCGCCTGATTATGCTCAGCCAGCGTCGCACTAAACTGGCTAGTGCCATCGCCCCGCGCCACAAAATACAAAGCCTTCGTGTCGGCAGGCTGCACAGCGGCCAGTAGCGACGCTTTGCCCGGCATGGCAATGGGTGTGGGCGGTAAGCCATTGCGGGTGTAGGTGTTGTACGGCGTGTCGGTTTGCAGGTCGCGTTTGCGAATGTCACCGTCAAACTTTTCGCCCAGCCCGTAGATCACCGCGGGGTCGGTTTGCAGGCGCATGTCGATGCGCAGGCGGTTGGTAAATACACCGCCTATCTCGGCCCGGTCGGTGGGTTTGCCAGTTTCTTTTTCGATAATGCTGGCCAAAATCAAGGCTTGGTCGGGCGTTTGCAGCGGCGTGTCAGCTTTGCGGGCGCCCCACGCGGCGGCCAGCTGCTTGTCCATGGCGCGCACGGCGGCTTGTAGTACCGCGATGTCGCTGGTGCCTTTGGCGTAGCTGTAGGTCTCGGGGAAAAACCGGCCTTCGGGGTGTACGCCGGGTTTGCCCAGCTTGGCCATTAGCGCGTCGTTGGTCATGGCTTGGCTGTCGGGCTTTAAAAACTCGGCCTTGGCCAGCGCGACGCGTACCTGCCGAATGTTCCAGCCCTCTACCAGCGTGACGCTGCGCAGGCTTTGCAGGCCGTTGTACAGCTTGTTTAGCAGCTTTTGCGGTGTGTCGCCCTGCTCTACCTCGTACGTGCCCGCCTTTAGCCCGCCCGACTTGCCCGACGCGCGAAAATACCAGTACAGCGCGCTAGGCGGCGTGCCCACCCCTGCGTCTACCACCGCCTGCGCCACACTGCGCGCCGAGCTGCCCGCAGGCAACACTACATTGACCGACTGCACGCCTGCGGGCAGCACCAGCGGCTGGCGTACCCACCACCACGCGGCAGCGGCCAGCACGGCACCTGCCAGCAACAATACCGCTAGCAGTTTGGGCAAAGACAAGCCGCGCTGGCGGCGCGCGTTGTAATAAGGGCTTGATAAAGGCATAAGCGAAGGCAAATAACAATGGTATCGGGTAGGCAGCGCTGTTAACTTAAATCTGTTTGTCTAGGGCTTATCAAAGGGCTCAAGCCGGCTTAGATTGAACCAGCCAAGCTTGAATGAATAATAGGACGTCTGTAGGTGGTAACAATCGCGCTAAACGTAGATGATAACGGGGCGCGATAATGACATTATCCAAGATGCAACAAATTTCAACGCTGATTTCAACACGGGTACGCCCAGCGTGCACCTATAAAGCTCCCTTATGAACACGAATATCCACCTTAACGTCACACTGCAAGCCCCCACCGGGCCGCTGGGCATCATCCGCGCGCAAGGCGCTGACGCGGTGAAATTTCTGCAAGGCCAGCTAACCCAAGATGTTGCTTTGCTAGGCTTGGCCGAGGCGCGCTTGGCGGCGTGGTGCTCGGCCAAAGGCCGCATGCTGGCCAGCTTTGTGGTGCTAAAAAATACGCAAGACGATATTTTGCTGATTTGCAACGCCAGCGTGCTAGCCACTACGCTTAAGCGTTTGCAAATGTTTGTCATGCGCGCGCAGTGCAAATTAACCGATGCCACGGCCCAGTTTGAACTGCAAGGTTTGGCTGGCAGCGCTATAGATAAAATAGCTGGCCGAGCAGGATTTGCTTGGGTTACCAGCCGAAATGGCGCTGAAATAACCGTGCAATTGCCTGATGGATGGCATTTGGGTGCCGCCGTGCCGCGCGCAGTGCGCATCAGGCCTGTGGTGGGCGATGTTGCGGCTACCGTTAGCGATACTTCTCACACTGCAAACGCCCCAACACAGCAGCCCCAGGCCGACCAATCCCAAGCTGAGTCCCTTGCCCTGTGGCAGTACCTGGGCGTCACCTCGGGCATCGCCCACATCACGCCGCCCATTGCGGATGCTTTTGTGCCGCAAATGCTCAATTACGAATCTATCGGCGGTGTTAACTTTAAAAAAGGCTGCTACCCCGGCCAAGAGGTGGTGGCGCGCAGCCAGTTTCGCGGCACCTTAAAACGCCGGGCGTACATTGTTAGCTGCGCCGCACCGCTGGCCGCTGGGCAAGAAGTGTTTGACAGCACCGACCCCACCCAGCCCTGCGGCACCGTAGCCAGCGCCGCCGCTGTGCCCGGCAGCGCGCGGCAATGGCTGGCGATTGTCAGCATGCAAACTCGCGCTGCCGCCAGCCCGCGATTGTCGCTGGCAGCCACGGTAGGCGTAGACAGTGCAGACGGTATGGGTGGTGCAGACGGCGCAGTAGCCGCAGAAGGCGCAACCCTGCATCTGCAGCCCCTGCCCTACGCGTTGCTAGAAGATATTTAAACGGCACCCCATAGCGCTATGTGTTTAATCGCCATGGCCTGGGGCACCAGCACCCAATTCCCATTGGTCATTGCCGCCAACCGCGACGAGTTTTATGCACGGCCTACCGCGCCGCTAGCGCAGTGGACAGCCCATGCTGGCGACACAGCTGCAAGCCAACTCAACACCAGCCATCCCAATACTAGCCGGCTGACTACAAGCCCTTCCAACCTAGGTCACACCATCATCAGCGGGCGCGACCTGCAAGACGGCGGCACGTGGATGGGCTTTAGCCCCAGCGGGCGCTTTGCCATGCTAACCAATGTGCGCAACCCCACCGCAACCGTGCCTAGTCAGCCCCGTAGCCGAGGCCATTTAGTCATCGACTGGCTCAGCAGCCAAGCTACAGCCAATGACTGGGCCGCACAGCGTGACTTTGCCGCCTACGCAGGCTTTAATTTAATCATAGGCGACTGGTCTAATCAGCAATTGCATTACCTTAGCAACCAAGCTCAATCCCTAGGTCAAGGTCAGGTTCAAGACTACGCTGCGCAGGTAGGGCAATCACCAGCAGCCTCCGCAAAGACGCAAGCCTTGCAACCCGGCCACATCGTAGGCCTGTCCAACGCCGCGCTCAACACGCCGTGGCCCAAAACTACCCGCTTAACTGCGGTGCTGGGCCAAGCCTTAAACGCAGCAGATACGGACTATGCGCAAAGCTGCGTACGTGTTGGCGAACATATGGGTGCGGGTACAGGTGCTGGCCCAAAAACCGCAGATTTGACAGTAGGCAACTTAACCGCCCGACTACAACACGCCCTGCAAAACCGCCAGCCCGCACCAGACTCCACCCTGCCCCACACCGGCGTCACACCAGAGCAAGAAAAAATGCTCTCCTCCATCATGGTAAGTAGCCCCACCTACGGCACCCGCACCAGCCTAGTTGCCGTGCTAGACCAGCGCGGCATACTGCATTTGCTAGAGGCCACACATTCCACACCGCCGCACAACGCAGCCGCCACGCAGCACAGCTTGGCTATCCAGTGGCCTATGGCGCGCTAGCCCTGCACCCACACCGATCAACCTGATTGCTCTTAATTTAATAGCTGCTTGAGCAGGTTCTACGGCTTGAACAGCCTATTTGACTATTAAACTCCCCTTCAGCAACGCGTCACTTCGTTGTTTACCGTGGACGGGCGGCGGGACATATCGCTGCAAAAACCTCCGCGAACATGCGCGGCAGGCAGTAGCCATCACCAGTTGGTAGGCCGCACCTCGCTACAGTTTTTCCACCGATACGCTCCCGCCGCTCACCCTGTTGCGCTTGGTAGTTTTAAGGCAAGCGGGGCGGAGCTTGTAGGATTTATATATCCGGTGTATTGCCCTAAAGACGCTTTGGCAAACATTTTTCCAACTCAAAGATGTTCAAATCCCCATAAAACGGTGAAAATCGCTCATACGATGATCCCAATTCAATTCTCTCAACTTGCGGTGTTTAGCGCTATTTTTAATGGAGCAAACTACCCAAGCCAACAGGATTTGAAGCATTATTTCTTCAGGAAAAATTGTCACGTTATACCGCAGCTTTTGCGGTATACATTACGTACTGATCGACGGCTAAACAGTGGCGCTAGCACACATACTGTGTATTTATACAACTCGAAATTTATGGTAGTGTGCGCAGCTGTTTACAGCGCACGCACAAAAACGAGTTTTTGAGTCGGGCGTTGTAAACAGCTACGTAGGCTGCTGACCAAAAAATAGAGATTTCCAATGTCACAGATCAAGCGCCAAGAAATGTTCAAAGCCGCGACAGAACGCCTCGATTGTTCGGACATTCGCTGCGCGAACGCCGCACATCTTGAACGTTATTGAAAAACAAAGCGGGAATTCATATAGTTTCCGAACATCTATCCTTAGCCCACTAAAAGCATACCGCTGCGGCGTGTGCCCTGTGACTACCCATAAAGGGCCGCAGGTCGGGTTGGCATAGGGCACGCGTTGCAGCGGTGTGCGTGGTAAAGCAAAGAGTCCAACTAGAAAATTGTTCTCTCTCAATACCTACTTAATACCAAATTTCGCTTTGGTTTCAGTGGCACAGGTGTCTTTGCTGGCACCGGTCATACTGTCGCAGCGTGCTGCAGCGGCTTTGTAGTTGGCTTCGTTTTCGTCTTTATTGGCCATGTTACGCATGCCGGTGTTGGCCTTGCCTGCTTCGGCGCTAACCCTGGCTACGCGGGCCTCTTCTTTTGCCGTTACATGAGCTGCTTTGGCATCTTTTTTGCAGACGGTTTTGGCATTGCCTGAAGCGTCATCGCATTTTTCTTTGGCTGTGTCATAAGCTGCGTCGCCCTTGGCCATGCTGACCTTTTCGGTATGGCTTGCAGTGGGTTCGTAGTTAGCCTCTAGCTCGGCTTTGGCAATTTTTTCAGCACCTTTGGCTTCAGATATGCAAATATCTTTTGCATTGGCTTTTAAGCTGCCGCACTTGTCACGGCTAACTTTGTAGTCACCGGATATCTTGTCTTTTTGCGTTTTATATTCAACCTGGGTCATGGCCAGCGCTGCATTTGAGAAGGCACAGGTCAAAGCGACGGACAGTAAAAGCAGTTTGGTTTTCATAGTGAAATTCCTTTAAAAGTTATGTGACATGGGTTTGAACTCCGTCTTGACATCGCTGGTACGTCAGCGCCTAAAAAGTTGACTTCACGGATGTATGAATCTTGAACGGGCTTGCATGCTGATGGTGTAGTCCACTGGCAGATAAGCGCCTAAGCCGATGCCTACACAGAAGGTAAAAATTTCTTAATGTTGTTCAATATCACTCCTAAGTGCGCCAGCGTACAGAACTATGAATAGTTTTAGTAGATGCTTGCTGTTTTTTGCGCAAAGGTCACACATGAAAATTCCGACTGATTCAATTCCGAACAACACGCTAACCCTAAAAAATATGGTTGCAACCGATGTTGAGGCGGTTTTTTATCTAGACGGCCATGAGCATCTTAGAGATCCCACGCCGTTGATATCGTTACTGCCAGCTACTGTGACTTGGTTAGAACTACTCGCGTCACTGCGCTAGATAACGCATAAGTGCGCTGCCTAACAGACAACCCACCAGCCAGAGTGCACAGTTGACATCCCTTAACTTCATCGAAAGAGCACCATGAAAACTGATTCACAACTACAGCAAGACGTAATGGCTGAACTCAAGTGGGAGCCTGCTGTGCATGCTGAGCAAATTGGCGTAGAGGTAAAAGATGGCATCGTGACGCTGGCAGGTCACGTTAAAAGTTTTCCTGAAAAATGGAACGCTGAGCGCGCCGCCCAACGGGTCTCTGGTGTCAAGGCACTGGCTGTTGAAATAGACGTCAAGCTCAATGGTTCCACCAAGCACACCGACACAGATATTGCGCGGTCAGCAAACAACACGCTTTTGTGGACCACTTACTTGCCTACCGATAGTGTCAAGGTCATGGTCGAAGACGGCTGGCTAACCTTATCAGGCGAGGTAGAGTGGGAATTTCAGCGCTCTACTGCTAATACCGCCGTGCGATACCTTGCCGGAGTTAGCGGCGTAAGCAACCAAATTACTATCAAACCCCATGCCAAAGCAAGCGTTGTCAAGGCAGACATTGAGTCTGCGCTTAAAAGAGTTGTCACCAAAGATGCGCAAAATATTTCAGTTTCTGTCAGCGGCTCAGAAGTAACACTGAAGGGCAGTTTACCTAGCTGGGCAGAGCGCGAAACAGCTAGCCAGGCCGCTTGGCGTACACCTGGTGTGCGAAGCGTAGTGGACAACATCACCATAGCCTAATGACTTTTTAACTATTTTTTTCAGGACACATCATGAAAACAGAAGATTTACCAATTTATGTATTTGACACCCACCTTGAAGCAGAGGCGGCTATTAAAAAGTTAAACAATGCAAATTTCGACGTCAAAAAGCTATCTTTAATCGGTAAGGGCTACCATAGCGAAGAAAAACCAATGGGTTTCTACACTGTCGGAGACCGCATCAAAGCGTGGGGTGGTATGGGTGCCTTCTGGGGTGGCGTGTGGGGTCTTTTAATGGCACCTGCAGTGTTCTTTCTGCCCGGGCTGGGGCTGATGGCGTTTGCCGGCCCCGTAGTGGCCATGCTTGTCGGTGCGCTTGAGGATGCAGTTGTCGTGGGCGGTGTATCCGCTCTGGGCGCGGCATTAATGCAAATTGGTGTACCCAAAGACAAAATAATTAAATATGAGACTGCTTTAAAAGTAGACAAATATGTGCTGATGGTGCACGGCAGTGCCCAAGAGCAAGAGCACGCTCGCTCTGTGCTAGAGCAAACCAAATCATTGGCAATGTCTTAGTGCACAGCTAGGTTACCGTGTGAGGGGCTCCGCAATGCTTCACGACCCAAGCCGGCGCGGCCTATTGCGTCGCTCCATCGCTATCGTGCCCGCCGTAGCGCTTATAACCGCTGCGACTGGTTGCACATCGAACACGGCACCTGCGGTAGCGACAGTGAACGGGCCTTCGCCTAAGCTACAGACACCCTATCAGCCCATGTTCTTTCATGCGGATGAATGGGCTTTCATTCAGTCGGCGGTGGCGCGCTTGATTCCGTCGGACAACACTGGCCCTGGCGCGCTAGAGGCTGGTGTACCAGAATTTATTGACCGGCAAATGGACGCTGTATTCGGGCATGCAGCCATCTGGTACATGCAAGGGCCGTTTGTCGAATCCACGCTTGAGTTCGGTTACCAAGGCCGGCTTGCGCCGCGTGATGTTTATCGCGCTGGCATTGCGGCTGTCAACGTGCATTGCAAAAGCGCATTCGCTGGCAAAACTTTTGTGCAAATTTCTGTTGCCGAGCAAGACATCGTACTCAAGGGGCTGGAATCGGGCGAGATCAGATTCGAGTCACTAGCCAGCAAAACCTTCTTTGGCTTTTTGCTGCAAAACACCAAAGAAGGTTACCTTAGTGACCCGATTCATGGCGGTAATAAGAATGCTGCAGCCTGGGCGATGATTGGCTTTCCAGGCGCTCGCGCAGACTACGCCGATTGGGTGGGCCCGCCAGGTGTGCGTTACCCACTACCGCCCGCCACTATCAATGGGCCGCAAGGCTAAGGCGGCGGATATGACGACCATCAAGAAACCCAAAGTCGACGCTGTGCTGGTGGGCTTTGGCTGGACGGGCGCCATCATGGGTATGGAGCTGACCCAAGCCGGTCTCAAGGTGCTGGCACTAGAGCGTGGTGAATCACGCGACACGGTGCCCGACTTTGCCTACCCGCGCATTACCGACGAATTGTCTTATGGCATTCGCGGTAAATTGTTTCAAAACCTAGCCAAAGAAACCGTTACCGTGCGGCACACACCTGTTGGTGTGGCTGTGCCTTACCGACAACTTGGTTCGTTCTTGCCGGGCGATGGCGTAGGCGGTGCGGGTGTGCACTGGAACGGACAAAACTGGCGCGCTCTGCCCGACGACTTGCGGCTACGCAGCAAGGTACAAGAGCGCTACGGCAAAAAATTCATTCCTGATGGTATGCAGTTGCAAGACTGGGGGGTGAGCTACGACGAGTTAGAGCCGCATTTTGATCGATTTGAGAAAATCTGCGGCATGGCGGGCAAAGCCGGTAACCTGTCTGGCCAAATTCAATCTGGCGGCAATCCTTTTGAAGGCGAACGAAAAAATGAGTTTCCACTGCCTCCTATGGCGGCCTTGAACAGCGCTTTACTGTTTGATAAAGCAGCCCGGGAGTTGGGCTACCATCCATTTCCTCAGGCTTCAGCCAACGCTACGCGAGCCTACGTCAATCCCTATGGTGCGCAACTGGGTCCCTGCAATTTTTGTGGTTTCTGCGAGCGCTTTGGTTGCTATAACTATGCCAAAGCATCGCCTCAAACCACGCTACTACCCAGCTTGATGCAACGGGCCAATTTTGAACTTCGCACACGCTCACTCGTAACTCGAGTCAATTTGTCACCCGACGGCCTACATGCTGCTGGCGTAACCTACATCGATGCGCAAGGCGCCGAGGTAGAGCAACCCGCCGACCTAGTGGTGCTGTGCGCCTATCAGTTTCACAACGTTCGCTTGTTGCTTTTATCAAAGATAGGCAAGCCGTACGATCCGGCCACTGGAATGGGGGTAGTCGGTCGCAATTACGCCTACCAATTGCTGGGCGGTGCATCACTGTTTTTTAACCACAACCAGCCTATGAATCCGTTTGTAGGCGCTGGTGCCAGTGGCAGCGTGATGGACGATTTTGATGGCGATAACTTTGATCATGGACCATTGGGCTTCATTGGCGGTGCCTCTATCAGTTGCATCAACACCGGAGGCCGGCCTATCCAGCAAATGAGCTTACCTAGCGGCACACCTAACTGGGGCGCGGGCTGGAAGCAAGGTATCAAAGACAACTACCTCTACACCGCTAATGTTAGCAGCCAAGGCTCGGTGATGGCGTACCGCGACAACTACCTCGACTTAGATCCCACCTACAAAGATATTTACGGCCAGCCGCTGCTGCGCATGACCTTTGACTGGAAGGCCAACGATATTGCGATGACCCAGTACACCGTAGGCAAGGTGGCAGAAATTGCCAAGGCGATGGGCCCGCGCGATATTAAACTGAACATGCGCAAACCCGGCGACCATTACGACCTGCGCGTCTACCAGTCCACCCACAACACGGGTGGCGCACCTATGGGAACCGATCCTGCTACCAGCGCCGTCAACCGCTTCTTGCAAACTTGGGATGTGCCCAATGTATTCGTGATGGGTGCCAGTGCCTTCCCACAAAATTTTGGCTACAACCCAACTGGCACAGTCGCTGCATTGGCATATTGGTCGGCTTTAGTGATTCGCGAGCGATATCTTAAAAGTCCAGGAGCACTGGCATGAATCACCTAGTCAAACACATTCACAGGGTAGTTAATGCAGGCCCATTGTGCATGGCTATCGCCCTGTCAGTAGGTTGTACTGGACGGGCTAACGCACCCGATAACGTACCCGCTAATACACCTAGTGTGCAGGTTGCCAAAGCCGGCGCATCATCGCCACAGGTTAAAGACATAGCAGCAGCTTTTTATGCGAGGCCTGCAGATAGCAGCACGGTTGGTCTCAGCTCTTCGTCCCAAATTAAAGAACCTGATTTGACAGGAACTCCGCTGGCTGCGAATTCGCTGGTAATGCGTGGCCAATATTTGGCGCGCTTGGGCGACTGCATTGGCTGCCACTCACGTCCGGGTGGCTTACCTTTCGCTGGTGGCTTGCCACTAAAAACACCTTTCGGTACGATAGTTTCGACCAACATTAGCCCAGACAAGGAACAAGGCATCGGCAACTACAAATTAAGTAATTTTGATGCGGCATTGCGTCACGGCCTAGACGAAGAAGGCGGTAACCTCTACCCCGCTATGCCGTACACGAACTATGCGCGAATGACCGACGAAGACCTCGCTGCGCTTTTTGCTTATTTCATGCAAGCAGTACCCGCAGCGCAACAAAACAACACACACACCTCTTTGGCATGGCCTTTTAGTATGAAGTGGTTACTAAAAGGATGGAACTGGTTGTACTTACCACGCCCCGGCTTTGCCCAAGACGCGAAACAATCTAGCGAATGGAATCGCGGTGCTTATCTGGTTCAGGGTCTGGGACATTGCAGCGCATGCCACACACCACGCAATGCTGCTGGTGCAGAGAAAGCGACCACAGAGAAAGAAGGCGATCAATTTCTATCGGGTGCATTAATCGACGGCTGGTATGCCCAGCCATTGCGCTCTGGCATTGATAAAACAGGCCGTGTTGGGCCGGGATTAAGCCAATGGTCAGCTACAGACATTGCCGACTATCTGCGAGATGGGCGCAATAAACGCACTGCATCTTTCGGCGCCATGAGCGATGTCATTGGGCACAGTACCCAGTATTTCACGCCACAAGATTTAACGTCGGTAGCTGTCTATTTGAAATCGCTAGGTAACGCAGCTACTCAAACTATAGCGGACAAAAATGTCGATGTAGTTGCCACTTCAGCACCCCACTCCACTACTTTGGCATTGCGTGCTGGCAACATTACCCAGCGTGGAGCGTTGCTGTACCTGAACAATTGCAGCGGCTGTCATCGCTCTGATGGTCAGGGTGCGGAGCGCACCTTTCCAGCCCTTGCTCTGAGCAGCAGTGTGACCGCTAAAGATACTACTTCTTTAATCCGCATCGTGTTACAGGGTTCTGCCATGCCATCTACCCTACACGCACCATCTGCGCTGGCCATGCCCGGGTTTGCGTGGCGACTCAGTGATGAAGATGTTGCCAATGTGCTCAGCTTTGTTCGCAGTAGTTGGGACAATCAGGCAGGGTCAGTAACACCTAGCGAGGTGGCGAAGATTCGATCTGCCAATAATCCTTCACATGTCCAAGCGCCAAAGCCTTAATCTAGAACGCCACAAAGCGCACTAAAAGGTTGTTATGTGCGAATTATTGGCAGTGTCGACGTCGCAGCCCACTCGGTTGACATTTTCTCTGCACAGGCTAGCCTCACATGGAAGCATGGCGGGACTAGCGCATGATGGCTGGGGTGTAGCGTTTTATCAAGGGACTGATGTAGCGCTGTTCAGAGAACCAGCAGCAGCAGCCGACAGCACGTTGGTTCGCTTTCTAGAACACCACGGCCCGACAACTAAGCTAACGCTATCGCACATTCGACACGCCACTTGGGGTCCAGTGCAGCTCTCCAATACCCAGCCTTTCGTCCGAGAACTTGGTGGGCGCACACATGCATTCGCCCACAACGGCTATCTTACGGACATCGACAAGAGCACCGTATTAACACTGGGAGTTGACAGGCCAATAGGGCAGACAGATTCGGAGCGCGCATTTTGTGTGCTGCTTGCTCGCATGCGAACGCTCTACTATGATGGCGAGCTGCCACCTCTTGAAACCCGCATGGCAGTGGTAGCAAAATTCGCAGCTGATCTACGCGTGTTAGGTGCTGCCAATTTTCTATACGCCGATGGCGACGTGCTGTTCGTGCACGGTCATAGGCGCCTGACACAGTTGGGTGGACAGATCGAGCCGCCAGGCCTGTGGATGTTGCAGCGTCATAGTACACCTCACCCCTTGCCGCCAGTTCATGAAGCTGGTGTAGCCGTTGTGCATGACAGTAGCGCTTCGGTGTTAATCGCCAGCGTACCGCTGACCCATGAGCGATGGAAGCCACTGAGCGAAGGCCAAATAATAACGGTGCGGGATGGCCAAGTAATTGCAACGCGTTTGCCAGCGTCAAGTACCCAAGCGTCTAGTGATATTGCACCTCATCAGGCATGATCAACCGACTATTTGAGTGCACCAGATTCTAAATACAGATGCTGTGTAGACGGGTAAAGGAGTCGTATAGAGGCTTGCAAACGGGCGATTGCCTGTTCAACTTGGTCTAGATTCAAGCTACGTCTAAAACGGATGGCTGCAGTTATGGGTACCAAGCCAATGAGCACCGATGCGGCAGGCTCAAAATATGGGTTGCTAAAGATTTGACTTAAAGCAATACCCAATGGCGCTATTGCAATGCCTACCAAGGAATGAAGTGCCTAGGCCAGCATGGTTGAACTGCCAGCAAAGGCCGTGACCGTAAATTTGCTAGCCGCGATAGCCAGGTTAATTGCAATTGCAAGGAGAATAACTTCATGAGAGTTCTGCGCCTGCATGACTTGACAATCAACTAGTACATCGATACGTCACTAGCTTTTAGTCCTCACTTTTATGCTGTACCAAGCTGGCAGAAGATGTTGCGAACACATGGTCCCATAGCGAGGTGCTGACACCGTATCGACCAGGTGCATGCCCAATGTCCGCGTGGTGGTGCAGTGCATGCCAGCGTTTGCGATTGGCTAGCCAAGCACCTGTTGCGCGCCAATGGTGCACGCCATGGTGAACGGTAGCGTAGGCCAGATAACCCACGAGCACACCCAGTGTTATCGCAGCGGCACCTTGCAAACCTAGTAGTGCCCAAGAGGGTAAAAACACTAGCGTAAAAATAAGCCCGCTGCTCAATACAGTGGGAGCACCGATCAGCGCGGTTGGCCGGATGTGGTGCTCAAAATGCCAGCGTTTGAAGGGCTGCAGGCCGTGCAGAATAAAACGGTGTAGCAAGTATTCAATTAAGCTCCAAGCGCACAAACCGATCATGAAAGTTAGTATGATATATACGTTACCAGTCCAGTGCTTACCTGCGCTAACGGCAGTTAAATACACAGCAATAGCTGCTATAGCCAAGGCATAGAAAGCGAAATCTGCAGCGTATGCAGACTTGCTGTGTTCTAAATTCATCGCGCCCATAGACAGCCGCATTGAAATTTAATGACCGGATGTATCTTGTGATCGGCTTGATTCAAACAAAAACCAAGTGCGCCGTTCGGTCTCGTCAATATAGACCTCAATCAGACTGGTGGTGGCAATATCTTTGTGATCTTCACATACATTGTGTGCCTCACGAAGACGCTCTACCAATGTTTTGTTGTCATCGCATAGCTCTCTGAGCATGTCAGAAGGTTCTACATACTCTGCGTCGTTATCCGAGATACGCTGGGTTCGTGAAATATGACCAATTGAGCGCAGTGTATTGCCGCCTACTTTACGAATGCGCTCTGCAATGGGGTCGGTCATTTCGTAGATTTGTGTGGCCTGCTCGTCCAGCATAACGTGGTAGTCTCGAAAGTGCGGGCCTGACATGTGCCAATGAAAGTTTTTAGTTTTCATATAGAGCGCAAATACGTCCGCCAAGACGCCATTCATAGCTGCAGCAATGTCTTTGGTGGCGGCTGCTTTTAAGTCAGTAGGTGTACGCAATGGTGCGTTTTGGCGTTTTTGGGCTTTGGTGGCCGCTGCATCGTGCTTTTTCATAAGAGTTTCCTTTTAGATAATTGATTCAGTGGTAGCGGGTACGCAAGAGTTGCGCAGTTCTTACAAAGCATAAAAGAACAGTCGCGTGGTGTATGTAGGTAAGCACGCCTTGATGCTCTTCAAATTAACCTTTTAACTTTACCGCTGCTCGCAAAATTTGAGAGTGGGTTTGCAACGAAGACCTAGGCGGCTGCACCGATGCTATTGGCTTATGCCAATAGCGGTCGTGTGTCAGATCGCGCATGTGTCGGTTTAGCCTGGAATCTGAGTGCCGCCTAATGGTTTGCCATCAAAGGGGTCGTTTTTAACAATACCTTTCCAGTGAAAATGCAGGTCACTCTTATTGTTCTTACCGCCTATAACAACCTTGCGCGCTTGAGACTGTCCCTCGAAAGACGCTGTCACACGGTAACTGCCTGGCGGTAACTGAACATACGTTAATGGACCTGCACTATCGAGCTGCAGAAATGTGGCGTTACGATTATCAGTAATCAGCAAATTAACACCTGAAATAAACTCATCAGCTTTTAGCTGCGAGAACATGATGCGCATGGACCAATTTTTGGCTATAGATTTCATGTAGCGTGTCTGGCCATCGCCAATACCACCATTAACGTATTTTGCTATTTGCCCCTGTTGTTCACTTACCGCAGCATCTTGGGCGTTTGCAAACCCGGAAAATAAAAATACCAGCACTACGCATAATGATGGCAGCCTAGTGAATTTTGTTTTAAACATAGATATCCTTTAAAAATTTAACTGCATATTATCGCAGTCAGACAAAGATACGCCAGTTGGAACATGGTGTCTGTGCGCCAGCGTACCTTGCGGCGTAAAACTTGATAAACAAGACGTTTATGCCATCTATCCAGTTAAAAATTAAATAATTAAATTCAGTCTATGTGCTTCTTAACCCATGCGACATAAGTGTCCATCCAGTTTTGAAGAAAGGATTTACTGCTATTGTTAAGGTTGCCACCGGCGTCAAAAAAACCTTCTTTAGCATGAATAAAAACCTCAGCTTGACCCATAGTGGGAGCATCCAGATAAGCCAAGATATTACGTAAATGCTGTTGCGCCATACAAGTTCCTGTTGCGCCCACCGATGCTCCCATTAGGCCTGCTGGTTTGCCTGCCCATGCACTTTTACCGTAGGGCCGTGAAGCATGATCAATCGCGTTTTTCAGTACACCCGGAACAGATCGGTTGTACTCTGGGGTAACAAATAGAAGCCCCGTAGACTGAGTTATTTCATTTTTTAAACGTTTTACAGATTCAGCGGGATTCGTATCGTCATCTTGGTTATACAAGGGCAAGTCGCCTATGGATACATGTTTAAAGCTAAAGTCTTTAGGGCCTAACGCTATAACAGCGTTTGCAAGTTGACTGTTTATAGAGTCTTTGCGCAGGCTACCTACTATGACAGCGATTGAATATTGCGGTATAAATACTTCCTATCAAATTTAATAAGTGTTAATCTACAAACTAGAAGCTATTTAGTCTGTGCGCTGGCTAACTTATCGTGCATTGGTATTGATTTAATCAATGTTATTGGGTTGCAAATCCAAAGTGCGTTACCGAACAGACGTCGCAACAGCTACAGAGCACAGTTGGCTTCCCTCAACTTCATTGAAAGCGAATTATGAAAACAGACTCACAACTACAGCAGGATGTAATGGCTGAACTCAAGTGGGAACCCGCTGTGCACGCCGAGCAAATTGGCGTAGAAGTAAAAGATGGTGTTGTAACTCTGGCGGGCCATGTTGACAGTTTCCCTGCTAAATGGAATGCCGAACGTGCTGCCCAACGGGTAGCTGGCGTTAGGGCCCTAGCGGTAGAAATTGACGTCAAACTCAATGGCTCCAGCAAACGTACTGATACTGATGTTGCACATTCAGTTGAAAACGTATTGCTTTGGACAACGTACCTGCCAAAGGACACTGTCAAAGTAATGGTGGAGGACGGCTGGGTGACGCTTTCGGGCCAAGTGCAATGGGGTTTTCAGCGAGCTACCGCAGCTACTGCCGTGCGCTATCTAGCGGGTGTTAGGGGACTAACGGACCAGATCACCATCAAACCTAGTGTGATGGGTAGTGCTGTTAAAAACGATATTGAGGCCGCGCTGAAAAGAAGGGCTACTGAGGATTCAAAAAATATATCAGTCTCAGTAGACGGATCTGTGGTCACGCTCAAAGGCAATGTACCGAACTGGGCTGAACGCGAAACCGCCAGTAATGCCGCCTGGTGCACGCCGGGCGTAAGCCGCGTGATAGATAACATCACCATCGCTTACTAGTCCCAGCAAACAACTCGGTTGATATTACAGCTTAGGCTGCAACAACGCCGGTATTTGCGCTAACACTTGCGGTGCCTTGCCCGATGCGTTGTACGCATCGCGGTAGGTTGCAATAGCTTTGTTTTCGTCTTTGAGGTAGCTCAGCTCAACCGATGCAATCTTTAACAAACCATCTACTTTTTGATCAGGGTAGATTTTGTTACGCGTTTCCATGGCTTCGATGGCGAATTTAAAATCGCTGGCGCGCACGGCCAAGATGTAGGCTGCGTTCATCATGTCGGTGTCTAGTGTGTTCTCAGCAAAAGCTACTTTAGCCAGTTTCAAGGCCTCTTCCTCTTTGCCGCTGCGGCTGAGCAAAATAACTTCGAGTGACCGTACGCTGACAGCTTTGGGCTGTACTTTTTTAGCGCGTTGCAAATAATCTAAAGCACCCGGTATATCACCCAGCTGTGCCTTGCCACGGGCGATGTTGCTCATAATGGCTACCACGTAGGGGCGCGAGCTAACGACACTTTCCCACACCCACACTGCATTTTTCCAGTCGCCCCACTTGGCCAGTTCGTCGCCCAACATGGGGGTGATTTTGCGGTAGTGCGGATTGATGGCAATGCCCTCGCGCGCTAGGCGCAACATCTCAGCTTTGGTCTTTTCGTTTTTTGGACCGTTGGGGTTGCCTGCTTGCGATATCGACAGCGCCATTTTGACGGAGCTAACGATCTTATTCTCTGCCTCTGCCGCTTGCTGGGTAATATAGGCGGCTAGTGCCAAGCAGCACATAGTCAGCACTGCGGCAGTTTGCGATACTGCAGGCCGCCAAGGCAAGCGCGTGGCAGATAACACGCCACGCAGGCCCAAGCGTGCATCAGACGCGGCCAGCAGACCTAAGCACACAGCAAACATCACACCGGTAGTGGCTAAGCGCCACGGGAAGCCTACGTTGCTCACAATCATTAAGGCCAGCAGGCTGGTCAGCGCAGCGGCACGCAGGGGTCCCTCGTTCATTTCCTCTGTAGATTTAGCACGCAATGTGCGCCACGTAGCGCGCAGGCTGTAACTTATCAGGCACAGCATGAACAGCCAGCCCACCAAGCCGTACTCGGCCAATAACTGCAAAATCTCATTGTGAGCGTAGTAGTCGGTCTCCAGTTGGGTGCCTTCAGCTTGGTACAACGGTAAATCTACCTCCCACGCGCCCGCGCCAATGCCGGTTAACGGGCGGCGTTTGATCATCTCACCCGTAGCGACCCACATAACTTTGCGGATACCCAGTGATACGTCGTCGGCCTTGATGGACGATGCACGTGAGAAGCCACGCTGGAACGCGTTTTTGTCTACAAACTCAACACCTGGGTTGCCCGATTTAATCAGGCCCAGCCCTAACACGGTGGCCACCAACATGCCAAGCACCACAATGCGCTGGCCACTACCCCAGTGGGTGAAATTGTATTTGGAGCGAAACTTCCAGGCCATAACCGCGACCATCACCATCGCAGCCGACCCGCCAATGTAGGCCGAGCGTGTGCCGCACATCATCAAATACACCAAATGCAAACCAAAAGTTCCCGACAAAAATGCCAGCACTGCCGTGCGCCGCTCGGTAAAAATCAAATGCGCGGTAAACACAAAAGTGCAAACTAAAAATTCCGCTGCAAAATTGCGGTTAACAAAAGTGGCCGCAGGGTTAGGCCCCTGAGGAATAAACCGGTTATCAAACCAAAACTGCGATGCACCCAACAAAGCTACTGACAGCGCACCTAGGTGAATAGCCCAAGCCAGCATGGTAAAGCGCTCGCGGCTGGCGGTGTTAAGCACCAGCCACAACAGCAGTGCAAACACAAACCAACGAATGGCCTCTACCCCAGCCAGATAGGTATGCGACCACGCCATACTGCCCAGTGCATAAGCACACAGCGCAATAGGCAGCCACATGACGAAGTGCCAACGCACGGCATCACGCCTGTTGCGCTGCGACCAAAACAACAGCAACGCTGCGCTTAAGGTCATAAACGATGCGATGATGGATTTAAGCGTGTCTTGCAGCATCAGCTCGTTAGGTACGCCCAAAGCGGGTGTAAAAAACAGCATGAGCGACAAGATAATCATGGTCCAGTCGCCACGGCCTATTTCTAGCGGCAAGGCTAATAGGGGTTTGGACAGGCCTGCTGCGTAGGACGCAGTAGCTGCTTTCGAGCCGCCACCTTGAGCCGTATTTTGGCCATACGATGTGTAGTCGGTAACTTGTGCAGAAGAATGCTCTGGCGTAGGGAGCGACGGGCTGGATGCGTTGCTAGAAGGATTGCGTTTTTTCTTGGCCATGAACAAGGGATCGTGAAAAGTAGCGCCTTGGGTTTGAACTTAGGTGCAAACCAAGGTGGCTTGTTAATACATAGCCTGTATTGTCGCTGCTTTTTATAGGCGTTTAAGGAGCGTCGTTACAGGGCCAACACCATTTCAACATGCGGTATATCCACCTCGGTAAACAAGTCGCCCCGCTGTACAAACCCCGCTTTGGCGTAAAAATGCGCTGCACTGGCCTGCGCATGCAGCACCACTTGACTATCGCCACGGTGGCGGGCCAGCTGTACTAGCGCGTCTAATATTTGCCCGCCCAGTCCGCTGCCACGCAGCACACGGTGCGTGGCCATACGGCCAATTTGCCCCGTGTGCACTGGGTATGGCGCGCCAGCCACTAACAGCCTGCCGGTGGCCAACGGCATATCTAACTGGTTGTACACCACAGCGTGCAGTGCAGTGGCGTCGCGGGCGTCCCATTCATCACTTTCGGGTATGCCCTGCTCGTGCACAAACACTTGCTTGCGAATGCGGCCTGCGTCTTGGCCTAGCTTTTGCCAGTCGCCTACCTCGATGCGGGTCATGGGGTTGCCCGCTTCGTAGTCCTCGAACAGTGCACGCAATGCAGGCGCCAAGGGCTGGGAGGCTTGGGTAGCAGGGTTGGCATACACATAAATCAACTCGCCGCTGACCAGTAATTTGTCGCCTGCAAATATGCCGCCGGTGAAGGTAAGCGACGAATTGCCTAAACGGCTGCACATTAAGCCAATATCCAGCAGGTCGTCGTAGCGGGCAGACGCAAAGTATTCAACAGAGGCCTTTTTTACATACAAATCGCCGCCCAGTTGGTGCATGGCTTCTTCGTACGGTAGGGCCAGCGCGCGCCAGTAGTCGGCCATGGCCGTGTCAAAGTACATCAAATAGTGGCCGTTAAAGACAATTTTTTGCATGTCTACTTCGGCCCAGCGCACCCGCAGGCGGTGCATCATTCGAAAATCTTGGCGTTGCATAGTGTGCTTTCTGGGTATTTTCAGCTAGTGTTGTGCAACGCGTTGTGCAGCGCGGCCGCAGCCTGCTGGTGCGCCAGCTTAGCCTGAGGAATAGCACGGCCCATTTTGATGAACTCGTGCGTGACACCTCGGTAAATTTCTATGTCTACCGCCACCCCTGCTGCGCGCAGCACATCGGCATAGGCGATGCCCTCGTCTACCAACGGGTCGCATTCGGCCAAGCCTATCCACGCGGGTGCCACACGGCTATGGTCTGCAGCGTTGATAGGTGCAAATCGCCAGTCCTCTCGCTGTGCCAGGCTAGGGATGTACTGGTTAAAAAAGTAGGCTATGCTGCTGGCGCTGAGCAAGTAGCCCTCAGCATACGCCTCGTGCGATGGCGTGTTGGCATGCGCAATGCAGCCGGGGTAGAACATCATTTGCAGCGCCAGTGGTAGGCCCACGTCACGCGCCATCAGCGCACACACTGCAGTTAATGTGCCGCCAGCGCTGTCGCCACCCACCGCTATGCGTGCTGTGTCTAGCCCCAGCTTAGCGCCCTGCGCTGTAAGCCAAGTTAAAGCGTCCCAGCAATCATTAACTGCAGTAGGAAAAACATGTTCGGGTGCTAAGCGGTAGTCGATAGACAGCACAGCAATATTAGCTAACCGTGATAGCTCGCGGCACAAAATATCGTGCGTCTGCACACTGCCAATAGTAAAGCCACCGCCATGCATGTACATCAGCACGGGTAGTGCCTCGTGCGATGGCGCGTACAACCGCGCATGCAACTGCGCGCCATCGCGTGCAGGCACTTGCAGGTCTTGCACACGCGCTAGCGGTGCGCGCGGCACTTCTAGTACATCGCAGCCTTTGGCATACGCCACCTTGGCTTCGTGTGGCGACAAGGTATGCAGCGGCGGATGCCCGGCGCGCACCATGCGGTCAATAACAGAGCGCATGGCGGGGGTCAGGGCGGCTGGGGCAGTCATAGGTTAATCAGGGTTAAATGGGCGACAGATAAAGCGCACAGTTGCGCGTTACAGTAGCCAAATCGTACAACGCTTTTTAATCGATTAAAGCCCATGGCCACTATTTACTACATCACCCAAATCCAGTTTGACCATGGTGCGCTGTCGCTGCTCAAATCAGAATGCGACCGCGTGGGCATCAGCCGCCCGCTGATCGTGACTGACGCTGGCGTGCGTGCGGCAGGCCTTGTGGACAAAGCCATCGCCGCACTAGGCACCCTGCTCCACAGCGTTTTTGACAGCGTACCGTCTAACCCCACCGAGGCAGCGGTGCGCGCGGGCGTGGCGGCATACAAAGCGGGTTTGTGCGACGGGCTGGTGGCCGTAGGCGGCGGTAGCGCAATAGACTGCGCCAAAGGCATAGCCATACTGGCCACGCATGACGGCGCGCTAAAAACCTACGCCACTATCGAAGGCGGGTCGCCCAAAATAACCGATGCGGTGTGCCCCATCATTGCCGTGCCCACCACCAGCGGTACGGGCAGCGAGGTAGCGCGTGGTGCAATTTTGATTGTGGACGACGGCCGCAAACTGGGGTTTCATGCTTGGCATTTGGTGCCCAAGGCCGCTATTTGCGACCCAGATTTAACACTGGGTTTGCCGCCCCAATTGACGGCAGCCACAGGCATGGACGCCATAGCGCACTGCATGGAAACCTTTATGGCGGCACCGTTTAACCCGCCCGCCGACGGCATAGCGCTAGACGGCCTGCGCCGCGGTTGGCACTATATTGAACGCGCTACGCAAAACGGCGCAGACAAAGAAGCCCGCTTTAACCTGATGAGCGCATCCATGCAAGGCGCGATGGCATTTCAAAAAGGCTTGGGCTGCGTACATTCGCTGTCGCACAGCTTGGGCGGCGTGAACCCTCGCCTGCACCACGGCACGTTAAACGCGATGTTTTTACCTGCGGTAGTGCGCTTTAATGCGCCAGCTGAGTCAGTACAAAAGGAAGACCGCCTAAACCGCATGGCCCACGCTATGGGCTTGGCGTCAGGCAGTGACGTAGCGCTGGCTTTGACTGACATGACGCGGCGTTTAAACCTACCCAGCGGCTTGGCTGCAATGGGTGTGACAGTGGGCGACTACACACGCATTATTGACGGTGCGATGGCGGACCATTGCCACAAAATGAACCCGCGCATGGCAACGCGGGAGGATTATGCGCAGATGTTAGAGGGGTCTATGGTGCTGGGTAGCTAGATTTCTCGTCTTTCTTGGGGTTTTGGTTTTCTGGTACCTCGCGGTCACACAGCACCGCACTGTATGCCCATGCCGAACGGACCTGCGGCCCTTTATTGTTTGTCATAGGCCTCAAAGCGCCTGAACTATCGCCATATCCGGCCTCTCCACCCACGCCGCAAACTCATCGGCCAGCTGCTGCGCCGCACTGGTACAAGTTGTCCACTGCGCCACCCGCGCTGCCAAGTCGCGTCCATGGAAAACAAAGTCTTGCCGGTCAGGTAGTTTGCTGCGGGGCAATGTGGCAACCCATTCAGGGTTAGGCGCAATCACTACCATGCGGTCTAAAAATTGGCTTGACCCGTGCCGCCACTTTAGCGCTTTGTCCAACCAGCCTGGCACCACGGCTTTTTGAAAATGTGGGTACAACACAATGCCATCGGGGGTGCTGTAGTTCAAGTGCAAGTGGTAGTCGGTTATGCCGCCGTCCCAGTAGGCTCCGCGCGGTGCACCGGGTATGTCGTGCACGGCTTGCAGCACAAACGGTATAGAGCAACTGGCTTGCAACGCAGGGTTAAAGTTGTCGTGTGTTAAGCGCACCTGCCGCGTGCGGTAGTCTTGCGTACCAAAAGGCAAAGCAGCGCACATTGCGCCCGCGGCGGCAGACGATGGTGCAGAAAACACCACCCGCTCTAGCCACGCGCCCATAGCTTTGCGGCGCACTGCGTTGGTAAAAAACGCACCCGCATAGCCCAGCGGCGTAGCCAGCTTATGCTCGGTGCGCAGCACATGCCGCCCGCGCGAAGTGATGATGTGTAGCTTGTACCGCGGGTTGTGCAGCACCTGCCCTACCCGCCCACCATAAAACTGCAACAACGATTCGCCAAATTTAGCGCTGATCTCGGACGGTCGTGGGTAGTTGCGCCCCGGCTCAACGTCGTAGTCTTGGTGAATATAGTCATGCTCTAGCCGCGCAAAAGCTTGTACCGTATCGTCTAAACACGCCGTAGCCATGCGCCACGCGCCAATGCTGGCACCCACGAGATCTACCGGCTGCCTGCTGCGCGCCAGCCAATCGGCAAAAATAAATCTGTCCAGCGGCCCCAGTATCAAGCCCTTAGGCCCACCCGCTGCGGCAGGCACAGCGCGCACATCTTGCGGCTGCAAGCCATTCGAGTGCAAATGCGCCAAAGCGGCAGGGCCTGCGTAGATATTTAATGCTTTCATAAGGCTATTTTATAAGCCTTTTGGCATGGTAACCCAGGTAAATCCTGCTCAAGCAGCTATTAAATAGATAGTAATTTGCTTGTTGCAAGTTATGTCCGTTACATCCATTTGGCCGGTAATCTTATGCAGTGACAAAAAATCACCCGTCATATTGCAATGCATAGTTTGTCACGCTTTTGTCATTGGCCTAGTCTACGCTTACGTTGTAAATATTTCGTTTCAACATACATATCAGGACAGCTTCACATGAAATTCAAGCTCTGCGCCCTAGCCTTGTCGCTAGCCACTTTGTACGCATGCTCTGGCTCAAACGATGCGTCAACACCTACGCCACCCGTATCCAACGCACCATTCACTGTCAAGGTGATTGGCTTTAACGACTACCACGGAAACCTTGAGTCACCGGGTACCTTTGGCACCAGCACAGCAGTATTGGCGGCAGACCGTCCACCTGTAGGTGGTGCTGATTTTTTGGCAGCCCATGTAGCTGATTTGAAAAGCAAGAACCCTTTGAACGTAGTGGTAGGTGCTGGTGACTTTATCGGTGCTAGCCCGCTGGTATCGTCATTGTTTTTTGACGAACCTGCGATTGAAACCCTCAACCGTATTGGCCTGGAATTCAACGCGGTGGGCAACCACGAGTTTGACAAAGGCAGCGCAGAGCTACTACGCTTGCAAAACGGTGGCTGCAAAATTACCGCAGGTGTGCAGGAGCCTAACAGTTGCAAGGGCGCCAGCGTAGGTACTCCTGTGCCGTTTGAGGGTGCAAAATTCAAATGGCTATCAGCCAACGTGGTGCAAACATCCACTGGCAAACCTTTGCTGCCCGCCTATGGCATCAAAATCTTTAACAACGTGAAAGTTGCATTTATCGGCATGACTCTGAAAGACACGCCCACTATCGTCACGCCCACCGGTGTAGCAGGCTTAGAGTTCAAAGCCGAGGCCGATACTGTCAATGCGCTGATTCCTGAGCTGCGTGCGCAAGGTATCGAGTCAATTGTCGTGTTGGTGCATCAGGGTGGAGGGCAAACCGGCACCGCAGGCGATATCAATGGATGTGTTGGTGATTTGGCAGGGTCTGCCATAGCGGGTATTGTCAAGCAGCTAGACAACGCCGTGGACGCTGTAATCAGCGGTCACACGCACCAAGCGTACAACTGTAAGCTGCCCAACGCCGCAGGCCGTAATGTACTGGTGACCAGTGCCAACACCCAAGGCCGCATCCTCACCGACATGGACTTGACCATCGATCCAGCTACTAAAGACGTCACCACCGCGGTAGCCACCAACCGCTTGGTAGTACGCAACAACCCCAGCATACTAGCCAACACAACTTTGACTAATATAGTCGCAGGTTACAACACGCTAGTTGCACCGACTGGCAACGTAGTGCTAGGCGCTGTCAGTGCCGATCTTAAAAACGGCACCGCCGATGCTGCTTGCAACCGCCCCGCAGGCAACTTGATTGCCGATGCACAACTAGCTGCCACCCAGCCCGCGAATTTTGGAGGTGCAGTAGCCGCCTTTCAAAATGGCGGCGGTGTGCGCGACCCTGGCTTTTTGTTTGCCTCTAGCGCAGCAGGTGAAGGCGACGGCAACGTTACCTACAAAGAAGCATTTACAGTACAACCCTTTGGCAACAGCTTGGTCACCCTTACGCTCAACACCCAAGACATCAAAGATTTCTTAGAAGAACAATTTGCTGGCTGCCTAGGCCAAGCGGTAGGCCTCACCCGCATAGCTATTCCGTCTGCCGGGTTTAAGTACACATGGGACGGGTCTAAAGCCTGCGGTGCACGCATTAGCGGCGTTACCATCAGCTCTGGTACTTCTACCGCAGTCGTTACTGAAACCTTGGTCACCAGTGCAGGTGTAGTGCAAAACCCCACCAAAACTTACCGCATCACCGTCAATAACTTTATGGCTGACGGTGGCGACGGCTACACGACACTGAAAAAAGGTACTAACCGCTTAGGTGGTGCACAAGACGTTGATGCCCTTACCGCCTATTTAGCAGGCTTTAAAGCGCCTAAGCCACCCTTCCAGCCTAACAGCAACCCACTAGATGCTGGCACCCCGCGCATTAACCGAGCGGGCGCTAGCACGGCTTGCCCGGGCGGACCTGTTATTAACTAATGCGCTTGACGCTGCCAAGCTGCCACGCTGGGCCTTATGGGTCTTGGACGGTGGCGGTTTTAATTTGCTTTGCGTCTCTTGCACATGCTTGTGCAAACGCGGCAGACACTGAATCTGCCAGTAGCCAAAAGCTAAGGGGTGTGATGGAGCAATCGCGCGCTCGAGCATTAGCCGCCCCCAGTGGTGCTGCACCGCAAGAGCGCGCAGTGCTGCTAGCGCGCGGCGAAGCGGCACTGGTGCGCAACGACACAGACGCTGCACAAACAGCGTTTGACAATGCCGCTAGTGTGCTGCACGCAGCAGACACCGAAATGGGCCTCGTGCGCACCTACATGCAGATAGGCCAGTACCGCCGCGCACTGGCCTTTGCAGCGCACACCGCAGGCTCGCACCCCGACGATGTCAGAGGCAGCGCCCTGTACGCTTGGCTACTGCACATGGGCGGACAGCCAGTAATTGCCCAAAAGCTGCTGGCTGACAATGCGGCCCGAGTGCCCAAGCACCACTTGCTGTTAGAGGTGCAAAGGCAACTGCAAACTAACGCACCTATTGCCACAGGCGATTTATTAAACACCCCTGCGCGCATGGCACCCCAGGGGCCGCTGGCGGGCTTACCCAAGCAGGCCAGCGTTATAGCATCAGGCCTAGTGATTGACAGCGGAAAACTGGTTTTAGTGCCCACCGCAGTGCTCGCCAAACGTACCCAAGTGTGGGTGCGCAACGGTTTAGGGCAACTAGCGACAGCGCAACGTGACCCGAAGCGTAGCGATCCCACCATGACAGTGCTTACCCTGCGCAATAAGCTGGCCGAGCCAAATGCCCTGATGCTAGCGCCCCGCGATGCTTTTCCAGGCAGCCCCGCTTTCGCTTTAGAGTACAAACCCAGCACACCAGCCCACGCCCAGTGGCCTGTGCTGCACATGGGTTTTTTGGGCAACCCACAGGCTAATTCGGCTGAGCGACCTTTGGGTATTGCACTTAGCACAGGCCCGCGCGGTGGCCCGGTGTTTGATGATGGTGGGCGGTTGATTGGTATTGCTATAAATTCAATGGTCAAGCCACGTAAGCTGGGTAAACTGGATAAGCCAGTTAATGAGGATCAACTGGTGCTGACTTCAGCGTTGCACCAGCGCCTAGGCCAAGCCCTGGGTACTCTCGCCAGTACGCAAAAACAGCGCGTCTCGGCAGATCAAATTTATGAATCAGCGTTGCGCAGCACGGTGCAAATTATTGCGGCCCCTTGAGTACAGGTGCGCTAGCGCAGCAGAGCGTACATGTGCATTAACTACCTCTGTTTGATGATTTAAGTAATAAAACAGGCTGTAGACCAAGTATTTACTGCTCAAGCAGCTATTATTTTTATAGTATTAGCGGTCTTTATCTTCACCACATAAAATTTAGATGAGTAACTATGACGGACAGGCTTACCACCCCGCCCTTCGCAAGACGCCGCTTTAAAAGCACCATCTAGACCAGCCAAACCACAGATTTTTATCAGCGATGCTCAAACACGCTAAGCATTCCCATTAAAGCTGGCTTTACTTTACCAAGCGCGTAACAGCTTAACCGCCGCAGTTATGCCTAGAATATGCTGTACATAATTACATATTAATTTAATTAATGGGATGTACAATTAAAATGCTTACTGTTATGGAAACACCCATATTTCAAAGCTACGCGTCTCAAGCGCGGAGCCAGCCAGAGGGTGAAAACTTTATTGACTGGATAGCCTGCAACCCCGATTGTGGTGATGTGATACCCGGCGCAGGCGGTTTGCGCAAAGTACGCTGGACGCGCGCAGGTATGGGCAAACGTGGCGGCGTGCAGGTAATTTATTTCAACCGCACGGCGCAAAGCGAGATTGTATTGATCGTGGTGTACGCCAAAGCTAAGTTTGACAACTTACCCACCGAGGTTTTACTGCAATGGAAAAAGGAGTTTGACCATGGATAAAGAAACCGAAAAATTCGCAGCCGATGTGCTGGAGTCGATTCGCCAAATGAATCGTGGCGAAGCAGCCCAAGTGCACACCCCAGAGCAAATTACCGCCCGCCGTGGCAGGCCCGTGGGCAGTGTGGCTGCAATCACTAAATCACCAGTTAAATTGCGGCTTGACCCGGATGTGTTGGCAGCACTACGAGGTACAGGTAAGGGTTGGCAGACGCGGGTAAATGCACTTCTGCGCGAGGCGGTGGGCAGTGGACGGCTGGAAACCTGACCAACGCAAGTATCTTTAATTACACTTACTGTTGGTTAAGTATTAATTGTGTATTTGTGGTTTGCAACTTAGCCAACAACGCTTTTATCTCGGAATGAATTTCAGTATCCATGGTTCGACGTATATGTATATTCAGGGCATTGCGTACATCAGGATCAGTGGTTTTGGTCAATGCAGGAAATGATTCGACAGTGAGCTTACTTAAATGCAGCCTATCTTCAGCAGAGTAGGTATCTCGCTCTCCAAGACTAGTTATAGCCCCTACAACCATCTGAATGGCGCCCAGTCTTGTCTGGGCTACCCCTAAAATTCTGATGGCATACGTTGGATCGTTAACGTCCAGCTTTGGTATGAGCTCGTCAAGTAAAGCAAGTTGCTTCTCCATGACAAGAATTGCAAAACCCTGTATGCGTATCAACTCAGTACTATATTGAGTGTTTTTGGCATAGGCTGCAATATATAGTTTTAAAACTTGGTTCAAAGCCTCAAAACTTTTTGATGCTTTGCTCAAACGTTGCCCAATAGGTAACGCTTTATCAGACGTGAAATAAAAATTTTCTGGATTAACTAGGCGTTTGAACGTTTGGGCTGTTTCAAGTCCGGCCAAGCGTGGTAACTCAAAAATGTTACCCGTAGCTATTTTTTGATAAAAATCTTGATATTCGTCATCAGACCATGGACGATTATGCGAAGGCCAAGCTGACTGAATGTTTGGTGGCACAGTTTGCGCCGCTATTAAAGGTGCAAAAACCGTTAACCACATCGCAATTAAGATTGCGGAGTATCGCAAGCGGTCTGCATATGAAGACATGTTTACGTGCTTTCCTTAATGGTTAATTAGATAGACAACTTACTTGCGCAAACCTTGAAGTTTTGAAAACGCGCCGCTCATAGCAGTCTCTTGAGGGGTACTCTTTGAGATACTAAACCCACCCCGCCCCGCGCCCTGCCCTTTGGCAGATTCAAAACGGTTATCACGTGGCCCATCTTTGCGCGGGGGTGCAGCGTCTAGCTTCATACTCAGCGCGATGCGTTTGCGGGCTACGTCTACTTCCATTACTTTCACCTTGACGATTTGGCCGGTTTTGACTACCTCGCGTGCGTCGGTGGTGAACTTGTGGCTTAGCTGGCTGACGTGCACCAAGCCGTCTTGGTGTACGCCCAGGTCTACAAACGCGCCGAATGCGGCTACGTTGCTGACGGTGCCTTCTAAGATCATGCCTTCTTTTAAATCGCGGATGTCTTCTACGCCGTCGTTAAATCGGGCTACTGCAAAGTCGCCTCGTGGGTCGCGGCCGGGTTTTTCTAGCTCTACCAAAATGTCGCGCGCGGTGATGGCACCAAACTGCGCGCTGGCTAGTTGCTCGGGCTTGATAGATTTCAGCAAATCACTGCGGCCCATCACCTCGGCAATCGGTTTGTTCACTAAGCCCAACAGCTTTTCAATTACTGGATAGGTTTCGGGGTGCACGCCGGTGCTGTCTAGCGGGTTGTCGCCACCGCTGATGCGTAAAAAGCCTGCGCATTGCTCAAAAGTTTTAGCACCCAAGCCGCTAACTTCTAGCAACTGTTGGCGGGTTTTAAACGCACCGTGCTGCTCGCGCCAGCGCACCACTGATTTAGCCACCGTACCTGATAAGCCTGACACGCGGCCTAGCAGTGGGGCGCTGGCGGTGTTCAGGTCTACGCCTACAGAGTTCACGCAGTCTTCTACCACCGCGTCTAGGCTGCGTGCTAGGTCTGACTGCGACACGTCGTGCTGGTACTGGCCTACGCCAATGGATTTAGGATCGATTTTGACCAACTCGGCCAATGGGTCCTGCAAGCGGCGGGCAATGCTGGCTGCGCCGCGCAGGCTGACGTCTACATCAGGCATTTCTTGCGATGCAAATTCGCTGGCGCTGTACACCGATGCGCCGGCTTCGCTGACAACTACTTTTTGAACTACACCGTCGGGTGCTGATTTAGCTAACTGCTTAATCAAATCCCCTGCCAATTTATCCGTCTCGCGGCTGGCGGTGCCGTTACCTATGGCGATTAATTGCACGCTGTGTTTTTCGGCCAACAGGCGCAGGGTATGCAGCGAGCCGTCCCAGTCTTTGCGCGGCTCGTGCGGGTACACGGTAGCCACGTCTAGCAGCTTGCCTGTGGCATCTACCACGGCCACTTTTACACCGGTGCGAATGCCAGGGTCTAGGCCCATCACCACGTTTTTGCCTGCCGGTGCGGCCAGCAGCAGGTCGCGCAGGTTGTCGCCAAACACTTTGATAGCTACTTTCTCAGCGTCTTCACGCAGGCGGGCAAACAGGTCGCGCTCTAGGCTCAGGCTGAGCTTGACTTTCCACGCCCAGGCAATGCATTTGCGTATCAAGTCGTCGCCCGCGCGGGCGCTGTGGCTCCAGCCTAGGTGGATAGCAATGCGCGCCTCAGCAGGGGTGACTACTACAGATTTAATAGCTGCTTGAGCAGGTTCTACGGCCTGCAAGGCCAATTTGGCTTCTAAAAACTCAAGTGCACGGCCCCTGAATACCGCCAGAGCGCGGTGCGACGGCACGCGGCATATCGGTTCGTCGTAGTCAAAATAATCTCTAAATTTGGCCACGTCGGCGTTGTTCTCGTCTTTGCTCTCAACGCGTTTGCTGCTAAACAATCCCTCGGCCCACAGCCATTCGCGCAGGCCCTGCACCAGCGGCGCGTCTTCGGCCCAGCGCTCGCTTAATATGTCACGCACGCCGTCAAGGACGGCTTGCACGGTGGTGAAATCGGTACCGTCTTCTAGCTTTTCGGGTTTGACAAAGGCTGCAGCTTCGTCGGCAGGTGTTAACGATGGATCTGCAAACAGCTTGTCCGCCAGCGGCTCTATGCCAGCCTCGCGCGCTATTTGGCCCTTGGTACGGCGCTTTTGCTTGTAGGGCAGGTACAGGTCTTCCAGCTCTTGCTTGGTGGGTGCAGCGTCGATGGCAGCGCGCAGCTCGGGTGTTAGCTTGCCTTGCGATTCGATACTGCCTAGCACCGATGCACGCCTGTCGGCCAGCTCGCGCAAGTAGCCAAGGCGAAAGTCCAGCTCGCGCAGTTGAATATCGTCCAGCCCGCCGGTGGCCTCTTTGCGGTAGCGGGCTACAAATGGCACGGTGGCCCCGCCGTCCAGCAGGTCGACAGCGGCTTTAACCTGCGCGGGCTGTACTTTAATCTCGGCGGCGATTTGCGCAATGATGGTTTGCATAGAAAAACTGTCTTCAAAAGTCGGGAAAAGTCGGGTTGTGCTTACTGCGCCGCAGTGTGCCATAAGCTCACTACGCGTTTTAAAAGTGAAAAGTGCAAATATGGTAAGAAACTGCAGCCACACCAGACCAATGCTTACTTTTTAAGGAGACTCGCCATGTCACCACGCCGTACGGTTACTATGAATTTGCTAGCTGCTTGTGCAGTTTTTACTTGGGTTGGCAGCGCTTTTGGGCAGCAAAACACCTGCATTGCGCAGTCGGCGGCCACGTTAACGCCG
>JANLPQ010000009.1:0-5438 GCA_031367325.1 Polaromonas sp. | reverse complement strand
TCGGTGGCGTCAATCACAAACCACTCGTGCGTCACGTCGGCGGGTTTAGCGCTGTACGTAGTCATGAGTTTTCTCTTTTCAAAAAGTGAGAGGGTTTGTAGCATGCCTTTTCTACGGTCGGTGCTCTTCTGATGAGAGCCTCTTAGGTAGGTTCTTGACGTAGCTAACCCGGTACATTACGCTGGTAAGCGTGCGACAAGGAGCTGGGTTTAGTCTGACTTCACCGCGGGCATAGCTAAACGCTGCGAAGCCCTCTATTATAAGCAAAATCAAGCTCTTAGGTCAAACCCTCCAACTTCAGCCCACGAACTATGAAAACACTGCGCACTCTGTATCCACCGATTGAGGCGTACACCACAGGCACGATTGACGTGGGTGACGGCCATACCGTGTACTACGAGCGCTGCGGAACACCGGGCGCCAAGCCTGCCGTGTTTCTGCATGGTGGCCCCGGTGGAGGGATGTCGCCCAACCACCGCCGCCTGTTTGACCCTTCTGCCTACGATGTGACGCTGTTTGACCAGCGCGGCTGCGGGCAGTCGACACCGCACGCCGCCCTGCATGCCAACACCACTTGGCATTTGGTAGACGACATAGAGCGGCTGCGGCAGGCAGCTGGCGTAGACAAATGGCTGGTTTTTGGTGGATCATGGGGTTCGACGTTAGCGCTTGCTTACGCGCAAACCCAACCAAGCAAGGTGAGCGAGCTGATTGTGCGCGGTGTCTACACCGTTACCCCAGCCGAGATTGCTTGGTACTACCAGTTTGGCGTGTCTGAGATGTTTCCCGACAAATGGGAGCGTTTTGAGGCGCCGATACCCGAAAACGAGCGCCACGACATGGTAGCGGCCTACCGCAAACGCCTGACTGGCAGCGACACCGCCGTGCAGCTCCAAGCGGCCAAAGCCTGGAGCCTATGGGAAGGCGAGACGATTACGCTGCTGCCCAGCCAAGACCTGTCTGCCGCGTTTGCTGACGACCACTTTGCGCTAGCCTTCGCGCGGATTGAAAACCACTACTTTTCGCACGGTGCTTGGCTGCAAGAAGAGCAACTTTTGCGCAATGCTGCGCTATTGCACGGCATCAAAGGCACCATCGTGCATGGCCGCTACGACATGCCCTGCCCAGCGCGCTACGCCTACCAACTGCACAAAGCTTGGCCGCAAGCAGACTTTCATTTGATTGAAGGCGCGGGCCATGCCTATAACGAACCGGGCATTTTGGACGCGTTGATAACCGCTACCGACCGGTACGCGCGGGAGATTTGATCTAATTAAATGCGCCCAACGGAGTGGGCCCATTTCAGCTCTGCGGTTTGGCGCTGCTGACGCAACCTGACTTTTCGGGGTTACCATCACCCCATGCTTTCCTACCGCCACGCCTTCCACGCAGGCAACCACGCTGACGTGCTCAAGCACATGACGCTGATTGCCACCCTCAAATACATGACCCTGAAAGACGCGGGCATTACCGTGGTGGACACGCACGCTGGGGCGGGTTTGTACCGTTTGGATGGTGAATTTGCACAAAAAAGCGCAGAAGCGGATGAAGGCATCAATAAGCTGTTTTCGGCACTGCATTTAACATCAAAATCGGCTGTTCAGCACGTAGAACCTGCTCAAGCAGCTATTAAATCAGTAGCTATTTCTACCCCGTTACAAGACTATATTGACTGCATTACCAGCTTTAACGCCAAAGGGCTAAAGGTGTACCCCGGCTCACCGTTTGTGATGCACAGCCAGTTGCGCGCCGGCACGGTGGCGTCTACCCGCGACAAATTGAAATTGTTTGAACTGCATGGTGCAGATGCCACCGCGCTACACGGCAATATGGCCCAGCTGAACGCGGGCCGCATGGTCAGCGTAGAGCGATCAGACGGGTTTGAGGCGCTGAAAGCGCTGCTACCGCCACCCAACAAACGCGCCTTGGTATTGATCGACCCCAGCTACGAAATGAAGAGCGACTACGCCAGGGTGTATGCCAGTGTGCAAGATGCGATGAAGCGTTTTCCTACTGGCACCTATGTGGTGTGGTACCCGGTAATTCCGCGCGCCGAGTCGCACGACCTGCCGCGCCGCTTAAAAATTCTGGCTCAGCAAAACAAAAAATCATGGCTGCACGCTACGCTCAATATTGGCATGGGCGAGGACGATAAAACAGCCGCCCCAGTGGTGGCCGTCAGCCCGGACGGCAAGCCCCTGCCAGCCAAGCGGCCCGGCCTGCGCGAGAGCGGCATGTTTTTGATCAATCCTCCGCACACGCTCAAAGCGTCGCTGAATGAGGCCTTGCCCCAGGTGCTGGCCTATCTGGGGCGCGGGCGCGGCAAAGGCTTTGTGGTGGAAGCTGGGGGCTAGTTGCGTTGGACGCCAGAGGCGAGCGTACTGGAGCGGCAAGCCGGGATTAAGTTACAAATTGAGCATTTAAATTGCACAAACGTACTATATCCAAAAGCATTACCGCGCCTCATAATTCAAGCAGTAATGCAATTGAATTAACTGGCGCGTATGGAACTCCCTTTACTCAGAATAGGTTTGCTCGGTTTTAGTCGTAGCGATGCTAATTTAGCCGCTGCGCATATTTTGTCTGCTGTCACCTCGCGCAGCCGCTGGGAAGTGGTGCCCTTTGAAGATGCTGATTTATGGCTGATCAACAGCCCCAGTGTCAGCATGGGTGAGAACCGTGGCCTGCATATTGCCAACCCCGATGCGCCGCATTCGCCACTGACCATTTACCCGCACCAAACCAGCCGCCCGGTGGCCTTTACTGTGCCCCTGCCAGAAGCTATCGACGCTGTGCTGGCTATTGACTTAACCAATACCTACCAGTGCGCCAGCGGGTTGAATCAGTTTGCCATGGCGCTGCCGCTGCAGTGTGCACATTTTGCGCTGGGCGAACAAGTGGCTACCCGCCAGAGCAATTTGCGCAAAGGCACCTACCATTTGCAATTTGAAAACCGCATAGTGGCTGTGGTGGACTTGGTGGCTTGGCGTGTCGGCTTGGCACCCGATGCCAAACCTATCCAGTTGTCACTGGCATCTTGGCGGCACCGCCCCACTGATGCCACGCACATGCCGCAAGGATTTACCGTACAAACGCTAGAAAAACCCATGTGGGCCTACGCCAGCCGCACGCTCAAGGCACAGTTACCCAGCAGCTACAACACTGAGCTGATTTACTTGCGCCGCCTGTCTGTGCTGCCGCAAAGCTGGTTGCACCAAGACCACATGAATTTGATTGGTTTGCTCAGCAGGCAGCCGATGCCATTGGCCGAGCTGTCGCGCTACACGCTGCTGCCTGTCGAGCGCTTAGCGGCCTGCTTGGCAGCGCTGTACTACATCGGTACTGTCACTACCGACCCACGCCAAATTTTGCACGGCGATAAACGGATACGCAGCAGCTTTGCCGCACTGGCCGCCAGTGCCACTGCCGATGCACAGGGCGAGCTGAGTGCCAGCGACTTTGACCAAATTTCAAGCCAGTCGGTGTTCGACACCCACAGTTTTGCACCTGCCTCCGCACAGAACGGGTGAATTAATTAACCGACCAATCGGTTGGTTAATTGGTATACTACGCGTTAATGCAGCCCCATGCGCTGCTTAAAGGACGTTTATGTATACCCAAGCCTTGGACATGCCTGATACTGCTGCCAGCAAAACGCCACTTTTAAAAGCAGTTGCCAGTCTCGCAACACCCGCCGAGCTAGCCCACCAAAGCCGCTTTGACGCCATGATAGACGCCGACGGCAAGATCGAGGCGCAAGACTGGATGCCCCAGGCTTATCGCAAAACGCTGGTGCGACAGATCAGCCAGCACGCGCATAGCGAAATCATTGGCATGCAGCCCGAGGGCAATTGGATATCGCGCGCACCATCACTTAAACGTAAAGCAATTTTGCTGGCCAAAGTGCAAGACGAGGCAGGCCATGGTTTGTATCTGTATTCGTCAGCCGAAACACTAGGCACGTCACGCGATCAAATGTTGGATGCTCTGCACACCGGCAAGGCCAAATACAGCAGCATTTTTAACTACCCTACCCTCACGTGGGCCGACACGGGTGTCGTGGGCTGGCTAGTAGACGGCGCAGCGATCATGAACCAGGTACCGCTGTGCCGCTGCACCTACGGGCCATACGCGCGCGCGATGATTCGTATTTGTAAAGAAGAAAGCTTCCACCAGCGCCAAGGCTACGAATCGTTAATGACGATGATGGCTGGCACTACTGCGCAGCGTGCCATGGTGCAAGACGCAGTGAACCGCTGGTGGTGGCCCGTGCTAGCCATGTTTGGCCCGCCCGACAACGACAGCCCCCACAGCGGGCAAAACATGCGCTGGGGCATCAAGCGCATATCGAACGACGATTTGCGACAAAAGTTTGTGGATGCCACCGTGCCGCAGGCGCGCATCTTGGGCGTGACGCTGCCGGATGCTGATTTAAAGTGGAACGAGGCGAAAGGCCGCCACGACTACGGCGCGATCGACTGGGACGAATTTTGGGCCACCGTGAACGGCCACGGCCCGTGTAATAAAGAACGCCTCGCCACGCGCGTGAAAGCGCATAACGACGGCGCTTGGGTGCGCGAGGCGGCGTTGGCTTATGCGGCTAAGCAAAAGGCTTCTCGGCTGCGGCAGGCGGCTTGAATGGGCTGAGGTTTTTAAATCGGGCTTCCGGACGCGAAGGGCGCTAAGGTTGCGCGAAGAACGCTAAAGAAGATGAAGAAAAAAATACCAAAATTATTTATATATTTAATTGCTACCTTTATTTAATTTATTTTTTGTATTCCTTTCGCGTCCTTCGCGTCCGGTATTTTTTCTTAAAATCAAAAATCTATGACAACCCAAGAACTTCCCCTATTTGAAGTTTTCATACGCTCCAAGCAAGGCCTAGAGCACAAGCATTGCGGCAGCTTGCACGCGGCAGATGCCCAGCAAGCTTTGCAGATGGCGCGTGATGTGTACACGCGGCGCATGGAGGGTGTGAGTATTTGGGTGGTGGCCAGCGCGCAGATTACGGCCAGCCAGCCTGAGGACAAAGACGAGATGTTTGACCCGGCCAGTGACAAAATTTACCGTCACCCTAGCTTTTATGACATACCCGATGCGGTGGGGCATATGTGATGAATGCATCAGTATTTGCACCTGCAGCAACGGCATTAACAGTTGCTATGGCTGCGACCACTGCCCACACGCAGTACATCTTGCACTTGGCCGACAATGCGCTTATCCACGGCCAGCGTATTGCCCAGTGGTGCAGCCATGGCCCGGTGCTAGAAGAAGACATTGCCATGGCCAATATTGGCCTGGACCATATCGGCCAAGCGCGCATGCTGTACCAACATGCTGCAAGCCTGCTAGAAAACACTACGGAAGACAAGCTGGCCTACTTTCGCAACCCCGAGCAGTTCTTAAACTACACCATGCTAGAGCTACCGCACTGCAGT
>JANLPQ010000007.1:0-82142 GCA_031367325.1 Polaromonas sp. | reverse complement strand
AATGCACCCGTGCTACAAATCCTTACCGTCACTTTCCCGTTTTTCGCGCTGGTCCTGTGCGGCTTCGTGGCCGCACGCCGGGGCATGTTGCCCATGGCGGCCATACCCGGCCTGAATGGCTTTGTGTTGTTTTTTGCATTGCCGTGCATGCTGTACCGCTTTGGTGCCAACACGCCGGTGGCGCAGTTGCTGAGCGGCCCGATATTTTTGGTGTATTTGCTGTGTGCGCTGACGATGGTGTCGTTTGCGGTAGCCGTTACGCTAAGCAAGCGCATTAACTGGAATAACGCGGCGCTGGGTGCGCTGGTGGCTGCGTTTCCCAATACAGGCTTTATGGGCGTGCCGCTGCTGGTGGCGCTGCTGGGCGCGCAGGCGGCAGGGCCCACCATTGCTACCATCATGGTGGACATGCTGGTGACTACGTCACTGTGTATTGCCTTGTCCAGGCTAGATAACTCGGGCAGTGCGGGCGCGCGAACTGCAGCCAAAAACGCGCTCAAAGGCGTGGCGTCTAACCCCATGCCGTGGTCTATTTTGGCGGGCGTGGTGGTGTCGTATTTCGCCATAGCGCTGCCCAAGCCGTTGACGCAAACCATCGGTCTGCTGGCTGATGCAGCATCGCCCGTAGCGCTGTTTACCATCGGCGCGGTACTGGCACGCAGCCAAATGACGGCAGCCCAGCCCACGCCGTGGGTGGACTATGTTCCCGTGGCGCTGATGAAGCTGCTGCTGCACCCCCTGCTGGTGCTGCTGGTTGGTAGCTCGGCCATAGCCTCGGGCGTGCCGCTGGATAGGTCAAGTTTGACAGTTATCGTGCTGGTAGCGGCCCTGCCCAGCGCGTCCAACGTGTCGCTGCTGGCAGAAAAGTTTGGTGCCGACAACGGGCGTATTGCGCGGATTATTTTGGTGTCCACCGTGCTGGCATTTTTCACGTTTTCGCTGATTGTGCATTTGATGGCGGGATTGTAGTTTGCTATTAATTACATAGCTGATTGAGCAGGTTTTACTTGGGTTACTGGCCTTTTTTGTTCTTGGAAATGCTGTTTGCAGAGTGTTTTTTCGCTGTGTGGCTGTGTGGCCTCGTAACGAGTTCATTGTTCCAATACGCGCACTGCTGTGGTCAGTCCCATGCCAAACGGACCTGCGGCCCTTTATTGTTTGTCATAGGACGCACGCCACAACAGCACGCTTGTAGTGGGGCTAAGGTTTGTTTTCTGGCTTGGTTTCTGGGTCGTGACATAGGTAGCGCGCTACTGCTAGTGCCCGCGAGCATTTGGGGTCAGATCAAAATTCAGGAAGCCGCTACACCCGGCGCGACACCAATCCAGAACGAAATTTTGCTCTAGACCACAATGGCACCCAACCGAAGCACGGGCTGCTAAAAACCGCTAAGCGCAACCAGCAAACTACCGAAACGCGGGCTGTTAAAACCAAGCCAAGAACAATGTGACGAGTCGGGTCCGTCTCGATGAAAAATACGTAGCAAGGCGCGCGTTGTTCGAGACAGCGTACCAAAAGCCCCAGTTCGCGCGTGTTTGCGTAGTATTTTTGCAGCGAGATGCCCGGCTCGAGTCCAACTTCCCGGCACGCACGCTAACCGAGTAACCAACTAAGCCGAAGAGCACGCAAAGCCAAGCGCCCAACTCAACGAAGCAACAGTACGTACGTCATCCAATTTCAAAGAGAAAGCACCGTTTCAGCCCATAGAACCTGCTCAACCAGCTATGAAATCAATAGTACTTAGCTACTCCAAGCAAACCACTTAACGCCCAGGCTGCACCTTGGGCCGTGGGCGCAGACCGGGCGACACGTCTAGTTCCAGCGATTTGTCAGCCCGTTGCACAATCATTTTGGCAGGTGCACCGGGCTTCAGGGCCGCTACGTTAGACAGCAGCTCACTTACGCTGCCTACGCGCTTGCCGGCAATGGTGGTGATCACGTCGCCGGGCTTGATGCCCGCTTGCGCAGCCGGGCCGCCTTGCAGCACGCCGGTGATGATCACGCCGCTGGCGCTGTCCATTTTCAGCTTGAAGGTTTCGGCTAGCTCAGGCGTCAGCTCTTGCGGCTCTACACCTATCCAGCCGCGTGTGACCACGCCGTCTTTCACAATGCCTTCCATTACCTGCTTGGCCGTGCTAACCGGGATGGCAAAGCCAATGCCCATGCTGCCCCCGCTGCGGCTGTAAATGGCGGTGTTAATGCCCAGTAGATTACCGTTTACATCTACCAGCGCGCCGCCCGAGTTGCCGGGGTTAATGGCCGCGTCGGTTTGGATAAAGTTTTCAAACGTGTTGATGCCCAGCTGGTTGCGCCCCAGCGCGCTGACAATGCCACTGGTCACCGTTTGGCCTACGCCAAACGGGTTGCCAATGGCCAGCACTTGGTCGCCAATCTGCAGCGCGTCTGAGCTGCCCAGCACGATGACGGGCAGCTTGTCGAGGTCGATTTTTAAGATAGCTAGGTCGCTGTCGGGGTCGGTGCCAATCACTTTGGCTTTGGCGCGGCGCGTGTCGTTCAGCGTTACTTCAATCTCGTCGCCGCCCTCGACGACATGGTTGTTGGTCAAAATATAGCCGCTGGGGCTGACGATGACGCCGCTGCCCAGTCCGCCTTGCGGCTCTTGGCCACGGTCTCCAAAGAAAAACTTAAACCACGGATCGTTCGCGTTCGGGTTTTTGGCCGCCGCTTTGGTCACGCTGATGCTGACCACCGCAGCAGATGCTTTTTGGGCTGCAACCCTGAAGCTTCCTGCTGGAGCAGCTACAGAATTTGAAGCAGGCGCCTCGATAGTGGGCACCAAACCACTGCCCGCTTTGACACCTCGGTTCAATAACTCGGGCTTGAGCGTGGCCACTACAAACCATGCAGCCAAAAATAATGTTACACATTGACTGAACAATAGCCAGATTTTTTTCATAGGATTACCAGCAAGTAAACATACATTTTATTAAACAAGACGGGCTTTAGGCGCCCAGATTTGCAAGCTTACCAAGTTGCAAAAAGCTTTTTTATACAAAGAGAATGTAGATGCAAATACACAACCCAGTGTAAATCAATCTACCTACACCTGACAGCAGGGCTAGACCACTGTAATTCATAATGTGAGGATGAATTATCCTGTTGCAAGCCCACATCCTGCTACTTCGCGCGCTGCATTGTTGCAAGCGTTTGACACGCTTTTGCAGCCAGAGCGGTTTAAAGACTATGGCCCGAACGGGTTGCAGGTCGAAGGCAAAGCAGAGATTAAAAAAATAGTCTCCGGCGTCACGGCCTCACTGGCCTTGATTGACGCGGCTATTGCGCACGGTGCGGATGCTATTTTTGTGCACCACGGCTTGTTCTGGCGTGGGCAAGACGGGCGCGTGGTGGGCTGGATGAAACAGCGCTTGCAAAAGCTGCTGGCCCACGACATTAATTTGTACGCTTACCACCTGCCGCTGGATGCGCACCCCACGCTGGGCAACAACGCGCAGCTGGGCAAGCTATTGGGATTTACACCGCTAGAGGACGCGGGCAGCCGCTTTGGTGAGCAAGACCTCGGTTGGCTGGGCACGACCACCCACACCGACATACAGACGCTGTCCGAGCACATAAAAAATACATTAAATAAGCCAGTAACCCAAGTAAATACTGCTCAAGCAGCTATTAAAAAAGTAGCGTGGTGCACGGGCGGTGCGCAGGGCTATTTTGAAGCCGCCATCGCCGCCGGGGCCGATGTGTTCGTTACCGGCGAAATTTCTGAGCCCCAAGCGCACTACGCACGCGAGATGGGTGTGGGCTTCATCGCCTGCGGCCACCATGCGTCCGAGCGTTACGGCGCGCCTGCGGTGGCCGGTTATATTGCAGACCAGTCAGGGTTGCAGCATATGTTTATAGACATTGACAATCCTGCTTAAATAGTTGCCACACTCGCTACGGTCCAGTCGTCTACGAACATAAATTCACGTTTGCTTTGCAACAATTTGAGTAGATACCCTTACTACTGGCTTTGTCAGGCTGGCTCACTATAGTCCAGCTACGCCGCATCTTCGGTGTGAGACTGCGCTTTAGGGCTATCTTTTGGCTCGCTGTAGCGCAGTACCTTTTGTAACGGACTTTTATGACCACTCTTCACGATATTGTTGACACTGCAGTCGCCGCAGGCAACTTCAAAACTCTAGCCGCTGCAGTAACCGCCGCTGGCTTAATTGATACCCTTAAAAGTGCTGGCCCATTCACGGTTTTCGCGCCCACTGACGAGGCCTTTGCTAAAGTTCCAAAAGCAACGCTAGACAGCTTGCTGGCTGACAAAGCTGCGTTAACTAAAATACTCACCTACCACGTAGTTGCCGGCAAAGTCATGGCCGCTGATGTCAAAGCTGGCCACGTCAAAACTGTACAAGGCAGTGACTTGGCCATGGCTACCGAGGGCGGTGTCACCGTCAACGGCGCCAAGGTAGTTGCAGCCGACGTAGCTGCCAGCAATGGCGTGATTCATGCCATTGACACTGTTTTAATGCCAAAGTAGTCTGGACATAAGCGGCGCAAGCCGTACTGAAAACCTGCAAACAACAGCCCTATTGGGAAATAGTTTGCAGGTTTTTTTATTTTTTGCTGGCAGCACCAAAGCCCTTATGGGGGTTTGAGCTTTCATTTGAGCTTTCATATCAGTAAAGGCTGTGTTTCTCGGCCCACTCGCAAAACTGACAGACCCATTTTCAGCATAAACTATCTTTTAAGTTATCTTAAAAAAATTTCTAACCTGCTGCAATGCCGACGGCCATCTTTCAGTCATGCAAATAACCTCTGATTTAGTCAGCCTTGGGCGGGCTTCTCAGGTTTTGCCCATCGCCATTACCCCTGGCGACCCGGCAGGTATTGGGCCGGAGATCGTGGTCAAAGCGTTCAGAGATGCGCCTGATGTTATGCAAGGCTGCTTTGTGGTGGGCGACGTGGCGCTGATGCGCCGTGCCGCACAGTGGTTGGGCAGCGTAGCCGGGCAGGGCATGGCGCTGCCGGTGGCGCAACTGGCCCTGGCGGGAGACGCACTTTCGGCCCCACCGCGTTGCGTGCCGGTACTGCCAATAACACAGGATAAAACTGCCAACCTGGTATTAAATTCAAAGCTGCTTGAGCAGTTAAATAGCGGCCTAGCGAGTGATTTAACTGGTAAATTCTCATTCCAATGCGTGCAATGGGCCGCGCGTGCTGCACTGCGCGGCGAGGTGGCTGCTGTGGTGACTGCGCCTATCCACAAAAAAGCTTGGAGCCTAGCGGGTGTCCATTACCCAGGCCATACCGAGCTGCTGCAGGCCGAAGCGGCAGCTTTTTTGGGCAAACCAGTGGCTGATGTTCCCGTACGCATGATGCTGGCCAACGACGAGCTGCGCACAGTACTGGTTAGCATCCACACCAGCTTGCGCCAAGCTATCGACGCAGTGACGTTTGACAACGTACTGCAAACCCTGCGCATTACCCACGCCAGCCTGCTTAAAACACTAGCACCCGGCCACCGACCGCCCCGCATTGCCGTAGCAGGACTGAACCCGCATGCTGGCGAGGCTGGTCTTTTTGGCAGGGAGGAGATTGAAATAATTAACCCCGCCATAGCCGCTGCCCGCGCTGAAGGCATCGACGCCTACGGCGCGCTGCCGCCAGACACCGTGTTTATGCAGGCCCGTGGCTTTGCCAAATTTGACGCTGTAGTGGCCATGTACCACGACCAAGGGCTGATTCCTATCAAATACTTAGGCGTGGATAAGGGCGTGAATGTCACGCTAGGCCTGCCGCTGGTGCGCACTAGCCCCGACCACGGCACGGCGTTTGATATTGCAGGCCAAGGCGTGGCGGACGCTAGCAGCTTGATCCAAGCGGCGCGCCAAGCCAAGTTGCTGGTGGCTGCCTAAAGCCCCCTTTTAAGCACACCGCCCAAATAAAAAGCCGCAGTATCCTCTGGAATACTGCGGCTCAGTTAGCCTGGGGCTAGCTAAAAAGCGAGGCTTATTTCCTCAGGTTGTCACGAATCTCGCGCAACAACACGATGTCTTCAGGTGTAGCGGGCGCTGCAGGCTCAGCTTTTTTCATCTTGTTCATTTGCTTGACCAACAAAAAGATCACGGCTGCCAAGATAACGAAGTTAACCAAAATGGTAATGAAGTTGCCGTAGCCCAGCAAGTTGACCCCAGCTTTGTTCAGGTCGGCAAAGGAAGTAGGCGAACCTTTGAAGTCTGCTGGTATTTTTCCCAAAATGACAAACATATTAGAAAAATCCACATTGCCAAGCACCAAGCCCACGATAGGCATGATGATGTCTTTGACCAAGGAATCAACAATTTTGCCAAAAGCGGCACCGATAATCACACCGACAGCTAGGTCAACGACATTACCCTTCATCGCGAAATCTTTAAACTCTTGCATCATGCCCATAAGGTACTCCTGTTATGTTGCTGCAGGCGCATGCAGCTTTAGTAGAAAATAGTGTTACGCCTAGGGCGGGAGTATCTCTACAAAAAAACGCTTGTCAAGTTATGTATTGCAAAAACGTGCACTTTTACCCCTGCAAACCCCAGGCTGTAGCCAACTTAGCCCTGTCGCTGTAGATACCATGTGCAGCCCGTTGAATTAGCCCAAGCGCCTGGGCTACAATCACGGGCTGTCCCTAGGTTACAAAATATTGAGGATTTCCATGAGTGAAACGGTAAGTGGCGTGGACCACAGCAAACGTAATTGGATCATGGCCACCTGCGCCGCAGGCGGCGCTGGCGTAGCTGCCACCGCTGTGCCATTTGTCAGCAGTTTTAGCCCGTCTGAACGGGCTAAAGCCGCAGGCGCAGCCGTTGAGGTTGATATATCTGCTCTTAAAGTGGGCGAGAAAATGACGGTAGAGTGGCGCGGTAAACCTGTATGGATTATCAAGCGCTCGCCCGAGCAACTGGCAGGCCTGAAAACGGTGACCTCGCTGCTGGCTGACCCAGAGTCCAAACGTAACCCCGGCGACCTGACCCCCATGGTGTCCACCCGCAACGAATACCGCTCTATCAAGCCAGAAATTTTCGTAGGCGTGGGTATTTGCTCGCACCTAGGATGCTCTCCGTCTGACAAATTCGCTACGGGTGCGCAGCCATCATTACCCGATAACTGGGGCGGCGGCTTTTTGTGTCCTTGCCACGGCTCTACTTTTGACATGGCAGGCCGAGTGTATAAAAATAAACCTGCACCAGACAACCTAGAAGTACCACCCCATATGTACATGAGCGACACCCGATTGCTGATCGGCGAAGACAAGAAAGCTTAAACCTGCGGAACTGGCCTGCACCACAGCACCCCACTGAATGCCGGCACTGTCCACTCCCGTAGTTTTATATTGAGGCATTAAAAATGGCTGACATGATTGAAATATCCCCCAACGCAAGCGCACCAGAGAAGCTGCTGAACTGGGTAGACAACCGCTTCCCCGCAAGCAAGCTCTTTAAAGAGCACATGAGCGAGTATTACGCGCCCAAGAACTTTAATATTTGGTACATTTTTGGTGCGCTAGCCATGCTAGTACTGGTGATCCAAATCGTTACCGGTATTTTCCTGGTGATGCATTACAAACCAGACGCGAGTTTGGCATTTGCCTCGGTCGAGTACATCATGCGCGACGTGCCTTGGGGCTGGCTGGTACGCTACATGCACTCCACAGGCGCTTCGGCATTTTTTGTGGTGATATACCTGCACATGTTCCGTGGCCTGATGTACGGCAGCTACCGCAAGCCGCGCGAGCTGATTTGGGTGTTTGGCTGCGGTATTTTCTTGTGCCTGATGGCTGAGGCTTTCATGGGCTATCTGCTGCCATGGGGTCAAATGTCCTACTGGGGTGCGCAGGTGATTGTTAACTTATTTGCCGCCATCCCTTTCATCGGTCCCGACCTGGCTTTGCTAATTCGCGGTGACTTTGTGGTGGGCGACGCCACGCTGAACCGCTTTTTCAGCTTCCACGTTATAGCGGTGCCTTTGGTGTTGCTGGGCTTGGTAGCTGCACACATCATCGCGCTGCACGAAGTTGGTTCCAACAATCCCGATGGTGTCGAAATCAAGGCTACTAAAGATGCCAAGACAGGGCGGCCATTGGACGGCATTCCATTCCACCCTTACTATACGGTGCATGACATCTTTATGGTCAGCGTGTTCTTAATGGTATTTACCGCTATTGTGTTCTTCGCGCCTGAGATGGGTGGCTACTTTTTGGAATACAACAACTTCATTCCGGCTGACCCACTGAAGACGCCTGCACACATTGCCCCAGTGTGGTATTTCACACCGTTTTACTCCATGCTGCGTGCCATCACCACCGAGATGATGTATGTACTGATGGCCTGTGTGGTAGGTGCGGCAGGTTTCACGGCGATCAAAAGCAAATTACCAACTTTCCTAAAGGCTGCTGTAGTCGCCGTGGCCTTAGTAGCCGTGGCGGGCATGCTGGCGTTTGACGCTAAATTCTGGGGCGTGGTCGTGATGGGTGCGTCCACCATGATTTTGTTCTTCTTGCCTTGGCTAGACCACAGCCCGGTCAAGTCGATTCGCTACCGTCCAGATTGGCACAAATATGTGTATGGTATTTTTGTCGTTAACTTCTTGATTTTGGGCTATTTGGGCGTGCAGCCACCTTCTGCTGTAGGTGAGCGCGTCAGCCAAGTGGGCACCTTGTTCTACTTTGGCTTCTTCTTGCTCATGCCTTGGTGGAGCAAAATTGGTGATTTCAAGATAGTCCCAGACCGCGTAACTTTTGCTGCGCACTAAAGGGAACTATAAAAATGAAAAAAATTATCCTCGCATTGTTGGCAGCTTTCAGCCTGGTAACGGCGCACGCTTCCAGCGAAGGCATCGCCTGGGACAAAGCGCCTAACAAAACTAACGATATGGCGGCCCTGCAAAATGGTGCCAAAATATTTGTTAACTACTGTCTTAACTGCCACAGCGCAGCTTACATGCGCTACAACCGCTTAAAAGACATTGGCTTGACCGAACAGCAGATCAAAGACAATCTGCTGTTTGCCAGCGACAAAGTGGGCGACACCATGAAGTCGTCCATGGACCCCAAGCAGGCCAAAGAATGGTTTGGAGGCCTGCCGCCCGACTTGTCTGTGATCGCACGTTCACGTTCAGACGGTGCCAAGGGCTCCGGCCCTGATTATTTGTACACCTTGCTGCGTACCTACTACCGCGACGAGACCAAGCCCACCGGCTGGAACAACTTGGCTTACCCCAACATCGGTATGCCCAACCCATTATGGGAAATGCAAGGCGAGCGCAAGCCCGTTTACTCTACAGTGAAAAGTCATGACAAAGACATCAATGTGGCTACCAGCTGGGAAGTGACCAAGCCTGGCGCACTGTCACCTTTGCAATACGATCAAGCCGTAGGCGACTTGGTTAGCTATCTGCAATGGATGGGCGAGCCCGCACAAAACACCCGCGTACGCGTGGGCGTGTGGGTGCTGTTATTTTTGAGCATTTTTTGTTTAGTGGCATGGCGCTTGAATGTCGTGTACTGGCGTGACATTAAATAATGGTCTAGAACACCATGCAGTGCGTACCTTGTGCGACACTACATTAGACTTAAAATTATAAAAATTAAATGACACGAAGAGTGGCTCCGCCACTCTTTCATTTTTGGAAAAGGAACTCTCACTATGATGGTTTTGTACTCGGGTACTACCTGCCCATTCTCGCACCGCTGCCGCTTTGTGCTGTTTGAAAAAGGCATGGACTTTGAAATCCGTGATGTCGACTTGTACAACAAGCCCGAAGATATCAACGTCATGAACCCTTATGGCCAAGTACCTATCTTGGTTGAGCGCGATTTGATCTTGTACGAATCCAACATCATCAACGAATACATTGACGAGCGCTTCCCGCACCCGCAGTTGATGCCTGGTGACCCAGTGGACCGCGCACGCGTGCGCTTGTTTTTGCTCAACTTTGAAAAAGAACTGTTTACCAATGTGTCTATATTGGAAAACCGTGCCAACAAAGGCAACGACAAAGTGCTGGAAAAAGCACGCAGCCATATTCGTGATCGCTTAACGCAAATGGCCCCAGTGTTTTTGAAAAACAAGTTCATCATGGGTGACAACTTCTCCATGCTGGACGTTGCCTTGGCACCGCTGCTGTGGCGCTTAGATTTCTACGGTATCGAGCTGTCCAAGAACGCGGCGCCGTTGCTGAAATACGCCGAGCGTATATTCTCTCGCCCCGCCTATATTGAGGCTTTAACACCGTCCGAGAAGGTCATGCGCAAGTAAGCTGTTGGCCCGCACCGTGTAACGTACGCAGATAAGCCCTGCTAATGCGTTACCATGCAACTATGAGCGTTTCAGCCCTTACACCGTCGCCTAACTCTACACGTCCGTATTTGCTGCGGGCGCTGTACGAGTGGTGCACCGACAACGGCTACACGCCCTACATTGCGGCGTATGTCGACGAGACCGTGCAAGTGCCACGCGAGCACGTTAAAAATAACGAGATCGTGCTGAACATCAGCATGGATGCCACTAGCTCGCTTAAGCTGGGTAATGAGTTTGTACAGTTCAAGGCACGCTTTTCTGGATCGGCGCGCGAAATCATGGTGCCCATTGACCGTGTGATTGCTATTTACGCCCGCGAAAACGGCCAAGGCATGGCATTCCCCGTTCCGCAGGCGGTTCCGCCGCGTGGCGAAGTCACTGAGCCAGACGCAAAAGTGCATTCGCTGGGTAAGAAACCCTTTGCAGCAGTACCTATAGCTGCAGATGATGAAGCTGTCGACATAAGCCATTGCGACGCACCCGTCATTGAACCTGCGCCCTCCAAGGTGGTACAACTGGTCTCTAGCCATGTTGATACGGCTGTTGGTAGCGAAGAAGTTAAGCCGGACGACGATCTGCCGCCCACACCACCGCATCCTACTGGGGGCGCCCGGCCTGCGCTAAAGCGGGTTAAGTAACCGACACGTGCATTGGATAATCGGCACAAGCGTTAAGTAACTGCCACAAGCATCAAGTAATTGACACAAGCATCAAGTAATCCACGCAAATTAGTACCGGGCTATTAAATTGAACCGGCGTATCTAGTAAAATATAAAGATTGCCGCTTTAGCTCAATTGGTAGAGCAACCGCTTTGTAAGCGGTAGGTCGTCAGTTCGATTCCGACAAGCGGCACCATACAAAAGCCCGTGAAGGTTGCCTTCGCGGGCTTTTTTGTTAAGCCTCTACAAGCCTCTAAACGCGGCCTTAAACTCGCATTTGTACCTTAATGCGAATGATCTGCACGTCAAACCCCTTGGATCGCAAATGTGCCGACAATGCAGGGCTGAGTTGACGTAATTTGGCGGCCACAGCACTGTTGGCCGCCAATAGGCACCATTGTTGGTTCTCAATAGGACCCGCCTGCACACCGCTGCGCAGCGCGGCGGGTAGCAAAGGGCCGATGGTTTGCAGCCAGGTTTGTGATTCGCGCGCGGCAGACACCAAGCGTGCCAATGTGGGCGCACTCTCTACAGCCTTAATAACGGAGATGGCTTGTTTGGGCTGTAAGGCCCGGGGGTAGCGCGGCGCAAGCTTGATGGTGGACATAGAAAAACCTTACATGACCAGTCAAATAGAGTGAAACTAGCAGCAAAAAACACAGTGATATAAGTGGGGTAATCAGGCGGATAATAGCCCATTACATAAAAATCAGGGGGCAGGTGGCAGGGCGTTAAACGCAATGCCACTGTTTTGAGTTCAGGAGCACAGTATGCACATGATTATCACGGATGCTTGGTTGGCTAAAACGCGACCCATCCACCTGAGTGGTACCAAGTTGATTTTGGCGGGTTTGGGTTTGTCGCTGGCGCTTATGCTGGTGGCAGCCATCTTGTACCACTGGGTATTTCTCAAAGGTGCGCGCGAGGGTTGGCCCATTGTGGGCAGCTTGGTCAAACTGGTCGTAAAAGACGAGTTTGAGCAGCGTGACCGCTTTATGCGCGAAAACCTTGACGCAATGGCTAAAAAGGTAGGTGAAATGCAGGCCAAAGTGGTCCAGCTAGAATCCATCACCGAGCGTGTTTCGGGCTTGGCCGGCATACCTGTACCCGAGGCGGCCAAGACAAATGCTGGTGGCAAAGGCGGCGTTTTGATCGGCGGGCGTGATTTGACACTGCAAGAGTTGCAGGCCACGTTGATCGATCTGGAAGCGTTGAGTAACCAAAAAGTCGACTTATTGACGGTGGTGGAATCTCGCTTGTTTGACCAGAAAATTCGCAAAATGATGGTGCCTACAGCCCAACCCGTGCCGGGCAGCGTGCTGGGTTCTTCGTTCGGATTTCGCAGCGACCCTATTACTGGCCGCTCGGCCTTGCACACAGGCCTGGACTTTCAGGCTGATACGGGCAGGCCTATTTTGGCCGCAGCAGGTGGCGTAGTGGTGGTGCAGGAATACCACCCTGGCTATGGCAATATGGTGGAAATAGACCACGGCAACGACTTGATCACCCGCTACGCCCATGCATCAGAGACTTTTGTTAAAAAAGGTGACTTGGTTAAACGCGGTCAAAAAATAGCCGCTGTAGGCAGTACCGGCCGCTCTACAGGCCCGCATTTGCATTTTGAGGTGCTGGTACAGGGCCTGCCACAAGACCCGCAAAAATTCCTCACTGCAGGTGAAAAACTGCCTGCAGATATGCCCGTAGCCAAGGCTAAAACACGCTAGAAGCTTCTGCTAGCTTGTCAAAGCAGGCCAGCGGCTCAGAAGGTGCCCACTACCCGCTAAAATAAAAGGCTTACCCGGCCTAGCTGCAAAATAAGCGGTGCGCTACAACGTGCAGCTTGTTTTTGAGGCAGACAGCCCCATTTTTCTGATTTGCTCAACCCAAAGGATATGTCTTGCACCGCGCTATGAGGCGCGCTAGATAAGACTGTACGCATGGCTACTAACTTTCTAACCCAAATTTTCGGCAGCAGCAACGACCGCTTGCTCAAGACCTACCGTAAAACCGTAGAACGCATCAGCGCGCTAGAAAAAGACTTAGAGCCGCTGAGTGACGACGCTTTGAAGGCTAAAACCGAAGAATTTAAAACGCGCGTAGCGGGTGGCGAGACTTTGGACGCCATCTTGCCCGAGGCTTTTGCTGTAGTGCGCGAAGGCTCCAAGCGCATTATGAAAATGCGCCATTTTGACGTGCAAATGCAAGGCGCAATTGCGCTGCACCAAGGCAAAATTGCCGAGATGCGCACCGGTGAAGGTAAAACCTTGACGGCTACTCTGGCGGTGTATTTGAACGCACTGTCGGACAAAGGCGTGCACGTTGTCACGGTGAACGATTATTTGGCTAACCGCGATGCGCAATGGATGGGCCGCTTGTACAACTTCTTAGGCATGAGCGTGGGTGTGAACTTGCCCAATATGCCGCGCGAAGAAAAGCAAGCCGCTTACCGCGCCGATATTACGTATGGCACCAACAACGAATTTGGTTTTGACTACCTGCGCGACAACATGGTGTACGAAACTGCAGATCGCGTGCAGCGCGGCCTGAACTACGCCATCGTCGACGAAGTAGACTCGATTTTGATCGACGAAGCCCGCACACCGCTGATCATCAGCGGCCAGGCCGAAGACCACACCGAAACCTACATTGCGCTGAACAAAATTGTGCCTATGCTCACCCGCCAGGAAGGCGAGGCCGACCCGCGCACGGGCGAGGGCGTAACCAAGCCTGGTGACTTTACGGTGGACGAAAAATCGCACCAAGTGTTTTTGACCGAGCAAGGCCACGAGAACGCCGAGCGCATTTTGTCTGACACGGGCTTAATCCCCGAGGGCGCGTCGCTGTACGACCCGGCCAACATCACCTTGATGCACCACTTGAACGCTGCGCTGCGGGCCAACCACCTGTACCACCGTGACCAGCAGTACGTCAACCAAGATGGTGAGATCACCATAGTGGACGAATTTACGGGTCGCCTGATGACCGGCCGCCGCTGGAGCGATGGCTTGCACCAAGCGGTAGAAGCCAAAGAAGGCGTGCAAATTCAGGCTGAGAACCAAACGCTGGCATCCATTACCTTTCAAAACTATTTCCGCCTCTACGGAAAGCTGTCGGGTATGACGGGAACGGCAGATACTGAGGCCTATGAATTCCAGGAAATCTACGGCCTCACCACCACGGTGCTGCCGCCCAACCGCCCCAGCCGCCGCGAAGACTTTTTAGACCGCGTGTACAAAACCAGCCAAGAGCGCTACGACGCGGCTATTACCGACATTCGCGACTGTTACGAGCGCGGCCAGCCCGTGCTGGTAGGCACCACGTCGATTGAGAATTCTGAATTGATCTCTGGCCTGCTAGATAAAGTTGGGCTGCCGCACCAAGTGCTCAACGCCAAGCAGCATGCCAAAGAGGCCGACATCATCGCCCAAGCAGGCCGCGCCAAAATGATCACCATTGCCACCAACATGGCAGGCCGTGGTACCGACATTGTGCTGGGTGGCAACGTTGAGAATTTGTCCAAAATGGTCGAAGCTGATGAGGGTTTGGACGATGCCGCCAAGGCGGTGCAAATCGCCAAGCTGAAAGACGAGTGGCAGGCCAACCACGAGGCTGTCAAAGCCTTGGGCGGCTTGCGTATTGTGGCCACCGAGCGTCACGAGTCGCGCCGTATCGACAACCAGTTGCGTGGCCGCTCAGGCCGCCAGGGCGACCCAGGCTCGTCACGTTTTTTCTTGTCGCTAGATGATTCGCTGATGCGCATTTTTGCGGGCGACCGCGTTAAAGCCATCATGGACAAACTCAAGATGCCCGAGGGTGAGGCCATTGAAGCCGGTATCGTCACCCGCAGTATCGAGAGCGCGCAGCGCAAAGTAGAAGCGCGCAACTTTGATATTCGCAAGCAGCTGCTGGAATATGATGACGTGTCTAACGACCAGCGCAAAGTGATCTACCAGCAGCGCAACGATATTTTGGATGCCGATAATTTAAGCGAGCAGATCAAATCGCTGCGCGAAGGCGCGATGACCGACCTGGTGCGCCAGTACGTGCCTGCAGAGTCGGTAGAGGAGCAGTGGGACATACCTGCGCTAGAGCAAGCGCTGCAAAGCGACTGGCAGATAGAGCTAGACCTGCACACGATGGTTGCCCAAGCCAGTGCCATCACCGATGATGAAATTCTAGACAAAGTGGTGGAGGTAGCGCACGCTGCTTTCGACGCTAAGGTAGAACTTGTAGGTAGCGCTCAGTTCACGCAGTTTGAGCGCATGGTACTGCTGCAAAGCTTGGACACGCATTGGCGCGAACACCTGTCGGCCCTGGACTATTTGCGCCAAGGTATTCACCTGCGCGGCTATGCACAAAAGCAGCCCAAGCAAGAATACAAGCGCGAGGCGTTTGAGCTGTTTGGCCAGCTGCTAGACCAGGTTAAAAACGAAGTCACCAAGATTTTGATGACTGTCAAAGTGCAAACCAACGAGCAGATTGAGCAAGCTACCAGCGAGCTAGAGCAACGCGCAGAAAATATTGCTAACGTGACCTACACCGCGCCCACCGAGACTGGAGAGGCGCAAACTATAGCTGACGAAAATACCCAGCGCCTAGCAACTGAGGCGGCTGGTATGCCACGTGTGGGCCGTAATGACCCGTGCCCTTGTGGCAGTGGTAAAAAGTTCAAGCAGTGCCACGGCAAGTTGGCCTAGCACATTGGCTGGCGCGAGAACATGTTCTCGCGCCAGCTGTATGTTGTATTGTGCTGGCTTGGGTTTAGTGAGCTAGTTTAGGCATAAGCTGGTATGTGTATTAAGCTGAGCCGCACTATTAATTTAATAGCTGCTTGAGCAGCATCTACGGCCTAAAACCGTGATTTTATATATAAAAATACTCTCTGAAGGAACAAATAATGGCCGTTAACCTTCTTGCCCCTAACCCGCTGGGGTTGTACCCGGTAGCGGGCGTGCGCATTGGTGTTGCACAGGCGGGTATTCGCAAAGTCAACCGCAAAGATTTGAGTGTGGTGCTACTGGATGAGGGTGCGTCAGTGGCGGGCGTGTTTACGCAAAACCGCTACTGCGCTGCGCCCGTGCAGATGTGCCGTGATCACTTACAACGCAATATCGGCATTCGCGCCATGCTGATCAATACGGGTAACGCCAATGCGGGTACAGGCGACGACGGCCTAGCAAGCGCGCGCGCCACTTGCATCGCACTAGCCCGCAAGCTAGACATTGCACCTGAGCAAATTTTGCCTTTTAGTACTGGCGTCATCATGGAGCCGCTGCCGTCTGACCGTATCGTGGCGGGCATCCCCGCCGCGCTGCTCGACGCGAAAGAAGACAACTGGCTGCGTGCCGCCGAAGGCATTATGACCACCGACACGCTGCCCAAAGCGTTCAGCACGCACGTGCAGCTGGACGGCAAAACAGTCACCATTACCGGTATTAGCAAAGGCGCAGGCATGATCCGCCCCAACATGGCCACCATGCTGGGCTTTATGGCCACCGACGCAACCGTGCCGCAGGCTTTGATGCAGCAGTTAGCTACCGACTTGGCCAACGGCTCGTTTAACCGCGTGACGGTAGACGGCGACACATCAACCAACGACAGCTTTGTGGTGATTGCTACTAACAAAGTAGCGCACGGCGCTATAACTACGTGGGACAGTGCAGACGGCCAAGCATTAAAAGACGCCATGATGGGTGTAGCGCAAAAGCTAGCCCAGGCTATCGTACGCGATGGCGAAGGTGCCACCAAGTTCATTACGGTCAAAGTCAGCAGCGGCAAAACCACAGACGAATGTTGCAAAGTAGCCTACGCCATTGCCCATTCACCTTTAGTCAAAACCGCCTTCTTTGCCAGCGACCCTAATTTAGGCCGCATCTTGGCTGCCGTGGGCTACGCAGGTATTACAGACCTCGATCAAACTAAAATCAGCCTACATTTAGACGACGTGCACGTCGTCGTCGATGGTGGCCGCAACCCAACGTACAAAGAAGAAGATGGCGCACGCGTGATGAAGCAAAGCGAAATTACCATCCACGTCGGCTTAGGCCGTGGTGACGTAACTGACACCGTGTGGACATGCGACTTTAGCTACGATTATGTGAAGATCAACGCGGATTACCGTTCGTAAATATGAATGAAAAATTTGAACACCTGTTGGTCCGAGCCGAAAGCCTGCTGGCGCGCATTGAGCAAGTGCTGCCGCAGCCATTGACTGCGCCTGACTGGGCGCAAGCCACTGCGTGGCGCTACCGCAAGCGCAGTAGCGGCCACGGTGCGCTAGAACCAGTGCGCCATGTGGGCAAGATGGCGCTGGCGGATCTGAAAGAAATTGAGCCGCAAAAAGAAAAAATCCAACGCAACACTTTGCAGTTTGTGCAAGGCTTACCTGCTAACAACGTACTACTGACGGGTGCCCGTGGCACGGGTAAATCGTCATTGATCAAAGCATGCTTGAACGAATACACAGCACAAGGCCTGCGTTTGATCGAGGTAGACAAAGCCGATTTGATCGACTTGCCCGACATCATGGACATCGTGGCAGACAGGCCAGAAAAATTCATTGTGTTTTGCGACGACTTGAGTTTTGACGACGGCGAAAGCTCGTACAAAGCGCTTAAATCGGTGCTGGACGGCACCGTGTCTGCGGCGTCGCCCAATGTGCTGATCTACGCCACCAGCAACCGCCGCCACTTGCTGCCCGAATATATGAAAGAAAACCTCACGTACACGCACACCGACGATGGCGAAGTGCACCCCGGCGAAGGCGTAGAAGAAAAAATTTCGCTATCAGAACGCTTTGGTTTGTGGGTCAGTTTTTATCCGTTCAGCCAAGACGAATACCTAACCATTGTGGCGCAGTGGTTGCGCTCATTCAATGTGTCCGAAGCGGCCATTGAGGCGGCCAAGCCCCAATCGCTAGTGTGGTCACTAGAGCGCGCCTCACGCAGTGGCCGCGTAGCCTACCAGTTCGCACGCGACTACGCCGGGCGGCATGTGCAGTAGGGCGCATGGTGCGTGCACTTTGAACAGCCGCGCTCACTAAACCCGTCCAAGCACCTCATAGCACGCCTGCCATGACTACCTCTGCACCCCTGCAAGCCGACAGTCACCTGCCCCGCGAAGGCGGCGCAAACCGCAAAATTATTGAGGTCGCTGTGGGTGTGCTCATTCGCCCTGACGGTGCATTTTTGCTCACCTCACGCCCCGTGGGCAAAGTGTACGCAGGCTACTGGGAGTTTCCAGGTGGCAAGCTAGAAGCGGGCGAGAGCGTGGAGCAAGCTTTGCGCCGTGAGTTGATCGAAGAAATCGGTATCACGATTGGCGCTGCGCAAGCGTGGAAGCAAGAGCTGGTGGATTACCCCCACGCCTTGGTGCGACTTAATTTTTGCAAAGTATTCGACTGGACAGGCGAGCTGCACATGCGTGAAGGCCAGCAATTTGCGTGGCAACAACTACCAGTCACCGTGTCGCCTGTACTGCCGGGCACCGTGCCGGTGTTGCAGTGGTTTGCGCAAGAGCGCGCTGCGTGATTGAATATTCTTGCGCGGTAGAGCAGAAAACAGCGTAATTTATGCGGTTTTTCATAGTGTTTTAGCTGTTCTAGGCCGTAGATCCTGCTCAACCAGCTATGTAATTGATAGTGACGTTGGACGACAACTCGAAATCAAATGCATCTCTCCGGCGCGCGGGCTGTTCAATCCAAGCAAAGAACAATGTGACGAGTCGGGTCCGTCTCGATGAAAAATACGTAGAAAGGCGCGCGGTACAAAATTTAGCCTAACAACTATCAACATTCGCGCGTGTTTTCGGAGTATTTTTGCAGCGAGATGCCCGGCTCGAGTCCAGCCCTCCGGTGCGCACGCGAACCGAGCGACTAACTCTCGGTGAGGCAAAACAGACCAAAGTGACAGCGCACACGCTGAAGATTTACGCTAACCCTACAGCAGACTGAGGGCTAGAGAAGGGCAGTTGTTTTTAGCAATAACTGTGTCAGGCTAAGTTGGCCATCGCCTCGCCCAAACGAATCGTTTTACCCGGTGCCCAAGCCGCATTAAAAGTTACCGGGCCCTTGGGCCACAGCATCACCACCGTAGAACCCAGTAAAAAACGGCCCATCTCATTGCCTTGACCCAGCGCAGTGTCCCCCGCATAGTCCCACTGGCGCACATCGCCCGTGCGCGGTGGGTTCACCACGCCGTGCCACACCGTGGCCATGCTGCCCACAATGGTGGCACCTACCAGCACATGCACAAACGGGCCGTGCGGCGTGTCAAACACGCACACCACGCGCTCGTTGCGCGCAAACAGGCCTGGCACGCCGCGCGCGGTAGTAGGGTTGACCGAAAATAAATCACCCGGCACATACACCATGCGGCGCAGTGTGCCCGCGCTGGGCATATGGATGCGGTGGTAGTCTTTGGGCGACAGGTACAGGCACGCAAAGTGCCCATCGTCAAACTGCGCTGCCAGTGCCGCGTCGCCGCCTACCAGCGCGCGCGTGCTGTAGTGGTGGCCCTTGGCCTGGAAGATCTGGTCACGCTCGATTTTGCCAAACTGGCTGACAGCCCCGTCCACAGGGCAGATCCAGTCGGCCTGCGCCATCTGGCGCGCGCCTGCTATAAGCGGGCGGGTAAAAAATTCATTGAACGTGGCGTAGCTGGTAATGTCTGAATTCTGAGCCTCGGCCATGTTAACGCTGTAGCGTTTGACAAAGTCTGCAATAAGCGCCTGCGTCACCGCACCGCCGCGCGCACCTGCAATGCGGCCTGCCAGCCAGGTCATGGCTTTTTTAGGCATCAGGTATTGGGGCAGTACGGCAAGGCGGTCAGACACAGCGGAGCTTTCGGATATGGCGCAAAATGCAATACTTTGATTTTAGCCTTGCTGCAGCGCAAAAGTAATGGCGTATTGCCACAGGCAGACGCATTTACTTTATCCAGCCTAGTGGCCTACCTGACACACTAAACCACCCGACAATACTGGCATGCAAGACCCCTTATTTTCTGTACGCAATTTATACAAACGCTTTGGCGACAATACCGTAGTCAACGACTTGTCATTTGACATCGCCCCCGGCGAATGCCTAGGCGTTATTGGCCCTAACGGTGCTGGCAAAACCACCACGATCCGCATGTGTTTAGGCCAAAGCGCCCCCGACAGCGGCGAGATCCATGCGCTGGGCTTGCGCATGCCGCAGGACGCGCGTGCCATCAAAGCGCGCTTGGGCGTGGTCAGCCAGTTTGATACGCTGGACCCTGACTTTAATTTGGCAGAAAACATCATTGTCTATGGCCGCTACTTTGGTATGAAAACGGCCGACATTGCGCTGCGCGTGCCTAAATTGTTAGAGTTTGCATCACTCACGCACAAAGCTAAATCTAAACCCGGCGAATTGTCTGGCGGTATGAAACGCCGCCTTAGCCTGGCACGCGCTTTGGTGAACGACCCCGATTTACTGCTGCTAGACGAGCCTACCACGGGCCTTGACCCACAAGCCCGCCATTTGATGTGGGAGCGGCTGCAGGTGCTGCTGCAGCAAGGCAAATCTATTTTACTGACTACCCACTTTATGGACGAAGCCGAGCGCCTGTGCCATCGCCTTCTGGTGATCGACCATGGCAAAAAAATAGCCGAAGGCAGGCCGCGCGATTTGATTGCACAGCACTTGGAACCCGATGTGGTGGAAGTGTTTGGCCAAGGCGGCGGCCAACAAGCGCATTCTGGTGCGCTAGACCTGCAAAACAGCCCACTAGCACAGCACGCTGCGCGCGTAGAAGTCAGCGGTGAGACCGTGTTTTTCTACACCCGCGATGCCAGCGCGCTGCTGCAAGCGCTGCAGGCCTACCCACAGTTGCGCACGTTGCACCGCCCGGCAAATTTGGAGGATTTGTTCCTCAAGCTTACCGGCCGTCAGATTAGAGAAGAAGGTTAAATACTATGAAAAACATAGCTGCTCGAGCAGATAATACGGCGATATTAGACATAAATACTCCACAACTTCCATCGTTGTGGCGTGCACCATCTGTCACATGGCGTTGGTGGCCCGTGTTTTTGCGTAACCTGTTGGTGTGGAAGAAATTGGCTATCCCCAGCTTGGTAGGTAACATCGCCGAGCCGCTAATTTGGCTGGTTGCGTTTGGCTACGGCATGGGCGCATTGGTGGGGCAGGTGACGCTGAACGGGCAGCAGGTGCCCTACATGCTGTTTTTGGCCAGCGGGTCAATTTGCATGAGCGCTATGCAAGCGGCCAGCTTTGAGGCGTTGTACTCGGCCTTCTCGCGCATGTATGTGCAAAAGACGTGGGACGGCATTATGAATGCGCCGGTTACTTTGGACGATATTGTGTTTGCCGAGACGCTATGGGCGGCTTTTAAATCGCTGTTCACGGTCAGCATCATCATGGTGGTCATGCTGCTGCTGGGTATCAGCCATGAATGGACGCAAGTATTGGCGTGGCCCGTGCTGCTGCTCACAGGCGTCACTTTTGCCTGCATTGCCATGATCTTTACCGCGCTGGCCAAAGGCTATGATTTTTTCACCTACTACTTCACGCTGTTTCTTACGCCGATGATGTTTTTATCGGGCGTATTTTTCCCGCGTGACCAGCTGCCAGGATGGGTGCAAGTGATTGCGCAGTGGCTACCACTGGGCGCTGCGATAGATATCGTGCGCCCATTGTTCATGGGGCAAATGCCCGCAGAACCTTGGCGTAACTTGGCGGTGCTGGTGGTGTATGCCGTGACGTCATTTTGGATCGCCATGGTGCTGATTCGTAAGCGTTTTAGGACATAAACCCAAGTAGATAATGCTCAAGCAGCTATTTTAATTATAGCATTCTGCTTGGCAGACTGAGTCCAACCACGGCCTGAAACATCGCTTGCCGCGCTTGCGAGACGATCATGCCTTTCCAGTCGTCTGCGTCGTCATAAAAAGCCGCCATCATTTGTTGTTTGATCTGTAGGCGTTGCGCCGTTGGGGCTTGGGGGTGCAGATGCAACCAATGGTCGGCGCGCAGCGCGTCGATCACTGCTTCTACAGGCACGGTGCCGTATTCCATAGCAATAGCGGTGTACTCGGCTTGGGGGCATTCCTCATAGGCTGATTGCCACATCAGCCCGGTGAGAAAAGCTGATGTAGAGGTGCCGTTGTAAATGCTGGTGACGGGTGTTTCGCCGCCAGAGTTGCCAGCATTGCCCCACCACGCCCGTGCACGCGCGTAGGCGGCTTTGTCGTCGCGGCAGGCAAATATACGTTCGCCCAAGCCGCGCGGCCCTAGGCCAGTATGCAGGTCAATCCAGGCGAGTTTTTGGCAATGTGTGCCGTGCAGGCGCAGCACTTTGCGCAGCGTGGTGTTGCTCCACGTAGGTGCCGTGCCGCCGAAGAATAAACCGTCTGCATGGCTGTGCTGCCCGCGTGTGACGGCGCTTTGCAAAGCGGTCATGCCGCGCCGTGCTACGTATTCACCAATACTGGCTTTGTTGTCTGCCGTAGGTGGCCACTGTGCGGGCAGCAGCAGTGGGTGCAGCTGGGCGTATTCTGCGTTCAGCGTATCGGCAGGCAGGGGTTGGCTAAAGTCTTGAAAGTTACGGTTCAAGTCAACGTTCTCGTTTGTCACGCGCCGTTGGAACGAGAAGCCGTGCGGGTTCAGCCCATGGATATACAGCACGGCCACGCCAGCCGCTTTGGCCTTGGCGCGCCACTCATCGTCATGCAGTGCAAACACTTGCACTCCGCTGCCGCAGTAGCCTTCTACGCCGTGGCAGGCGCTGCTAACGATCAGCAGTTGCTCAGCATCAGCTGCGCCGTCTAGTGCTACATCCATAGCCAGTACTTCGCCATCGCGCCCCGGCAGTGGGTGGTCAAAAGACGATAGGGACAAGCCTTGCGCAGCGGCAGCTTCTAGAAATTTAACGCGTGCTTGCGCGTAGCTGGTTGAAAAGCCAGAGGGAACATTAATCATGCTTTTTTCAACCAGTCTTCAGTCAAGCGCACCCAGTAGGTAGCGCCTAAGGGAATTAAATCGTCGTTAAAGTCGTAGCTGGGGTTGTGCAGCATGCACGGGCCAGCGCCGTGGCCCATTTCGCGGTGCGAGCCATCGCCGTTGGCGATAAACGCGTAGCAGCCTGGCTTGGCCTGCAGCATGTAGGCAAAGTCTTCAGCGCCCATAGTGGGCTCTTGCACAATCACATTGGCCTCGCCCACAATACTTGCCATCACCTTGCGTGCAAACTCGGCCTCTGCAGCGCTATTGATAGTAGGCGGATAGTTGCGCTTAAATTCAAAGTCGCAGGTTGCGCCGTAGCTGGCGCAAATGCCATCAGCTACTTCTTTCATACGCGCCTCTATCATGTCTAGCACCTCCAGCGTAAAAGTGCGCACGGTGCCTTGCAGCTCGCAGCTGTCGGGCACTACGTTGGTGGCCTCGCCAGCGTGGATCATGGTGACGCTGATCACGCCCGCGTCTATGGGTTTTTTGTTGCGACTGATGATGGTTTGAAACGCTTGCACCATGGCCGCCGCTGTGGGGATGGGGTCAATACCGTTGTGCGGCAGGGCAGCGTGGCAGCCTTTGCCGCGAATGGTAATTTTAAATTCGTTGCTGGACGCCATCACCGGGCCGGGGCTAACTGCAAATTTGCCAATGTCGGTGCCCGGCCAGTTGTGCATGCCAAACACCGCCTCCATCGGGAACTGGGTAAACAGCCCGTCTTTGATCATCTCGCGCGCGCCGCCGCCGCCTTCTTCGGCAGGTTGGAATATTAAATACACCGTGCCATCAAAATTGCGGTGCTGGGCAAAGTGCTGCGCCGCTGCCAGCAGCATGGCGGTGTGGCCGTCGTGCCCGCAGGCGTGCATCTTGCCAGCGTGCGTGCTGGCGTGCGCGAAGGTGTTGAACTCTTGCATGGGCAGTGCGTCCATGTCGGCGCGCAGGCCAATGGCTTTGCTAGACGTACCTGCTTTGACAATGCCTACGACGCCTGTAGTGCCCAGCCCGCGGTGGATGGGAATGCCCCACTCGGTCAGCTTGCTGGCCACCAGGTCTGCAGTGCGTACTTCTTCAAAGCACAGCTCGGGGTGGGCATGGATGTCGCGGCGCAAGCTGGCGATGCTGGCTGCTTGGGTGACGATGGAATCGATAACTTTCATACTTTGCTCCTATGCACTAAGTTTAGCCATATCTATCCTACTGCGCCCTCAGGGGAATTACGCGAAAATACAGTTTATGACAAACAAACTGTCTCTCAAAGCACTCGCTCGAAGTATCAATGGTGCGTTCCAATACTCTCAGTGCATGTAGTTTGCTAATTTAGCCTCTGCAGAGTACTTTTTAACACCAATAACTGCTTATAACCCAAGTAAAACCTGCTCAAGCAGCTATGTAAAATATAGCAAATAAATTTAAATTTTAAGTTTGAAACGATATAAAAAATGCTTAGTTCAACACAGCCTGTCGCAGATGCCGTAACCCAAGTGCGCGGTGCGTGCCCGCACGACTGCCCCGACACCTGCGCGCTGCTGACAGACGTGCAGGGCGGCGTGGCTATCAAAGTGCACGGCAACCCTGCGCATGCCCATACCCACGGCACCCTGTGCGCAAAGGTGGCTAAATACACCGAACGTACCTACCACCCCGAGCGTATTTTGTACCCGCTTAAACGCGTGGGGCCTAAAGGCGCGGGCCAGTTTGAGCGCGTTAGCTGGGACGCTGCACTCACCGACATTGCCGAGCGACTAAAAACCATTGCCGCACGCGACCCGCAGGCCATACTGCCCTACAGCTATGCAGGCACCATGGGCTTGGTACAGGCCGAGGGCATGGCCGCACGCTTTTGGCACAAGCTGGGTGCTTCTTTGCTAGACCGCACCATTTGCTCGTCTGCCGGTGGCGAAGGGCTAAACCACACGCTGGGCGGCAAAGTAGGCATGAAGGTAGAGTTTTTTGCACAGGCCAAACTTATCATCATCTGGGGCAGTAACAGCATCACCAGCAATTTGCATTTTTGGCGCTATGCGCAAGAGGCCAAGCGCAACGGTGCCAAATTAATCTGCATCGACCCACGCAAAACAGAGACAGCCGATAAATGCCACGAACATATTCAGCTGCTGCCTGGCACCGACGCTGCGCTGGCACTGGCCATCATGCACCAGCTGATCGCCAACGACTGGCTAGACCATGACTACATTGCCCAGCACACACTGGGCTGGGACCAGCTTAAAGCGCGCGCACAGCAGTGGCCGCCCGAGCGTGCAGCGCAAGTGTGCGGGGTACCCGCAGCGCAAATTGCCTCGCTAGCGCGCGACTATGGCATGAGCTTAGTCAACCAAACGCCCGCTGCCATCCGCGTGAACTATGGCATGCAGCGGGTACGCGGTGGCGGCAACGCCACACGCGCGGTAGCCTGCTTGCCAGCGCTGATTGGCGCGTGGCGGCACCGTGCGGGTGGATTGCTGCTGTCTAGCTCGGGCATGTTTCCGGTGGATAAAAATGCGTTGCAGCGGCCTGATTTGTTGAACGCTAGAACACCACGCACGATCAATATGAGCACCATTGGTAACGACCTGCTGCGCGAAACCTCTGCAGAGTTTGGCCCCAAGATTGCAGCGCTGGTGGTGTACAACAGCAACCCCGTAGCCGTAGCGCCCGAGTCTGCACTGGTAGTGCAGGGCTTTGCACGCGAAGATTTATTTACCGTAGTGCTAGAGCATTTTCAAACCGACACTGCCGACTATGCCGACTACATTTTGCCCGCCACTACGCAGCTAGAACATTGGGACGTGCACCTAAGCTACGGCCACACCGACGTGCTGCTCAACCAGCCCGCCATTGCACCGGTAGGCCAATCTAAGCCCAATACCCAAATCTTTCGTGAACTGGCCACACGCATGGGCTATACCGAGCCATGCTTTGCCGACAGTGACGAGACTATGTGCCGCGCTGCGTACGAAGGCAAGATAGATTTTGACCAGCTGCTGCGCGATGGCTTTGCCCCACTGCAAGTGCCTGACGCGCCGTTTGCGCAAGGCGGCTTTCCTACGCCGTCCGGTAAGTGTGAATTTTTCAGCGTCCGCTTAGCGCAGCAGGGCATGGACGGCCTGCCCGACCATGTGCCTAACTACGAAACGCTGGGCTCGTCGCCTAAGTATCCGTTGGCCATGATTTCCCCACCAGCGCGCAACTTTCTTAACAGCACATTCGTCAACGTGAAAAGCCTGCGCGACATGGAAGGCGAGCCCGTGCTAGAAATACATGCTGACGATGCCGCTGCACGCCAGCTAGCCGATGGCCAAGTGGTGCGAATTTTCAATGACCGCGGCAGCTACCACTGCACAGCCCGCATCAGCCCGCGCGCCCGCGCGGGCGTGGTGCATGGCCTGGGTATTTGGTGGCGCAAACTGGGTTTGCACGGCACGAACGTGAACGAGGTGACCAGCCAGCACCTCACCGACATGGGGCGTGGCCCGGTGTTCTACGATTGTTTGGTGCAGGTGGAAGCTGCTGCTCGGTTAACGTGAGCTTGGTTGAGTTGGTTGCTTGGCTTGGCGTGCGCTTCTTTGAGATGGTTTCTGGGCTAACGGTATGTCCTGAGAGCTGGACTCGAGACGGACCCGACTCGTCACATTGTTCTTTGCGTGATTTGGGGCAGCCCGCGCGCCGGAGAAGCTAACAGATGATGCAGATACTATTAATTGCATAGCTGCTTGGGCAGGATTTACTTGGGTTGGTGGCCTAAAACACTCTGAAAACAGGCCTCAGAATACGCTTAGCGTGCCTTCAATGCCTGTTCTGTGCCCGCCTTGGCGCTTGGTGTGAACAGCTGTGCGGCTGTCCTCCGCCCTGCGGGCTCCTCCTTTATGCCGCTGCGCTGTTCACATCAAGCGCCAGGGCTGCGTACTGGCTAAGTGCGAATACAGCGGTTGATCGGCCACCATGTTCACAAGAGCTGGCAGGCGGTGTACTCAGCGCAGCGGCATAAAGGGGGAGTAGGCGGCCCTAGGCCGCCACGGAGGACAGCCGCGTAGCTGAGTACGCCGCCTGCCAGATCCCGTACAAAAGTACAAGACAAAAAAACAAGCCAAGCTCAGAAGAAACAAAGCGATAGTTCTTTTCAGGAATAGCTCTAGAAGGATTATTTCGGTTTTGTCTGCACCGCTTGGCCGCTGATAGTACCGGTGGCTTTGCCACCAGATGCCAACACCAGCGTGTCAGACTGGCGTAGCGACAAAACTAGCGTGTTGTTTTTGGCTTCGTAGCAAGCACTGCTCACCGGTACGGCTGCACCGTCAATGGTGGCTCCACCGTCCGCCGCTAGCTTAAATAGGAGCGCGCTGGTTTTAACGAATCCAGTCAGCGGGTCGATATTGCCCACCTCTAGATCGTAGATGGTGGCAAAGAATGTGATGAACATGCTGGCCGGTGAGCTGACTTCGCCGCTGGGATTAGTGCACGCCAGCGTGTTGATAGCACTGGCCGGTGTAGTGACAGCGTCACCGCCGCCACCACACGCGCCCAAACCTAGGCTGCAAGCTAGAGCTATCGTGGTGATGTTCAGCAAGGGTATTTTCATAAGCGCGCCTTCTCAGTCGAATTCAAATTATCTATCAGCCTGCGCAAGCTGGATGATAGCTAACGTGATCGCCAAGTCCAAGGTTGACATTACCTGGCGTTGTACCTGTTTGGCAATACCATCACCGCCACCGCCAGAACTTTGTACACTAAGATGGTATCTCTATTTTTTGAGTCCCACCAGTGCGCCAGACCACCGCCAACTTACAACCAAGGCTACACACCAAGCGCTGTGCGCAGCGCCGTCTTCAACACGGCGCGGTGCGCCGAGGGGTATGGTGGCTGCTGGCGATGTTGGCTGCACTGTTGGCGCTGACAGGTGTATCAGGCTGCGCCAACCTGAGCTACTACTGGCAAAGCGTAACAGGCCACATGGCCGTGGTGAATGCGGCCAAGCCCGTGCAAGACTGGCTAGACGATGCCCAAACACCCGATGCAACCAAACGCCGCCTAGAACTGTCCCAGCGCATCCGCGAGTTTGCCTCTAGCGATTTGCTGCTGCCCAATAATGCCAGCTACCGTCGTTATGCTGATTTAAAACGCCGCGCCGCCGTGTGGAATGTGGTGGCCGCGCCCGAGTTTTCTTTAACGCTGAACACCTGGTGTTTTGCTGTGGTGGGCTGCGTTAGCTACCGTGGCTACTATGCCGAGGCTGACGCGCAGCGCGAAGCTGAGGTTAAAAAAACTGAGGGCTTGGAAGTTAATGTGTACGGCGTGCCAGCGTACTCCACGCTAGGCTATTTGAACTGGGCCGGTGGCGACCCGCTACTGTCCACTTTTATCAACTACCCTGAGGGCGAGCTGGCGCGGTTGATCTTTCATGAGCTGTCGCACCAGGTGCTGTATGTGCAAGACGACACCATGTTCAACGAATCGTTTGCCACTGCGGTGGAGCGTATTGGTGGCGCGCAATGGTTAGCGCAGCACGGCTCAGACGCGGTGCGCGCAGAGTACACGCAGTTTGACCAGCGGCGCAAAGAGTTTCGCAATTTCACCCTGGCTACACGCAAAAAATTAGAAGTGATTTATGCTGCGCAGGCCGATAAATCTGCTCAAGCAGCTATGAAAAAAATAGCAATGCAAGCTTTTCAGGATGACTACGCGCAGCTTAAAACCCAGTGGGGCGGCTATGCGGGCTACGACGCTTGGGTGGCCAAAGCCAACAATGCCAGTTTTGGCGCTCTGGCCGCTTATGACGAACTGGTGCCGCAGTTTGAAGCGCTGTACGCCAAGCAATCCGGCAGTGCGCAAGAGCGCTGGCTGCGTTTTTATGACGCCTGCAAAGCCTTGGCTAAGCTGCCCCGCACAGAACGCCGGGCAGCACTGGCAGCCGTTTAGCTGCTGGGCCATAATCAACCCCACTTTAGTCAACAGGACACACCATGGCAGACATTCATATCGAACGCACCCACGACCTAGGCTTGCCAGAGGCCCGCAAAATTGCCTTTAAATGGGCTGAGCAAGTCGAGACAAAATTCGATATGGACTGCACCTACGAAGAAGGCAAAACCCAAGACGAGGTCACCTTTAAGCGCAGCGGTGTAGACGGAAGCCTGATGGTGAGCAAAGACACTTTTGTGCTAAACGCCAAGCTAGGCTTTTTGCTGGGTGCATTCAGAGACAAAATTGAAGGCGAAATCACCAAGAATCTTGACGCCTTGCTTAAGAAAAAGCCTGCCGTTAAGAAAAAGGCCTAACTTTGGTGGCAGGTTCTATTGCCCAATGCGCTATATACTTGATAGCTGCTTGAGCAGGTTCTACGGGCTGTAAGGCCCAAAACACTTAAAAATTACTTCAGTGATTCAATCAAATCTACGTATTGCTGCATCGCGTCATCGGTAGACGTACCTTTCAGGCCGTTCCACGCGTCCCACTTAGCGCGTCCCACCATATCGCCAAAGCCGGGCTTCTTCTCTGTGTTGTCACCCGTGCTGCCTTGCTTGTACAGCGAGTAGATTTTTAGCAGCGTAGCGTTATCAGGGCGCTCGGCGAGGTTTTTAGAATCTGCCATGGCGGCGTTGAATTGGGTTTGCAGGTCGGCCATAAGGTGCTCCTTTGAATAAATGAATCGGCGTTTAAGGGAAACTGCTCTGTATCTTAATGGCTTAAAACCCGCCAAAATAGACAATTATCCCCAACATCATCCCACACCGTATTTTTGTGCAGCCACGGGGCTACACAAGATGCCCCTAGGAGAGCTTTAGATGGTCACTCGCGTTATGGCACCCGAAAAACAACAAGCTACGGCCCAAACCGTGGCCAAAAAAGTGGTCAAAACTGCACGCAGAACAGTCGCTAAAACGGCTGCTAAAACCGTTGTTGGCGCGCAAAAAGCTGCCAGCACCGCCCAGCAAGCCGCCAAGGTAATGCAAAAAAACGTAGAGCGCGCAGTGGCCGGTACGCTGGGCCTGTCGGGCGAGCGCATGACCAAGGTAGACACCGCGTGGCTGCGCATGGACAGTCCGCAAAATTTGATGATGATTGTAGGAATCTGGGTGCTCAAGCCCGGAATTACCCATGCAGCTTTGTGCGAGCGTATTGAAAGCCGTTTGCTTAAATACCGCCGTTTTGGGCAGCGCGTGGTCGAAGACGCAGCAGGCGCTACCTGGGTGGACGACAAAAAATTTGATATTCAAAACCATGTGGTAACCGAAACGCTCAAAGCCAGCAAGGGCGCTACTTTGCAAGACGCGCTGCAAGACCGTGTAGCCGTGCTAACCACCACGCCGTTAGACCGCCGCCGCCCCCTGTGGCAGTTTCATTTGGTAGAGAACTACACATTGCCCGACGGCTCCAAAGGCAGCGCCATGATGGTGCGCATTCACCACTGTATTGCCGATGGCATTGCCTTGATTTCGGTCACCACATCGCTGGTAGACGGCGGCTTGCCACCGCCCGAGCGTAAACGCAAAGAAGCGCCTACGGGCCCTGAAGATTGGTTAACGCACAGCTTTTTAAAACCTTTTACAGACTTGACGGTTAAAGCATTAGGCGCTGCAGGCCAAGGCGCAGCACGCTCATTGCAAATGCTGGCCGACCCGCAAAAGGGTCTGGCAGGGTCGATGGACATGGCCAAGGTGGGCATGCAGCTGGTAGGCGACTTGGCAGCGCTGGCCATGATGCCTGACGACTCTAAAACCCGCCTTAAAGGCAAGCCCGGCACCACTAAAAAAGTAGCATGGTGTCAGCCCATTCCGCTAGAAGAAGTGCGCGCAGTTAGCAAAGCGTTGAACTGCTCTATCAACGATGTATTGCTCAGCTGCGCAGCAGGCGCGATAGGCGAATATTTAAGAAGTATGGGCGACGACGTGACTGGCCAAGAGATTCGCGCCATGGTGCCCGTTAACCTGCGCCCGCTGGACCAAGCCCACAAGCTGGGCAACCGATTTGGCCTAGCGCCGCTGGTGCTGCCCATCGGCGTGGCCAACCCGATTGAGCGCGTGTACGAGGTGCGTAAACGCATGGCGCACATGAAGGGCAGCTACCAGCCGCTGCTGGCTTTTAGTCTGCTAGCGGTGGCGGGCCTGTTGATCAAGCCTGCGCAAGACGCCATGCTTAATTTGTTCAGCAAAAAGACCACGGCTGTCATGACCAACGTGCCCGGGCCACGCGAGAAATTGCAGTTCTGCGGCTCCACCATCGAAGAAAATATTTTCTGGGTACCCCAAAGCGGCGATGTGGGTATGGGCGTCAGCATTTTGAGCTACGGCGGCGGCGTGCAGTTCGGTTTGATTACTGATGCAGGCCTGTGCCCCAACCCACAAGCCATCATCGACGAGTTTGAACCCGAGTTTGCAAAGCTGTCGATTGTGACTTTGATGTTGCCGTGGGCCGAGTGACTAGACTGGCTTCAACCGCATACGCAGGCCCACAGGCGACATCACAAATCCCATCAGCTCTTGGGCTTCTGTGCCATCTTCAGTGTCAACGCTGTCCAGCTCAAAATGGCTCAGCAGCATGGCGACGGCTATTTTGATTTCTAGCAAGGCCAGATAGCGCCCAGGGCAGGTGCGTGGGCCAGAGCCAAAAGGCGTGGAGACGTGCTTGTCTACCGAATTGCCAAGCCAGCGTTCAGGCATAAATGCTTGCGCATTGGTAAAGTGCTTTTCATCCATGCTGTCGTGCCGCAGCACGCACCATACCAAGGTGCCCTTGGGCACATGCACGTCTTCTATAGTGGTGTCCACCACAGCTTCTACTGGCATAAACGGGCCTACGGGTTTGAGCCGCATGGCCTCTTGAATGCTGGCGTCTAAATACACTAGTGCATCCATCTGATCCAGCGTAAAGCCTGCGCAGTCGGGGGCTAGTTGTTTCACTTCAAGGGCTACTTTTTGCAAAATTTCTGGGTTGCGGCGCAGCAGGTATAGCAGCCACGCAATTGTGTTGGCAGTGGTGTCTTCCCCTGCTAGCAGCATGGTAGACACATTGCCCGCTACGGTGTCGTTGTCTACCCCACTATCGGGTTGGTCGGCAGCGGCGATCATGGCTTCTAGCAAGTTGCTGGGCTTGTCAACCAGCACGGGGTTAGCCTGCATGCGTTGACGTGCCTGCGCTATCAGTTCATACACCGCCGCACGCAGCGCTGTGTTGCTTCGGTCGAGTTTGCGGTCTCGGGGTAGCCTAAAGTAGCGCCAGTACGGCACGATAGACAAGCTGCGGCGCGCAATACCCGGCAATATGCAGTCCAGATGCTGCTGAATCACGTTGTCACCCGACTCCAGCGTATTCACATCTTGACCAAAAGCCAGCCCTGCAATGATGTCTACCGTATAGCGTTTCAGGTCAGCCGACAAGTCAATCTGGCTGTGCTGCGCCGCCGCCATATCCCAGCGCCGCTGCAAACGCAAAGCTACGTTGACCAGCGCCGGAAAGTACGCTTTGATAGGTTTGGGTGCAAAACCTGCCATCACCATGCGCCGCTGGTTGCGCCAGTTGGTGCCCTCTGCATTAAACACGTTGGGCAGTCCGCCCATTTCCGCTGCTACTTGGGTGGTCAAGCTAGGCCTGCGAAAAGTGCCAGGCCGCTCGCGCAATATGGCATTGACTGTGCCGTGGTTGGCTACCACCACCACGGGTTGGCGGCCAAAGTACAGCCGCAGCAAAGGGCCAAAGCGTTGGCACAACAGTTCTACGTCTTGGTGTATGCGACGTGGTTTGAGCTGCAGCACATTGCCCACCAAGGGCCACGCACGCGGCCCAGGCAGGTTTTTAATCTGGCGTAGCGCAGGCGTGTTGGCTACGGTGGCTGTTGGGTCAGTGTGTGAAGACATAGTGTTAGATTTTATCGAGGACTATAGGCCGACTGTTGGGCTACAAACCCATCAAATGCGGCCAGCAGTGGTGCAAAAGGTGCTGCGCTGCCTTCTATCTGCGCCAGCGCGGCACAGGTGGCTTCTAGTGTCGAGAGTTGATGTGGTTTATGGGCTGCACGAATGCTGTAGCGCGAGGGTGGCACGTTGTGCAATGACAGGCGCGGCAGCTGTTGCAACAGTGGGTTAAGGTACAGCATTTTGCGGCTTTTGCGCCAAGTGCCATCTAGTATTACTAAGCGCACGTGTGCTGGATTTTGCAACGCAGAGGGTGCCAACACAGGTGGCAGCGTGAGGTCTATGGCGGTATCCTGCGGGTGGTCTGGGTACAACAGCACTGTGTAATGTTGCGGGGTCGACAGCAGTGCACTAAGCGCCTGCGTATCAAACACTTCACCTGTCACCATCAGGCTGCGCTGCAAGCTTAAATGCAGCAACCGTGCACTGCCTTTAGCCTGGGTGACCTCGCTAGGGTGCTGCAAGATCAGCACCTGGCTTGCGTGGGTAGTGGGTGTAATCCATTGGCAAATGCAAGTGCTTTGTGCGCGCAGGCAAGTAGTGCAGGACAGGCGCTTCATAGGCTTATTATCAAGGCCACGCAATTATCTAACTTGGGGGCCTTATGGTTCAAAAATACTTTACCCACATCTTGTATATCACCGGCATTATCACCATGCTGCCGCTGTTGCAGTACTTTGCACCCGATCTGGTGCTGTCCTTGTCGGGCTTGCAGGTAGGCGATGCAGTGGGCAAGTTGTATGCACAGCAGGCAGGCATTTTGATTTTTTGTATTGGTGGCTTGCTGGTGTATGCTGCGCGCCATCCGGTGCACCGCCGCCCCGCAGTATGGGCTGCTTTGGTCGAGAAGCTGGGTTTTTGTGCGTTGATTATTATGGGTTGGAATCACCCTGCATTACAGGGCTTACACTTGGTGGTATTTTTTGATGTGACATGTGTATTGCTGTACGGCCTATGGCTTTGGGGTGCAACCGATAAGGCGCAGGTAGCTTAGCTTGCAGCCGCAATCTGGCGCAAGGCTTGCTCAAACACATCGGCGGGTTGGCCACCAGAGATTAAATGCTGATCGTTAATGATGATAGCTGGAACCGAATGAATACCTTGATCCAGGTAAAGCTTCTCGCGCTGACGCACGTCGCCCGCATAGTCATCGCTGGCTAAAATTTGACTGGCGCGCACGGTATCCAATCCTGCGCTGCCTGCCAATTGCACCAACACTTTATGCGACGCAGGGTTTTGACCATCGGTAAAGTAAGCTTTGAATAACGCTTCTTTGAGTGCCCTTTGCTGGGCTAAACCCTCTAGCTGCGCCCAGTGCAGCAGGCGGTGTGCGTCAAAGGTGTTGTAGATGCGACTGCGGCCTGTGCTGCCGGTTACTACATCTGCCTTGCCCATACTGAATTGAAAACCTACTTGAGCACCGCGCGCGCGTATGTTCTCGCGGTTGGCATCAGCTTGCGCAGGCGTGATGCCATATTTTTCAACAATGTGCTCGGTAATGTCTTGCCCAAGGGCCGCCATTTTGGGGTTCAGTTCAAACGGCTGAAAGTGCATCTCGACGCTGATATCGTTTCCCACACGCGCTATCGCTTCGTCCAAAGCCTTCAGGCCAATGATGCACCACGGACAAGACACATCAGAAACAAAGTCAATTTTGAGGTGGGTAGGCATAGAGGTTCTTTAAAAAAATGAATTAAGTGTTTATATGGGGTTGTTGCTGCACATTGATAATGCTGCGACGTAAAAGTACCAAACACACCGATACGATCAGACCACCTGCCAGCAAGTAAGCTCCCATGCTGACCCAACCAAACTGCACCAGCAGCGCCGCCAAGACAGGCGAGCCAACAAAATTGCCCAAATTGCCAAACTGCACCAAACCGCCATTGACCAAAGTGATGTCGGCGTCGCCCGGGCTGAACAGTGCGGGAATAGAGCTGATAACCCCAGCAGGTAGTGTGCCCAGCAAGATAAAAGTGATAAATACCACGCCCAGCGTTGACCAGCCCTGCGCCGGTAAAGGCATCAAACCAGCACCTGTCAAGATAATGCCCAGCGCTGACCACGCTACGATGCGGTAGCCAGCGATGCCCCGACTCAGCATCGCCATGGACAGCAGTGTGCCCACCAACGATGCGCAAGGCAATGCCATGGCCAGTTGCGTTGCCTGCGCGGGCGTGGACGACAGCCAGCGCGGCAGCACGCTGACCAGCGCTACAAACAGCAAGGTGTAGCCAAAGAAGGTGGCCGGCACGGCCAGCAGTTTACCTTGGCCTAACAAGCGAAACTGCGCTTTCAAAATATGTTGTGTAGATAGTCTTTGGCGCGCACTAGGCTGCGCATCGGTATGCGGCAAACGCCAGCACAGTAGCCCCACTACGACCATCAACAAAGCGTGAAGAACAGCCATACCTTGCCATCCTGCAGCACGCAGCACCATGGGCGCTACGAAGGCTGCGCTGATGAAAGTAATGGTGAAGTAGCAGCTCCACATCGCCATGACTCTGGGGCGGTCTACAGGGCTACATAAAGACAGCATCAGTGTGGGCACCGACACCACAATGGCCATATGCGCCGCGCTTTCTATGCCGCGTGCCAGCAACAGCATGGGGTAGGCGCTGGCTGCCAGTGGCAGCAATGCGCCTGCGGCGCCTACTGCTAAACCAAATACTAAAGTGCGACGCAGTCCAGCGGCTTGGCACACGGCTCCAGCAAAGGTGCCGGCAATAGCGCCTACGATGCCAATGATCGACAACACAAGTGCCTGCTGCACAGTGCTCATGGGCGTTTGCAGCAGCAAGCTGGGCAACATCAGTGGTACTTTGGCATATTGCAAAGCCGCCAGTGCGCCCGCTAGGTATAGCAAAGCGATAGCAGGCCATGCTGTGCGGGCAGTAGATTCAGAATCGAGCATGGGAGTGGTGTAGTAAGTGCGATAAGTGCTGGACTAGGTACCAGGATGGGTGATACGTCTAGACATGGTATCTACAATGCTCATACACCTTGTAATAACCATTGTAATTATTGAACATAGTAGTATGAATTTCCTCTATATTTTGCAGGCTGATGCCCTGTGCTTTGGTTATTCAGGATGCACGGTTGTGCGCGCACTGTCGCTGCGTTTGCCTGCAGGCGTGAGCTTGGTCTTGGGCGATGAGGGCAGTGGAAAAACTACTTTACTCAGGATCTTGGCAGGCGATCTCGCTGCAAACTCTGGTCAGCTAAAAATTCACAATGCTGATTTGGCATGCGATGCCCAAGCCTATCAACAGCAAGTGTTTTGGATTGATCCGCGCACCGAGGCGTTTGACGCCATCACTCCTGCCGACTATTTTGCACAAGTGCAATTGCAATACCCGAATTGGAACGCGGCAGCTTTGCAAGACTTAGTCACAGGCCTGTCATTGCAGCCTCATGTGGATAAATCCATATACATGCTGTCCACAGGGACCAAACGCAAAGTATGGCTGGCAGCGGCTTTTGCTTCGGGCGCGGCGCTAACTTTGCTAGACGATCCATTTGCTGCGCTAGACAAACCTTCTATTCGCTATGTCACGCAGCAATTGCAAGCTGCCGCTGAACAAAGTGAGCGGGCCTTTGTGGTGGCACATTACGAAACATTAGTGGACGTACCACTCGCGGTAACGGTGGATTTGAACAAGACAAGCTGAAAACTGCTGCTCACTTAGCCTTAAACAGCAGGCACTGCGGTTGCAACTTTAGCGCTGTACACATTCACCAAGCCTAGCAAATGTTGGCGTTGGCCTGCCTCCAAGTAGGGCACCAGTAAATTGAGCACATGTTGCGCGCCCCGCATCAAGGCGGCCCCTGCGCTTTCGGGTTCTAGTGCTTTGCGTGGATCGCGCACATATTCGAAGCTAAGCCAGTAGGTAAGCACCACCACCATCGAGGTAGCCGTAGCCTCTACTTCGCGTGAATCAATGGTAATGGCGCCACTGCGGCTCATGGCGTCCAGCATGGCCCTTACACTGCGGGTTTTGTTTTTCAGCACCCATTGAAAGTGGGTTTCCAAGCGGCGATTTTTAGACAGCAGGTCATTCAAGTCGCGGTACAAAAAGCGGTATTGCCATATCAACTCAAACAAGCTGTGCATAAAAAACCAGGCATCTTCCACATCGCGTACACCGTCGCTGGCATTGAGCAGTTCGCTCAAGGATCGCTCGTATTTATCAAACAGGCTGTTGATCAGTTCGTCTTTGGCTGGGTAGTGGTAGTACAAGTTGCCCGGGCTGATGCTCAGCTCAGCCGATATCAAGGTGGTGGATACATTAGGCTCGCCAAAGCGATTAAACAACTCTAGCGTAACTTCTAGTATGCGTTCTGCGGTGCGGCGCGGTGCTTTTTTTGCCATGACAATCCTCGTGGGTTGCTGTGATGTCAGGCAGCTGTGGCTGACTTGACCAGAACTTGCACTCTAACCGAAGTTGGCCCACAAGGCGCGTAAGTCTGGTCTTTTATACGCCCGACTGCGCTGCGCCCTTTAGCAAGAAATTTTCCAGGTCGTTCATCACTTCTTGCAAATTCACAATAGCCCGACCTAAGCGGCTAGTCGGTGGCACGGGCTGCACCAATTGGCGTTTAGGATCGTTCAGTACATCGGCGTTGATGCTGATGCCATGCTTGCCTAGTTTGCGCGACAGCGTAGTTTTGTTGCTGCGCAGCATGTGGCGGGTTTGCTGGTAAGCGTGCTCTGCCAAGGCCCGGCGCTGGCTGTAGCTGAAGGTGTTGGCCAAGTACATCTCGGGGTCACGGTTATCGGGCTCGATCAAGATGATGTCGGTATCAGGGTAGCTGCGCTCGTAGTGCTTCATGCCCAGCTCCATGCGCGAGTGGATCATGCTGCGAAAGGTTTGGCTTAGTACACTGGGTAAGCCGCCGTCTACGATGCTCGGGATGCGCTGGCGCTCGGGCGACAAGCCGCGCTGCATCACCGATGGCATGGTGCGGGTAGCGTCAAAGGGTACCAGCGGGTTCAGGCACAGCAGCAGGTCGACGCCTTCTTCCAAAGCTACCGTGGCATGCAAGGTTTTTTTAAGTGCGCCGTCCACGTAGTATTGATTGTCAATCTCTACTGGCGGAAACAGCCCTGGCAGGGCTGCGCTGGCCTGTACCGCGCGCGAGATAGGCACCGTGTCCCAGCCGGGCTGGCCAAAGAGGGCAGACTCGCCACTGTTGAGGTTGGTAGCCACCAAAGTCAAGCGGCTTTTAAGCTGGCGAAAATCATTAGTACGCCCAGGTTGACTGAACATGATCGCCAACTGGCGGTTCATCTCATCGCCGGTAAAAATACCGGTGGGCAGCGCAGGGCCCAGCAGCTCTAGCGCGCTGACCAGCGACTTGCGTTGCACCGTGGCGCGCCATACGGCAGACGCTAGCAAGCCCGGCAACATGATGCTACGGCGCACAAATTCTCCTGCGGCGGGGCGCATAAGCCAAGCGGGATCAAACCTGTCAGAGGCGTCTGCACTGTTTACTGCGGGCTGGTCATTGTCAATAAAGCTGCGGCACAGTTGGTGTGGTTCCATGCCATTGGCCAAAGCCGACGCAATAAAGCTGCCTGCAGACACGCCTACATAATGGTCTAGGTCTGTAAAAGAAATACCGTCTAAAGCCTCGTTTAGCGCGCACAGTGCGCCTATTTCGTAGATGGCACCTAGTGGGCCACCACCAGCCATGGCCAGCGCTATGCGGGGGCGGCGCGTGCCCTTGCGTTTAAGCGGTGGGCTATGTTGTTGGGGCAAGGGTTGCAAGGGTCGTGAGGCAGGCTTAGGCATGAATAATAGAGATATACGAGGACAATTAATTTCTTATGTACTATAAAAATAATAGCTGCTTGAGCAGTACTTTACGGGCCTAGACTACTAAAACGCGTATAAAAACTCATAAAAAAGGCGCACAAAGCGCCTTAAGGTTGCTGTGCTGTGCTGTGCAAGGGTGAATTCTGCGCAAGCAATGCGTTACTTATGCTACCTTGCGTGCAACCCGCTTTTTAGCAGCGGGTTTGCGGGCTACTTTTTTAGCGACGGCTTTGGCTGTTTTGGCCACTGGCTTGTTGGCAGGTTTGTCCGCAGGTGTTTTGCTGCCCATCTTGGCAACGGCTTTATTTAGCTCGTCGATGCGGGCAATCAGAGCGTCCACGTCTTTGGCGGAGGGCACACCCAGTTTGTTCAATGCTTTGGCGACGCGCTCTTCAAAAATATCTTCCAGTTTGCCCCATTTGCTGGTGGCTTTGCTGGTGATGTCGTTGGCCATACCGGCCATTTTGTTGGTAGCTTCGGAGATTTTTTCTTCCGCAGCGGCTTGGGTTTTGCGCTGAATGGTCAGGCCTTCTTTGACTAAAGTTTCAAACACTTTGCCGCCTTCGCCCTGTGCTTTGGAAAAAGACCCTAGCCCTGCCAGCCAAATTTGCTGTGCAGATTCTTTGATAGTGCTGGCCATATCTGACGCTGTAGACGTTGATTTAGGGGCAGCAGCTTTGTTGATTTTTTTAACCATGGTAATACTCCGTTAAGTCTAGGTGAGATCCAATGGCACGGCGGGATTGGCTGTGCTTTATTGCCACTGTAATCTGAAGATTGCACTCATATTAGGTGCAAGCTTCTAAAATTGTAGTGGCAGCGGTCTATGCGGCGCTCGGGTTTACGCGCAATTGCCCTGTCACTGGCTTTGTGCACAATAGTGTTTTAAGTATTTTTATCTACAACACGGTTTCCAGGAGCACAGCATGCAGTATTTCGTCACGGGCGCTACGGGGTTTATTGGCAAACGATTGGTTAAAAAACTATTGGAGCGCAAAGGTGCGGTGGTGCATTTTTTAATCCGCAAAGAAAGCGAAAAAAAGGTTGCTGGCTTGCGTGACTATTGGGGTGTGACTGCAGCCCGCGCCGTGCCTGTGTATGGCGATTTAACCGCTAAAAAACTGGGCGTGTCGGCTGACGATATCAAAAAGCTCAAAGGCCAGATCGACCATTTTCACCATTTAGCAGCCGTGTACGACCTGAGCGCTGACGAAGAAAGCCAAGTGGCCGTCAACATCGACGGCACCCGCAACACGGTGGAGTTTGCCAAGGCGATTGACGCAGGGCACTTTCACCATGTCTCCAGCATTGCGGCAGCGGGCCTGTACGAAGGCGTGTTCCGCGAGGACATGTTTGACGAAGCCGAAAACTACGAGCACCCGTACTTTCGCACCAAGCACGAGTCTGAGAAGATCGTGCGCAAAGAATACAAAGGCGCATGGACGGTGTACCGCCCCGCCATGGTGGTGGGCGATAGCCAAACCGGCGAGATGGACAAGATTGACGGGCCCTACTACTTCTTCAAAGCCATTCAGCGCATGCGCCAGCTGCTGCCGCCGTGGATGCCCATGATTGGCCTAGAAGGTGGGCGCGTGAACATCGTGCCAGTGGATTTTGTGGTCAACTGCTTGGACTACATTTCGCACAAAACCGCCATTGCTAAAAAGTGCTTTCACTTAGTCGACTCTGAAGGCTACCGTGTAGGTGACGTGCTGGATATTTTCAGCAAAGCAGGCCACGCACCTAAGTTCAATTTGTTCGTCAATGCCGCGCTGCTAGGCTTTATCCCCAAGAGCGTGACCAAAACGCTGATGTCGGTCAAGCCCGTGCGCCGTGTGAAAGCTGCGGTGATGAAGGACCTGGGCATGCCCGAGGACATGCTGACCTTCATCAACTACCCCACGCGTTTTGACCGCCGCGATTTGGATTTAATTTTGAAGGGCTCCAATATTGAGTGCCCGCACCTAAAAGACTACGCTTGGCGCCTGTGGGACTACTGGGAGCGTCACCTCGACCCCGATTTGTTTATTGACCGCTCGCTCAAAGGCACTGTGCAGGGCAAAGTGGTGCTCATCACTGGCGGGTCATCCGGCATTGGCCTAGCCAGTGCGCACAAGTTTGCTGAGGCAGGAGCGATCACCATCATTTGCGGCCGAGATCAAGACAAGCTGGACGAAGCGCAAAAAGAAGCCAAAGCCAAAGGCTACAGCTTTGTATGCTATGCCGCTGACATTGCCGACATGACCGACTGCGATCGATTCGTCAAACTGCTGCTGGCCAACCACGGCGGCGTGGATTACCTCATCAACAACGCAGGCCGCTCGATTCGCCGTGCGATTGAAAACAGCTACGACCGCTTTCACGACTTTGAGCGCACCATGCAACTCAATTACTTTGGCTGCATCCGCGTGACCATGGGCCTGCTACCCGCGATGACGGCTAAAAAGAAGGGACACATCGTTAACATTAGCTCCATTGGTGTGCTGACCAACGCGCCGCGTTTTAGCGCTTACGTAGCCTCCAAAGCTGCGCTAGACGCATGGACACGCTGCGCCAGCAGCGAATACAGCGACCAAGGTATTAGTTTTACCACCATCAACATGCCGCTGGTGCGTACGCCGATGATTGCGCCGACCAATATTTATAAAAACGTGCCCACCTTGTCGCCTGAAGAAGCTGCCGACATGGTGGCCGGTGCTTGCATTTACAAAACCGTGCGCATCGCCACCCGCTTGGGCATCACCGGCCAAGTGCTGCATGCCTTGTTCCCTAAGATCATGCAAATTGTGATGAACACCAGCTTTCGCATGTTCCCAGATTCATCGGCTGCGAAGGGCGATAAGTCAGCCAAACCGCAGCTGTCTGCTGAGGCCGTGGCCATGCAGCAGATGATGCGTGGTATTCACTTTTAAAGGCGGGATTAATATGCGATTCATAAAATACAGCGCATGTGCGCTTAGCTTGGCGTGCGCCAGCTTTGCAGCGTCTGCGCAGCTGGGGCTGCATGCACCCATTGCCCTCTTGAGCGGCACGGTGGCAATCAGCGCTAAAAATTCCACTGGCTCGCCCAAACCGCGAAAGACTGCTAAGGCTAAGAAAACTACTGTTAGGGGCGTGAGCTTTCATGATGGTTCGGCTGAGAGCACGCGAGAACGTGAAAGACGTCTCATGCGGGAGTGTAAAGGCCGCTCCAATTCAGGGGTGTGCGAGGGGTACACGCGGTAGTTGTCTGGCGGGCCTTTTGCTGTCCTAGTACCTAGCGGTCACATAGCACCGCACGGTATGCCCATGCCCAATGTACCTAGCGGCCCTTTATTGTTTGTCATAGGTATACCGGACGTTGCTGCGCTCCACTGGTGTGGTCGCTGGCAGTCGGGTAGCAGGGCGGACGGGCAGCGGGGTAGCGGGCAGCTGTGTAGCAACCTCACTGACAGTGACCATCACCGAGCGAAACCCCAGCCTACTACAAGCGACCGGCTGTGGCGTAGCCCTATCGCCACCGATTCGAGCCCCGGGCTCGAGGAACGGAGCGCAGGGGATTAGAAATTTAGATGTCTGAGCGCTTGCGCGAGTTTCTAAATTTCCCCCGAAGCGAGTACCGCAGATGCTTGCCGAAGGCCCGGGGTTCGGGTGGCGATAGGGCTACGCCACAGCGGGGCGCGTGCTAGAACAACGACCTAGTCAACGCGAAACAAAAAAGGTACCCTAGAAACCACTTCAAGCGGCATTTTCAACAATAAAATAGCCCAGTAACCCAGGTAAATCCTGCTCAACCAGCTATGCAATAAATAGCAAACGGTATCGATCAGACACTACTACGCAACGCGTCAAACAAACCAATGGCATAAGATTTAACGCACTGCACGAATCATGTCGGCCGCTTTTTCGGCAATCACAATCGTCGGTGCATTGGTGTTGCCGCTGACGATGCGCGGCATGATGGAGGCGTCGACAACGCGCAAACCTTGCACACCCTTCACGCGCAGTTGTGCATCTACTGGGTCGCTGTCGTTAGGGCCCATACGCACGGAGCCTACAGGGTGGTAAATCGTGTCAGCCTTGTCGCGGATCACCGCTTCAATTTGCGCATCGCTTACCGCCTTGGCCGTAGTGTCTAGCTCACGGCCGCCGTACTGGCTAAGCGCGGGTGACTGCAAGATAGCGCGCATTTGTTTGAAGCCGCGCACCATGCGGGCCATGTCGTCGGGGTGCGATAGAAAGTTCGGATCAATCAGCGGATCAACCGTCATGTTGCTGCTAGCCAAGCGTACGCTGCCTCGGCTCTTGGGCTGCAGCAAACACAAATGGCATGAATATCCGTGACCCAGTGTAGGTTTGCGGCCATGGTCTATTAGCTTACCCACTACAAAATGCAATTGCAAATCGGGCGTAGCCTCGCTAGGCTGGCTTTTGATAAAACCACCCGCTTCGGCAAAGTTGCTGGTTAATATGCCGGTGCGCTCTTTGCGCCATTGCATGATGCCTTGCAGCGCATGCCACATGCCAGTGGGCGACACACCGAACAAGTCGGTTAGCTTGGGTGCGTCTACCACTTGCACGATATCAGGGTGGTCGTGCAGATTTTGGCCCACGCCGCTGCTGGCACGCACTACAGGAATACCCAATTTTTGCAAATGGTCTGCAGGCCCCACGCCCGAGGCCATCAGCAGCTGCGGGCTTTGTAGCGCGCCTGCGCACAGCAGCACCTCGCGCGTAGCATGTACCTCGCGCGTTTGACCGCCTTGCGTGTAGGCTACGCCCACTGCGCGTTGGCCTTCAAAAATAATTTTGGTGGTGAACGCGTTGGTGATGACCTGCAAATTGCTGCGTGACAGGTTGGGGGTGAGGTAACCTTTGGCCGCGCTCCAGCGTTCGCCGCCTTTATGGGTTACTTGGTACATGCCCACGCCTTCTTGCGTAGCGCCGTTAAAATCAGGGTTGCGCGGGTAGCCTGCTTGCACGCCTGCTTCGATAAAGCTGGGGCCAAAGCGGTTGGGGCTGCGCAGGTCCATCACGTTCAATGGGCCGCTGGTGCCGTGCCATTGGGCAAACTCGCTGCCCGCTTGCCGCTCGTTAGTCTCTGAGCTTTTAAAGTAGGGCAGCAGGTCGTTCCAGCCCCAGCCCGCATTGCCTTCTGCCGCCCAGTGGTCGTAGTCGGTGGTTTGGCCGCGGATATAACACATCGCGTTGATCGAGCTGCTGCCCCCCAGCACTTTGCCGCGCGGCTGGTAGCCTTTGCGGCCATTCAAGCCAGCTTGCGGCGTCGTTTCAAAGCGCCAGTTGCCGTTGCCCATTTGCGCCATCACCGCCAAGCCTGCGGGGCAGTGGATTAGCACCGATTTATCTACCGGGCCAGCTTCTAGCAAGCAAACTTTGACAGAAGGATCTTCAGTCAAGCGGCTAGCCAGTACGCTGCCTGCTGATCCGGCGCCGATGATGATGTAGTCAAACATTTTTTATTCCCGAATGAAACTGTTTTTATGGCTAGCTAAAAAATGCCGCTAGCTGTGTACGCATGAAACTATACAAAACAAGTATCGCAGGCGCTGCGTACACGCAGCACAGTATTCACCCGTAAAAACAGCGTTTTAGGGACGCACCTCTAGCAAAAACTGCGCTTTAACGCAGCCCGTCCAGCGTAGTAGGGTAGCGCAGTGTCACGCGTAGCTCAGTGCGCATGCGGGTATTTACTAGGCGGCGCGATTCGCTCATAAAGCTCAGCAGCATCAGTGGCAGCTGGTCTTGCGCGGTGCTACGCGCTACGCGGGGAGGGCGGGGCAGGCCATATAAATCAGCGGCTTGGTCAAAATAATCGCCCATTTTTAATTGACTGTCATCACTTACGTTGACCACGCGCTGGGGCCTACCGCGCCACAGCGCGGCAATGCAGGCACGCGCTAAATCGTTGGCATGGATATGGTTGGTGTACACATCGTCTTGCGCATGCAGCACAGGCGTGCCTTTGCCCAGGCGCGTGCGCGGCGTGCCGCCGTCGCGGTCTTGCGCGTAGATGCCGGGAATGCGCAAAATGCTGGTGCGCACCCCTGTACGGCCTAGCAGGCGCACTGACTGTTCGGCGTCTACCCGGCGCTGGGCGCGTGGGGTATGGGGTGCCACAGGGCGCGACTCGCTCACCCAGTCGCCACCGCAATCGCCGTAAACGCCGCTGGTGGAGCCATACACCAGGCTGGTGGGCAAGCTGCGGCGTCTTAAGGTTTGCACTAGGCGTTGCGTGCGCGGGTCGCGCCACCACTGTGCCTGGTTGTCAGTGGGCGGTGGGGCCAAATGCAGCACCCGTGTGGCCAGGCCAGCTATGCGGGCTAAGCTGGCAGGATGGTCTAAATTACCCACTAAAGGGGTGATGCCTGCAGCACGTAGCTCTGGCATGCGTTTAGGCGACGAGGTAAGTGCCAAGATGCGCACCGCCTTGGGCAAGGCGCGCGCCACACGCAGGCCTACGTCGCCGCAGCCCACAATCAGCAAGCGGGGTTGGCGAAAGCGCCTGGGCAGTGCGCCTAAAGGGGATTGATTTGAAGGCAAAATACACTCTGCTGAATTATTAAGGTCTAAGCATACCAAGCCAGAGCGACCTACAGCGATTTAAAAACAGCGCATTTGTTTCAGGAAACCTATCCCATGGCATTTACCGTCACCGTGCAGCCCAGTGGCCGCAGCTTTACTGTTAACCCTGACCAGGCTATTTTGGCCGCCGGCATTGCCCAAGGCATCGGCATGCCTTACGGCTGCAAAGACGGCGCTTGCGGCAGCTGCAAATGCAAAAAAATATCCGGCACCGTAGTGCACGGCCCCCACCAAAGCAAAGCACTGAGTGTGGCAGAAGAAGCCAATGGCTTTGTATTGACCTGCTGCGGAGTGCCGCACAGCGACGTGGTGCTCGAGAGCCGCCAAGTGACCGAAGCCGGTGCCATGCCGATCAAAAAAATGCCGTCGCGCGTGACGCTGCTAGAGAAAAAATCGCACGATGTGATGCTGGTGAAACTGCAATTGCCCGCTAACGACGTGATGCAGTTTCATGCGGGCCAGTATGTAGAGTTCTTGCTGCGCGACGGCGCGCGCCGCAGCTACAGCATGGCCAACGCACCGCACACGCTAGTGCAAGGCTCACCCACGATTGACCTGCACATACGCCACATGCCCGGTGGCAAATTTACAGACCATGTATTTGGCGCGATGAAAGACAAAGAAATTTTGCGCATCGAGGGGCCGTTTGGCAGCTTTTATTTGCGCGATTCAGACAAGCCCATGGTGCTGCTGGCGTCGGGCACCGGCTTTGCACCTATCAAAGCGCTGATCGAGCACATGCAGTTTAAAAACATCACGCGCCCCGCCACGCTGTACTGGGGTGGCCGCCGTCCCGAAGACCTGTACATGCACGACTGGGTGATGGCCAAAGTGGCTGAAATGCCCCACCTGACTTACATCCCCGTCATCTCTAACGCCACGGCAGAGGATGCATGGACTGGCCGCACCGGTTTTGTCCACCAAGCTGTAATGCAAGACCTGCCCGATTTAAGTGGGTACCAAGTGTATGCCTGCGGCGCGCCGATTGTGATTGACTCTGCCCTGGCCGACTACACCGCAAAGTGCGGTTTGCCGGCGGATGAGTTCTACGCGGATTCTTTTACCACCGAGGCTGACAAAGCCAAGGCGTGACCAAAGCATGAGTGCTGTGCTGCACGGCCTAGCGCCTTTGCTGCGCCACGACACGCGCGTGGTGGTGCTGGGCAGCTTTCCGGGAGTGCGGTCATTGCAAGCGCAGCAGTACTACGGGCATAAGCATAACCAGTTCTGGCGGCTTATATTTAATGTCATTTATGCCTCTGAAGCCTATAATTACTGCTCAAGCAGCTATGAAATTAATAGTAATAACCTATTAGACCATGGCGTAGGCTTGTGGGACGTGTACGCCGCGTGCGAGCGCGAAGGTAGTCTAGACAGTGCCATCCAACATGCCCAACTGAATGACTTGGCTTCGCTGCGCACGCGCTGCCCACAGCTACAAGCCATCGCCCATAATGGTGGCGAAAGTTACAAGCACGCTAAACATACTGCGCCATTGGGGCTACCCGTGTACAGATTACCATCTAGCAGCCCTGCGCATGCCAGCTGGAGTTTTGAGCGTAAATTAGAAGTTTGGCGTGAAGCTTTAGAAAAATATTTGGTATGAACAACGAGTTACCCGAAGTCAGCACGTCAGAACTAGATGGCGTGCGCTATCTGCACCTGGGTACCGAGTGGGTGCAAGGCAGCATGGAGATAAAAAAACCGTTTGCTATCGAGCTGGACTACGTGCAGCGCATGATGGCGTGGCTGTTGTGGGCCGACTTGCGCGACTTGGGTAGCCTGCACACTATGCAGCTGGGCTTAGGGTCGGCTGCACTGACTAAATTTTGCTATAAGCATGTGCGCTGCCGCGTGACGGCGGTGGAGATTAATCCTGATGTGGTGTCGGCCTGCAAAGCATGGTTTAAGCTGCCCGAAAACGATGCGCGCCTCACCGTGGTACTGGCCGATGCCGGGCTAGAGATTGCCAAGACTGCACGCAAAGATACGGTAGACGCCCTGCAAGTAGACCTGTACGACCACGACGCTGCAGCGCCCGTGCTGGACAGCTTGGCTTTCTACAAAGACTGCCGTTTAAGTTTGACCGAATACGGCGTGATGACCGTTAACCTGTTTGGCCGCATGGCCAGCTACGAGAAGAGTGTGGAAAAAATTTGCAAAGCATTTGGCAAAGACAATGTGTGGGCTTTCAAACCCACTACAGAGGGCAATGCCATTGTGCTGGCGCACCGCAGCCCACGCAGCGAGCCGCGCGCTAAACTTGCCGAAAATGCCGAAATCATCCACACTCGCTTTGGCTTGCCTGCACACAAATGGTTGCGCATTTTTAAGCCTGTGATGTGAACGCCTACGAAGGCCCATGAATGTCAGTAAACGCCCATGAACGCTGTAACCAAAAAACCTACCCCCGCTGTTAAATCCCCGGGCCCTTTCATGGGCCCTGTGGATTGGCGCAAATTGGTAGATTGGCTTAGCGCCGACGGCGTCATCACGCTAGAAGAAGCGCGCCGCACCGTAGCCCGCTGTTCACAGGCCGAGAGTGCGCAGCACCCTTTGGTACGCTTGGCCAGCGTAGCCATGACGCGCGCCTCTGACGGCAAGCCGCTAGATATTGAAACGCTGACCCAATACCTCGCGCAAAAAGCAGGGCTAGATTATTTGCGCATTGACCCGCTGCGGGTAGACGTGGGCAAAGTAGCCGACACCATGAGCGCCTACTACGCCGAGCGCCATGGCGTGCTACCTGTACAAGTGACACCTACCGAAGTGGTGGTGGCTACATCGCAACCGTTTATCAACGACTGGATGGGCGAGGTAGAACGCCAAGCGCGCCGTAGCGTGCGCATGGTGGTGGCCAATCCGCAAGACATTCACCGCTACACCGCAGAATTTTTTGCTCTGGCTAAATCAGTGCGTGCAGCAGTTAAATCAGGCGGTAGCTCTGGTGCTGCTAGTTTTGAACAACTGGTAGAGCTGGGCAAATCTGCCAAGGCACTGGACGCTAACGACCAAGGCGTCGTGCAAGTGGTGGACTGGTTGTGGCAATACGCTTTTGACCAGCGCGCCAGCGACATCCATTTAGAACCTCGGCGCGAGCAAGGCGTGATTCGCTTTCGTATTGACGGTATTTTGCACCCCGTGTACCAGCTGCCCCCCGGCGTGATGAACGCCATGCTGGCGCGCATCAAGCTGCTGGGCCGCATGGACGTAGTTGAGAAGCGCCGCCCGCAAGATGGCCGTATCAAAACCCGTAACCCGCGCGGCGACGAGATAGAAATGCGCTTGTCAACCTTGCCTACTGCCTTTGGCGAGAAGATGGTGATGCGTATTTTTGACCCTGACACCACCGTTAAAGATTTGGACGGCCTAGGCTTTAGCCAGCATGACGCTACCCGCTGGGAAGCGCTGGTCAAGCGGCCCTACGGCATTATTTTGGTCACCGGGCCTACGGGGTCGGGCAAAACTACTACGCTGTACTCTACGCTCAAACGTGTAGCCACCGAAGAGGTGAACGTCAGCACTATCGAAGACCCGATCGAGATGATCGAGCCTGCGTTTAACCAAACGCAGGCGCAGCCGCAGCTAGACTTTGGTTTTACCGAAGGCCTGCGCGCGCTGATGCGGCAAGACCCCGACGTGATCATGGTGGGTGAGATCCGCGACTTGGCCACCGCCGACATGGCCGTGCAAGCCGCGCTAACGGGCCACTTGGTATTTAGCACCTTGCACACTAATGATGCACCCAGCGCCATCACCCGAATGATGGAGCTGGGCATACCGCCGTATTTGTTAAACGCTACCGTGCTGGGCGTGCTGGCGCAGCGCCTGGTGCGCACGCTGTGCAAGCTGTGCAAGCAACCCGACCCCGATGCTAACCGCGAGGCGGTTAACGAGATCATCAAGCCGTGGAAAATCAATGGCGGCTACCATCCGTACAAACCCGTGGGCTGTGTGGACTGCCGCATGACGGGGTTTATGGGGCGCATGGGTATTTATGAATTGCTCACTACCAGCGAGCTGTTCAAAGCCCAGGTTAACAAAGAACCCAGCATCGACGCCATACGCCGCCAAGCCGTGGCCGACGGCATGCGGCCCCTGCGCCTAGCCGGTGCGCTGCGCGTGGCCGAAGGCATCACCACGCTGGAAGAAGTGCTGACGGCCACGCCGCCAATGGCGTAGAAACTGCGCCTTATTGACTAGGGTTTTCACTAGGGTTGTAAGTGGAATCCACAGCAAGGGCATGCGCTTGCCGGGCCACAATCGCCCATCAATAGTTTTGATGGAGCAACTTGTGAATATTAAAAGTCAAAAAGACTTCTTCTCGGGCCTGATGTTTATGGGTATCGGCATGTCATTTGCCATTGGTGCCTACAGTTACGGCATGGGTGACGGTGCCCGCATGGGGCCAGGGTATTTCCCGCGCATGCTGGGTATTTTGCTGGCAATGCTGGGTTCAGTAGTCATGTTTAAATCACTGACAGTTGCTACTGCCGATGGGGAAAAAATCGGCAAATGGGCTTGGAAACCTTTATTTTTTATTTTGAGCGCTAACTTGGCTTTTGGCGTGTTGTTAGGGGGTCTACCGTCTATCAAATTACCTGCTATGGGCATGATCGCAGCCATCTACGCATTAACGATCATTTCGAGTTTTGCTGATGGCAAGGTCAAGATGAAAGAAGTTTTGATCTTGGCTACTGTACTAGCGGTGGGTAGCTACCTAGCCTTTATTGTGCTGCTTAAATTGCAGATCACGGTATGGCCTGCCTTCTTAGTAGGTTAAGCGGAGAATAAAAATGGATTTAATCAACAACCTTTCCATTGGTTTTGGCGTAGCATTTACAGCGCAAAACCTCATGTACGCTTTTATTGGCTGCATTTTAGGCACGCTGATTGGCGTGTTGCCCGGCATTGGTCCGGTGGCCACGATTGCTATGCTGTTGCCCGCCACGTATGCGCTGCCTCCTATTGCCGCGCTGATCATGCTGGCGGGTATTTACTACGGCGCGCAATATGGCGGCTCTACTACAGCAATTTTGGTCAACTTGCCCGGTGAATCCTCCTCGGTAGTGACCTGTATCGACGGCTACCAAATGGCCCGGCAGGGTCGAGCGGGGCCTGCGCTGGCTGCTGCAGGATTAGGCTCGTTCTTCGCAGGGTGCGTGGGTACTTTGATTTTGGCTGCGTTTGCTGCACCGTTGACAGAGCTGGCTTTTAAATTTGGTCCGGCTGAATATTTTTCGCTAATGATCTTAGGCTTGGTAGGCGCTGTAGTGTTGGCCTCGGGTTCTTTGCTCAAGGCGATCTCGATGATTCTTTTGGGCTTATTGTTAGGCTTGGTCGGCACTGATGTGAACTCTGGTGTGGCACGCTACAGCTTTGATATTCCTGAGCTGACCGATGGTATTGGCTTTGTGGTGATTGCTATGGGTGTGTTTGGCTATGGCGAGATCATCACCAACCTAGCACAGCCTGAGGACGACCGTGAAGTCTTTACTGCCAGTGTGCAAGGCTTATGGCCTACTAAAACTGACTTTAAAGCCATGCTACCCGCTGTATTGCGCGGCACGGCACTGGGTTCAATCTTGGGTATTTTGCCCGGTGGTGGTGCTTTGTTGGCATCGTTTGCTGCTTACACGCTAGAGAAAAAAATCCCTCTCAAGGCGGGTGAAATTGCTTTCGGTAAAGGCAATATTCGCGGTGTCGCAGGCCCAGAGTCGGCGAACAACGCAGGTGCGCAAACCTCGTTCATTCCGTTGCTAACTTTGGGTATTCCGCCTAACGCTGTGATGGCGCTGATGGTGGGTGCCATGACGATCCACAATATTCAGCCCGGCCCACAGGTAATGACCAGCAATCCAGAGTTGTTCTGGGGATTGATCGCGTCGATGTGGATTGGCAATTTGATGCTTGTGATTTTGAATTTGCCGCTGATTGGCATGTGGATTAAATTGTTGACGGTCCCGTACAAGTTCATGTTCCCAGCGATTGTGCTTTTCTGCGCTATTGGCGTGTACTCTACCAATAACAATACGTTTGATATTTGGCTAGTCGCAGCGTTTGGTTTTGTTGGCTATTTGTTCGCCAAGCTGGGCTGTGAGCCCGCACCGTTGCTGTTGGGCTTTATCTTGGGCCCGATGATGGAAGAAAACTTGCGCCGCGCATTACTGCTGTCGCGCGGCGACTGGAGCGTGTTTGTAACCCGCGGCCTGTCTGCCAGCTTGTTAGCGGTGGCCGCATTGCTACTGGTGATCGTGCTACTGCCTGCGGTTAAAAACAAACGTGAAGAAGCTTTTGTCGAAGAGTAATCTAGCGCTTAAATTGTAAGTGTGTAGTGAAAACGGCAACTTCGGTTGCCGTTTTCTATTCATAATGCTGCATGAAACGCCGCCAACTTGCCCTGATCGTTCCTTTGTCTGTGGCGCTTGCGCCATTTGCACTGTTTATCGCTGCACCCGCACTGGCGCAAACCTACCCTAGCAAGCCTATCCGCTTGATCGTGCCGTTCCCTGCAGGCGGCGCTACCGACATTTTGGCGCGTGCGCTGTCCATCAAGCTGGGCGAAAAACTCGGACAACCTTTGATTGTCGACAACCGCCCTGGCGCGGGCGGCACGATTGGCTCAGACGCTGCCGCCAAGTCGGTGGCGGACGGCTACACCTTGCTGCTGGCAACGTCCAGCACCCACAGCATTGGCCCAGCCATCAACCCCAAAATTCCCTACGATGCCGTGGCCGACTTTACCCCACTGGGCTATGTAGCCACATCGCCCAATGTGGTGCTGGTACCCAACACATCGCCTGCCAAAAGCGTGCGCGAACTGATCGACTACGCCAAACTACACCCCGGCAAGCTGAACTACGCTTCCAGCGGTAACGGCACCATCGTGCACCTAACTACTGAGCTGTTCAAAGCCATGGCCAATGTGTATATGCTGCACATTCCCTACCGCGGCACGGCGCTGGCCATACCAGATTTAGTCAGCGGCAAGGTCGATGTTTTGTTTGATTCGTTGGTCACTGGGTTGCCGCATGTCAAAGACGGCAAGCTGCGCGCACTGGCTGTGACCAGCGCGGCGCGCACTACGCTGGCGGCAGACTTGCCTGCTGTGGCTGAAGTGCTGCCCGGATTTGAATCTACCACCTGGTTTGGCCTGTACGGCCCCAAGGGTTTAAACGCCGACATTGTGCAGCGAATTAACACCGCGCTCAACGCAGCGTTGGCCGATGCCGATGTAAAAGAACGTTTTGCGCGGCTGGGCGCCGAGCCTACGGGCGGTAGCGCAGCACGTTTTGCACAAGTGGTCAAAGCGGACAACGACAAATGGAAAGCGATTATTACAGAGCGAAAGATTACGGCAGATTGATATGTATGCAGGGCTTGAAAGGCATAAATATTATGACTTTCAAGCCTCTAACCCAAGTAAATCCTGCTCAAGCAGCTATTAATTTAGTAGTACTGTAAATCAACTGGCTTTGCGTCGCAACCCCGTAAAAGCCGAAAATTCCCAGCGCCTAAAGCCCACAATCATCGTAAATCCGTCGCGGTGTTTCTCGTCAATCTTCTGGTCAGCCAAATGCTGCTTAGAAAAATCTTCGCCTATGCGCTGGATGCGCTCAACAAATGCAGGTGCAATGGCGTGGTTGATATTGCCATGCACCATCATCAGCGTCTCGCCTTCGCGGTCAAAACGGCCTGCAAAATATTCACCCACAATATGCTGCATAAAGTAAGAGCGTATCGGGCCGTCGCTGCGCCACTTGAATGTTTTAGCCACTTTTAGCCGGTAGCGATTTAATGGTTTCAGCTCAATCACGCCAATTTTGTCTAAAGTAATCAGGCAGCGCGTGGTCTCGGCTTCGGTGATTTGGTAGGTTTGCACCATTTGCTCAAAGGCCCAGTTGCTCAACACGCAAATGGCGCACAGCATCAGCTTGGGGTCTTTGCTGACGGCAGTTTCTTGCTCATATGTTAGCTCGCTTACCAGCGGTATCGCTTGGCTGACGCGGCGCGACAGCTCGGCAAAATCGGTGCTTAGCAGGCGGCAAATATCGTCTACCCGTGTCAGAGGCATTTCTTTTTTGCTAAACATGCGCTTGACGCTCGATTCGCTCATCTCCAGCTTATCGGCCACGTCGGCATAAGTCATGTCTTGCGCTTTCAGCTCTTGCTTCATCACGTCTATCAGCAATGCAGTGTCGGACACTTTTGACTCCAGAGTTACTAGTGCTGTGCATCATAAGGCCGATAATCACAGCTTATGAACTTTGATTTTGCCAATCCGTATACTTCTACACGTATTGCAGTGTTCGCACGCAATGTCGTCAGCACATCGCACCCGCTGGCAGCGCAAGCTGGACTGCGCATGCTCTACCAAGGTGGCAACGCGGTGGACGCCGCCATAGCGGCGGCGGCAGCCATGACTGTTTGCGAACCCGTGAGTAATGGCTTGGGCAGCGATGCGTTTGCTTTAATATGGGATGGCAAAGCACTGCATGGCATCAATGGTTCTGGCCGCGCACCGCAGGCGTGGAGCCCGCAATACTTTCGCACCAAATACGCAGGCAGCGCCACACCGCCCAAACGCGGTATGGACTCTGTCACCGTGCCCGGTGCCGTGAGCAGCTGGGCCATGATGAGCCAGCGCTTTGGCAAGCTGCCCTTTGCCGACCTGATGGAGCCTGCCGCTGAGATAGCCGAGCGCGGCTACTTGCTGCCGCCCGTGGTGCAGCAAAAGTGGGCTGCCGCTACCGGCGAGATGCAAGGCCTGCCCGGTTTTGCGCAAAGCTTTTTGCCGTGGGGCCGTGCACCGCAGGTTGGCGAATTATTCCAGTTTAAGGCAGCGGCCAAGGCACTGCGCGCTATCGGCGCTACCAAAGGTGCAGCATTCTACGGCGGTGAGATTGCCCACGCTATAGAAAAATTTAGCACTGCCCACGGCGGTAGTTTGAGCACAGCAGACTTTGCCAATTACCAGGCCGAGTGGGTGGAGCCGATTGCCAAAAACTACCGTGGCTACACCCTGCACGAGATTCCGCCTAACGGCCAGGGCATTGCCGCGCTGATCGCGCTGGGCATTTTGGACAAGTTTGACATGGCGGCACTGCCTGTGGACAGCGCCGCGTCGCAGCACCTGCAAATCGAGGCGATGAAGCTGGCTTTTGCAGATGTGTACAAATTTGTGGCCGAGCCATCTACTATGGCGGTGACTGCCAATCAAATGCTAGACGACGCGTATTTGGCAAGCCGTGCGAAACTGATTGATATGAAAAAAGCACAAGATTTTGGCGCAGGCAACCCCGTGAAAGGCGGCACCATTTATTTGAGCGCGGCAGACGAGAGCGGCATGATGGTGAGTTTTATCCAAAGTAACTATCTGGGTTTTGGCTCTGGCTGTGTAGAGCCCACCTTTGGTATCAGTTTGCAAAACCGGGGCCACGCTTTCAGCCTGGATGCTGCCAACCCCAACGTGGTGGCACCGGGCAAGCGCCCTTTCCACACCATCATTCCCGCGTTTTTAAGCAAAGACGGCAAGCCCGTGATGAGCTACGGTGTAATGGGCGCCAACATGCAGCCGCAGGGCCATACGCAAACGCTGGTGCGCATGCTGGATTACAAGCAGAACCCGCAAGCCGCATGTGACGCGCCGCGCTGGCGCTACAACGCGGGGCTAGAAATTAACGTCGAAGCGGCGATGAACGCTGATACCGTGCAGGCTTTGCGAAACCTAGGCCACCGCACCGAGGTGATCAACGATTCGTACCAAGATTTTGGTGCAGGTCAGTTTATTTGGCGTGCTGACGAGGGCGCAGGCTACGCAGCAGACTTGGGCTATGTGGCGGCCAGCGATGCGCGACGCGACGGATGTGCAGCAGGTTTTTGACCCGCCAGAGTAATAAATTTATAGAGAAAACACCATTGCAAGCCGCCAATACTGCTCAAGCAGCTACGAAAAATATAGCGTCTGGCGTATTGCTGGCGCTCGCTGGCTCGATTGCTTTTAGCGGCAAGGCCATCATCGTCAAGCTGGCTTATCGGTACAACGTAGACGCTGTCACCCTGCTGATGCTGCGCATGCTGTTGGCGCTGCCATTTTTTGTAGTGTTGTCTTGGTGGGCTAGCCGCAGCAAAGCAGCCCTCACGCGCACGCAGTGGTTGAAGGTTATTTTTTTAGGATTCAGTGGCTACTACTTGGCCAGTTTTTTAGACTTTGCCGGGCTGCAATACATCAGCGCCAGCTTAGAGCGCTTGATCTTGTACCTGAACCCCACTATCGTCTTGGTACTGGGTTGGTTGCTGTGGGGTAAAAAAATCACACGCAACCAAATGCTGGCGTTTGCGCTGAGCTATGCCGGCGTGTTGCTAGTGTTTGGCCATGAGGCTAAGCTTGACGGTGCCAATGTAGGCTTGGGCACGGCATTGGTGTTTGCCAGCGCTGTGTCGTACGCGCTGTACCTCAGTTTTAGTGGCGAGTTGGTGCGTCAATTGGGCAGCTTGCGGCTGGCAGGGCTGGCCACTAGCGTGGCCTGCTTTTTTTGTGTTGCACAGTTTGTACTGCTCAAACCGCTAAGTGCCGCCAACGTGGCACCGCCCGTGCTGTGGCTGTCCCTGCTGAACGCTACAGCCTGCACTGTGGCCCCGGTGTTGATGGTGATGATGGCCATTGAACGTATAGGGGCTGCCAAAACAGCACAAATCGGTATGGTAGGCCCCATGTCTACCATCATCATGGGCGTGTGGCTACTGGGCGAGCCTATGAATGCGTGGATTGTGGCGGGTACGATACTGGTGCTAAGCGGTGTGTATTTAGTCAGCCGCAGTAAAAATTAAATTTAACAACAACTGGAGAAAAAATCATGAGTAAAGCTATCATCATCGACCAAGCAGGCGGCCCCGAGCAGATGAAGCTGGTGGACGTCACCATAGGCGACCCGGCAGCAGGCGAGGTGCGCATTCGCCACCACGCTGTGGGCCTTAACTACATTGACGTGTACCAGCGCAGCGGCGTGTACAACCTACCCATGCCATTGCAGCTAGGTATGGAAGGTGCGGGCGTGATTGAAGCCGTAGGCGAGGGTGTCACGCACCTGAAAGTAGGCGACCGCGCAGCGTATGCCAGCAACCCACCTGGCAGCTATTGCGAAGTGCGTGTGATACCTGCCAAATGTGTGTGTAAGCTGCCCGATGCGATTAGCTTTGAAACCGGTGCGGCCATGATGCTTAAGGGCTTGACCACACAGTACCTGCTGCGCAAAACCTTGCCTGCCGGTGGCTTAAAGGAAGGCGATTTCGTGCTGTTCCATGCGGCTGCAGGTGGCGTAGGGTTGATCGCCTGCCAATGGGCGCGTGCGATGGGCTTGCAGCTGATTGGCACAGCAGGCTCGGACGCTAAATGCAAGCTGGCACTAGAGCATGGTGCCTCGCACGCAATTAATTATTCGACCGAAGATTTTGTGGCTAAAGTCAAAGACATCACCGGTGGGCGCGGCGTGCGCGTGGTGTACGACTCGGTGGGTAAAGATACATTTGAAAAATCGCTGGACTGCCTATCGCCTTTTGGCCTGCTGGCCAACTTTGGCAACGCATCGGGCAAGGTGCCACCGATGGACATGGGAATTTTAGGCCCCAAAGGTTCGCTGTATGTCACGCGGCCCACGCTGTTTACCCACATCGCTACGCGCGAGAGCACGCAAGCCATGGCAGATGATTTGTTTGCCATGGTGGCCAGTGGCAAGGTGACGATTCCTATCAACCACCGCTATGCTTTGGCCGATGTGCAGCAAGCGCACCGCGACTTAGAAGCGCGCAAAACCACTGGCGCGTGTGTGCTGCTGCCATAAGCCACTTAAAAGCGTACAAAGGCGGTGACATCGCACGATTTGCCTGCACAGCAGCATTTAGCCACGCTGCGCTGGCTGCTGTTGTCGCCGCCTTTGGTGGTGGCACCTTCTGCGTTGCCAGTCGGTGCCCCCAGGGCGCAGACACCGCTGGCTGTTTTTACACCTAGCCAGCGTGACAGCATTGCGTTGTGGCTAGAAGAGCTCGCGCAGGGCAGTCAGTTGCTAACACGCTGGTTGCAAGCCCGCCCCCAAGCACGCATAGGGCGCTATGCAGAGGACTTACTAGAGTTCTACCTAACGCACGGCCCGCAGCACTGTTTGGCTGCCGCCCATGTGCCGCTGCGCACTGAGGTCAATGGCGCAGTGGTTACCCACGGCGAGCTAGATTTTTTACTGACCGATGCACTAGGCCAGCGCAGCCACTGGGAGTTGGCGGTAAAGTTTTTTCTGTGCACTGCCACGGGCGACACTGCGACGCCCGTAGACTTTATTGGCCCTAATGGTGTGGAAACTTTGGCGCACAAATGGCACAAACTATTTGCCAAACAGCTCACGCACCTGCCGCCTGCGCCGTGGGATGCGCACAGTTGGCAGCCGCAGGCTTTTACGCGCGGTTGGATGTTCTACCGCTGGGGTAGTGCTGTGCCGCGCTGCGATGCGCTGCATGTACAGCACTGCAAGGGCTGGTGGGTAGACTGGGCAGACATGGCGCAGCTGCCCGAGGGGCAGTATGTGTATTTGCCCCGCTTGCAGTGGATGGCGCCGGTGGCGTCTTTGGCCCAGCTGGGTTTAGGTTCTGTGGTGGCAGCGCGCAGTGAGATGCAAGACTATTTAGCTACCCAATGGGCCAGTACGCAGCGACGCAGTGATGCGCAGATGGTGGTGCTAATGTCTGGCAGCGATGGGGCGGCAGTTGAAGTGCAACGATTTTTTATTTGTCCGTCGGTTGCGGTGGATCTGCTTGGTTAAGCGTACGTGACGGGAAGCTGGTCGCTGGCTCAGCGTGCGCGCCGGAGGGCTGGTCGTTCCGTTCGCGTGCGCGTCGGAGGGCTGGACTCGAGCCGGGCATCTCTTTCGCGAAAAATACTCCGAAAACGCGCGGACTGAGACCTTAGATTCGCTAGCATTGTCAACGCGCGCCTTTCTGCGTATTTTTCATCGAGACGAACCCGACTCGTCACATTGTTCTTTGCTTGGATTGAACAGCCCGCGCTTCGGGGATGGGTGTCGCGCCGGATGCAGAGTCTTCCTGAATTTTGATCTGACCCCAAATGCTGTACTGCTCGAGTGCAATTTTATGCTCAACGTCACTATGAATTGCATAGCTGGTTGAGCAGGATCTGCGGCCTAGAACGTCTAAAACGCTATGAAAAAACGCGTGAATTACGCTGTTTCTCAGTTCTACCGTGCAAGATACAACCGCAACCAAGCTAATGCGACACGATCACCCACAATGCCAGCCAAGCGGTGATGGAGCGTAGTCGTGATGAAAATCTGGAGGAAGGCGCGCGTTGTTTAAGCTAGCCAATCAAAAGCCTTAGTTCGCGCGTGTTTTTAGTCAAGATTTTGCAGCGCGACTTGCCTTGTCGCCGCAGCTCACGGTGCAAGAGATATTAATCTTCAACAACCTATTTAATCCACCACAACTCACGGTGCCAAGACATCAACCACCGCAGACCACGGACAGGGCTCAAAGCCAACGCAGGGAGGTTATCTTTTACCCAGAGGCATCGGCTCGCTGGCAGCAATCAAATTGGCTTGTCGCAGGCGTGTAGGGCTTAGCGCGCCTGCTGAGTCGAGAATAGGGTAGGCAATCGAGCAGATATGCGAGTTAATGCGTTTTAGCTCGCTGATTAAATCTAGGTGCAAGCTGCTGGTTTCGACGCTTTGCAGAGTGTTATCAGCTAAGCGTTCTAAATGGGTGGCGGCGTAGGCGTGTTGCAGGTCGCGGAAGCGGGCTTTTTCTTCCAGCAGTTTTTGTGCATCGCGCACATCACCGTTTAAAAACACGCTCATGGAGAGGCGAAGGTTGTCTACCAAACGCGCATGCAAATCGCAAATCTCGGCCATGCCTGCGTCTGAGAAAGTACGTCCTTTTCTGATTTTCTTATCTTCCACATCTTGCAGTACGCGTTCAATGATGTCGCCCACTTGCTCCATGTTGATGGTAAAGCTTATGATGTCGGTCCAGCGCCGTGCTTCGTTCTCGCCCAAGGCTTCGCGGGATATTTTGGTCAGGTAGTATTTGATGGCCGAGTACAGCTCGTCCACGGTATCGTCGAGTTTGCGCAAGTCTTCGGCCAGTGCCAAATCGTTGTCTTTAATCACGGTCAGGGTGCCGCGCAGCATGGTCTCGACCACATCGGCTTGGTGCAATGCCTCGCGTGCGGCGCACGATATCGCCAGCGACGGCGTGGCCAGTGCCGAGGGATCAAGGTGGCGGGGGCGCGACAAAGCGTTGTCTTTAACAGGTGGTAGTAGCTTGCTAACCCAGCGTGCAATCAAGCCTGTGAAGCCGATAAAGGTGAAGGCTACTAGCAGGTTAAAAGCCAAATGGAACACCACTACTTGCGTAGCCGCGCCGCCCACCATCGGGTTGACGTATTGGATCCATGTGCCTATCAAAGGAGCGGTGATTAAAACGCCCAGTGCTTTGAATAAAAAATTGCCCAACGGTACTTGGCGCACAGTCACTGCTGAAGTAGCCGTAGTGAGTACGCTGAGCAAACCGCTGCCTAAGTTAGCACCCAGTACCAAGCCTAGTGCCACATCCATCGGCACTACCTGTGAGGCCGCCAATGTGGCCACCAGCAGCACAGTAGCCAGGCTGGAATAGGCCAGTACTGCAATCACCGCACCGACCGTAATTTCGAGCAACAGATCACTGGTGAGCGACTTGAGAGCGGCCTGTACCACGGGTGATTTGGTTAATACTTGGGTCGTCTCGCTGATCAAACTTAGCGCCAGTAGCATCAGGCCCAAGCCAATTAAGATGCGCCCCACACGTCCAACGGTGGTGGACTGCTTGGCAATAAACAGCACCACGCCGATAAAAATAAGCAGCGGCGACAGCCAGCTCAGGTCAAAGTGAAACACCACGGCCATCAGGCTGGTGCCTACATCAGCACCCAGCATCACGGCCAGTGCGGCAGGCAAAGTTATCAAACCTTGGCCCACAAAAGCCGCCACGATCAGCGCTGTAGCCGTGCTGGACTGCACCAGCGCTGTAACGCCCACGCCCGCCAGCGCAGCCGTGGCGCGGTTGCCAGTGGCCTGCGCTAGCACCGCGCGCAGATTAGCGCCTAGTACGCGCAGTATGCCTGTGCGCACCAGGTGCGTGCCCCACACCAGCAGTGCGATAGCGGCTAACAGATTAAGCAAATGCTTCATGGTAAAACGTCAATATACAGTGTTGATAAGGCTATTTTTAATGAGAAATAGGCCAATAACCCAAGTAAATCCTGCTCAAGCAGCTATTAAATTAATAGTAACGAAGATTCTCACTGCACAGTGCAGTCAGATGTGGCTAACGCCCGCGTCGTACACGCAAGATCTCGTCCAGTATCAAACACGCCGCACCAATCGTGATACCGCTGTCAGCAATGTTGAACGCCGGAAAGTGCCAGCCACCCCAATGAAAGTCTAAAAAGTCCACCACGTAGCCATGCATCATGCGGTCTACCACATTGCCCACTGCACCACCCAAGATGCAGGCCAGTGCAAAGGCAAACAGTTTTTGCCCTGCGTGTGATCGCAGCATCCACACGATGAAGATAGTGGCCACCACGCCAATGCCCGTGAAGAACCAGCGCTGCCAGCCGCCTGCATTAGACAAAAAACTAAACGCTGCGCCCGTGTTGTGCACCCGCACTACGTTAAAAAAGCTCAGCACGTAGGTACTGTCGCCCAGCTTGTAGTAGCCCAAGATCAGCGTTTTAACTAACTGGTCCGCAATAAAAATAATCAGCGCCAAGCCCAGCCATGGCCAAATAGAAGTGGATGTTTTACCAAATTTCGCCATTACGCATGCTCCCTTTGCTCACCGGAGCCTACCAGATTACTAATACAGCGCCCACAGATGGTGGGGTGCGCTGGGTCAATGCCCACGTCGTCACGGTAATGCCAACAGCGTTCGCATTTAACATGTTTTGAGGCTGTAACTGTTGTAGATACTGCTGAACCAGCTACTAAAAAAATAGCAGAGGTGATGAAGACAAACTTTAAATCATCGCCTAGCGAGGACAGCAACGCAAAGTCATCTGCAGGCACGGTGAGTTGCACTTCAGCTTGCAACGAGCTGCCTACTTGGCCATCGGCACGCAGCGCTTCGATGTCTTTGTTCACCATATCGCGAATCTCGCGAATGCGGCTCCACTTGGCTACCAGCGCTTGGTCAGCCACGTCAAACTGGGCATACGTTTCCGTAAAGATGGTGCCACTGGCCGACTTGCCAAAATCTTTCCACGCTTCTTCTGCAGTAAAACTGAGGAACGGTGCCATCCAGCGCAGCATGGCGTGGGTGATGTGGTGCAGCGCGGTCTGCGCACTGCGGCGCGCTTTAGATTTGGCGGCTGTGGTGTACAGGCGGTCTTTCAAAATATCCAGATAAAAGCCGCCTAGGTCTTCACTGCAGTACAGCTGCAGCTTGGCCACCACGGGGTGAAACTCGTACACCTTGTAGTGCGCCAAGATGTCAGCCTGCAACTGCGCCGCACGGGAGAGGGCGTAGCGGTCAATCTCTAGCAATTCGTTAAAAGGCACGGCGTCGGTAGCTGCATCAAAGTCGCTGATGTTGGCCAGCAAAAATTTCAGCGTATTACGGATGCGCCGATACGTGTCCACCACGCGGGCCAAGATTTTGTCGTCAATGCTCAGGTCGCCCGAATAGTCGGTGCTGGCAGCCCACAGGCGAATAATCTCTGCGCCCATCTTGCCCGACACCTCTTGTGGTGCCACCACATTGCCCATGCTTTTGCTCATCTTGCGGCCTTGGCCATCCACAGTAAAGCCGTGCGTCAACAGACTGCGATAAGGTGCACGGTCGTACATGGCACACGCTGTCAGTAGCGAGCTGTGGAACCAGCCGCGGTGCTGGTCGTGGCCTTCTAGGTAAAGGTCGGCCTCGGGGCCGGGCGCACCAGTGCGTGGGTCGATCTCGGTGTGGGCGTTGGGCGTGGAGCCGTCGGCTGCGCGGTGGCTACCCTTGAGCACGGTGGTGTGCGTGGTGCCCGAGTCAAACCACACTTCCAAAATATCGGTACTCTTGGTGTACTGCACTGCGTCCGCGCCGATGATGGATTCAGGCGTGGCCCGACTCCAAGCTTCGATGCCGTCTTTTTCCACCATGTCGGCAGCCATGTCCAAAATAGCCGGCGTGTTGGGGTGCAGCTCACCCGTGTTAACGTGGATAAACAAGGGTAGTGGCACTCCCCAGCTGCGCTGGCGGCTGATACACCAGTCGGGCCGGTTAGCTATCATGTCGCGCAGCCTGCCGCGTCCGTTCTCGGGGTAGAAACTGGTGTGCTCAATAGCGTCTAGTGCCAACTGGCGTAGCGTCTTGGGCGCTTTGTCTTTGGTGAAAACTCCCGCGGCGCCTGTGCCGCCTGTGGATGCATCGTCATCCATGCGGATAAACCACTGCGCTGCAGCGCGGTAGATGACGGGTGTTTTGTGTCGCCAGCAGTGCGGGTAGCTGTGCTGAATGTCGGTGGTGGCAAACAGTCGGTTGTTCTCACGCAGCGTGTTAATGACCTCGGCGCAGGCCTTCCAGATGTTCAATCCGCCAAACAAAGGCAGCGTGTCTTCGTAGCGGCCGTTGCCTTGCACCGGGTTCAAAATGTCGTCGTACTGCATGCCATGCGCCACGCAAGAGTTAAAGTCTTCTACGCCGTAGGCAGGGGCAGAGTGCACGATACCGGTGCCGTCGTCTGCAGTGGCGTAGTCTGCCAGGTAGATGGGTGCCAAGCGGCGATAGCCTTCGTGCACGTCGTATAACGGGTGCTTGAAATTGATCATGTCCAGCGATTTGCCCAGCGTGGTAGCCACCACTTTGCCCGTCAGCTTGTAGCGCTCTAAACACTTGTCTACCAGCGATTCTGCTAGCACCAGCAAGCCGCGCTCGGTGTCTACCAGCGCGTAAGTTAGCTCAGGGTTCAAGTTAAGTGCTTGGTTGGCGGGAATAGTCCATGCGGTGGTGGTCCAAATGACGGCGAAGGCTGCTTTGTCGATCTTGGCACCGCCAAAAGCTGCAGATAATTTGTCTGGCTCTGCACACAAAAATCCTACATCCAGCGTTTGTGATTTCTTGTCCGCGTATTCAATTTCAAACTCAGCCAAGGAGGAGCCGCAGTCAAAGCACCAGTACACGGGTTTTAGGCCGCGGTACACAAAGCCGCGCTCCATCACGCGTTTGAAAGCGCGGATCTCGTTGGCTTCGGTTTTAAAGTCCATCGTGCGGTAGGGTCGGTCCCACTCGCCCAGCACGCCCAGGCGTTTAAAGTCAGCCATTTGCCCGGCGATTTGCTCGGTGGCAAAAGCGCGGCATTCTGCCTGCACTGCTGCGCGCGAATTGAGAGCGGATGCGTCGCCACTGGCAGACGTGAGGGTCAATTTCTTGCCATGCAGTTTTTCTATTGCGTTCTCAATCGGCAAGCCATGGCAGTCCCAGCCCGGGATGTACTGCGCGTCAAAGCCCTCTAGCTGGCGTGCTTTGACGATCATGTCTTTTAAAATTTTGTTCACTGCATGGCCAATGTGGATGCTGCCGTTGGCATACGGCGGGCCGTCGTGCAGGATGAACTTGGGCTTGCCTAAGCGCGAGTCGCGCAAGATTTTGTAGATGCCCTTGTCTTCCCATTCTTTCACCCAACCTGGCTCGCGCTTGGCTAGGTCGCCGCGCATGGGGAAGGGCGTGTCAGGTAGGTTCAGCGTTTTGCGGTAATCAGTGGCTTGTTCGGTCATAAGATAGGTCGGTCGATTTTGGCCATTATCGGTGCCAAAGCATCAGGCATTTTTAAATGGGCGCGCAAGCTATGGCGCGGGGCGTGCAGTGCATGCTGCAAGTGCAAAAGTAGAAAGCGGGGCAGGTCAGGCGCTGGGGAGCCTTAGCCCCCTCAAATTCGCGGTATCTGCGGCGCACCAGACGCGGCAAAAAACGCCCGAGCATCGGCACAGTCTTGGGCTATGCCTTGCGTTAAGGCGTCCATACCGTCGTATTTCAGCTCGTCGTGCAATTTATGTAGTAGTTCCACACGTATTATTTTACCGTAGCCCGCGTCCAGCCCCAAGCCGGCGGGCCAGTCTAGGCAATGGGTCTCCAGCAACACCCGACCGCCATTCACATCGCTGGGGTCCAGCGAAGGGCGGACACCTAAATTAGCCACGCCCTGCAAAGGCTGATCGGTCAGGCCATGCACTAGCACGGCAAAAATACCGCTGGCCGCAGGCTTCCAGGTACCACCGCGTGAATAGGTGCGCGACGAAAAGCGTAAATTCAGCGTGCGAAAGCCTTGCGGATAGGCCGCAGAGACACCCAGCTCGCGCCCCAGCTTGCGCCCATGCACGACGTGCCCGCTGATGCTGTAGGATCGCCCCAGTAGTTTGGCAGCGTCTTGCATCCGGCCTTGGTGCAAAGCCTCCCGCACGGCCGAGCTGGACACGCGCAGGCCATGCACCTCGTAGCTTTGCATGCGCGCCACGTCAAAGCCTTGCTTGTCGCCTGCAGCGTCTAAAAACGCATAGTCACCCGCGCGCTGCGCACCAAAGCGAAAATCATCACCTACCAGCACATACTGCGCGCCTAGCCCGGCCAGCAGCACTTGGTCAATAAAAGTTTGCGCAGGCAACGCGGATAGCGCCGCGTTAAACGGCAGCACCACCACTTGGTCTACCCCGCAGCGCGCCAGCTCGGTCAGCTTGTCGCGCAAAGTGCCGATGCGTGCCGGCGCACTGTCGGGCTGGCCTGCGCGGCTGGCAAAATAGTCACGTGGATGTGGCTCAAACGTCACCACGCAACTGGGTACGCCCCGGTGCGCCGCTTCGCTTTTGAGCAGCGCAATCATGGCTTGGTGGCCGCGGTGCACACCGTCAAAATTGCCAATCGTCAGTGCGCAAGCTATCGGCCGCTGCACCGCTGGCGCTGCACTCTTTGCAGCGGCTGAACTAATTGCACGGCCAAAGCCTCTAAGTACCTTCATGGCATCACTTTATGAGTATCAATTTGATAGCTGTTCCAGCATATTTACACTGGTCTGAACAGGGTTTTTCGTCTTAAAAATAGCGTAAAACTAAGGTATATTGTGCTTTAAGACAGGTGTGTTTCGTTTTCCGGTGTGATGGTAGTAGATTTAAATTTCACGGAGGTTCGTTTTGAAGGTCTTGAAACTCTCAGCCCAAGGGCTACCGCAGTCGTGGATTAGCCTCGAACAAGCGGTGATTCACTACGCCGCTCTGGAAGTGCGCTGGGAGTCGGGTGGCGAAGTGGCCGTGTACCACGGCGGGCACAACGCAGTGACCGGCCTGCAGTCGATGATCACCGTCAACAGTATTATCGGCACCAAGGGCGTGCCCAATATCAACCCGTTTAACTTACGCCCAGGCCTTACCAACAGCAAACTGTTCTCGCGTGACCGCAACGTGTGTGCGTACTGCGGCCAGCTGCACCACGAAGACGATTTAACGCGCGAACACATCATTCCCTACGGCCAAAACGGCCTGGACACTTGGATGAACGTAGTAACAGCCTGCCAATCTTGCAATCACCGCAAAGCCAACCGCACACCCGAGCAAGCGCACATGCCGCTGATGTACGCCCCCTATGTTCCCAGCCTGTGGGAAGACTTCATTCTGCGCAATCGCCGCATACTGGCCGATCAGATGGAGTTTTTGATGGCGCATCTGCCAAAAACATCGCGCCTACATACCTAGTGCTAAGGCAAACCTGTAGCACTAACGCGGCATTGCACCGCAAATGCGATAGATGTGTCGGCCGGGAAATTTGGCAAACTGGTACCACCGGGCAACAATAAATTGCCGATCACTGCAGGGCAAGATGCCGGGGTAGGTGTGCCTGTACCCGTGCAGCTGAGCACTACACAGCTAGACAATCCGGCACCAGGGATATCTGTTGCCACCGAACCAGTACCGTTAGCAGGGCCTGAATTGGTAAAGGTTACGGTATATAAATTGGTGCCACCCGCCGTAGTAGTCGTGACGCCATCAGTTTTAAGCACACTCAAATTGGTAGCAGGTGTTACTGTGCTGGAGATTGTGATTCCATTGTTCGCAGTAGACGGATCAAAAGTGGTGCCCGTCAAACTGGCAGATACTGAATTGGTCACCGTACCAGTGGCAGTAGACAATAAAGGCGCAGTTATCACGAACTGAATGGTCGAGTTAATCGACAAATTAACAGTGGTATTAACGTTGCCTGTGCCTGTGGCAGCACTGCAAGCGGTGGTAAGTGCAGTGGAAGTGCCAGCAGCTACAACGCTGCAGGTCCATGTGGCTGCTGGCACGTTGATGAAAGCGGGGTTGAGTATGTCGGCTACTGTGACCGAACCTGCAACGGCCGGCCCAGAATTTGTAACGTCAATGGTGTAGGTCAAAGTTCTGCCTTGCAATGCAGCCGTGGGAGTAACTGTCTTGTTGACCGAAACGTCCCTGGGAAATTCACGTGACAAATCGACTAAGCCTGCACCAGATGCTGTGGTGAGCGTTTGCGCCGCGCCGGTTGAAGTATTGATTGTCCAAATGATTTGCCCTGCCGGTGTCCCGGAGGCCAACAGACATGGCGTTACACAGTTACCTACGTTATTGGTGACTTCTGTCAATCCATTGGGTGCATCTGCACCAAGTACACCAAGATCACCTACCAGCACAGCGGTTTGCGTGCCACCAGTATTAAGCTGGGCTGCGGACAGCCGAAATAGCTGGTAAGGGGTACCTGCGCCGATAGACTGTGCACCGATAAACATGGTGCCATTACCGACGCAAACTATGTCACCAGAACCACTTTGCGGTACAGCCGTAATATTTAACGTGCGGACAATCGCACCGGTAGCGGGATTCAATTGGTAAATTTCGGCTGCTGTACCCCCGCCAGTACCATTGCCAGCCACATACCAGCGTCCATCTGGGCAAAACGTAGACCGCAAAATGTCTGCACCGACTATGCCCGCAGTGCCTATGCTGGTAGCAACCCCGGTACTAGGGTTCCAGGTGGCAAAACGCGGTGTAGTAGTTGCCGTGCGTTCTACCATGTAGAGCAGCCCGTTAAGCGGACTCACAGCCATGGCAGAGGATTCGTAGCCAACTTGTGCGGCGTAATTGTTGCCGCTGGGCGCAGTCACTGGGGTAGTTGCAGCCCCAGTGGTTGGGTTGATAACAAATGTTTGGGTTCTGGAGATGCCGTAAGCGGTTTGTGCGCTGGCGAAAGTGCAAAAGAACATGGCAATCACGCACAAAAAACGAAACAGTATTGAGTTCAATTTAGACATATCGTGTGCGGATTGTGTACTTACAATCAATTTATTGCTTAAGTAAACATTTTCACACTATTTAAAGCTAATTCGAAGCATGAGCGTCTTGTGGCAAGTCTTGCAGACAACAAGCAGTATGAATGGGAATTTGAGTTGTTATAAGCCCACATTGTTAACATTCCCTGTGCCTTGAAAGCGCGGCGCAGGTCGCAGGGGCTAAACATCTGCCGCAAGCGGCGATAAATATAAAATGTAAGCGCTTTTAGGTCGCCAGCCCAATTAAAACCTGCTCAAGAAGCTATTAAAAACATAGTGTCATGATAGTTATGTGTGTTGCTGGCGTATTGCTGCACACTCAGTATTCAGGCAAATACACCCACAGTATCTTGCATGCGTGCATTGACCACGCCCAACTGGTACAAGCTGTCGCCAAAGGCCATCCCCAGTTGGGTAGGCTTTTAAAGTAATGGCTTACAGATGTATTCATCCGATATGCCAATGCCGCCATGTTGCGGTCCAGTTCTAGCTGCATCTTCACATCCGCTATGCGGTGGCGCAGCGCCTGGAAGGTGGCTGGTACCACGATGGCAGTGCCTGCGGCGATGCGGGGTAGTTATTGTGTTTTCAATGCTTCGGGTGCAAAATTTTCTATAGCAGGGCCGCAAACGTACGCTTGCATCAAAGGCGCACTCCAAAGCAAGCACGCATGCCGCTGCTGTTTGTCATTCAATAGCGTTGGTTTCAGCCAATGTTCCTAGCATTACTTGCTGCCTTGATCTTAAAACACGAACGTTTGTCGGTTTATACCCTTTGTAACCATTTTCGGTTACAAAATATGCATAGTCTCATACAATACCTAGATAATATTTACAATTTTATTAAGATCAATCTATTCGACTGACTCGACCTATTCGGCTGTCGTACAAGGTTAATTTATGTATTTGAACTTTGCTCGATTTTTAAGTATTTTGAAGACTGCTTTCGCTTCTAAATTGTTGCGGGGCAGCGCAGTTTTGCGTTTAGCAGGCGGCTTAGTTGCTGTGGCAGCTAGTTTGCTGTTACCCACTACGGCGAAGGCGCAAACATTTCTTGACTTTAGTGGCACGCCTACTTTGACTGTAGGCACAGCTTTAAGTCAAGGTGCGGTTTACCGCTACGCCAACGTGATACCCGGCATTGATGCGCTGGTGACCTTGGCCCAATTTAATGGCACTTTGCCGCAACTACTTAATTTAGACGACAACAGCATTTTTCCAGTGCGTTTTCAACCCGTGATCACCTGCGCTAGTACGCCAACAACTAATTTAAACAGCCAATGCTACGTTAAGTTTGACTTTGCTTTCGTGCAAACTGGTACCTCTACGCCGGCTACGATGTACGGCTTGGTGGCCAGTGCACAAGACGTCGACGGAAACAGTGTCACCAACGCGGTCAGGGAGTTCGTGGAGTTTACTGGTGCAAGCTCGGTCACCCTTGGTACGGTTACCACTACGCTGGTAGCGGGTGCTCCAGTGGCAGGCGGGGTGCGTTACAACCAAACGTCATCTAACGACGTACAAGCAGGCATCGGCATAGGCAACCAATACGAGGTTTACGCGCACTACACCACGCCCATAACTGGCCTGTCGATTATTGGTGGTAATATTATCGGCTCGGCAGGTTGCGATAGCGCGAATGCAGGATGCCAGCGTCAAAACTCCTACACTTTTTTCCCTATTGACTCCGACGTACCATCGCTGACGGTGCGTAAAATTTCTAACGGGGGGACTGGCACATTTACTTTTACTGGCAACAACGGCTGGGCCACACAGCCTGTGACCACTGCAGTAGCGGGTAGTACCGTCACATCACAGTCTGAGGCCTTGCTTAGCCCCAACACCGCCACCACCCTGACTGAAGCCCCACCTGCAGGCTTTAGCTTGCAAAGCATTATTTGCACAGGCTTGGCCGCTGGCGGCACTGCTACACCTACTGTCAATGGCATCAATGGCGGCAGTGTGCTGCTGAACGCCGCCGCTACCGCCCCCGGCACCGTGGCTGCGCCCACCAACATTATTTGCACCTTTACCAACCGCAAGGTAGCAGCTAACTTGACGATTACCAAAACTGATGGAACCACCACTGCAGTGGCAGGCAGCACAATAAGCTACACCATTACCGCTACCAATACAGGGCCCGACACGGCGGCTGGTGCTACGGTACAAGACACGCCCAGTGCAGGCCTGAACTGCACCACGGTTACCTGCAGCTCCACCGCGGCAGGCATGTGCCCATCGGCTAGCTTTCCGTTTGCCAACCTAAATGCAGGCATTCTGATCAGCCCCAACTTTCCTGTGGGAGCCACTGCCACGCTGGTGGTGACCTGCGGTGTGAGAGCCACAGGACAATAATTTGCTTGGTGGCGGGGACATGCCCCAGCTAGGGCGGCATAGAGGCGCAGAGCACGCCGCTTTGCACAGCACGTGTCGGTTAAATACCTTTTAAATCAGGCAAATACGCCCGCCGTGTCTTGCATACGCGCGCTCACCTCGCCTAGCTGGTGCAGGCTGTCGCCAAAGGCCATCTCTAGCTGGGTAAGCTTTTTAAAGTAGTGGCTAACAATGTACTCATCCGTCACGCCAATGCCGCCATGCAGCTGCACGGCTTGTTGGCCCACGTAGCGCATGCTGGTGCACAGCTGGTATTTGGCCTGCGCCATGGCGCGGCGGCGCTCGGGCGCGGGCGCGCCTAGCTTGAGCGCAGCAAAGTAGGCCATGCTGCGGCCCAGTTCTAGCTGCATTTTTACATCGGCAATACGGTGGCGCAGCGCCTGAAAGGTAGCCAGCGTAGCCCCAAACTGCTTGCGCGTGTTCATGTACTCCACGGTAATCGCCAGCGCTTTGTCCATCACGCCTACAGCGGTAGCGCAAGTGCAGCTGATGCCAATATCAACCGCCAGTTCGAGCGCGGCTAAACCATCGGTAGTGACCAGCAGTGCTGGCGCGTTGGCTAGTAGCACATCGGCGGCGCGTGAGCCGTCTTGGCAGCCGTAGGCACGCGTGGTTACGCCAGCAGAGGTGCGCTCGACCAAAAACAGCGCCATCTGCGCGCCCAGCTGTGCGGGCACCAGGTAAGCGTCAGCTTGGTCGCCGATGGCCACTACGTTTTTGGTACCCGTTACGGTGTACGTGTCGCCTGTTTTAGTGGCTGTAGCTTCGCACACGTCAGCGCGGTAGCGTGCTTTGCGCTCTTGCTGCGCCAGCACCACGATGGCCGTACCTGCTGCAATGCGCGGTAGCCATTGTTTTCTTAACGCTTCGGGTGCAAAATTTTCAATCACGGGGCTGCAAATATACACTTGCATCAAAGGCTCTAGCACCAAACCACGGCCCAGCTCTTCTTGCACCACCATGCAGTCCACCGGGCCCATGCCCATGCCATCGTATGTGTCACTAATGCACAAGCCAGTGAGGCCCAGTTCGGCCAGCTCACTGTAAGCGGCGCGCTCAAAACCACCGGCAGATTCAATACTGCGGCGGCGGTCAAAGGTGTAGCCCTTGTCTACATATTTGCGCACCGCATCACGCAGTTGCTCTTGGTCATCAGTAAAGTCAAAGTCCATAGTGGTGCTCTTTTTGAATAGGTGTTTGGTGAGGGGCAGGTTTTAAGATTTAGTTACCGGACGCGAAGGGCGCGCGAAGGACGCAAAAGGAAGAAAAAAAAGAAGATGAAGATGAAGATGAAAATTAATTGATTTCAAACTTTAAAATTTGGTTTTCATTTTGTATTTTCTTTTTAGCGTCCTTCGCGAAACCTTCGCGCCCTTCGCGTCCGGCAATTCGGTATTAAAAACCTCAACCCAGTACAACCTGCGAAACGATATTGCGCTGCACTTCATTGCTACCGCCATAAATCGTAGTCTTGCGCATGTTGAAGTAAGTGGACGCTAGCGGCGCACAGTGCACGGCACTGCCGGGGTAGTCGCCCTGCCAGCCAGCCTCCATGGCCTCGTGCAGCAGCGGTATGGCATAGGGCCCGGCGGCTAGCATCATCAGCTCGCTGTAGCGCTGCTGAATTTCGCTGCCGCGTATTTTTAGCAGGCCGGCAATGTCCAGCGATTGTTTGCCTGCTTTTTCAGCACTTAATACACGCAGCACCATCATCTCTAGCGCTACCACATCCACTTCCAGCTTGGCGATTTCGTCTTTAAAGCGCGTGTCGTCGTAGACTCCTTCAAGCTTTGCTATCTTCTTCAACCTCTCCAGTTCGCGTTTGCTGCGATTGACATCGGCTATGTTGGTGCGCTCGTGTGCTAGCAAATATTTGGCGTAGTTCCAGCCTTTATTTTCTTCACCTACCAAGTTCTCGGCGGGCACTTCTACATTGTCAAACCATACTTCGTTGACCTCGCATTCGCCATCCAGCAGCTTGATAGGGCGCACGCTAACGCCTTTGCTGGCCATATCGATCAGCAAAAAGCTGATGCCGGTTTGCGGTTTTCCTTCGTTGCTGGTGCGCACCAGGCAAAAAATCCATTCGCCGTACTGGCCCAGCGTGGTCCAAGTTTTTTGGCCGTTGACGATAAATTTATCACCCACGCGTTCGGCTTTGCATTTGAGGGATGCTAGGTCAGACCCTGCACCCGGCTCGCTGTAGCCTTGGCTCCACCACACATCGCCACTGGCAATGCCGGGCAAGTGGCGTTTTTGCTGCTCGGGCGAGCCGTAAGCCATGATGACGGGGGCTACCATCACCGGGCCAAACGGCACCACGCGCGGCGCGCCAGCCAGCGCACATTCTTCTTCAAACAAATGCTTTTGCACTGCGTTCCAGCCGGGGCCGCCAAACTCTACAGGCCAGGCATGGCCAAGCCAGCCTTTTTTGCCCAAAATCTTGGCCCAGTTTTGCATATCGTCCCTTGTGAGGTGCAAAGCGTTGTGCACCTTATGGGCTATGTCTGGGGGCAAATGCGCATGCACCCAGCCGCGCACTTCTTGGCGAAAATTCTCTTCTTCAGTCGTAAAAGCTAAGTCCATGCGGTTCTCCGTGGCGTCATCAATACAATAGATAGGTTTTAGCACGAATGTGCTTTTCCTTGTGTCAGAGGGGGGACAAATCTGCACTGTCTGTTTGCTATGGTAGTCATAGCTGGTTGAGCAGGTTCTACGGGCTAGAAAGCTAAAAAGCTTGGCCAGCGGCGTACTCAGTCTTGTACGGGAACAGGCCAGCGGTGTACTCAGCTACGCGGCTGTCCTCCGTGGCGGCCTAGGGCCGCCTCCTGTCCCTTTATGCCGCTACGCTGAGTACACCGCCGGCCGGGGGACAGCCGCGGAGCTGTTCACGCCAAGCGCCATAGCGTGCACAGGCCTGGCACCAGATTCCCAAGCCACAGAACGCATACACAATCTAAGGCGGACCCAAGGCAACCGCAAAAGGCAAATACAAAACCTACAAAAGCCCCAACGCCTCAATCCGCTCTTTATGCGCTGTCAATGACCGCGCCGCAATCGGCCACAGCTGGGCGGGCGTGTCGTGGTACGCCAGCGGTACCAAATCTTCCACACTGGCACCCGGCTTAGCGCGCATAGCCTCCATTACTTTGGCCTCGCGTTTTAGACGATGCGCTTTCAGCTCGTCAATAGCGCGACGCGCGCCGCCAGTATGGTCTGCGCCGTGGCAACGCGTTAGCACATAGCCGTGTGCGGGCAAAATAAAGTCGGCTTGGTGCGCATCGCAGGCGGCGGCCAGTGTGTCTAGTGACGCCAGATAGGCTGTCATGTCGCCATCGGGCGGGTCGATTACCGTGGTGCTGCCGTTCAAAATATGGTCACCGCTGATCAGCAGGCCGTCCTCGCACAGCATCAGGCACAGATGGTTGGCCGCGTGGCCCGGTGTGTGAATGGCTTGCAGCGTGATTTTAAAAGTGCCGTCTTCGTCAAAGCCGCGAAAATACTGCGTGAGAAGCTCTTCATTTTTCAGCTCAATGTCAGGGTCGAACCATGCGTTGTCGCGCGCCGCCACGCCGCTAGACAGGCCCAAAACAGGGCAAATGTGGCGTGCATATCTGGCCATCAAATCACCCGGCACAGTGTTGGTGGCCTCCAGCACCATGGCCTGCAACGGCTGCGCAGCCGGTGAATGGTCGGCATGCGAATGGGTGCACACAATGGCGTTAATGTCGCCGCCTGTGGCTTTGATAATGCGCTGAATATGTCCCGTGTCATTGGGCCCCGGGTCTACCACCACATAGCCCGTGTCTGCTGTGCCGATGATGTAGGTGTTAGTGCCCGGCCCGGTCATCATGCCGGGGTTGGGTGCTGTCAGCCGCATGACGTGTTGCAGCAGTGGTACCGGCTGGCTGTGCTGCCAGTCTAGCGTGTGCACAATTTGCCCGTCGGGGCATACCAGGGCCAGCTCGCCGAAGGGCATTTCGTGTTCCATGTAACGGGCCTCGCTACCGGCCAGTACACCTGCGCGGGGGCAGCTGGTCCACAGCGCTTGCTCAGCTGCGCAGGCCTGCAACACGCTGGCCACGGCGGCATACGCCTGCAAGCGTTCTAGCGTGCGAATGGTGGGGAACAGCATGGCAAACAGGCCCTTGGCTTGGCGCGCCAGCGCGTCGGCTGGGCGCACCCACTCGGGTGCAAACTGCTCGGTATCGTCGGCCACCGGCGTTTGGCCGTCGGGCATGCGCGCTACTAAAAACGGCACGTCAAACCGGCGCGGCATGTCGCGGTCGGTAATCCAGTGGGCTAGTAAAAATACGCCGTCGGCAGCCAGTGTGAACCCCTTGGCTTGCAGTTGGTCGTAGAACGGATCGGTGCGGTTGAGCGCGTCGATATCGGCTTGACTGCACCACGCGCCGCCCGGCTTGCGGGCTAGCAAAATACCCAGTTCTTCAAAGCTTTCACGCAGTGCGGCCAGCGCCTGCGTGCGGTGCGCCACGTCTTGGCTAGCGCGGAACGCTATTAATTGCGTAGCTGCTTGAGCAGGATCTGCGGCCTGCACGGCATATTTAGCATCTAAATCATCCACCCCACCACCGGGGAACACATAGGCCCCGGCTGCAAAGCTGGCTGTCATCGACCGGCGCGTCATCAGCACCTCGATGCCAGCAGGCGTGTCGCGCAGCAGCAGCACGGTGGCAGCGGGGCGCAGGGGTGCGGGTTCGCGCGGGGGGTGAATGTGGGTGTTTGGTCTTACCATACTAAATTATTCCACGAGTTACGTTTTCTTGCATTAAAACATTCAGACTATGAGCGACACCACAGGTTATCAAAGCATTTTTCGCGCCGATTTATTCAGCGGCCAAGTCATTGTGGTGACAGGTGCGGGGTCGGGCATGGGGCGCTGCACTGCGCACGAGCTGGCCAGCCTGGGGGCGCAGGTGGTACTGCTGGGGCGCACGTTAGACAAGCTGCAAAAAGTGCAGCAAGAGATTGAGGCTAATCAAGGGTTAGCAGCTTGTTTTGCAGTGGATATTCGCGATGAAGAGCGCGTTACAACGGTTATTGGCGAGATCGCGCTACGCTTTGGCCGCATTGATGGGCTGGTTAACAACGCGGGCGGGCAGTTCCCCAGCCCTTTGCACCGCATCAGCGCCAAAGGGTTTGACGCAGTGGTGCGCAGCAACCTCACGGGCGGATTTTTAGTGGCGCGCGAATGCTACAACCAAGCCATGCGGCTGCAAAAATCGGGCAGTATCGTCAACATCATCATGGACATGTGGGGCGCGGCCCCCGGCATGGGCCACAGCGGCGCAGCCCGCGCGGGCATGCTGAATTTAACCGAGACCATGGCGCTAGAGTGGGCCCCCGTGCGCGCGAATGCTGTGGCTCCCGGTTTTATTGCCACCAGCGGCATGGACAAATACCCACCCATCATGAGCCCGCTGATCCGCAGCATTCACCACGACGTGCCACTGCAGCGCCTGGGCACCGAAAGTGAGGTGTCCAGCGCCATCTGCTACCTGCTGTCGCCGGCTGCTGCGTTTATCAGCGGTGCGTGCCTCAAGATTGACGGTGCCGCCCCCACGGCCCGCCGCCACTGGCCGCTGGTGGGCATGGGCGGCAGCAACGACAAGTTTGACGGCTTTCACCTGGCCGAAACGCCCAAGGTGCTGCAACGCGGATCGATGATTACCGACAACCGCATGGCGCGCGGCCTGGTGCGCTGGATGCAGCAAAAGTGGATACGTAGAAATACAGCTGAGAACGCAAAAAGGCGTCCGTAGAATTATCGTGTCGACCAAACTGGGCATTTTTTGCCTTGCAGCTGGCCCAACTTAAACGTGTTTAAGTGGTGCAACGCTCAACTTTTTATTGGAAATAGTATGAAGAAAATCTGGCTTTTAACCTTGGCTGCCGTCGCTGTCACCACCTTGCCTTTGTCTGCGCTGGCGCAGGCGTGGCCTACCAAGCAGCCTATCAAACTGGTAGCGGTGTTCCCGCCCGGCGGCTCGGTCGACCAAGTGGCGCGCATCTTGGCGCAGCCGCTTCAAGCCCAGCTGGGCCAAAGCATCATTGTAGAAAATAAAGGCGGCGCATCCGGCGCTATTGGCACCGCGCAGGTGGCACAGGCCGCAGCCGACGGCTACACCTTTGCCGTGGTGTTTGATACGCATGCGGTTAACCCGGCGCTCATTCCTAACATTACCTTCGACACCCGCAAAGACTTAGCCCCCATCGCCTTGATCGGCACCGCGCCTATGGTGCTGGCCACGTTTGCGGGCAGCGAATACAAAACTTTTGCCGACGTGATGGCCGCGGCCAAGGCTAAAAAGAATGTTAGCTTTGGCACCATTGGCAGCGGGTCGCTAGGCCATTTGGCCATGGCGTTGATTGGCAAAAACAACGGCCTTGACTGGCAACACATTCCCTACAAAGGCGGCGGCCCGCTGATGAACGACGCCATTGCAGGCCACGTGCCGCTGTCTATCGGCACCGTGTTTTTAACCAAGCCGCATATCGACAGTGGCCGCATGCGCCCGCTGGTCGTCAGCAGTGCCAAGCGCAGCCCCGACTTGCCCAATGTACCCACCATGGCCGAAAGCGGCATTACCGGGTTTGACGCCCCCGCTTGGTGGGCCATCGTAGCCCCAGCCAAAACCCCGCCCGAGATTTTGAAGCGCATGAACGAAGAAGTGAACAAAGCGCTGAAGAACGTTGACATTGCCAAGAAGCTAGACGCACAAGGCATAGACATCGTGGGTGGCTCGCCCGAAGTGGCGCGCGCGTTTATCGACAAGCAGATGGATATTTGGGCTAAGGTGGTCAAAGACAACGGGATTAAGGCGGATTGATGGCCTTTGCTGGGCTTGATAGGTTCATGCCGTGCCTATCTTTCTCGCCTGCGATGGTCGCTAGGCTAGGCGTTATCTCCGACTAAGCTGGACTCGAGCCGGGCATCTCTTTCGCGAAAAATACTCCGAAAACACGCGCGAAATTGCGTTGTATTTAGCTAGCTTTTGTACCGCGCGCCTGTCGTAGTATTTTTCATCGAGACGAGCCCGACTCGTCACATTGTTCTTTGCCTGGGTTGAACAGCCCGCGTTTCGGTTAGGTTGTCGGATGGATAGCCACTATTAATTGCATAGCTGGTTGAGCAGGTTCTGCGGACTAGAACGGCTAAAACACTGTGAAAACCCGCGTGAATTATGATGATTTGCATGCTACACAGCACCAAAGTTAACCGCGAGCAGGCTCCATCGCCGCAGCACACTGTGTAAGAGCATAAATCTGCAAGCGTGATTTATGCTTAGCGCTTAAATTTCCCATCATAAGCAATGATGCTGAGGTCGGCGTAGCGCAAGCCGGTGTGGTCTTTTGGGGTGAACTCTACTACCAGTTTGCCGCCTAGGTCGTAGGGTTTGAAGTTTTCTAGGGTGCGCTGCAGCTTCTCGCGCGTGGGGTTGGGGCCCGTGCGGTTAAGGGCTTCTACCAGCACCTTGGCTGCGGCAAAGCCTTCTAGCATCGAAGGCGTTAGCTCTTTGATGCCTTTGGCGGTGGCCAGCGTGAGGGCTTCGCTGACAAAAGGGTGGCCCGAGTTGCGCTCGCCCGGAAACACCTGCGTTACGATAACGCCGCGTGCATTAACACCCAATGTATTGGCAAAGCTGCCCGATGCGTTATTAGACAAGGTGATGACTTGTGCGCCAGAACCCGCCCCGCGCAAGGCAGTAAGAAAGTCTTTGACCGCACCGGGCGCGCCCACAAAAATAACCGCTTGGGCCTCTTCTTTGGCAGCACGCAGGGCAAAGGGGGCCAGCTCGGGCTTGGTACGGTCGTACTTCTCTACAAATAAGGGTTTTGCGCTGACCGCGTCAAACCCTTTGAGCGCCCCCGTAAGACCGTCTTTGCCAAAACCGTCGTCCACATGCACTACCGCGATACGGGTGATACCTATCGAGCTTAGGTGCTTTACGGCCAAGATGCCTTCAGCCTGGTAGGGCGCACGCACGTTGAAAATATGCTTTTTAACGGGTTCATGTAAAGACATGGCACCAGTGGAGGGTGCAAGGTATGGAATACCCGCTTTTTCAACTATAGGAAAAATAGCCTCAGTAGTCGGTGTGCCCCGGCCTAGAAACAAGGCCAGCACGTTTTTTTCTTCAATCAGGATGCGAGCGTTTTCTGCGGCCAGTTTGGGGTCAAATTTGTCGTCTAGTGAGATCAGTTCAATCTTTTGGCCATAGACACCGCCGCGTGCGTTGGTAGCGTCTATGTACAGTTTGGCACCATCGGCGGTTTCTTTAACGCCGGGGCCGACGATGCCGGTGTAGCCAGCGGTTTGGCCTATTAGCAGCTGGGCTTGCGCAGCACCAAGGTAAAAAACCAGAAAAACACATGTTGTTAATATTGTTAAGCATTGCAAGTTACATCCCCTTAGTATTAACTTACAGCTTAGCAGCAAAGCAGTTTGATTATTTGTTACTTGATTGAAACAAACGGGTATTACGTGCTTGCCGCCACCGAATAGTATTTTTTTTGGTTTTTTTAAAGTAACTCTAACTAGTTACTTGTACTGGTAACAGCGTCTTCCGGCGACACCCCCAGTGCTACTAAAAACCTAGCCACCATGTTGTAGGTAGCAATCGCACTGGTCAGCTCGACTATCTGCGTGGTGTCAAAGTGCTGTTGTAGTGCGGCGAAGGTGGAGTCGTTTACTTTGACGTTGACGGTCATCTCTGCGGCGTACTGCATAACTATGGTTTCAATAGCTGATTGAGCAGGTATTGCTTGGGTTACTAGGCTATTTACCTCTGAAAAACGGGCTACAAACACGGCTAAATCGTCTAGTTCGCGCTGCGTGCCGCCTGCGGCTAAAAAGTCGGGGGCGTGGTGGTGGTATTCGTAGGCTGCGCCGGTTAGCAGGGCTACGGTGCAGATGGCCAGTTCGCGCAGTTTGCGGCTGGTGGGCAGCTCGGTGCGCACGGCTTTAAGGTACACGTTCCAGCCGCGTGCCAGGGGCTCGCTCCACAGCAGGGCTTTGTCCAGGTTAATCAGCTGGCCACCACGGCGGGCTTTGATGGCGTCTACCAGGGCGGCAGGCTGTGGGTGGGCGGTGGGGGTCCAGTCGGGAATGCGCATGGTGGGGGCTCTGTAGTTTGTGGGTTCGTGATGATGGCTTAGTTTATCTAGCTTTATCAGTTTTTATGATGGGCTAAGCCTAGAAAACAGCGCTCACAGTTCCCAAAATACAGCGCGTCCTATTTCTACGATACAGCGCGTGCGCTGTGAGGCCAAGGCTTGGGTACCTCTGCTATGCTGACATCGCCTTTATGCAACATCTTATAAACCTTCACCACAAGACGGCGCGGTATGCCGCAACAGGCGCATTACTGCTGCTGCCATGGGCGCTACAAGATTTTGGCGACCATTGGGTGCGTATTGCCGACACCTGCCTGCTGTACATCATGATGGCGCTGGGCATGAATATTGTGGTGGGCTATGCGGGCCTGCTAGACCTGGGCTACGTGGCTTTTTATGCTGTGGGGGCCTACCTGTTTGCGCTGCTCACGTCGCAGCACTTGCCCGAGCATTTTGTGTTTATCGCCACGATGTTCCCGGCGGGCTTGCATACGCCTTGGTGGGTGACTATTCCGCTAGCTGCTGTGCTGGCTGCGTTTTTTGGTACGGTGCTGGGCGCGCCTACGCTGAAGCTGCGCGGCGATTATTTGGCCATCGTCACGCTGGGGTTTGGCGAGATTGTGCGAATTTTTATCAACAACTTGGGCCACCCTGCCAACATCACCAACGGTGCCCGGGGCTTGGGCCAAATAGACTCGGTCAGCTTTTTTGGCCTGGATCTGGGCCAGCGCTTGAACCTGGATTTAGTGCGGGGCAGCTACAGCCTATCGTCGGTTACTTTGTACTACTACTTGTTTTTGGTGTTGACGGTGCTGACGGTGGCCGTGTGCTACCGCTTGCAGGGCTCGCGCATAGGCCGCGCGTGGATGGCGATTCGTGACGACGAGGTAGCCGCCGAGGCCATGGGCGTCAACACCCGCAACATGAAACTGCTGGCCTTTGCGCTGGGGGCCAGCTTTGGCGGCGTGGCGGGCGCGATGTTTGGGGCTTTCCAGGGCTACGTGTCGCCTGAATCATTCAGCCTGCAAGAGTCGGTGATGATTGTGGCGATGGTGGTGTTTGGCGGCATAGGCCACATTCCGGGTGTCATCTTGGGCGCGGTGCTGCTCACGGCTTTGCCCGAGATGCTGCGCTACGTGGTGGGCCCCCTGCAGGAGATGACCGATGGCCGCCTGGACGCTGGCATTTTGCGCCAGCTGCTCATCGCGGTGGCCATGATCAGCGCCGTGGTGCTGCGCCCGCGCGGCCTGTGGCCCGCGCCCGAACATGGGCACAAGGTTTTACCGCCAGCCCGCTAGCACTGCGGGATAATGGCAACTTATGCAGATCCACTTTACCAAAATGCAAGGCGCGGGCAACGACTTTGTCGTGCTAGACGAAACGCGTGGGCGACTAGGTTTGACAGCCGCGCAGTACCGTTTTTTAGGCGACCGGCACTTTGGTGTGGGGGCTGATCAAATATTGAGCGTGCGGCTTGCGCCTGACAGCAGTGTTGACTTTGCCTACGTTATCCACAACGCCGACGGCGGCGAGGTAGAGCACTGCGGCAACGGCTCGCGCTGCTTTGTGCGCTATGTGCGCGAGCGGGGCCTGACCGACAAAACCACCATCCGCGTAAAAACCATCAACAACACCTTAGTGCTGACCGAGCAAGCCGATGGCCGCGTGACTGTGAACATGGGCGCGCCGGTGTTTGACCTGGCCGATATACCGTTTGATGCCCAATATGCCCGCGTGGTGCTGGGAGAGCAAAATTTATGGCAAAAATGGCATCTAACCCAAGTAAAACCTGCTCAAGCAGCTATGGAATCGATAGTAAATGATATGCCTGCAGAGGTTGCCGTACTGTCCATGGGCAACCCGCATGCCGTGCAAATAGTGCAAGACGTTGACACCGTAGCCGTGCACACCGTGGGCCCGTGGGTTGAATCGCACCCCGCCTTTCCACGCCGCGTCAACGCAGGTTTTATGCAAATTGTCAGCCGGTCGCACATCAAACTGCGCGTGTACGAGCGCGGTGCGGGTGAAACACTGGCTTGCGGCACGGGGGCCTGCGCCGCTGTGGTGGCAGGCGTTCGGCTAGGGTTGTTGGGCAGCCGGGTGGATGTGCATGCACGCGGTGGTGTGCTAACAGTGGCGTGGGCGGGCATGACTGAAGGCTTGCAAGCCCCGGTAATGATGACCGGCCCGGCCACTACCGTGTACCAAGGTACGATTGACGTACCGGACGTGCCAGATGTACCCAAAGTGCCCAGTGCACCCCAAATGCCCAATGCACCCGCCATGCCCATTGCCCCCCATAACCTCACCTAAATTTTTGTTGCAGGAAGACCCGATGACCATTAAAACCAGCGCCCACAACGATGTACCGCCCATCACCGAGGCCGACATTGCCCAGTTCCTGGTCAACACGCCCGACTTTTTTGAGCGCCACGCCCAGCTGCTGTCCACCGTGCAGCTGTCTAGCGGCCACGGCGCGCGCGCCGTTAGCCTGCAAGAGCGCCAAGCCGAGATGCTGCGCGAGAAAATAAAAACGCTAGAGCATCGCATCATGGACATGGTGCGCAACGGCAACGACAACGTGATGATCGCCGACAAGCTGCAGCGCTGGACGCGCAACATGCTGCTCACCCACCACGCTATCGACCTGCCCGACGTGCTAACGCGCGAGCTAAAGCACCAGTTTTTAGTACCGCAAGTGGCCATCAAAGTGTGGGGCACCAACGGCCTGTTCTCTGACCAAGCCTTTGCCATGAATGTCAGTGAAGACGCTAAAGCTTTTGCGTCGTCGATTACCGCCCCCTACTGCGGCGTTAACTCCAGCTTTGAAGCCGTCACCTGGCTGGCCCAGCCCGAACTGGCCATGTCAGTCGCGCTCATCCCCCTGCGCGCCGGTGCCGCACCCGATGCCTTTGGCATGCTGGTGCTAGCCTCACCCGACCCCGAGCGTTTTAACGCCGGCATGGGCACCGACTTTTTAGAACGCATCGCCGAG
>JANLPQ010000093.1:0-6501 GCA_031367325.1 Polaromonas sp. | reverse complement strand
ACGCGGGTGTTGTCGCCCAGTCCGGTGCTGCCGTCATCACCGGTACGGGTGGCAATTTGTGAGAGTCTGTTGGCCATAGCTTGCTTGCCTGTGTGGAAAAGTTTGTAGCATTACCCAGCGGGTCCGGGCAACAAAATGTGTCGGAGTGCGGCATCATGTCAGTGAGGAAACACCATGCAAAAGTACTGGTAAACCCGCGCTCAAGCCGTTTAAATAAAGTCTTCTTAACTCCTCAAGGAATTTACGAATGACAGTATCCGGCAACTTCAGAAATCATTTTATGTCGTCCTTTGAAAGCCGCAGCGCTTTGCTGGTCGCCGCTCTCGTGGTGGCTGGCGCAAGTGCTGCGCATGCGCAGACCTCTGCACCATCGGCTGCCAGCCCGAACAGTCCCCCATCGCAGATCAGTCCATCCGGTCCGGCCGGGGCGACTGGGGCGGCGGGTAGCATCCCTTCAAACAAGGTCAGCAGCAAGGATGTTGACGCCGCCTTCGACCGGGCCGATGCCAACAAAGACGGCAAGCTGGACCGCAAGGAAGCCGAAAGCATGCCCGCTGTGGCGCAGCGCTTTGATCAGCTGGACGCGAACCGCGACGGTTTTGTCTCACGCGACGAGTTCAGCAAGATCACAGGTTTATAGGAAGCTGAAGCAGCACGCCCGCCAGGTCTGAAAACCCGGCGGGCGCTTGCAGGCAAGCAACCAGGCGCTCTCGCCTGCCAACCATCGCAGGCAGAGGTGAGCCGCACGTCGTAAACTGCCGGTTAGCTCCGGAGAGATTTATGAATGCACCATTACCGTTTCAACTGCTGCCCGAATTTGCCCAGCGCCAGACGCCTGCTGCGCTGATTGACGCACTGAAGGCGCGCTTTGCTGACTGCTGCTCCACTGCCCTTGTGGTTCGCGAGCAGCATGGCCGGGACGAGTCGTCCTTTGCCGCGCCGCCACCCGCAGCCGTGGTGTTTGCCCAGACAAGCGCAGATGTGGCCGATGCCGTAAAGCTTGCCGGTCAGTACGTTGTGCCGGTTATTCCTTTCGGGGTCGGCACTTCGCTGGAGGGCCATTTACTGGCGGTGCAGGGCGGCATCAGTATTGATGTAAGCCGAATGAACCGGGTGCTGCATATCAATGCCGAAGATCTGACCGTCACGGTTCAGGCTGGCGTGACGCGCAAGCAGCTCAATGAAGAAATTAAAAGTACCGGTCTGTTTTTCCCTATAGATCCCGGTGCGGACGCGACACTGGGCGGCATGAGCGCTACCCGTGCCAGCGGCACCAATGCCGTGCGCTACGGCACCATGCGTGAAAATGTGCTGGCGCTTGAAGTGGTCACCGCCAGCGGTGAAATCATCCGCACTGGCACGCGCGCCAAAAAATCTTCAGCCGGTTATGACCTGACGCGTTTGATGGTAGGCAGCGAAGGCACGCTCGGCGTCATCACCGAAGTCACGGTGAGGCTGTACCCGCTGCCAGAAGCAATCTCGGCTGCGGTGTGTTCTTTCCCGAGTATTGAAGCGGCAGTGCGCACGACGATTGAGGTGATCCAGTTGGGCGTGCCGATTGCGCGGGTCGAGCTGATTGACCATAACACTGTGCGCATGGTCAACAAGCATTCGAAATTAAGCCTGCGCGAAGAGCCAATGCTGCTGATGGAGTTTCATGGCTCGCCTGCCAGCGTAAAAGAACAAGCCGAGACAGTGCAAGAACTGGCTACCGACCACGGCGGCCAAGCCTTTGAATGGGCCACCACACCCGAGGCCCGCACGCGCCTGTGGACAGCGCGGCACAACGCCTACTTTGCCGCCCTGCAAAGCAAACCCGGCTGCCGCGCGATCAGCACCGACACTTGCGTGCCCATTAGCAAGCTGGCTGACTGTCTGCTAGACAGCGTAGCCGAGGCCGACGCCAGCGGCCTGCCCTACTTTTTAGTGGGCCATGTGGGCGACGGTAATTTTCACTTCGGTTATCTGATTGACCCCAACTCAGCCGATGAGCGCAACACCGCCGAGGGCCTGAACCACAAACTGGTGCAACGCGCCCTGCAGCTAGAAGGCACCTGCACCGGCGAGCACGGCATAGGTCTGCATAAGCAAGACTTTTTGATTGCCGAGACCGGCACAGGTGCGGTAGGCATGATGCGCACGATCAAGCACGCGTTGGATCCACACAACATCATGAATCCGGGTAAGATTTTCAGTTGGTAAAGCACTCAATGCTCTTAATTTAATAGCTATTTGAGCAGTATTTACATGGATTTTTGGATAACTGAATCAGTATTTTTAATACTGCCTGACGCTAGCGTTAGATGATTGTTAATGCAATTTGACAATCTTTTTGTTACTAATTTTGCATACTTATTACGTAGTAGTGTGCATTAATTCTGTGCGGCTGTAACGCTAAGCAAGAATAATTTAGTTTTAACAGTGATCAGGGATAGTTCATGCCAATTTGTATTACCCCAGCGGGATCAAAGCTAGGCCAATGCGGGGTATTTGACGCAAAAACTACAGTAAGTGCGCGCGCGCAGCCAGCCTGGGTTGCTGGACTTTTATTGTCGGGATTTTGTGCCACAGTGGGTGCACAAACCACCGACGCCGGCCGCGTGTACGACTCGCTACAAAAGCGCGGGCCGCAAACCCAACCCGCTGTGGTGCCTGACGTTAAGTTACAGCCTAATGTCACAGCCCCCAGCGAGACCCTGGGTGCGGCAACGCAGCTAGAAGTTAAACAGTTTCGCATCGAGGGCGCTACTTTGCTAGCCCAGCCCAGACTGGAGCAGGTGGTCAAGCCTTTTGCGGGGCGCACGCTGACGGTCGCGCAGCTGCAAGAGGCGGCAGACGCGGTGGCGCAAACCTACCGCGAAGCGGGCTATTTGCTGGTGCAAGCGCTGGTGTTGCCCCAAGCTATTGCAGACGGTGTTGTTACCATCACGGTGCGCGAGGGCAAGATAGAAAAGCTGAGCACTGCCAGCACCCAGGCAGGCCAATCACCACCCAAGGTGGTGCAATCGGGGCTAGAGCAAAACATTCGCGCGGGCGAACCGCTAAGCACGCCTGCGCTAGAGGAAACGCTACTGTTGGTAAATGATTTGCCAGGCCAAGGCCGCACTACTGCGGAAATTGCACCGGGCACGCAGGCCGACAGCGCCGACATTAAAGTGAACTACACGCCTGCACCCCGCGTGGGCGGCTTGGTGCAAGCCGACAACACAGGTGGCCGCTATACAGGGCGCAATCGCTTGCTGGGCCAGCTGGTGGTAAACGACCCCTTGGGCTTGGCCGATCAGGCCAGCCTAACGGTGCTAACCACGGGTTCATTGCTATCGTTTGCGCAGCTAGGTTACCGCGCGCCACTGGGCTTACGCACTACTCTAGGTGTGTCGGCCTCTACGCTTAAATACGATGTCTGCTGCTTGGCGGTAGGCCAAAGCAGCAGTGGTGCGGCGGATTCTTTAGGGCTGGACGTGGCCTATAACCTTCGCATGCAACGCGGCTCGCAATTCACATTGGCAGCGTCAGCCGATACAAAAAAGCTAGCCACCGACGCCAACGGGGCCGAGCAAACCCGCCGCAAGGTACAAGGCCTTACCCTGGGCGCGCGCGGCTACTGGACCGACAGTGCTTACAACGGTTGGTCAGCCTCGTGGCGTACAGGCCGCGTTGATTTGGCTACTAATCCCGCCGACCTGGCTGCTGACGAAGTGGGTGCCCGGGTGCAGGGCAATTTCTCCAAGCTCAGCGCCAGCGCTTACCGCAATCAGGCGTTTAGCAATGGCTGGTCTTGGCAGGTTAGCCTACGCGGGCAGGCTAACTTGGGCCGCAATTTAGAGAGCTCCGAACGATTTAGCTTGGGCGGCGTTGACGGTGTGCGTGCCTACCCGTCTGGTGAGGGTGTGGGCGAGACCGGCTGGTTAGCCGCCGTAGACGTGCGCTATGCACTGGCTGCAGTGCAGGGCTTGTCTTTGACGGGCTTTGTAGACACAGGGGGTATTAAACGCTTTAGCAAAAACGCAGCATTGCTGGCGGGCACTACGCCTAATTCTTACCAACTGTCGGGAGCCGGGCTGGGCCTGCGGTATGAGATCACTGCGGCAACCTTATTACTTTCGGTGGCCAAGCCAATAGGCCAAAACCGTGGTGTAGATGCAGCGGGCAATAACAGCGAAGGACGCAGCGACAGCACGCAAGCTTGGGTAAGCGTGGCATGGCGGTTTTAAGAGCATGCTTTTGAGATAAAGCCAAGGGACGGCAAATTAGCGGTAAGTGCAAAGCGCATTGGTGTAAAAAAATATAACAGGCATGAACCGTTTTGCTGTGAGGTGCAACTTAATTGAGTGGAAAAGGGTGGTTTTCATGAATACTTTATCAACTTCATCAAACAGCGCGCAGCGCAGCCATCGTCTGGCAGCGCCTTACGTACAGTGCGCATGTTTGCTGATGCTGGCGTCGGTAGCGGTGTTTTCTAAAACCGCTATCGCTGGCACCCCAACTTATCCAGGGCCAGGCACAGGCCCTGCAGCTCAAACTGGCCCAGGCGCACCGATGCAAGGCAGCGATGGCCCAACTAAGCTGTTTGCGCCACCTGTTAAAACCCCCGATCCTGTCGGAGTGCCGCCCGGGACGGGGCCTACTCTGCCCATGTTGCCGCCAATCCCACCTAAAGTTACGCCTCCTCCACTACCGGCCCCCGCCCCGCCGCTTGCGGCACCACTACCGCCCAAGCCTATTGCGGTCGCCCCTACGCCAGATGGGGGCGTAACACCCGGCGCAGGTCCTAAACCTTCATTAGTGTCAGCCCCGACACCTGCGCCACCGCCCAAGTTAGATTTGGCTCCGGGCGCACCTACTCAGCTGCCCGCGTCTGTGTCTACACCTGCCCCAGCACCCGCAACTGCTGTTGCAACCGACCCAGGCAAGACCCCAACACAAGGTACGGGATTAAACACGGCAGAGGGTACATATCCCAGCGCGCCAGGCCAAGCGAATGCGGGAGTTGCAACGCCACCATCTTCGGGTGCAGTGGCATCGCTGTTGCCCACTACCGTCCCAGCCTCTGCAGACATTACAGAGCTGTTGCCAGGTGCGCAAAAGCTAAGCGAGAGCATGCGGGAAGCACCCGTGCTGCAGACACAAGCAACCGACAAAAACGCTAAGGTTGCCGTGGCCGACAACAAATGTATACCGGTAAGTTTTCGTCCCGATAGCCAGCGCCAAGGGCTGAGCTTGGTGGACCTGACAGGAGATGGGCTTATCATATCTGCGGTACCAAACACCCATATACAGGCCGTGTTCAACAACGCAGGTTACGGACAAGTAGATCTATCACAAGCTGCGCGCTGGTGTATTGCGCAAACAGCAGTGCGTGCGTTGGTGCGGCCCATTTCCGATAGTGGCATGCAGCAAGCGGCGTTGCTGGTGCAAACGGGTGCTAGCTTACAACTGATGTCCAAAGACCAATGGCTCGCTTACCAAGCGTCTATGACGCCTGTCGTCACCGCGATGGAGCCCGTCCTGTCAACCGCTGTAGAGCCAGAGGTACGCGCCAAACCGAGCAAGCTAAATAAACCAGCTAAATCGAGCAAACCATCCAATCGAATGGTCACGGAAATACGCAAGCCGCCGTATTTGTAAAAGTAAGCAACAGGCATGAACCGTTTTGCTGTGCAGTGCAACACAGGTGTGTAGATAAGGGTAGTATTTCTTATGAATACGTTATGGACTCCATTTAACAGTCCCAAACCAACAGCAAAATCTGCTGCATTGAACATGTGGTGTGGATGCTTGTTTGTGTTAACCGCGCTGACTACGTTACCGACTTATGCTTACCAAGCGCGAGATCATTCAAGCCATCGAGATGCTGAGATCAATATGATGGAATCTAACGTTGCTCCAGTGCTGATGGCGCAGTACGTTTTTCAAGATCCAACTGCCGGTAGACCGCCCCAGGGCGATGGAGTTTTTGCCGCGCCACCGTCGCCGCCACCACCTCCACCGCCTGCATTAATACCTGCGTCAATACCAACGCCGCCGCTGCGTGCACCAGTACCAGCGCCAGCACCTGCACCAGTGCCTGTACCTCCAACACCTCTGCCGCCACCAGCACCTGTACCTGCACCTGTACCCGCGCCAGCGATACGTGCCCCTGTGCCTTCAACGCCCCCGCCCCCGCCTGCTCCTGTATCAGCGCCAGCGACATCTTCGCCTGCGTTACCACAGCCCGCATCCGTGTCCCCAGTACCTGCGCTTGCACCAATGTCTCAACCAGCTCGACCAGAGCCCAAGGCTACCGTAACCTCGACAGGTTCGGGTGCAGCAGCATCGCTATCAACTAGCAACGCTACGTCGTCGCCCGTGGCAAAGATGGTTGAAATTTTGCCCGGAACTCAAAAGCTAAGCGAAAGCATGCGCGAGATGCCTGTATTGCGGCAGCAAGGCGTCCAAAAAGAGGCTGCAGTAATAGCAAACAACGACAAATGTGTGCCAGTGAACTTGCGTCCCGATACC
>JANLPQ010000092.1:0-15064 GCA_031367325.1 Polaromonas sp. | reverse complement strand
GTGAGCTGTGTGATATAACAAGTCTTGTACGGGAGCTGGCAGGCGGTGTACTCAGCTTCGCGGCTGTGCTCGGGGGACTGTGTAGTCTTGTACGGGAGCTGGCAGGCGGTGTACTCAGCTTCGCGGCTGTGCTCGGGGGACTGTGTAGTCTTGTACGGGAGCTGGCAGGCGGTGTATTAAGCTACGCGGCTGTCCTCGGGGACTGCGCAGGTTTTGTACGAGAGCTGGCAGGCGGCGTACTCAGCTGCGCGGCTGTCCTCCGTGGCGGCCTAGGGCCGCCTACTCCCCCTTTATGCCGCTGCGCTGAGTACACCACCTGCCAGCTCTTGTGATCATGTTGAGCGATCAACCGCTAGCATATTCACCCACCATATCCGTAGCCTTGGTGCTTGGTGTGAACAGCGCAGCGGCATAAAGGGGGAGGCCGAAGGCCGGAGGACAGCCGCGAAGCTGTTCACGCCAAGTGCCAAGGCGTGCACAGAACAGGCGTTGAAGGCACGCCAAGCGTATTCAGCGGCCATTTTTTCAGAGAGTTTTAGCCGTTATAGGCCGCAGATACTGCTCAACCAGCTATGCAATTAATATCCGTCAGCATTCCATCAACTCAACAAAAGCAAGAGCTGCTCAAACCAAGCAAGGAGCAATGTGACGAGTCGGGTCCGTCTCGATGAAAAATATGCAGCAAGGCGCGCGTTGTCAATCTTCGCGAAACAAAACCATAGTTCGCGCGTGTTTGCGGAGTATTTTTGCAGCGAGATGCCCGGCTCGAGTCCAGCCTAGTCGGAGATACCGTTAACCTAGAGACCAACTCTGTCGGAGATACAGTTAGCCCAGAAACCAGCTTTCCGGAGACAACCTTAGCCCAAAGTCCAGCTCTTCGTTGCGCACGCTATGCAAAGCGACCACCTAAACATCGCAAACACTAAACCGCCACCACCACAGCAAACTTCGCTTGCGACCCATCACTGCCCTGCACAAAGGGCATCGTCAGTGCCGCTTTGGCATCGGCACTCAGGCGCTGCCACAGGCCATCGCGCTGGTTGCCGGGATCGTTGGCTACATACAGCTGGGTGGTCAGCAGGTCACGGTTGGCCAGCTTGACCTTCATGTGGATATGCGGTGTGCGACCAGCGTACTGCGCGGGCCGTAAAGTGCGAAACCGATAGCTACCGTCTGCAGCCACCTGTACCTTGCCAAAGCCTTGAAACGCAGGGTCTGCACGGCCACCGTCGCCGCTGTGGTGGTAATGGCCATCGTTGTCGCACTGCCAAATTTCTACCATCGCCCCGGCTACCGGTTTGCCACTGGTATCAGTCACGCGGCCCACGAGCCAAGTGGCTTGGCCGCGCGTGGTCTGCAGGTCGCCGTTACGCAGCAGGTCAAAGTCGGTATCGCGCGGCATTTTGTCGGGGTAGAAAGGCCCCTCGGTTTGCGATGGTGTCAGTTGCAGCGGCGGCGTGCTTTGGGCGCGTGCGCTGCGCCACACAAAAGATGCAGCTAGGGTTGCTGCGCCTGCCGTAGCTGCGTAGCAAGCAGTTTGGCCAAGGTACCATCTGCGGGACAACAGCGGGCTGTGCGCAGGTGTGATGGACGGTGTGAATGACAAAATAGGTTGCGGCACTTGCATGACGGTCAGCTCCTTGCAGTTCTGGCGCTTGCAGGTCAACTAAAACTGCTGCACTAGCACGTCTTCATCTGGTTTTGCGGGCCCGATTAGGACTTGCGCGGCAGGCAGTTAGTTCAATCATCATATAGAAGACACAGCGCGAAATTGTATTAAGCCAATGCAAAAGCGTCCATCGCCAGGTAACGGTACATCACCTCGCGGCTAATGTAGTGCGCACCGGGCGGGTGGCTCGTACCCCAGCCGGCGGCGCCCAGTGCAAAGTAGATGGGTGCGAAATGCTCGTCGCTAGGGTGCGCCTGCACAGCGTGCGGTGCGTGTTGGCGGTACGCCAGCAGGGCGGCTGTGTCGTTGTGTGTGACGGCGTTTTCTATCCAGCGCGCAAATTCGCCCACATAGGCAGCAGGCGCGGCCTGCAATGTGGGGCGGCTTTGCATAAATTCGTGCAAATTATGGGTCAAGCTGCCCGACCCAATGATGAGCACGCCGTGCGCGCGCAAGCTGGCCAGCGCTGCGCCCAAGGCCATCAGCGACTGGGGCGTGTAGTTGGTAGACAGCGCCAGTTGCACCACAGGCACATTGGCCTGCGGAAACAAGTGCATTAGCGGCACCCACGCGCCATGGTCTAGCGGGCGCTGGGCATCGCCCTGTGCTGCAATGCCAGCTGCTTGCAGCAGCGCCAGCACTTGCTGGGCCAACGCGGGGTCGCCTGGTGCGGGGTATTGAATTTGTTGCAGCGCGGGGTCAAACCCGCCAAAGTCGTGCCACGTAGCAGGCTGCGCATTGGTCATCACCACAGGCGTGCGCGCCATCCAGTGCGGCGACATGATGACAATACCGCGCGGTGGGCTGGCTAGCCCTGCCGCCCACGCCCGCAGCGCGGGTGCTGTAGTGCCGTGCTCTAGCGCAAACATGGGTGAGCCGTGGGATACGAACAGTACGGGCTGTAGTGGGGGGTTTGAGGTTGCAAACATGGGCTTTATATGAGTTCAGCGGTCGCCTTTTCAATAGGCACAGTGGTTTGTGAGATCGCTATTAATTTAGCTTGGTCTCTGGGCTAACGGTATTTCCAACTGAGGTGGGATCGAGCCAGGCTCACCACTGCAAACTATGAAAATACGCATGCATTCAAGTTTTTTCTATTTCGGAAAAACGGTCAATATGATTTCTTTACTTTGATTATCGGTAACCTCGATGATCTGACCTACTAAACCACCTTGAGTGGGTTGGTTAACCACCTATCTCAACACTTGGGGCGTGTTATGGCACACAAATTTAACATTACGATTAAGTTTATTTTTAAAACTTAGACCATATAAGCGTGCTGTTTTATGGTCTAATTAAATTTATCATATAACAATATCAATTCGTGCGCAGCTTATCGCTGCATATTGGTAACCATTTCAGGAGCCACCCCTATGCAAACCCTATTCGCCGAAACCTCCATCGGAATTACCGATTTGAAGAAAAACCCATCTGCGGTGATACGTGATGCTGGGGACAACACTGTCGTAGTGTTGCACCACAATAAAGCCTCGGCTTACTTGGTGCCAGCTAAAACGTATGAGGTAATGATGGATATTTTTGACGACCTGATGCTGGCTCCCCTGATTCAGCTACGGTTAGATGCGGCCAATGAGCAGCCCGAAGATCTGGTGGAGGTGTCTATTGCGCAGCTAGAGCGTGAGGCGAAGGCCAAAATCAAGCGTCAGGCTTGAAAAAAATTTCTGAACTTTATTCGAGAATTTTTTAGTGATCTATCGTCTACAGTTTCTAACTGCTGCCAAAACTGAGTGGGACAAACTAGACGGAACGGTACAGCTGCAATTTACCAAAGTGCTGGCTAAACGACTAGAGGTGCCGCGCGTACCTAAAGCAGCATTAGCTAGCATGGCTGATTGCTACAAGATTAAATTGCGCACGGTGGGCTATAGGCTGGTTTATCAAGTGCGTGATGAGTCTCTGGTATTGTTAACCGTAGCGGTGGGTAAGCGTGATCGCAACGCGGTGTACAACGTAGCGATGGCGCGGCTGCCTTTGGCCCAGCCAGAAAAGACTGTAAGCAGCAATGTAAAGCTCGCACCACATCTTAGAAAAAAACGTTGATACCTTGGCAGGTTCTGCGGCTTATAACGCCTAAAACACTGGCGGTTTCTAAGCACTGCGCGCCGTATTAGCTACCACCATGCAGCCCGCAATACGCCAAGGCTGGCTCTTTTGGGCAGGCTTTTGCAGGCTGTAGACAGCTAGCCACTGCGCGGCGTTGGCGTCGGTCATTTGCACGCGCAGCAGTACACCGCCGCCATGGGTTTCGGGTTTAAAGAACGCGGTGCTTGCGGGGCGGTACACCACGGGGTACTGTTGGCGCACCATGGCTAAAAAGTTCTGGGGTGTGCCAAATGCTTTTTGAATTTCCGGGCTGGCGTGCGAAAACGCTTTGGCCGCATCGTCAGCCGCAAAAGCCGCCAACTGCGCCTGCACTACGGCCAGCGCAGCTTTTTCGTCTTGCGCGCTGAGGTTAGTGGCAGGCGGCGCAGCGGTTTGCGCCCAGGCTGCGGGGGCCAGCAGTGCTGCGGCTATGCACGTAATGGCTATGCACGTAGTAGCTACACATGCAGTAGCCAGCCAGCGGCTGGGGTGGTACGACAAACGTTGGACTGTTAGTAGCATGGCAGGCCCTTCTCGCTGGCGCGATGTTGAAGTTTTAGATATTGCAAAAGGATTAAAAGTATCATGCACCATATGCGGTAACACTGTGTGTGTCGTGGAGATTGCACAGGCCCTGCGCACTCAATACGCACCCAATACGCACTTAATACACATGCAATACGCACGACAACCCGTTTTGGATGCCGCAGACGATAATCAAGCCATGAAAACTGTGGACCAAATTGCTGCCGAACTGCAAGGCTATGACCCCGCTGCGCTGCCGGCTGACAAAGTGAACGAATTTTTAGCGCTGCTGGTAGCGCCTGTGCAGCAAGCCGAAACTGTCCCGCTGCAAGCCGCGCTGGGCCGCGTGCTGGCGCACGACATAGCTTCGCCGATCAGCGTGCCGCCGCACGACAACTCGGCCATGGACGGCTTTGCCTTTGCGGGTGCCGATTTGAAGACCGATGGTGTCAGCCGCTTCCAAGTGGTGGGCACAGCGCTGGCGGGTAAGGCGTGGCAAGGCAGCGTAGCCCCCGGGGAATGCATCAAAATCATGACCGGTGCCATCATGCCCGATGGGCTAGACACGGTGGTGCCGCAAGAGCTGTGCACGCCGGTGACCCACGACAGCGTTGCAGCGCGAAATACTACTTCAACAAGCGCCTACCCAACAAGTGCGAATCCCCCGCCGAACCCACTGATCGACATCCCGCCCGGCCTGCTGCAGCCCGGCGACAACCGCCGCTTGCTGGGCGAGGATTTGCTGCAAGGCGCGCCTGCGCTGTCAGCGGGCGATATGCTGTCGCCCGCTGCGCTGGGGCTGCTGGCCAGCCTGAACATCGGCCAGGTCAGCGTGTGGCGCAAGCTGAAAGTTGCCTACTTTTCTACCGGCGACGAGGTGCTCAGCCTGGGGGACGCGCCACGCGAAGGCGCTATCTACGACAGTAATCGGTACACCGTGCACGGCATGCTCACCCGGCTGGGCGTAGACGTGATCGACATGGGCGTGGTGGGCGACGACCCTGCCCTGCTAGAGGCTGCCTTTCGCAGCGCCGCCGTGCAGGCCGACGCCATCATCACCAGCGGCGGCGTCAGCGTGGGCGAGGCCGACCACACCAAAGCCATGATGCGCAAACTGGCCAGCCAAGGCGATGCAGACCAAGGCGGTGAAAATCAGGGAGGTGGTGTGGCGTTTTGGCGCATTGCCATGCGGCCCGGGCGGCCTATGGCGGTAGGGCGTATTGCAGCAGCGCGTGATACGCCAGATGCACCAGATGGCGTGCAAAACCCAAAAACAACCGCCTCAACCCCTCAAAATAACAATGAAATAGCGGTTTTAGCCCGTAATACCTGCTCAAGCAGCTATGAAATCAATAGTAGCATCTTGTTCGGCCTACCCGGCAACCCGGTAGCGGTGATGGTGACCATGCTAGCTTTTGTGCGCCCCGCACTGCTGCGCATGATGGGTGCTAACCCGGCCAAATATTGCGCCGCACCGCTGTACCTGCCCGCCCACAGCAGCGAGCCACTGCGCAAAAAACCTGGCCGCACCGAATACCAGCGCGGCTGCGTCACCCTCGCAGCCAACGGGCAACTGGAAGTTAAAACCACCGGCAACCAAGGCAGCGGCGTACTGTCTAGCATGGTGCAAGCCAACGGCCTGATCGTGCTGCACCACAGCCAAGGCAATGTGGCGGTGGGCGACGTGGTGGACGTGCTGATGTTTGACGGCGCAATGTAGATATGAACACAGTACCCACCCCAGGAGACGCCATGCGCGTCAAAGACAAATCCATCATCGTCACGGGCGCTGGCAGTGGCATTGGCGAGGGCATTGCCAAGCGGCTGGCCGCGCAGGGTGCCAAAGTGATCGTCAACGACATTAACACCGCGCTGGGCCACAAGGTGGTGGCTAGCATTGTGCAAGCCGGAGGCATAGCAGTATTTTTTGCCGCCGACGTTACCCAATCTGCTGACGTCAAGGTGCTGGTGGCCGCCGCCGTGCGGCACTACGGGCGGCTCGACGTGATGGTGAACAACGCGGGCTGGACGCACCGCAACCAACATGCGCTCGACGTGAGCGAGGCTGATTTTGACAAATGCTACGCCGTTAACGTGAAAAGTATTTATCTGTCTACCCTGCACGCGGTGCCCGAGTTTCGGCGCACGGGCGGCGGCAGCTTTATCAACATCGCGTCCACAGCCGGTGTGCGCCCGCGCCCCGGGTTGACCTGGTACAACGGCAGCAAGGGTGCAGTCATTACCACCAGCAAGTCGCTGGCCGCTGAGCTGGGGCCTGAGAATATTCGGGTTAACTGCGTTAACCCCGTGTTTAACCCAGAAACTGGCCTGTCAGAAGACTTCGCCGGGGGCGAGCTGACCGAAGAGCGCAAAGCCATGTTTCGCGCCAGCATACCGCTAGGCCGCTTTTCTACCGCGCTGGATGTGGCTAACGCCGTGCTGTATTTGGCCAGCGACGAGGCGGCGTTTATCAGCGGAGTGTGCCTGGAAGTAGATGGCGCGCGCTGCGTGTAGGGCGGTACTGATTGCGCCGCTGACGCCTACGCTGGCAATGTTTATATGGACAGTGATCGCGCCCGTGTTAGCAAGGTTTTTCACTAAAGGTTATGCTAAATTTATGAATCTATTTACACGACCCATTGCAGTGAAAAAAATCGCCCTGAAAATCGCTTTCTTCGGCACCAGCTTGCTGCTGCTAGCTAGCGCGCAAGCCGCCAATTTTTGCGCAGGCGCTGCCAGCTATAGCGTGCAGCCGCTGATTGGCGGCAAAGCCTTTGACCTGTGCCAAGCCCCGGCCAAGGCGGTGCTGCTGGTGAACACCGCCAGCCGTTGCGGTTTTACCCCGCAGTACGAAGGCCTGGAAAAATTGCACCAGCAGTACAAAGCCAAAGGCTTGATGGTGGTGGCCCTGCCCGCGAACGACTTTGGCCAGCAAGAGTCTGGTGGTAACAAACAAATAGCCGATTTTTGCAAAATAAACTACGGCGTCAGCTTTACCGTAGGCGAAAAACTCACCACCCCGATTGGCAAAGACCCGTTGTACCAAAAGCTGATAGCCGCGTCTGGCAAAGCGCCCAGCTGGAATTTTCATAAATATTTGATCACGCCCGACGGCAAAGTACAAAGCTTTGAATCTGCCATTGACCCGCAAAGCGCGGCACTTACCAAAGCGGTTGAAACTGCCTTAATCAAATAAGCCCAAGTACGCCCAAGTACGCCAAAATGCAGCAAAGTGCCCGGTGTTGCGCTACACGACAACCTTAAGCTATAAGCACCACTTGTACCCGGTCGTAATACCGAGTTTGTACGGAGTTTAAAACTTACCGCAGCGCCCCTTCTGCCTGCCCTATCCGCGATAATCACACTATGTCCGAACGTGTTATCCCCCTGATAGACCAGCGTAGGTTGCCGCAAACTACTGCGCAGGCTGCATCGCTTGTAGCCCTCGCCCCTGCGCAGCCCATCGCAGCCACTGGTTTGCTAGGCGACGCGCTAGGCCGCCCGCTGCGCGACCTGCGCATTAGCGTCACCGACCGCTGCAACTTCAGGTGCAGCTACTGCATGCCCAAAGAAGTGTTTGACAAAGACTACCAGTACCTGCCTCACAACGCGTTGCTCAGCTTTGAAGAGATCACCCGGGTGGCGCGGGTGTTTGCTGCGCACGGCGTGCAAAAAATTCGCCTCACCGGCGGCGAGCCGCTGCTGCGCAAAAATATTGAAGTGCTGATCGAGATGCTCAGCCGTATTACCACCACCGACGGCAAGCCGCTGGACATTACGCTTACCACCAACGCGTCGCTACTGCGGCGCAAAGCGCAGGCTTTAAAGGCGGCGGGCCTGCAGCGCGTGACCATCAGCCTGGACGGGCTGGATGACGCCACCTTTCGCGCCATGAATGATGTGGATTTTCCGGTGGCGGACGTGCTGGACGGCATTGCTGCGGCGCAAGAGGCCGGGCTGCAGAATATCAAAGTCAACATGGTAGTCAAGCGCGGCACCAATGCGCAAGAAATTTTACCGATGGCGCGGCATTTTCAAGGCACCGGTGTCACGCTGCGGTTTATCGAATACATGGACGTAGGCGCTACCAACGGCTGGCGCATGGATGATGTAATGCCGTCTGCAGATATAGTGCAGCACATCCATGCGCATATGCCACTGGTGCAGCTAAACCCCACTACGGTGGGCGAAACCGCCGAGCGCTGGGGCTATGCAGGTGCCAACGGCCTGCACGACCCTAGCTTGGGCGAGATTGGTGTGATCAGCAGCGTGACGCAAGCTTTTTGCGGCGACTGTAATCGCGCGCGCTTGTCTACCGAAGGCAAGCTGTACACCTGCCTGTTTGCCACGCAGGGGCATGATTTGCGCTCTCTGCTGCGCAGCGACAACAGCGCCACTAACGATGCCACAAGCGACGCCGATCTGACCAGCGCCATCGGCCATATTTGGCAAGGCCGCAGCGACCGCTATTCTGAGCTGCGCGCTTCTATGCCCGCAGACGACAGCACCCATGCAACTGCAGGCCAACGCCGTGTTGAGATGAGCTATATCGGTGGTTGATTTGGCAACGCATTTGGTAACGCATTTAGTACCCACTATGCAGCAAGAGATTACCGCTCTGGTCTTAGCCGGTGGCCGCGGCTCGCGCATGGGCGGCGTAGACAAAGGCCTGCAAACCTTCAACGGCGTACCACTGGTAGCACACACCTTGCAACGCCTGCGCCAGCAAACTGGTGGCTTAGTGGCCAGCGTGGCAGTTAACGCTAACCGTAATTTGGTCACCTACGAGGCCATGCAAGTGCCCGTGTGGCCCGATGCCGTGGTAGACGAGTTTGCTGGCCCACTGGCGGGGTTTTTAACCGGGCTGGCGCGCTGCGTTACGCCGTATTTGTTAACTGTGCCGTGCGACACGCCGCTGTTTCCGCTGGACTTGGCTGCACGGTTAGCGGCAGCTTTAGAAACGAGCCAGTACGACATCGCTATGGCCAGTGCACCTGAGTCGGATAACAACGGCATAAGCCGCATGCGCGCGCAGCCGGTGTTTTGCCTATTGCGGGTAAATTTATGCCACAGCTTGCAACAGTTTATGCAAACCGGTGGCCGCAAGATCGACGCGTGGACAGCACAACACAACACAGTATTAGTACCCTTTGACCAGCCCGCCGACAACCCCCAAGCCTTTAGCAACGCCAACACTTTGAGCGAGCTGGATGGGCTGCAGGCACTACAAAATTCTTACAATGTAAACCCTTAAGCGCTACTAATAGAATAGCTGCTTGAGCAGGTTTTACGGGTTAAAGAAGGTAGAATCGCTTTAAATTTTGTTCACCCGAAGCTTCTTATCCATCACACTACCATGGGTCTTAAACTTTTTCGCACCACAGGCCACAGCAGCCTGCTTGACACCCGCACCGCTGCGGCATGGCAGCACCGCGGCAAGGTGGTAATGGGGCGCAACCCGCTGGGCCTGTTGCTGATTGTCAGCATTTGGCTAGGCACCGTGGGCAACTACGCGCTGTGGCGCACGCTGGCCGGGCTGGGCATGCTGCGCACTGCTGGTGACTATGCTTTTTTTGCCGCCTTTGCCATCATCATCATCGGCACCCTGTGCCTGCTGGGCGCGCTACTGGCCTGGCCGCGCACCATCAAGCCACTGCTGGTTATCCTGGTGCTGGTAGCGGGCGCGGGCGCGCATTTTATGCTGACCTATGGCGTAGTGATTGACGTGACCATGATCACCAACGTGCTGCAAACCAACCCGGCTGAGACGCGTGATTTGGTCAGCCTGCGCTGGCTGGTGACCATGCTAGTGATAGCAGGCGTGCCGTGCGTGTGGCTGTGGCGGCAAAAAGTGCAGCGCATTGCCTGGCAACGGCAACTCGTGCGCAACTTGGTGTTTGCCGTGGTGTGTGCTGTAGTGGTGTTGGCGGCGCTAGGCGCGTCGTTTCAAACCTTCTCGTCCACCATGCGCAACCACACCCAGGTGCGCTACCTTATCAACCCTTTGAATACACTGTATGCCTTGGGCTATATAGGTACTAAACCTTTGCGCAAACCACCCTTGCCGTTTGCGCAACTGGGCAGGGACGCTAAGCTGGGCGCACTCCCTAGCACTAACGCTAACACTGCTGCCAACGCAACCGCTAATACAGCGCCGCCACTGGTGCTGCTGGTAGTGGGTGAGACGGCGCGCTCTGGCAACTTTGGTATCAACGGCTACGAGCGGCCCACCACCCCCCGCCTGTCCGCGCTGCTGCCGCGTGAACGCATGGTCAGCCAGCGCAGTGCATGGGCCTGCGGCACCAGCACGGCTGCGTCGCTGCCCTGCATGTTTAGCCACCTAGGGCGCGAGGCTTATGGCGCCAGGCTGGGCGAATCAGAAAACCTGCTAGACGTACTGCAGCATGCCGGTATGGCGGTGCTGTGGCTAGACAACCAAACCGGCTGCAAAGGCCTGTGCGACCGCATAGCCAGCGCCGACACCTCCAACCTAAAGGTTGCAGAGTTTTGCGCCACAGGCGAATGCTTTGACGGCATCATGCTGCACCAGCTAGACCAACGCATAGCCGCCCTGCCCGCCGACAAACGCGCCAAAGGTGTCGTAGTGGTGATGCACCAAATGGGCAGCCACGGCCCAGCGTACTACAAGCGCGTGCCCGCAGAGTTTAAAAAGTTCACCCCCGAATGCGCCAGCAATTCGCTGCAAGACTGCACACGCGCGCAAGTGGTTAACAGCTTTGACAACACCATCGCCTACACCGACCATTTTCTAGCCAGCGCCATCGATTGGCTTAAGACCAAACAAGCCACTGCGCCCACCGCTATGGTGTACGTTAGCGACCATGGCGAGTCGCTGGGCGAGAACAATATTTACCTGCACGGCCTGCCCTACTCGGTAGCGCCTGATGTGCAAAAGCATGTACCGTGGATTACCTGGATGTCCGACAGCTTTGCTGCGCGCAGCAAGATAGACACTACCTGTTTGCAATCGCGCGCTAAAGAGCGCGTCTCACATGACAATTATTTCCACTCTGTGCTGGGCTTGCTGAATGTGCAAACCAGCGTCTACCGCAAAGACTGGGATATGTACGCGCCCTGCGTGAAGCCTTAAGGGTAGCTACTGCACTGCGCCTGCGGTGTGGCAAGACGAGGTGAAACGAGGTGGTGCTGGGCGGGGCGAGGCGAAACGAAACGATGCACTTTAGGGGCTAGGCGTTAATGCAGGTGCAGGCGCAGCACCCTCCTCTAGCCCGCAGTTCCAGCACTGTACAAAACCACCTTCCACCAGCTCGGCACAGCCTAGGCACACCCAGCGGCGCTGCGGTGTGTTTTGTAATTGCCGCAGCGCCAGCAGCGCTTTGTCATACAGCGACTCATCCGTCACCCACAGCTCAGGCGCACACTGGTCAGGTGGTACATCACCCGCAATGCTGCTGATAAAGTAACGCTGCAAAGTAGTCTCAAACCCTTGGTCACGCAGCATGTCTATCCACAGCTGGGCAATCAAAATATTAGGGGCTTGGGCAAGGCGACGCATAGTTGGCAGTATGGCCTAAATGGACTGCATTGAGAAATAATTCTTTGCGCTATAAATTTTATAGCTGCTTGAGCAGATTCTACGGCTTGAACGGCCTAAAACACTTCAAAAATCTTATGTCTAGTTGGCACCAAACGCTTTGGATGGCACACCAATGCAAGCCACGGGGCAAGGGTCATCGCCCACCAAGCCAGTGGCAGGTTGCCCGCCGTAGCCCTCGCGTGCGCGCCAGCCGGGGTATTTGGTAAACAGGTTTTGCCACATACTGCCTACGTCAAACTTTGGCATGTCTTTACCTGGGTATTTGGCTTCAAACTCTTTGCGAATGTCCGCGCCGGTTTTGTACCACGACACTTTATTGGCATAGCGCATGAGGGTTTGGCCACGCCAGCCTGCGTCTTTGGCCTCGGGCCAAACCTCGTCGCCGTGTTTGATATTCCACGCAGGGTCTAGCTCCCACGCGGTGCGGCCCAGTACATCACCAAAAATGTACAGCTTGCCATCTACCACGCGCCACTCGGTAGGGTCCGAGCCTAGTTTGAGCGCATACGCCGCGCCACTGGCGCAAAAGCCTGCGTACTGCGGCTCGTATTGGTCGGGCGCAGCGTCAAACAGACGCTTGTGCTCAATGTTCATAAAGTAGTAGGTACGCCCCGGCAGCGTGGTTTGAAACACCGGGTTGCCGCGCACACTTTGTGCCTTGGTAAAGTAGGCTACCGGGTCGTGGCCTAGCAGCATCACGTCTTGGCCCGTCACGTTTTTAACCGTGGGGTACGGTGTGCCGCAGCCTACCAGCAGCAGTGCTACGCACGGCAAAAACCATCTGAAAAGAGCTTGCCGAGTCATGGGCTACCTTATGTCAATACAACTGTAGGCAAGTATAGAACTTCTCTAGGTGCATTCCATTTCTAAATCATGACTGCCTAGGCGCAAAGCCGCTGACAGTGCTGCAGCACGGCAAGGCAATGCAACGACGTCAGTCGTGGTTTAGGAATGGAGTCACACGCCGTCGCGCAACAGCTTGGCGTAATAAGCAGGATCGACATTGCCACCGCTGACGATAATGCCGACGCGCTTGCCTTTGATGTCTAGCTTGGCTTCGCTGTCTCCCAGCAACGCCGCAGCAGCGGCCAGGCCACCGGTGGGCTCAATCACCATCTTCATGCGTTCAGCAAAAAAGCGCATGGTCTTTACCAAGGCGTTGTCATCCACAGTCAACACATCATTTAGCAAGGCACTGCACACTGCAAACGTCAAGTCCCCCGGCGATTGCGTTTGCGCACCATCGGCAATGGTGCGCGGCGTGTCGATTTTGACAATCTTGCCGCTGCGAAAACTCTGTTGAAAATCATTGCCCGCCAGCGGCTCTACCCCATACACATCGCAGTGCGGTAGCAAATGCTTGGCCACCGTAGCGCAGCCTGATGTAAGGCCACCGCCGCCCATGCACACCAGCAATATATCCAACGGCCCTGCGTCTTCTATCAGCTCTAGCGCTGCTGTGCCCTGCCCTGCCATCACAGCGCGGTGGTTGAACGGCGGGATCAAGGTCATGCCGCGCTCAGTGGCAATTTGTCGGGTTAATGCCTCGCGGTCCTGGGTGTAGCGGTCAAACAAAATGACCTCGGCACCGTACTCGCGCGTGGCGCGGATTTTGGCCTCGGGCGCATCTTGCGGCATGACGATAACGGCTTGCATGCCCAGCAGCTTGGCCGACAGCGCAATGGCCTGCGCGTGGTTGCCAGATGAAAAAGCAATCGCACCCGCCTTGCGTTGATCGGGTGTGAACTGGGCCAGCGCGTTATAGCCACCGCGAAATTTAAACGCGCCCATGCGCTGGAAGTTTTCGCATTTGAAAAATAGCTGCGCACCCGCGCGCGTGTTGGCCGTGGTGGAGGTGTGCACCGGCGTGCGGTGGGCTACACCTTTGAGGCGCGCGGCTGCGGCGGTAACATCGGCAAAGGTGATAGGCAGGGTCATAAGGGTTCCTTCAAACAGCGTCTTGAAACGCCTTGGCGCGCAGCGTAACAACCAGCGTGTCGCGGTGGGCGTTGTCCGCTGTGGGCTGAATCGGCGTGGTCTCATGAATCACGCGAGAGTCGTCCAGCAGCAGCACGCTCCATGGCTCGGTTAGGGTAAAGCGCTGGCCGCTGGGGCCGTCAGCCTCAAACACGCGCGTTTCGCCGCCCTTGACGCCCTCACGCGCGACTAAAAATACCGCCGCTAAATCAACCCCATCGCGGTGCGCGCCCTCGGGCGTAGGGCGGCCAATGCCGCCTTCGGTGTCAATACGAAACTGGTGCGCCTCGGTGTACCAAGGCTGCGGGCTGCGCAGTTGGCTAGCCAGCGTACCCATCCAGCGCAGCAGCGCTGTCCACGCGGGAGTGTGCGTGGCAGCCTCAATCGGCTCAAACCAGCGCTCCATACCGCCGTGCAGCGCGTTGTATTCCACTGGCTGCCAGTGCGCGCGGTGGGCCGTAGGCTGCACTCTCTGCGCACTGTGTGCATCAACCACATAGCTGGCATGGCGGCGTTTGCGGTATTTACCGCCGTCTTTTAAATACGCGTCTGGCAAAAGGTGTTGCCAGCTTGTGCCCAGCGCGGCCAAGTCAGCCAGCTGGCAGCCTGCTAGCTGGGCCACGTCACCCGCAGGCAATAACGCAAAGCCTTGCTGGCGCAGCGCGGGCATTAAAGTGGCGGGGTGGGTGTAGGGTGGGACAAAGCCGTGGGTAGTATCAGACATAGTTATAAGGATAAAACAATGCCTCGATTATGCGCGGCACAGTCGGGGGCGATGTGCACCGATACAGTGGGCTGTGTTTTGTACCGCGAGCGCTGAAGATGAATATTCCCTCATGGTGATTAGCAGTGGTGAATGGCTAGTTTGGATTGAAGATTATTGTTCTTGTACGGGATCTGGCAGGCGGCGTACTCCATATTTTGTACGGGAGCTGACAGGCGGTGTACTCCATGTTTTGTACGGGAGCTGGCAGGCGGCGTACTCAGCTGCGCGGCTGTCCTCCGTGGCGGCCTAGGGCCGCCGACTCCCCCTTTATGCCGCTGCGCTGAGTACACCACCTGCCAGCTCTTGTGACCTTGGTAGGTGATTTACCGCTGTATTCACACTTAGCCAGTACGCAGCCTTGGTGCTTGGTGTGAACAGCGCAGCGGCATAAAGGGGGAGCCCGCAGGGCGGAGGACAGCCGCGAAGCTGTTCACGCCAAGTGCCA
>JANLPQ010000055.1:0-71072 GCA_031367325.1 Polaromonas sp. | reverse complement strand
TTCAAATGCTTGGAGCTCTGCAAGAGCTGCCATAGGAGGCGATACGGGCAGCAACAACGAACTCATCGGAAAGTTTACCTTTTGGGGCAACGGCTACTTAAAAAATGAGGTCAAGGTAAAGACCAATGTTAGTAATGTATTAAGGTATATTGACTTGTGGAATAAGGGCGACGAAGTAAAAGATTACATGGAAATCGTGGAGCAAGTTACTTTGTTAACAGAGCCTTGGAACGCTGGCGGCACGCTGCGCGAAACAGCCAAAATTCAAGGCTTGGTTCCCCTAAAAGTTACGGACTCGAAGTTTAATAAAGACAATCGTGGTACCTTTGAAAAAGCATTAAATAACGCTGTTTATCTTCTTCCCAAAATAAATAAAGATGCATTTACTTTTGGTTTCGTTCCAGGTGGCGCGCCAGATGTGGCTCCTTTAGATCGACATGAACAAGAAAAAGGCATTATTGAAGTTGAAAAGGGTACTTATGGTCCTCCTGCATATGGCCCAAAACCGGGCTATTTTCGGCCTTACCGTGCTTTCCCGCCCACGCCACCTATTACTGTGGTTTATTGAACCTGGCAAATTGTTTGCGAAATGCGCTAAGGCTCAATTTGTCAGCTCCATTGTTATTTGTTTTACGACTTAACGGAATGTATTCAAATTTTTTTTTACAAAAACCTTGTAGCGAATTATTTTCATACGCTGCCTTTGTTTGGCTGTGCTGCATTACCAGTTTTGCGGTGGCAGATGCGCCTAAGCGAGACTTTCCCTTCATACCATCGCCACCGCAGGCTACAACCTACTGGATTGCAAACTATGTTGAGCAAAACACAACGCCAATGCAAATCAAAGGGTTCGATAGCACTTTGAAAATTGCCGATGCAACTAAATTCTACGATACCTGGTTTAAAGATAAGCAACTGTATACAAGAAAAACAGTCGGTGACGGCGAGCTGTTTGGCGCAAAACTGGGGCTGTACCAAGTGACTGTCAAACTTAAAACTACGCAAGCTGGTTCGTCTGGTACTTTGTCTTCCTCTGCCATCCACGAAGATGTTGGTTCACTTAAAGAGCGTTTAGCTTCTATAGGTAAAGGCTTTCCAGCGCCCACAGGGTCAACTTGTTTATCCGATGTTGTGTCTTATGATCCCGGAACTAAAAATAGAGTTATTATTTTTACCAATCAACAGTCTGTTGAAACCAATGCGCTCTACATTCGTGAACAAATGATCAAGTTGGGATGGACTTTAAACCAAGACCAAACCATCAATGGCGGCACCAGCAGTATGTTAACCCTGCGCAAAGGGAGCTCCGAGATGATGGTTACTATCAATAAAAATATGCAAGAAACCAGCATTGTTTCAAGCCAGACAGATCTTGACTCACCTTAATTTATCTCAACTTAACCTAATTCAACTCAACTCAACATACAGGAGCAAATATGAAAAGAAAACTTCATCGCGGACAAGCCGCAGTAGAGTATTTAGCTATCACGGCTGTGATTGTAATAGCGCTTATTGTTGACACAGAATTTACAGATGGACAAGGCAATAGTGTGATAAGCAACATCATCAGTATCTTTCAAAACCAATGGAGCGGTTTTAGTTTCATGGTTTCCCTTCCACTTGACTAAAATTTATGAAAAAACTTGCTTTTTTATCGGACTATAAAAAATTTCTACCGCTTGGGGGCGTAATTTCGATGGGTCTTTTAGCTGCTGCCCTTGGGTGGTTTTATTTAAAAAGCAGTGAAGAGGAAACAGCAGCGGTGCTAACAAAGCAAGCTGCGGTTAAAAGCCTTAGCGTGGTTGTGCTGTCACAACCGCTCAAAGCGGGTACTTTTATAGATGGATCTATGGTAGCTGCCAGACCTGTACCTGAAACATTTGTAAATCCAGACGCATTGACCCCCGAAACGTTTGACAACTTTGCAGGCCAAGAGTTGACTGTGGATGTAGCGGCTGGTGTACCTTTGCTTTCAGCATTTTTTGCACCGAAAAGAAAAGTCTTCTCAGAGCAAATTGAAGTAGGTGTTCGTGCAATTACTATTCCTGTAGATGAAATTAGTTCAATCTCGGGGCTTTTAAGAGCTGGTGACAGAATAGATTTTATGTTCATAGCGGAACAAAAATACGATGGTGAAGGTGGCTTTATAGTGCCACTTCTGCAAGATGTGATGGTTCGGGCCACTGGCAAAATAACTGCGGCTGAATTTGCTGCAAATCGCAAGAGACCGGCCCCTTCTGCTACAGACGATCCATATGCTAAACAAAGTTTTTCTACTGTCACTATTGCAGTACAACCCAAAGACGCGCAAAAGCTAATATTGGCACAGCGCATGGGCAAAATAATCGCAGCGTTACGCAACCCTGAAGACAGAGACACCCTAACGACTGGTACCAACACCACAGACGTGGCTAATTTAATTAATAGTTTTCGATCTCAGCAGCCAGTTAGCTTGTCTACTGCGCCCAGTTTATCAGTGGCTGACAAGCAATTGCTGGCTATGGCTGATATCGAATACATAGTAGGGGGTGCTGGCGCTGTTACGGGTAGCAGCGGTGCTAACCCAAATAATATTTCTAAAGAAATGATGTCGCAATTAATAGCGCAAAGGCAAGCCAAGGCTGGAATGTCGCCTATGCAGACACCACAGCCTAGCGCCAAGGAGCAGCAAGAAGCAGTGCAGCAACTTTACCGCAAAGCAGTTCCTCAATAGAAAAACATCTTCGTAATTAAAATAACTAATTATCACCATGAAAATTGTCGCGAACTTATGCTGTTTTTTTATCAACTTTTTGATGTTTTGCACCTTCACAATATCTAGCGTTGTTGCACAAACAAAAGACAACACAGCTAACCAACAAGAACCTCAAAAGCCTGCTGCGCCGGTTATTAAAAGTGATGACAGTGCCAATGCTAAAAACTTTTCTCCAGGTATACCTTTGGTTTCTAGCGATGCTTTATCGACTAACTTAAAACTTAGCAGCGAAGCAGATGCATTACAAGCTCAAAGTATAGTGCTCAATGAATTGCCCAAAAAAATAGCTATGTATGTTGGTCAAATGTCGTTAGTAAAAATCAAGTCTGTGAGCCGCGTAGCAGTGGGTAACGGCAAAGTTTTTAGTGCACGTATGTTAGACGGTAACACTCTACTATTGACTGCGCTAGATGCTGGTGACAGCACATTACACGTATGGGATAAAGCAGGCGTGCCGTTGAAGGTGAAGTTACGTGTGAACATTGCTGATCACGAACGCACCATCGAAGAATTGCGCGACTTAACCAGTAACATGCCTGGAATTGCAATTCGCAGAGTAGGTGAGCGTGTAGTGATAAGTGGCAACAATCTTGATACCGGCGCTATTGATAGGCTTAACACTTTGACTAAACTTTATCCGAATACCATTAACCTGGCCACGGCAGACCGCATACGGATTGATCGTATGGTAGACATACAGGTCAAATTCATGGAATTTAGCAAAAACGCTTTAGAAACTTTGGGTGTGCAGTGGCAAAGCGTGGCCGAAGGATTTTCTTTTGGTTTGTTCTCTGATATTGCCACAAACGGCAAGTACCGCACATTACCCGCAGGTTCCAGTTTCACAACTAATGCAGGGGGCTATCCTGGCAGTGACCTGGCCCGCACGTCTGGTAGCTATTTAGGTCTTGCTACTTCGCTAGCTTCTAAACTAAATCTTTTAGTGCAACGCGGTAGTGCGTATGTATTGGCTTCACCCAACTTAACAACACGCAGCGGCGGAGAGGCTAAGTTTTTAGCAGGTGGCGAAATTCCACTTCCTTCGATTAGTGCAACCGGGGCGGGGTCTGTGTCGTTCAAATCATATGGTGTTTTATTGAATATAAAACCAACGGCTGATGCACAGGGCAACATTGCAGGCAGTATATTGACCGAAGTTAGCAATGTAGATCGAAGCGTAGCCGTGCAAGGTATTCCTGGATTGTTGATACGGCGTACTGACACAGAATTTAATGTAAAAGATGGTGAAACTATAGTGCTGTCAGGATTGATCAACAAAGAATCTTCTAACGATACTTCGGGTCTGCCTGGCTTGCGTCGTTTGCCACTTCTGGGCCGGTTGTTCAGGTCGGACAACGACGTGAATAAAGAGACAGAGGTAGTAATTTTTATCACACCTACCATAGTTGATGCATCAAACAGCAAGCAGCGTGTCGAAAAAATGCTGCAAAAAAAGCAAGAGTACCAAGAAGAAGTGGGCGGCATTCTTGATACTGAAAGAAAACAAGCTGAGCAAAAAAAATTGGCACCATCAGATTGGCAAACACAGGGTGGTAACAGATAGCTATGTTTAAGATTCAAGTTAAGTCACCACAGCAACCCATACGGGAGGTCAACTTAGACATAGCTGATTTGTTGATTGGCAAAGATGAGAATTGCCAAATCGTATTAGCGGGTTGGAATGTGGCAAAACAGCATGTAAAAATTCTGTTAAGCGACAACGAAGTTTTTTTGCAAGATCTTGGCGGATTATTTGGTACTTGGGTTGATGGTGTAAAAATAACCCGCTATGGCCCTGTGAAGGGCGGAGAAACTGTGTTGGTAGGTGGCCATTCATTGGTTATGGTTGCGGACGAAGAGCAGCTAGCGGTAAACCAAGTAGTGGTGGGTGCAAAACAGAACACGCCTGTGCAAGCGCCCAAACGTGTGGTTATAGAAGATCCGCTATTAAAGTGGCGCAGAATTCTTCATCGCACCTTGCTAGAGAATCTGGACAGCAGACGCATCAACATCACTACCATGAAGGACGATGAGCTGCGCTCGAATGTTCGATCGCTTATTAACGAGATTATTCAAGATTCACGCGACCTGCCAGTCAATATTGACCGCGAACTGCTTAGCCAACAACTGCTGGACGAAGCTATTGGTCTCGGCCCCATGGAAATTTTGCTAAAGGACGAGTCTGTTACCGAAGTGATGGTAAACCGTTTCGATGAAATTTGGGTTGAGCGCTCTGGCAAACTAGAACTAACGAGCGTTGCCTTTAGCAGTGACATTGCAGTGCTAGGCGCGATTGAGCGCATAGTGACACCGCTAGGTAGGCGAATTGACGAGAGTTCGCCGATGGTAGATGCCCGTTTAAAAGATGGTTCTCGTGTTAACGCAATTATTCCACCTCTTGCTCTACGCGGCCCAAGCTTGACGATTCGAAAATTTCCTAAAAATCGTATGAACTACGAGGGGATGTTAAAGATGGAATCGATTTCGCAGCAAATGGTAGACTTTATGCGCATTGCAGTGGAAGAAAGGCTCAACATCATTGTATCGGGCGGTACCGGCACGGGCAAAACCACCTTTCTCAATATGGTGTCAGGTTTTATTCCTGATGACGAGCGTATTGTTACTATTGAAGACGCTGCAGAGCTGTCGCTTTCGCAACCTAATTTAGTAGGCTTAGAGTCAAGACCTGCCAATACAGAGGGCAAGGGCGCAGTGACTATCAGGGAGCTGGTGAGAAACTCGCTACGTATGCGCCCTGACCGTATCGTGATTGGTGAGTGTCGCAGTGGTGAAGCGCTGGACATGCTTCAAGCTATGAATACAGGTCATGATGGCTCTTTAACTACACTACATGCCAACACTCCGCGTGACGCAATGTCTCGCCTAGAGGTGCTGGTGACCATGGCGGGTATGAATATACCGGTAAGCGCTATTCGAGAACAAATCGCATCTGCGGTGGACATTGTGGTTCAATTAACTCGCTTTCCATGCGGCAGAAGAAAAGTGACTTACATAACTGAAGTTACAGGATGCCCAGCGGGCATTATTCAGATGCAGGATATTTATGTTTACAAAAAAACAGGGGTAGACTCGGACTACAAAACAACAGGTTATTTTGAGCCAACGGGCTTGGTACCTGACTTTTTTGCAAAGTTGCAAGACAGCGGTACTTCACTTGATTTGGATGGATTAATTGGACGCCAGCCGGACCGCGTATGAAATCTGTGACCCTAATATTATTTATACTTGTTTGTTTTGCATTTGCGTTAGGTTTGACCAAAATCTTTGTTAAATCATCACCTGAAATTAAACAAGGGGTTCTTTCAAAGCTGCAATCTACAGGCAAGAAAAATTTTAATATTTCAGAGTTTCAAGCCCAACATGCAATTATCTACAGCGCACTACATTTTTTAACTATCATCATAGTTTCATTCAGTGCATGGTTGCTTAGCAAGGGCTTACTGATACCCGTTGTGTGTGCAATTGCATTGTATTTGTTGCCCAGCAAATGGCTTGCTCGCCAAGAAAGAAAGCGATTAGAGTTAATAGAGTCTGAACTGCCGGACGCACTGCTTTTTATAGCCAGCGCGCTACGCGCTGGTAGCTCCTTGTCTGTAGCGTTAGAAGTACTCGTGCGTGACCAGCGCGGCCCACTAGGACAAGAGTTTTCTATTGTGTTGAAAGAGCAGCGCTTGGGGGTCAGCTTCGATGAGGCTATCCAAAAAATGTCAGCGCGTTTGGCAATACCAGATTTTGTTTTAGTAGTTGTGGCGCTACGCGTTTCTAAACAAGTGGGCGGTAATTTGTCAGAGCCTCTTCAAATCCTTGCCACTACGCTGCGCAGAAAAGCTATTTTAGAAGGCCGTATTATTGCGCTGACTGCCCAGGGCAAAATTCAAGGTTTGGTAATGACCATGTTTCCTTTTTTAATGTTGGGCGTGTTATATTTTTTGCAGCCTACGATGAAGCTTTTGTTCACCACCACAGTAGGTAATGTAGTGATGGCTATATCGTGTGTAATGCTTTATTTGGGCTATGCCATGATCAAAAAGATTGTTGCTATCGACATATAAACCTCACCAGAATTAATTATGCGCAACGCAGTTTTGCTTTTTATCGTTTTGTTATGCGGAGTCATAGGTGGCGTATTGTTCCACTATGCCACGGTATTTATTCGCAATTCAAAGAGCTCTGTTCGTACACATATGGATGCGCTGCCCTTGCCCTTACGCTTAGTGTGGCCAGCGATAAACTTTTTACAGTTTTACGTTTTACAAACGGCGCCAACATCTAAGCTTGTTAAAAGGAAGAAGCAACTTGACATAGCCGGATTGGGATTTTTGCTCAAATCTGAAGAGTTTATCGCGTTTCAAGCAGTTACATTTTTGGTGTTTTCGTTGATAACGCTATGTATGGCCAGCATGTTGAATGCCACAGGCAGTAACAAAATAGGGTGCATGATTGGCTTTGGATACTTGGGCTGGTTGTATCCAGCCATTTGGCTGCGCGACAAACACAAAAAGCGTAGTAAGGAAATATTGCGCTCTTTGCCCAGTTACTTAGATATGATTACTTTGTGCTGTCAAGCTGGGCTAAGCCTGACGGGTGCTATTGCGCAAGCTGTCGACAAGGGCCCCAAAGGGGCATTGCGCGACGAGTTTGACCATATGTTGCGCGACATGCGGGCAGGTATGAACCGAATGGAAGCGCTTCGTAGCATGGCAGAGCGTACAGACAATGAAAACATCAAAAGCTTAGTGTCTAGTTTGACGCAAGCTGAATCTTTGGGCGCTAGCATAGCTAATACCCTGGCTGACATTTCAGACCAGCGGCGTACAGAGCGTTTCCAGTATGCCGAAAAGTTAGCTATGGAGGCGCCCGTCAAGATGATAGGCCCACTGGTCATATTTATATTCCCAGTAACGTTTGTTATTATTTTCTTTCCATTGGTTATGGAATACATGGCCATGCCCAAGTAAAACTCATGCGTACTGTTACTTTACAAGCCCAATCCTCTGCGACCGGTTTTGGGCCCATTTTTGTAGCCGAAACTGCGTGGGCCAGAACGCGCGGATTGCTGGGGCGGGCTAGGCTATGCGCAAATGAAGGAATGTTGATTAAAAAATGTTCCTCGGTTCACACTGTAGGCATGCGATATCCGATAGACATAATTTTTTTGCGCTCAGACGGGCATATTTTGCGTGTGGTGAGCAGTTTGTGCCCCCTTAGATTGTCGGTCTGCAAGGGTGCCGCTATGGTGTTAGAGCTGTCAGCTGGCTGTGCGCATGCGCTGCAATTAAAACCCGGTGTCCAATTGTTTGGTTGGTAAATTGTAAGGAGTAATTTTTATGCTGAACCGCTATAAAAAAACAAGACTTGTCCGTAACTATGCCAGTAAACACCACCGCGGCGCAGCTGCAACAGAAACGCTTGTTGTCTTGGTTTTGACTGTAACTTTGTTGTTGCTGGCCATACAGCTTGCATTGATTTTTCATGTCAAACTCACATTGCAGTACGCTGCGCATGAAGCAGCGCGAATCGGCGCATTGAACAACGGTATGCCAGTAGCAATACCAATTGATCTAAGGAAAATAGTTGGATCAGCTTACGAAGCGACAAACATGACTACAAAAGGTAGAGACAAGTTTGGAGTTCATCTAAATACAAGCGTAATTGGTAGCTTAAATCGATCAAGTGTTTGGGACGGTATGGTTGCGGGCATGATGCCATTATTCGGCACTAAAACTCCTGACAAAGATAAACTTCTCACGTACTACGGAAGAGCTTATAAAGATTTATTAAAGTCTACCTGCATAGAGTATTTAAATCCCACGCAGCAAGCCTTTACTGATTGGGGGTTCATAGAGTTTTCTGGTGAAGACCGACATCTGTACCAAATTCCTACTGACACTTTAAGGTACCGAAAACCCCTAACTTACTACGACAACGTCACTAGTAGGACTGCAACCGATGCGCAATTAAAAGGCTCTATGTCAAACAAGACACTCGCTGAAGCCAACGTACTTCACCTAAGGATCAACTACGGTTATAAGCTCAGCGTTCCTATAGCCAATAAGATGATACTAGCAGGTTATACGGCTGCAGTTTACCTCACCAGATCATTCAATGCTTTTGAAACTTCAATGCTGGATGTAGACAAGCTACCTTTAAGTGCCGAGGGGGCAGTTGGAATGCAAAGCCCGCTTCATTGGCACCCCTTTTACTCGTTTGGACCTGCGGCTCCAAGAGTAGTTGTAAAGCCCGATACCGACTTTGATAGTTTAATGTCCGGCAATGATCTGCTGAATTTCGAAATAATGAATACCGGCATGAAAGCTGTGTCAGAGTTTGCCGCTGGCAGTGCTAGTAGTTTGCTTAAAAAATATGCAAGCGATGCGCAGACAATGAGCCAGATTATAGGTAACGGTATCGCATTTTGTCCCGCCACTTGGCTGCCTGAAAAGTGGCGTGATTAATCTACCATCGATCACAACGTTGAGAAACTCTTGAAAGCTAATATTGGCGACACATCACGTTAAACGTCAGCGTGTCCAACTCTGTCTTTCAGGGTCTGGGCTTCAACGGTATCGGCCAAAGACCGTAACTGCAGTGAAACACCTCAGCCTGAGGTGTTTCACTCAAATACTGTAGATCGAAAATTAACCTTTTACTGCACCTGCAGTTAGGCCAGTGATGATTTGGCGCGCTGCTACAAAGGTGAATATCAATGGCGGTATTGCAATCAAGCTGCCCATTGCCATGACCTTGCCCCAGTCCACCCCGATGTCGCTGATAAACAGTGATGCTGCGACCGGTAAAGTGCGTGTACCTCGATCTGTAAGCACCAGTGCCAAAATAAATTCGTTCCAAGCAATTCGAAAGGTAAAGATAGATGCTGCGGCCAAACCAGGTGCCATAAGAGGCAACAAAACCTTAGTGAAGACGCGAACAGGGCCACATCCATCGATTGCGGCTGCCTCTTCTAGCTCAATGGGCACTTGCAGCACAAATCCGTAGAGTAACCAGATGGTGAAAGGCAAGTTGACAGCCACATACAGCAGCACCAGGCCCCATAAACTGTTAACTAGCTTCCATTCGCTCCAAATCATAAAAACTGGAATCGCTAATACAGCCAGCGGTACTGTACGCAGTAGCAATGTGGTGTAGGCAATGGTGGTGCGGCCTTTAAAGCGAAAGCGTGCCAACCCATAGGCAGCCATACACCCCAGCACTAGTGTGATCACTGTTGAGATCACCCCAACAAAAAGGCTGTTCATCAGGTAGCGGTCAAACTTATCGTCTTGTAATACAGCACGGTAATTTTCTAGTGTGGGAGTAAAGATGAAGTTCAACGGCTCTGCAAAAACGTCGACCTGTTGACGCATGCTCGTGGCAAAAATTATGGCAATGGGGGCCACGCACAAAATAGCCAACATGATGAGCATGGTGTAGTGCAAACTACTAACGAGAGGGGAGCGATTCATAGAGGCCTTAATATGCGTGAGCTTTAGCGTTCGTTTTTCAACGGATTGGACAGACGCAACGCGCCCCAAGACAGCAGAGCTACTACCATTAATAACAACACCGAAATAGCGGCTGCCACGCCAAGTTGCTGTCCCACAAAAGCTGTTTTGTAGATGTGCAACGCTAGAATTTCAGTCGAATCTCCTGGGCCACCAAAGGTCAACACATAGATCACCTCCAGCACGCGGAACGCATCTATCAAGCGCATCATCAAAGTGATAGCAATCACGTGTGCAATCATGGGTAGTTTGACCAAGAAAGTCATCTGCCACCATTTGGCACCGTCAATGCGCGAGGCTTCAATCACCGAATTGTCCACGTTAGCCAGCGCAGCCACCATCATGATGAAGACAAAGGGAGTCCATTGCCAAATGTCGGCAATAACAATGGCGACAAACGCTAAAGTGGGATCCGCTAGCCAACCCATAGGTCCAATTCTGAAAAGGGCTAATACTGCGTTAATTAGACCAAATTGCGCGTCAAAAATATACCGCCATACAAGCCCCACTGCTATCGGCGCAATCATCATTGGCAGGATAAACAAAGTGCGGAAAAACGCGGTTCCGCGCACGGGGCGCTCAAGCGCTAGAGCCAACGCAATGCCCAGTACCATTTCGGCACTCACGCACACAGCAGCAAAAAGTAGCGTGGTCCACAATGAAGACCATACTCTCGGGTTAGAGAAAGCTGAAACAAAATTATTCAAGCCTACCCAGCGCGCCTCACCCCAGGGTGTGCCCATGCTCCAGTCAAATAGGCCTAGCTGAAAAGCCGAAATGACAGGGTATAGACAGGCTGCCAGCATGATTAAAACGGCGGGTCCTAAATACAGGACAGGAACCCAAGAGGGAGTGCGCATTTTTCGTCTTTTAAATTTTGTAGCCGGCTTCACGCATGATCTGCGTAACCTGCGGAACCATGTCGTTGAGTGCCACTTCTGCAGTTTTCTTGCCTGTTAAAGCTTCAGATATGCCCACACCCAAAGCCTGCACGTTGATCTTGTCCCACACTGGGATGATGGGGCGCCAGTCAGGGTTGGAGTACTTCAAGGCTTCTTTGAAGGTTATGAACTCTGGGTATTTGCGTACTAAGTCTACATCTGCAAGAGTGGAGTTGCGCGTAGGTGCACCACCGGCTGCGGTCACGGCCTTATCTTGTGCTTTGGCAGTGAGCCACTGCATCAGCAAAAAGGCTGCATCTGCGTTCTTGGCGTTTTTGGCAATCGCCAAGCCTAAGCCACCTGACTGTGATGCGCGGCGTGTGCCCATGGGATGCAAGGCCCAGCTCACTTTGTCCACCACTTTGGACTTACTGGGATCATTCACCAAACCGGCCAGCGATGTGGAGTCCAGGTACATAGCGGCCTGGCCTTGCAAGAAAGCTGTGTTGCTCTCGCCTTGGCCGTAGCCGGCAATACCCGCAGGGCCAGTGGCGACCACCTCTTGTAAAAACTTCAAAGCTTCCACGCCAATTTTGTCGTTAAAGCGAGGTTTCCATTGGTCGTCAAATACGCTGCCGCCTAGTGGATTGAGGTGTAGTAGCCATGCATGCACGGCTTGGTGACCTGCTTGTCCGCGTGATGCCAGCGATCCGATCCCCTCTTTGTCTTTGATGATACGCAGTAGCTTGGAAAACTCTGCGTAGTTGGTAGGCGGTTGTAAATTATGTTTGGCAAAAATGTCTTTTCGATAAGCCAGAACCGAGGTTTCAGCACCATAAGGCAAACCGTACAGTTTGGCACCAGCGCCAGACAAGTAGCCCTTGGGGCCGCCTACCAAACCCAAGTTTTCTAGGTATATAGGAATAATGTCTTTCATGTCGTAGCTAGGGTCAGCCAAGGCCGCGTTTTGAAAGAATGGTTCTAGCGGATGGATGAGATTCTTGGCAACATATTCACCTTTCCACATCACCACATAGCAACCTAAGTCATAGTCCCCCTGCGGCTTGGCCATCTCTAGCAGCTGTTTCTCCTTCATGCGACCCATAGCCAGTTTGTCGGTCTCTACTTTAATACCCGTTTCCTTTGTGAACTGGGGCAGAATTTTTAACATTGCATCGTAGTGCGGGTGCGCTGGAATGCTGAACACTACTGTTTGCCCTGCGTACTTAGCGTAGCGGTTTTGCGCCATGGCGCCGCTGACAGGCAAGCCTGCACCAAAGACAGTGATGCCTGTGTTTTGGATAAAATTACGTCGTTTCATGGATGTCTCCTAAGACTGGGTTGTAAAAAAGATAGCCTAAAAATTTCGCAGGTTAAGCCCGCTGTTAGTATTGAAAATATGAAAATCATTGCTGTCAAATTGCAAGCCAAGCGTTTGGCGTAAGTGGCCTTGTGCATTGCCGCTAGACATGGCCGAAACACGCTGACCGCTAGGTGTGTTCATGTGTCCAACGATTTGACTTTCAGTGCCCAGATATTCCACCACGTCTACCAGAAGACTTAGTTGTGCACTACTGTCTGCGCCAAGATCACTTTGGCTAGGGCGCAAACTCTGCGGGCGCAGTCCTAATGTTAGGGCTAAGTCGGCTCCCAAGGATTTAGCTGCTAACCATTGAGGAGCTTTCCACGCAAACCCCTCGCCCTGCAGCATCAACTGGCCGTCTTGCATACGTGCCTGCGCTCTAAAAAAGTTCATCGTTGGCATACCAATAAACCCGGCGACGAACAAATTGGCGGGTTGGGTAAACACCTCGGTAGGCGTGCCGATCTGCTGGATGCGCCCTTTGTCAAAAATTACTATGCGCGAGGCCAGTGTCATGGCCTCTATTTGGTCATGCGTAACATACACCGTGGTTTTACCCAGTCGCTCATGCAGTATTGCCAATTCAGCTCGCATGTGGCCGCGCAGCTTAGCGTCAAGGTTGGACAGCGGCTCATCGAACAAAAATACTTTGGGCTCACGTACAATAGATCTACCAATCGCGACCCTTTGGCGCTGGCCGCCTGACAGCTCTTTAGGTTTACGGCCTAACAGATGCTCGATATTCAAAATCTTAGCCGCCGCTTGTACTTTTTGTTCCACTTCAGCCGCCGGGCGGTTGGCTAGGCGCAAAGAAAAAGACATGTTTTCACCCACATTCATGTGGGGGTAGAGCGCATAGTTTTGAAAAACCATAGCAATATCCCGCTCCATTGGCGCAAGGCGCGTGACATCGCGTTCGCCAATACTAATTTGGCCTTCAGTCACCTCCTCTAGACCTGCAATCATCCTTAGGGTGGTGCTTTTGCCGCAGCCTGACTCGCCTAGCAGCACCATGAATTCGCCTTCGTGCACAGTCAGGTTCATTTGCTGTACAACCGTGACGTCGCCAAAGCGTTTAACGACATTTTTTAGTTCAAGTCCAGCCATAGTGGGTAATTCCATTAATTTTTAGATTCGTTAGTCTTGAGAAAACGTGTTTTCCAAGGGCTAGAGCTGTGGCGCTTAACTCCCCAACCAGTGACCGGACGCCGCAAGCCAGGCATAGACGGGTCAACCCCCCAAATAGCTTGGTAGGTATCAATGCACAGGCCTCGACGCTGCAACGCAAAGCCTAGCAAGGCTAGGCCTACCCACCATAGCAGCATCACCATTACCATCCAGCGAGGAGCATCGGCAATTGCCAGACCTATTAAGGTGGTGGGGATAGCTAGCACGATGGCTGTCCAGCCTAGGCGTTTATGGATATGTTCAAACACCAGCCGCCAAGTTGTCATGTCATAGTGGTCGCCGCGCATTTGCGCATCGGTTGGCCCGCCTTTGCTGCCGCGTGCGATACCGCCTAGCATTTGCAGCCAACCTGCTACCAGCACGGCCCAGCCCAGCAGCGCATGCAGCCAAATGGCCGCACTGCTTTGATCGGAATAGCCCCACACCAGCACTAAACCCACTGTCATGGCCACCACGCCGCTGTACTGAAAAAGGCGGTGACCGTGCCACCAGGCTTTGTCGTCCAGCACTGCTGGCCAATCCTGCTGGGGCCTAATTTTGAAATATCTTGCTATCAAAGCGCCCAGCGGTAGGCATATACCCCAAGCCAGTACCATCAAGCGCGCATGCCAGTAAACAGCGGGCTCAATGCTATGGGTTGCAGCGCCCGAGAGCGGCCTTAACATCCATTCCAGCATAGTTAGTAGAGTAGTCATGGCGCTCAGTTGCAGGCTAGGATTTCAATGCGCCCAACGCAGCACAAGTGGGTCTAGGCGCGTGGCTGCGTCGAGTAAACCTTTGCGCACCTCGCGGTGCATAGGCGGGAAAGGGTGGCGCGGTGCATCACAGGCAATCACACCACCTGCTTGCATTAAAGCCTTGGCGGTCAAAATACCGCTCTGTCGATTTTCGTAGTTAATCAGCGGTAGCCATTTGCCGTAGGCTGCAACAGCAGCTTCTCGGTCACCGCTGACATACGCATCCACTATGCTGCGTATCCCGTCGGGGAAAGCTCCACCGGTCATGGCGCCGGTGGCACCAGCGTCTAAATCTGCCAGCAGGGTGATGGCCTCTTCTCCATCCCAAGGGCCTTCTATCGCAGCACCGCCTAGCTCAATTAATTCGCGCAGCTTAGAAGCAGCGCCTGCAGTTTCAATTTTAAAATACGCCAAGTTTTCAATTTCACGCGCCATTCGCGCTAAAAAAGCTGCAGACAAGTTAGTACCGCTAACGGGAGCGTCTTGCACCATGATGGGAATGCTGATGGCGTCCGACAACTGTGCATAAAACTCGTACACGCGCTGCTCACTGACTCGTATGGTTGCACCGTGGTATGGCGGCATCACCATCACCATAGCCGCGCCCATGTCTTGGGCATCAACACTGCGCTGAGCGCATACCCGGGTGCTAAAGTGTGTAGTGGTCACAACCACCGGCACGCGGCCATTAACGTGGGCCAACATAGCGCGCGTAAGTACTTGCCTGTCTTCGTCGCTTAGAACAAATTGCTCAGAGAAATTGGCCAAAATACACAGACCATGAGAGCCCGCATCGATCATAAAATCGATACAACGCATTTGGCTAGGCAAATCAAGTTCCCCTGTGCTGGTAAAGGTAGTAGGCACTACAGGGAAAACACCACGGTAAGGTCTTTGAATTGTCATGGCTTATGGTTATCCAATGATGTTGAATTGGTCTAAAAACTCTGTTTTCAGCGTTAAGCCCAGACCTGGTGTGTCGTTGTCCAGCTGTAAGAAGCCGTCCTTGGCTACAGGCTCACCCTCAAAGATGTAGTAGAACAACTCGTTGCCTACTTCTACATCGAACATCGGAAAATATTCGCTCATAGGGCAGTTCAGGCTGCTCATGGTGAGGTGGTAGTTATGCATCTGCCCCGCGTGCGGAATGACAGGCACGCTGTAAGCCTCACACAGTGCGTTGATTTTGTGCGCCATCGTGATGCCGCCTACCCGGTTGGTGTCGTACTGCACTACGCTGACCGCCTTGCGGTCTAGCAACTGTTTAAAGCCATAGAGGCTGAACTCGTGCTCGCCGCCCGAGATGGGTATGCCGGTAAGCTGGTTCAGCTCAGCATAGCCGTCTATATCATCGGCGATCACAGGCTCTTCCAGCCAACGTGGTTGGTATTTCTCCAGCTTAGGGAGGATGCGTTTGGCATATTCCAAATTCCAACCCATATAGCATTCCAGCATCAGGTCGTTGTCGTAGCTAATCACCTCGCGCACGGCCTCTACGGCTTTAAGGTTCTCAACCACGCCTTGTTGGCCGTGGGCTGGGCCATGACCAAAGCGCATTTTGAAGGCGCGAAATCCTTGGTCTAGATAAGTCTTGGCTTCGGCTTGGAGGTCTTTAATATTGGTGCGGTAAAGCTTACTGTAGTAGCACGGGATTTTTTCTTTGGTGCGGCCACCTAGCAATTTGAAAACGGGTTTTCCCACGCTTTTTCCCAAGATGTCCCATATCGCAATGTCGATGGCAGATATTGCCGCCATGCCTACGCCTTTACGGCCCCACGCGTGGGTGGCGCGGTACATGCGCTGGTTAAGGTATTCATAATCCCAAGGGTCTTGTCCTAGCACCAGTGGGGTCAGGTATTCGTCAATGATAGCTTTGGCAATCTTAGGGGCCAAGGCTACGTTACCTAGGCCAATGATTCCGTCATCAGTTTCTACCTCAACCACCGTCCAGCCGTGAAAGCGAAAGGTGTTCATAGAGTCTTGGCCCACCGCGTGTTGACTGGCCTTGTTGCTGTAGACCAAGTCCATAGCATTAGAGCAAAAATTGCCCTGTGGTGGTACGGTTTTACCTTTCCACTCAAAAACGCGGGCACGAACTGCTTTGATCTTCATTTTTTAGTTTCCTTAGACGGGTAATTTAGGGTTGCTGCGCGAGCGTTTGGCTTGCGCGATGAGCACGCCCCATGCGAGAGGCAATTCGAAAAGCGTTAGCCGTTGCATCCACATTGGCGCGGCCTTGTCCTGCTATGTCGTAGGCAGTGCCGTGCGCAGGAGTGGTAATGGGAATAGGCAGGCCACCTTGCACTGTCACCCCCTGCGAAAACCCCATCAGCTTGATAGCAATCTGGCCTTGGTCGTGGTACATGGTGACAATCGCATCCAGCTCGCCGTCTCTGGCCCGCAGAAAAATGGTATCTGCCGGATAGGGGCCGACCACAGGTATGCCCATGGCATTTAGTTCTTTGACCGCAGGCTCAATGATGTCAATCTCTTCACGTCCGCAGGTGCCACCGTCGCCGTTATGCGGGTTAAAGCCTGCAACGGCCACCCTGGGGTGCGCTAGGCCGTTGGCCTGAAGAGACCGATAGATCAAACTGGCCGCATCAACAATACGTGACTTCTCCAAGTACAGCGGGGCATCTTTAAGCGGAATGTGCGACGACACACGCGATGTCCACAGCCCATGCAAGGTATTGAATTCGCAGAAATAGTTTTTAACGCCCAAATGCTGCGCGAAGTGGTGCAGTTCATCCTCGTGCTTCAAGCCGCCTTGCTTCATAGCAAACTTATTGAGCGGTGCGAAGCAGATGGCATCAATGTGACCTGCCAGTGTGGCGTCCATGCAGTGGTCTAGCACCTTCAATACTGAACGACCTCCGTGTTCATTAGCAGTGCCAGTTTGCACTTGCAATGGCGCTACTGTATCCATGGGCACAAAAGCTGGCAGCGATGTGTCCCCGCGTAACCTAGCTTGGTCTAAGCTGTCCAAGGTTTCGCATTCAACTGTTTGCTTGGCTATATCTTGTCCTTGTTGCCATAACCATAGATCTCCGATCAAAACTATGTTGGCCTCTTTTGCCAGCTCAGCGCGGCTTAGTAATTTGGCTACCAGCTCTGGTCCTATGCCAGCTGGGTCACCCAGCGTGACAGCTACAACTGCCAAAGATTTGTTGCTCATAGCATCACCACCTTAGACACATCAGGTTCACGCTGCGTAGCTATATAGCCATCGATAGACAAGGTGTCCAAATTGAAAATAGCCACACGGTCATCGTCTAGCGAAACAAAAGCCAATGGCCGAGTAGGGTGGTACGACAGCGCAATAGCGCGTGCACCGGTAGGTATATGTGCCAGTTCTTTGAGGGTGCTGGGATCAACCAAAGACAAGCTTCTTTCGCCATAGTTGGTCACCAGCATGCGCTTACCATCTGTGTGCAGGTATAGTCGTGTAGCATCGTCGCGTGAGGTAGCGCGGGCGGTAACCTGCATGGTTTCAGTGTCAATCGCAGCCAGCGTTTTGCTCCGGCGGTTGGTGACGTAGAGCGTGCGTTCATCTGCACTCAGCGCATAGCCCTCAGGCTTTTCGCCAGGGCTGCACAGCACGGGTACAAACGTCGGATCCCATGGCCGTACTTTTGCCACGGTGTGGCTAAGCAAGTTCATGCAGTAGGCAGTTTGCCCGTCCCTGCTTAGTGCAAACAAATGGCTTTTTATGCCGCCGCTACTTACTGCACGCTTAGGTGCAGCATCAGTCTGCGGTGCGTCTAACACCACCAGCGTAGCTTTTTCTTCGCTCAATGCGTACAGCCTGTCTTGTGCATCTAGTTGCAGACCGTGGATACGGTTAAACGGTGACAGATCTATCGTACGTACCAGCTTAGACGCGCGAATGTCGATTTGAAATATGGAATGCCCGCCCGGGCCAGGTATGCCAGAGTGTTCTACGCCATAGTGGCCTACGTAGGCGAACTGGTTACGGGTGTCGGTGACGAACTCGTGTGGGTAGTCGGGCAGCGCTACGCTAGCGATACGCTGGTGGGTCGACAAGTCGTAGGTACTAAAGCAATGGCTGCATTTTTCAACCAGCAGTAAAACTTCGCGTGTGGGGGATGTGCTCATGCGTGCAAAGCTCCGTGCGTGTTAAGGGTAATGCGGTACAGCGATGTGCTGGCCGCGATAAAAAGTTGGTTGCCTTGGGGGCCACCAAACGTGAGATTGCCTACTTTTTCAGGCACAAAAATTTTGCCCAATAAGGTACCGTCATGGTGATAAATTTGTACAGAATCTTCGCTAGAGGTGTAGATCCAACCCTGCTTATCCACACGAAATCCATCAGGCAAACCAGGCTCTATCACCGCAAAAACACGCGGGTTATCCAGGCGTTGACCTTCAATCACATCAAACACTACGATGTGATGGTTGCCTTGACCTGCTGGTTGCAACGCTGCTGATGTGTCTGACACATACAGTAGGCGCTCGTCGGGTGAAAACGCCAAGCCATTAGGTTCATCGATCCAGTCAGTCACAGCAGTCAAGGTGTCAGTTGCTGGGTCAAACTTAAATACATAACAGCAGCCCAGCTCTGATACACCTTTATATCCTTCGTGGTCAGACATAATGCCGTAGGGCGGATCGGTAAACCAAATGCTGCCGTCTTTTTTGACCACTATGTCGTTCGGCGAGTTCAGGCGCTTGCCTTGGTAGCTGTCCACGACCTTATGCATGCTGGTTTTGGGGTCTGGCACACCGCTGTGCATAGCGCTGCGGTAAATACCGCGTTTGCCGTGTGAACAATGTAATAACTCGCCTTGCTGGTTCAGCGCATGGCCGTTAGTAAAGTCAACTTCACTGGCCCACACCTGCATGCCCTCTTTTTTAGACCATCTGAGCATGCGGTTGTTAGGAATGTCGCTCCACAACACGCTGTTGTCATAGGCGATCCACACCGGTCCTTCGCTCCATATTGCGCCAGTGCATAGCTTTTCTAGCGTGGCGTTTTCCACTACGCTATTTAGTCGAGTATCCAAAATTTGAACACTCTCAGACATTGGCCACCTTCAAACTACGCTTCATCTGTGCAGGCTGCATTTCTTGCACAGTCGTAGCGTGAATATGCTCTAGATGCGCCACGATAGCGTCTTCCGCTTGGCATGCGTTGCCTTTAGCTAATGCTTCGACAATACTTTGGTGGTCTTCCACGCTCTGCGCAATAGCTCCGGGTTTGCGCAGCGCCAAGCGGCGAAAATCCAAGGCAAAGTCGTACAAGTCAGAGGCAAAATCGCACATCAGGCTGTTGCCACAGGCGGCGTACACCACGCTATGAAACTCGCGGTCAGAAATTTGAAAAGCCACCGTGTCGGTCAGCATGTGCTGCTGCTCTTTCACCAGCTGCTCTAGCCGCGCCAAATCGTTTTGGCCTATCCGCAAAGCCGCCATTTTGACGATTTGTTTCTCAATCTGTTCTCTGGCCTCAGTCACTTCTTCAATCCGCTTGCCCTTTAGGCCCGACAGTGCCCCCATCGACTCAGCCAGTGTCATACCGCCATTGCCTATCACCCGTGTGCGTGAACCTTGGGATACATCTAGCATGGACAACGCAGCCAGCGCCGCGATGGCACCGCGCACCGACTCGCGTGATACTTGCAGCGTAGCCGCCAGCTCTCGCTCAGACGGCAGCTCATCGCCCACTTGCAGCAAACCAGTTTGCACCATGTAAGCCAGCTTGTCAGCTACTTGGTCTTTCACTGTGCGTTTGAGGATTTCCTTCTCCCCACCGGGCATACGGCTGAGGAGATGCAGATTTGTTTTCATGAAGAGCGAAATATTTGGTTGAATACAGCTGGTCTACTGGTATGTAATGTAGACCAGTAGATAATTTATGAAATCCGCAAATACCCTAGTGTTTTTTAGTTTGGTGCGCTTGGAGGTTTGCGCGATCTAGTCGGCGTTTGCATAGTCGGTAAACCCGGCATTCATAAGGGATGAGAAGCGTATATTCAGTTACAAATTAGCGCAGTGTTAACTTTATCAAGTTGCACTTACGCATGCAGTATCCGCCCACCACCTGCAGATCAGTTTTACCAAGGTGCGTCTTGAAAGCACACCATTACGCTCTCTGGCTCTAGGCCTTGGGCGGACAGGCCCTGCATCATGTCGTGCAAGATTTGCTTTTTTTAACTTTGACGCTGCGACCGACGCCCAGCAAAATTTCGATCAAAACAAAGTCATCGGTTCTGGGAATGGACAGGTCGGGGAACATGGGGTCGAACTGAAAGTCTTCAGCAGGTAGCTCTAAAACGCGGTGAAATTTATCTCTCGGGTTGACGCCAGCCGCCACCAGCGCAGCGTGTGCTGACTGCAGTATGCCTTGCTTAAAAGCGGTAGATTTGGGTTGACGAACCGTAACTGTGACGATGGGCATAGATTGATCTCTAAGTTGTCAACCCAAACTATAACTCTAGCTGCCCGCCCAGCCAACCCTTGCGCACACCCACCAATGTTTGCAAATTAACACCTTGCAACACGGGCCAGCTGGCGCTGTGGACTGCTGGCGTGGGCTGCGTTGCCAATGACTACAGCGTTAGCGTTGTGATAGCGCGGCATAACAATGTCGTTGTAGCGCGCCCAAGTCAGCTGGTTCGTCGACCTGATGTGTGCCAGCAGGTCGGCGCAAGCCGGGTTAAGCGCTAGCACGCTGTCTTTCCACGCAGCTAGACCGGCTGCTTGCAGTGCAGCGCAAGCTGACACAATGATTGATTTGCAGATATTGAATCAAAAAATCGTAGCACTAGAACTAGCGATAGCACAAAAAACGCGCGATGAGTTTCTAAAAAGCCTGGTTGCATTTGTGATCGTAAATTGACTGATTCAGTCAAAACACCCTCTCCACCACATACCCCCGCTGCTGCATCAGTACAGGCAGGCCCGTGGGGCCAATCATGTGCAGGGTGCCTACGGCGGTAAAAATGTTAAGGCCTTGGGTGTGTAGGGCGTCAATGCGCTGGGCCATGGGCAGGTTGCGGTCGTCCAACATGCGCTTCATGTCGGCGCGTTCTTTGTCAGTGTTCATGCAGTTGCACCAGCTGGCATAGCTGTTCATGGTGTTGTAGTCGCTGTCGGCCCATGCCTGTGCTAGTTTGGTTAACAAGGCTTGCGCAGTGCCGTTTTCTAGCTGGGCCAGGCCCTCTTCTAGCATAGCCAGTGCTTCGGCTCTGCTGCCCGCTTGCATCGCATTGACCTGGTCGGTGGCGGTCTCTAGCGCTTCAATCGTTCTATTGGTACTGGTGGCCATGCCAGCGATGACAGTGTCAGCGCCGTAGGTTGGATCCACGCCTTGCTTTTTTAAGGCTAACGCGGACAAGGTGTAAATTTGAAATTCAGGACGCAGCGTTTTGATTTGGGCAGCGGGCACACAGCTGGCCTGCGCCTGGCGTGCAACACGCGCTTCTAGCGCGGCGGGCAATGGCTGCGCACTGGTGTCTTGCATGCCTTGGCCCAGCAGGCGCAGCGTGTCAGGGTCTGTGACGTTCAGCTCTAGTGCGACCACATCGGTCTGCAGTACAGCCTGCACCAACCGTGGCCCGGGAAATACCCAGTCTAGCTTGGACACATGAATGGTGCCGTACAAATACGACGCTCGCCCCTCTTTGGTGATGCGCCACAAAAAGCCACGGTCTTTGGCAGATTTTTGTAGCACCGCTATATCAGCCGCTGCAGGCATAGTGGGCGCTGGCGGGCAGCCGTCTTGTGCGTGTGCAGTGCTTAGCAGCGCTGCTATAACAAAAATTAAAAAGTTGGGCAGAAATTTCATTGGCAAATGGTAGCAGAGCTATTTGAAAACTATTTAACACAATCCACTACAACAATGACACTTTTATCGCCTGCTAACGGTAGCGCGCACTGAATACTTATGGATAACATCGCGGCTCTTATTAACTATTGGAGTCTATGCATGAAAATCCGTCACGCCCTTATTGCTGCCGCAGCTTTGTTTAATTTAGGCCTAGCCCAAGCGGGTGATTGCGCTGTGGAATACACCCGCACTGCATGCCCTGGCAAAGATGCTGAGAGCTTTGCCAAATGTGATGGCAAAAAGAATTGCGTTAAAACCACCCCCGCAGACACTGCGCAAGCCTGCCAAGACACTGCGCTGAAAGCCTGCGCCAATGACCGCTTGGACATTACCCAAAGCAAAGAAATCAAGGCCAGCTTTAACGGTCAAGCTATCAAATCGGCATCGGGTAAAGACGATTTTTGTGCAGACTACGCCAAGCGCGATGCAGAATTTAACCGCTGCACAAAGTAAATCAGTTTGACCTCATAAGTCAAGCCTGCTACAACTCGGGCTAGACGCCAAGGCAGGCTTGGCACGACACCTCTTATGTTGATGGAGTTGATTTAATGGCCCACCAAGCTACTGGCACCTTTGAAGTGTCCATGACACCACCCGCTTCGACCGGAGAGCGGGAGGTGGCCCTCTTGGGACGTATGCTGCTGGACAAACAGTATGCGGGCGACTTGGTGGCTACCAGCCAGGGCCACATGCTTACTGCTATGACGGTCGTCAAAGGCTCGGCGGGCTATGTGGCTATTGAGCTGGTAACGGGCACGCTGGGCGGCCGCGCTGGCAGCTTTGCGTTGCAGCACAGCGGCACGATGCACCGATGCGCTAGAGGGCATCAGCGGTCAGTTGACGATTCGCATGGCCCAGGGCAAGCATTTTTATACGCTGGACTACACTTTGCCAGCGTAATTCGCGACAGGCTAGACGCTATTAATAAAATAGCTGCTTGAGCAGGATTTACATGGGTTACAGGGCTATTTTTCTTATAAAAATCAGCAGTTGAAGCCATTTTTAGACGGTTAACTTGCGTGGTGTGATGCATCCAAGCAAAGCATACTTCAACGCATCAAATAAACCGCGCTGTGTCGATAGCGCGGCGCACCAGGTCTGGCAGTGGCGAACTGGTCTGCATGATCTGCGCTGCTACATGTTGCCCGCACAGCGCAGCAAAGCTTAAGCCGCGTGACCCCATGGCGCTGCAAACATACAAACCCGGCGCATGGCTTGCCGACACGGCGCCCACCATGGGCAAACGGTCGCGTGTGGTGCAGCGCGTGCCCGCCCAGCCTTGTACCAAACCTGCGTTGTGCTGCGCTGCCAGCAGGTGCGCGGCAGCGGGGATGAGCTGCTGCAGACGTTGCCGGTTGCTGGCTATGCCTTGCGCCGTAACTTGGGGGTTGTGCGGCGTATCGTGCTCATAGGTAGAGCCGCTAAGCCAAATGTGGCCACCTTGCCAAGGCACTGCGGGGATGAAGTGGCCGTTGCCGTTGATGGCGCAGGGGGCTGTGTGGTGGTTAGATTGGGGGCTGTAGTGCGCTAGCTCAGGCAGCAGCTTGGGCCACAGGGCTTGCCAGCCGGCCGTCCATGGGCCGTAGATCACTTGGCCTGCCACTTGGTGCAGCGCCTTAACTAAAGCTGCAGCGTTGGGATTTGATAAGCCTAGCGCCACGCCGCTGGGGTGGCGCGCACCATCTGGCTGCGCTAGCGGGTCAGTCGGCTCCGGTGGCGTTAATTCAAGTCCTGCCAGCAGTGCCCCAGCTTGGTAGGCGTTGGCCAGTACCACTGCATGCGCTTGGGCCGCTAATTGGCCGTGTTCCAGCAGTACATGCCAAGCAATATTTTTTGAATTAGACCAGTCGTCTACAGTTATTTCTTGAGGTTTAAAGTCGCTTGTAGCGGTGTTACTTCCCAGCGTGTAGCCTAAATTGCTTAGCTGGATGAGGCGCAAGCCGTGCACCTGTGTGCCCGCAAGCAGCGTAATGCGTGGATGCGCTAGCCATGCGGCTACTAAAGCAGCGGGCTTAACCCATGCAGCATCACCAAACCAGTGTGCCTGCGGCCCTAGCTTGCCTGCGCGTTGCAGCGTGCCGCACAGCTGCCAATCTTGCCCTTGTACCAGCAAGGTGCGGGTAGCTTGCAGCGTGGCTGCTACGCCCAAGTGGCTAAGCTGGGTTAGCGGCGAGGGCGGCTGAGGTGGCGAGGGGGCTTTGTCACGGGCTGCGGTATGTTGCGCTGGGTTATCTACCAGGCGTTGTGTTTTATGTTGCGTTTGGGGTTGCGTTTGGTGCGGGGCCAACAGCGCCACGGGCAGGCCAGCAGAGGGTGCAGACGGCATGCTTAACTGCGCATGGGGGGCAGCTGTAGCAAGCGCAGTAGTAACAGAAGGGGATGGCGAGGCATTCGGTTCGCTGGCCTCCAGCACCGTCACATCGCAGCCGCGCACCGCCAGCGCGTGGGCTGTGGCTGCACCTGCTAACCCAGCACCTATTACTATAATTTTCATAGCTGCTTGAGCAGGTACTACGGCCTGAGCGGCCTAAAACGCATATAAAAACTAACTCAAGCCGCAGGCGGCACGTAGCCTTGCACCGCATCGGCCCCTGCGCCAAAAAAGTGCGCTTCCATCTGGCGGGCCAGGTACTGGCGAGCGCGCTGGTCGGCCAGGTTCAGGCGGTTTTCGTTAACTAGCATGGTTTGCTGCTTCATCCATGCAGCCCAGGCTTCTTTGCTCACCTGTTGCCACAGTTTTTTGCCCAGCTCGCCCGGGTAGGGCGGAAAATCCAGGCCCTCAGCTTCTTTACCCAGTTTGATGCAGTTAACCATGCGTGCCATGTGTGTGTCCAATCGTTGAAAATGTGAATACGTTGATAATTAAAATCTCTCGGGTTCGCGAACCCTCTACAGATTTGCGTGTCCAATAAGGCTATTGTCTCTGAATGGAAAAGCGGATGCTGAATATCTGGAAAAAATTGACCCTATCGCGGGGCATGGGATGGCTGGCAATAGTGTGCGTAGGCATGCTGGCCTTTGGCATGTACCTGCAACATGTGGTGGGGCTAGAGCCTTGCCCGATGTGTATTGTGCAACGCTACGCTCTTATTTTAGTAGCGGCTTGTGCGCTATTTGCTTGGGTTATAGGGCTAAAAACATCTAAAAATAGCGTTCCCAGCACAGTGCAGAAGATTTTTGCGCTGCTGGCCGTGCTGTTCGCAGGCGGCGGTGCTTTTGTGGCCGCACGGCAGAGCTTTTTGCAGTGGTACCCGCCCGAGATCCTGTCGTGTGGGCGCGATTTTTACGGCATGGTCGAGACATTTCCGCTCAAACGCGCCATCCCTATGATTTTTAAAGGCAGCGGCGACTGCACCAAGGTGGATTGGACTTTTCTAGGCGGTTCGATCGCCAATTGGTCTTTCGTGGCGTTTGTTGCGATGGTGTTGGTGCTGCTGGCCTTGTTGTTACGGCGCAGTCGTTAGCAGTTAGTCGCTTGCCCCGCTTGACTGTTAGCTGGCCCTAAAACCTTTGTACAGCATATAAATAGCCAGCGCGTACAGCACGCAGGCAAAAATACGTTTGAGGCGTTTGACATCTAGCGTATGCGCCACCTTGGCACCCAGCGGTGCAGTAAACACGCTGGCTACGGCAATCACTCCCAGCGCGGGCAGCCAAATGTAGCCAAACGAGCCCTCTGGCAAGCCCTGTACGCCCCAGCCGCTAACCACATAGCCTGTGGCATTGGCCAGCGCAATCGGAAAGCCCAAAGCGGCTGACGTGGCTACCGCGTTATGAATAGGCACATTGCACCAGCCCATAAACGGCACACTGATAAACCCACCGCCAGCGCCCACCAAGCCTGATAAAAATCCAATCACGCCGCCAGCGGCTACCTTGCCGCCGGCTTGGGGCATTTGGCGCGTAGGCTTGGGTTTTTTATCTAAAAACATTTGTGTAGCTGAGAACGTAACAAACAAGCCAAAGAAAATCGCCAGCCAAGAACCCTTCAGTAAGGCAAACACCCCCAAGCTGGCCACCATCGACCCCAACACAATGCCGGGTGCCAAACCTTTGACAATGTCCCAGCGTACAGCGCCGCGCTTGTGGTGCGCGCGCACGCTAGAGACGCTGGTAAAAATAATGGTGGCCATCGACGTGGCAATGGCCATTTTGATAGCCAAATCGGGCTCGGCACCGCGGGCAGACATGATGATGGTCAAAAACGGCACCATGATCATGCCACCGCCGATGCCCAATAGCCCCGCTAAAAATCCTGTTCCGATGCCCAGTGTGATGAGTTCAATAATCAGGAGAGGTTCTAGCGTCATGTCTCAAGGCTTGTTGTAATAGTTATAGATATTGCAGGAAATGCCGCTGCAAAAATAAAGGTGTCTGCGGCCTGGTCGCCGGACCGGCATCCTGAACCGGGGTTCAGGTGGGTGAGGTCAGCATGGGCATTGGGTTCGTCTAACGCGAGACGATCACGCTTGCCTAGCAATGTTCCTCTCCCTTGCTCGAAAGCATTGGTACAAGGAATATAAAGCCCAGCGGGGCCACAGACAATTTTGATTCTACGCGCTATCACGCGGTTACGCGCGCCGCACAGCCAGTTGCGGCACTAAGTTATTAATGTTTACACCTGTGCGTTGACAACCGTTGAGGCGTACCAAAGGTGCGGTGACGATGACCGATATGTCGGCCAACTCAACCCGTTTTAGCGATTTAGAGCAGTTGGCCGTCGTTGCCGAGTGCGGCGTCCAGCTTGGCAATGAGCGTGGCCAATTGCGGATGGTTGCCCATGTCTGCAGTGCCCGCATCGTTGCTGCTGCGGCCCGCGCTAGTCGGGCTGGTATCTGCAGCAGGTTTACGGTCAGGGTCGGTTTCAAAAGCCAAGTTCAGTGCGGCCAGCACGGCAATACGGTCGCGCGCTTTAACTTTGCCTGCATCGCGAATGCGGCACATGGCGGTGTCTACTTTTTCTACTGCGGTGAGCAGCTGTTGTTCGCCGCCCTCGGGTGCGGCCAGCAAATAGCTTTGGCCCATGATTTGGACTTCGAGTTGTTTCATGTGCGGCGGGAAGTGAATGTTCTATTGTTCTATTTATGCAGCGTCGCGCTGGTCAGCCGATGCATGGTTGCCGTCGCGCTGGTCAGCCGATGCATGACCACTCTGGCGTTCTGCAGATTCAGGCAAGCGCTCTAGCAGTGCTTCTACGCGCGAGCGTGCAGCGGACAAACGCGATTTGAGCGAATCACGCTCTAAGCTGACGGCCTGCACTTGCTCGGTCAGCAGTGCGTTAGTGCGGTTAAGTTCGTCATAACGCAACAGCAAGCGCTCCACGCGTTCGGTAACTTGCTCAATATGTGAAGAATCTGCCATGGGTAGTGTCTCTAAGTACTTGATTCTAGGGGAAGTTTTCTGCATTTAGCAAGCGTGATCGCGCGGTTGTCAGTTTTTAGGCAGGGCTTGCGCGTAAAATTACCAGTGTTGGTGCTCGCGGTGTGGTTCACATGCCGCAGTTCAACGGGAAGCTGGAGGGTGAAAGAACTGCAGGATCTGCAGTGGCCTATAAAGGCCAGAACCTAACCAGCGCTGCCCCCGCAACGGTAAGTGGACGGCGGGTTTAAAGGTGCAATGCTTTTAAATCTACCAACTTTCAATAACAAACCACTGAGGTCGCAAGACTTTGGGAAGGTGATTGACAAGTCGTTCCATCAGCCCGGATACCGGCCAACACGGCGGCTGTGCGCTTTGAAATTTAGTTTTCAACTATAGGTTTCAAATGTGTACAACCAAATTCGCCCACACCAGCGGGGAGGCTGGCACCGGGCATTTGCTTGTATTTTATAATTTATGAAAAATTTTTCTACGACCTTGCGTCTTTCAGCGCTAGCGTGCGCCTGCGCGTCAGCATGTGCTCCGTTTAACCTAGCCTTAGCGCAAAACGTGCCGCAGCTTAAAGAGGTGGTCATTACCGCCAGCCGCAGCCCGCAGCTCATCACCGATGCACTGCCGCACACCACGGTGCTCAACGCAGCTGATATTGAGAACAGCCAAAGCACCGACTTGACCAGCTTGCTGCAAAAAGAAGCGGGTTTTCAGTTCACACAAACCGGTGGGCGCGGTACGTCGTCCACCATATTTTTACGTGGCGCTGCCTCGGTGCAAGTGCTGGTACTGGTTGATGGCATACCTATTAATAAGCAAGATGCCAGCGGCGGCGCAAGCGTAGAGCACTTGATGCTGGACCAGATTGAACGCGTAGAAATAGTGCGCGGCAATGTGTCGGCCATCTACGGCACAGGCGCTATTGGTGGTGTGGTGCAAATTTTTACCAAGCAAGGCGGTGGTAAACCGCGTGCTAGCCTAACGGCTGAGGTTGGCTCGCGCGGCAGCTCTAAGCTAAGCGCGGGTGTGCAGACAAGTTTTGGTGTGGACAACGCCACCAAGCTGTCCGCTGGCGTGTCGACCAATAGAACCCGTGGCTTTAGCGCCCTAGACACCAGCATTGCAGCTAACGCATCGGCTAATCCAGATGACGATGGCTACACCAACCGCAACTGGTCGTTTGCACTGTCGCATGATTTGGCCAAAGACCATACCCTAGGATTGAGCACCACCCACAGCGACGGCAAGGGTAATTTTGACAGCGGGTTTGATACACCGACTGACATCCATAAAAGCCGCACCCGTGTCGATGCCACCACGCTGTATACGCATAACCGTATTACCACCGATTGGCTTAGCAAGCTGTCAGTATCTGAGAGCCGCGACCGTTATGCCAACGACTACCAAACGGCATTGCCTTCGCAAGATGAATACATCTCAAAAAACCGTATGCTCAACTGGACCAACACGATAGCCTTGGGTGCCGACTGGCTGGCCACGGTGGGCCTTGAGCAGCAGCGCCAAGGGGTGAATGTAGATGATGGTTTTGGCGGTTTGTACGCGCAAAAGCGGCGTGTCAATGCAGGGTTTGCTGGCGTGCAGGGTCAAGTGGGTAGCCATTCGTTGCAGCTCAACGTACGCCGTGATGTAGCGCAGGGCCTAGAAAATCAAAACACAGGTTACTTAGGTTATGGCTACGCCATAACGCCTGCTTGGAAGCTGATTGCCAGCACCTCTACTGCATTTAATATTCCGCCACTGGGCTATTTGTATGCACCGTTTTTCGGCAATCCAGATCTAAAGCCCGAGAAAGCCCGTTCACGCGAATTAGGCCTGCAATACAGCGAAGGCAACCACGTTCTGCGCGCCACGGTGTTTAACACGCGCAGCACAGATCAGTTTGTCTACGACTTCACCAGTTCGCAGTTTCAAAACATCGCCCGCAGCAAAAACAGCGGCTTAGAAGTTAGCTACAACGGCCAGATCGGCAAAACAGAATTGCGTGGCAGCTTAACCTCGCAAAAGCCAGTAGACGAGACCACGGGCGACACGCTGCGCCGCCGCGCCAAGACACTGGCATCGCTGTCAGTAAGCCATCCTATTGGGCTGTGGACACTGGGCGCAGGGCTGAGCTACAGCGGCGCACGCCAAGATGGTAGCAACACGCTGGACTCCTACACCTTGGTTGACGTGTCAGCACGCTACCAAATCACCAAAGAACTCAAATTATTTGGTCGTGTTGAAAACCTCAGCAATGCCAAGTACCAAACAGCGTATGGTTATAACCAATCGCCTAGAGCTGTTTTTGTTGGCATTAATTGGCAACCTGGTTTCTAGTTGAAACATGCGTAATGCTACTGCCATGCTAGCCACTACCACCGCGCTATGCCCTGCCATCTTAATCGCTGCCCCTGCATCCGGGCAGGGCAAAACTACGGTGGCTGCGGCGTTGGCGCGGCTGCATACACGTGCGGGCCGCATGGTGCGTGTGTTCAAGTGCGGGCCTGATTTTTTAGACCCGCACTGGCTGGCCTTGGCTAGCGGTGCGCCTGTGCACCAGTTGGACTTGTGGATGACAGGCGAGGCAGATTGCCGTGTCCGGCTGCACGAGGCTGCAAGCCAAGCTGACCTCATCATCATCGAAGGGGTGATGGGTTTGTTTGACGGGCAACCCAGCGCGGCTGATTTAGCGCAGCGATTTGGTCTGCCCGTGCTGGCGGTGATTGATGCGTCGGCTATGGCGGGTACTTTTGGTGCGCTGGCGTTTGGTCTGCAGCGTTATCGACCAGGATTGCTTTGGGCCGGCGTGTTGGCTAATCGGGTAGCCAGCGCGGGCCATGCAAAGATGTTGGCTGATGCGGTCGACGCGCAGTGCTGGCTAGGCGCACTCATGCGCAACCCCGCGCTACAGCTGGCAGAGCGGCACTTGGGCCTTACGCTGGCGTCTGAAGTGGGCGACGCTGTGCAGCGGCTTGACGCTGCGGCAGATGCGTTGGCCGCTACGCCCTTGGGCCAGATGGATATGGCTGCACTGAAGCGCTGGGAAGTCGCTTTCGCGCCGTTTGATGTTGCAGCAGCAGATGCTGCGCACACCTTAATCAATCCACAAGCCAGCGGGGTAACGATTAGGCCGCTGCCAGCTTTGCATGCGAGGGTATTGGCCGGCAAAACCATCGCCGTGGCGCGCGATGCAGCGTTTTGTTTTATCTACGATGCCAATCTAGACACGCTGCGCGCGCTGGGTGCCGGCATCGTTTTTTGTTCGCCTTTGACCGATGACGCATTACCTGTGTGCGATGCGCTGTGGTTGCCGGGTGGCTACCCCGAGCTGCATGCAAAGCAGTTGTCAGCAAATTCAAGTTTTCGATCTAGTGTGGCCGCGCACGTGGCAGTTGGGCGGCCCGTATGGGCAGAATGTGGTGGCATGATGGTGTTGTTTGACCAGATCACCACCGTTGACGGTGCGGCGCATGCTATGTGGGGCTTGCTGCCTGGCACGGTGACGATGCAACAACGTCTTGCAGCGATTGGCCCACAACACCTTAGCATGGGCGATCACAGTTTGCGTGGGCATACCTTTCACTATTCCACCTGCGAGACTACTTTGCAGCCCGTAACCCGCACAGTGCGCCCAGATGCGCAGGCTGCGCCAGATGCAGGCGAGGCGCTGTACGCGCGCGGCAGCATCCGCGCCAGCTATTTTCACGCTTGGTTTGCATCTAGCCTGCAGGCTACGGCCGCATTATTTGGAGCTGCACTATGAGCCACTGGCGCGATATCAATTCAGCAACTGCGCAAGGCCCGCAGCGCATAGTGTGCTTGACCGAAGAAACCACCGAGTGGCTGTATTTGCTAGGCCAAGAAGCGCGCATTGTGGGTATCTCGGGCTATACCGTGCGGCCTCGGCGGGCACGGGATGAGAAGCCGCGTGTCAGTGCTTTCTTGAGCGCCAAAATTGACAAAATTTTAGAGCTACAGCCTGACTGTGTTTTCGGCTTTTCAGACCTGCAGGCAGATATTGCCAGCCAGTTGATCAAGCATGGTGTGCAAGTCACCGTGTTTAACCAGCGCAGTGTGGCTGAAATACTGTCGATGATGCACCAAGTGGCCAGCATGGTGGGCTGCGATGCGCTGGGGCAAAAGCTGATAGCGGGCATGCGTGATCAGATGCTTGCAATTGAAGCCGCAGCCGCCCAGCTGCCGCGCAGGCCCAAGGTGTTTTTTGAAGAGTGGGACGAGCCGAATATGAGCTGTATCCGCTGGGTGTCAGAGTTGGTGGGCATTGCGGGTGGTGACGACTGCTTTGCCGAGTTAGCCACGCAGGCACTGGGTAAAAACCGCATCATCGCCGACCCGCTAGAGATTGTGCGACGCAACCCTGACATCATCATTGGGTCATGGTGCGGTAAAAAATTCAGACCTGAAAAAGTAGCTGCACGCGCTGGCTGGCAGGACGTCAACGCGGTGAAAAACGCGCAACTGTTTGAAATTAAATCTCCCGATATTTTGCAGCCCGGCCCTGCGGCGTTGACTGATGGTGTAGCGCAGTTGCACCGCATCATCATGGACTGGAGCGCGCAGCATGGTTAATGCACAGCACATCGCCCGCAGCGAATTGATTATTGGCGGGCAAAAAAGCGGTAAGTCGGCGCGTGCCGAAAAGCTGGCAGCGCAGTGGCTGGCCATGTCGCCCACGCACACTGCCGTGCTGGTAGCTACAGCGCAAGCGCACGATGCCGAGATGCACGCCCGCATAGCCCGCCACCGGGCTGACAGAGCGGCGCGCGTGCCCGCTATGTGCACTGTAGAAGAGCCGCTCAATTTGGCAGATGCGCTAGCGCAGCACAGCACGCCACAAACCTTGCTGGTGGTGGACTGCTTGACGCTATGGTTGACCAATCAACTCTTTGCGTACACAGCGCCAGAGGCACCATTAGCACAAAATAATACGTCAAATAGGCCTGTAAGTACCGATAATACTGCTCAAGAAGCTCTGTTATTAATAGCAATTAAGTCAGCTACAGGCCCCGTGGTCATCGTGTCTAACGAGATTGGATTGGGCGTGATTCCGATGGGGAGCGATGTGCGCGCCTATGTTGATGCGTTAGGGCGGCTTAACCAAGATGTGGCCCATGTATGCCACCGCGTTACGCTGATGGCAGCGGGCTTGCCGCTATTTTTGAAAGACACTTAATGTTAAAACTATCGCAATGCGCACTACTGTGCCTGTGTGCTGTTGTGCAATCGTCAGCTTGGGCGTTTGATCTGGTGGATGATCGCCAAGTCACCGTCACTTTTGCCCAATCGCCGCAGCGTATTGTGAGCCTGTTGCCATCGCTGACCGAGACCGTGTGCGAACTAGGCCAGTGCCAGCGCTTGGTGGGTGTGGACCGCTATTCCAACTATCCTGCTTCGGTTAAAAAACTACCCGAAGTGGGCGGTGGCCTTGACCCGAATATCGAAGCTATTGTGGCGCTGCGGCCTGATGTGGTGCTGATGGCAGTGTCGTCACGCGCGCACGAGCGGCTGCAATCACTGGGCATAAAAGTGTTGGCACTTGAGACTAAAACCCATGCCGACGTGCGCCGCGTACTGGCGGTGGTGGGCCAACTGCTACAAATACCTGCACCACAGGGGGCTGATCGGGTGTGGCGGTTGATTGATGCAGGCATGAACGCAGCAGCGCAGTCGTTACCCGCCAGCACCAAAAACGCCAAAGTGTATTTTGAGGTTAACCGTGCGCCGTATGCAGCAGGCGCGTCGTCTTTTATTGGCGAGACATTAGCGCGGCTGCAAGTAAAAAATATCATCGGGCCAGAGCTAGGGCCATTTCCAAAAATTAACCCAGAGTTTGTGGTGCGCGCTAACCCCGACGTCATCATGGTGGGCGACCGCAATTACCAAGGTATCAGCGACCGCCCCGGTTGGGCTGCAATTCGCGCGGTTAAAGACAAAAGAGTATGTATTTTTAATCCAGACGATTCTGATGTACTAGTGCGCCCCGGTCCGCGCATGGCCGAGGGTGCGCGCATCATGGCGCAGTGTTTGGCTGATGTGGCGCAGCGCAAAGCGCCTTGATGGCTCGACTTAAAGCTTTTAGATTTCACAGCCTAAATCACACCGTAACTTCATACCGTGAACCCCAGCATAAACACCGTTAACGCATCACCGCTTGCGCTCCGTATGGGTCAGCGTGGCGTATGGCTAACGCTGAGCCTGTTAGCCGCCAGCGCACTGCTGGTGCTGGTAGGGGCTAGCGTGGGTAGCACAGGCTTTAGCAGCCTACAGCACGCGTGGGACGACCCGCTGTCGCGCCAAATTGTGTGGGACATTCGGCTGCCGCGCACGCTGGGCGCGTGGTTGGCGGGCGCATTGCTGGGCTTGGCCGGTGCGGTGGCACAGGGGCTGTTTCGCAACCCATTGGCCGACCCGTATCTACTGGGCAGTGCCTCGGGCGCATCGGTGGGCGTAGCGGCTGCGTTGGCGCTGATGGGCGTCAGCCCCATGACGCAAGCTTTAGCCGCCAGGCTGGGGCTTACCGGCGCGGCGTTTGTAGGTGCGGTGCTGGCGGTGCTGCTAACGCTGGCGTTGGCCAAGGGCGTGGGGCACACGCTGCGGCTGCTGCTAGCGGGCGTGGTGGTGGGCGTAGTGCTGGGCGCGGTCAGCGCGTTGATCACGCTGTGGTCACCCGAGATTTTGCAGGCTATGCAGGCGTTTATGTTGGGCTCAACTGGCTTTGTAGGCTGGGCTGCTTGCGGCATTATGGCGGTGGTGTGGGCACTGTGTTTGTTAGTGGCCATGCTACTTAGCCGGGTATTAGATGGCTTAAGTTTGGGCGAGGCTACAGCGCAAAGCTTGGGGCTGCAACTGCCGCAGCTGCGTGCTGCCTTGGTGTTGGTATTGGCATTGGCCACGGGCACCGCAGTGGCGCAAACCGGGTTGATAGCTTTTGTAGGCTTGGCCGCGCCGCATTTGGTGCGGGCTGCAGTTAAGGCACGGTACGCGACGCTGCTGTGGTTGTCTGCCCTGATGGGTGCGGTGTTGTTGTGCGCCGCTGATGTGCTGGCACGGTGGTTAATTGCGCCGCAAGAGCTGCCCGTGGGTTTGCTTACCGCCGTGCTGGGTGGCGGCTATTTGCTGTGGCTGATGTACCGTGGGCAAGCCCTAGGTACTACTAGAAATACTTGATTGTTATGAAAAACATAGCTGTTCAAGCAAGTAATGTGAGTGCCAGTCTTGCAAAACACCCAGTGCTGCATAACATCAATGCGCAGTTTGCTGCCGCGAAATGGACCAGTATTGTCGGCCCCAATGGCGCAGGCAAGTCGACGCTGCTCAAGGTGCTGGCCGGGTTGCTACCGTACATCGGGCAAGTGCAGCTGCTGGGAAATAATTTAGCCGATTTACCTGCTCGCACACGGTCGCGCCACATGGCCTGGCTGGGCCAAAACGAAGGTGGTGCTGACGACTTAACAGCGTATGACGTAGCCATGCTGGGCCGCTTGCCGCACCAAGGCTGGCTGGCTGCGCCCAGCGCGGCAGACCATGCAGCGGTAGAGCAGGCGCTAAAGATGACGCAAGCTTGGGACTGGCGCGCCAGAGCACTAGGCTCGCTATCGGGCGGTGAACGCCAGCGGGTACTGCTTGCTCGCGTATTAGCCGTGCAAGCCGACGTGCTGTTGATGGACGAGCCGTTGCTTAACCTTGACCCACCGCACCAAACCGACTGGTTGCACACGGTGCGCAGCCTGGTGTCGCGCGGCACCACGGTGGTAAGTGTGTTGCACGAAGTGTCGTTGGCACTGCAGGCCGACAGCATGTTGATCGTAGCGCAGGGCAGGGTGCAGCACCACGGTGCATGCGCAGATGCTTTGACACACCGTGCGCTAGAGGCCGTGTTTGACCACCGCATTGCAGTACACACTGTAGGCGGTATGCAGGTGGCTGTGCATGTGACATAAACCAGTAATTCATTTTTTCAGAGCAAGCTAAACCATGCAAATAGAAACTCCACCCGTTCACAAACCCTATGAAAAATCCGAAGGCGAACGTCGCGGTCTGATTATTGTCAACACGGGCGACGGCAAAGGCAAAAGCACAGCCGCCTTTGGCCTGGCACTGCGCGCTTTTGGTCGCACGCATGTGCATGGCAAGGGCATCAAAATTTACCAATTTATGAAAGTACCCAGCGCCCGCTTTGGTGAGCACCGTATGTTTGAACAACTGGGCATCGCCATTGAAGGTTTGGGCGACGGCTTTAGCTGGAAAAGCCAAGACCTGGAGCATTCGGCCCAACTGGCGCGCGACGGCTGGCAAAAAGCCAAAGCGTCCATCTTGAGCGGTGACAACTTTATGGTGGTGCTAGACGAGATGACCTACCCGTTGATCTACGGCTGGATGCCACTGGACGACGTACTGGACACCCTGCGTACGCGGCCCAAACATGTGCATGTGGTAATCACCGGGCGGCGCTGCCCGCCCGAGATTATGGAGCTGGCCGACACGGTGACTGAAATGACCATAATCAAACACGCCTTTAACGCAGGTATACCTGCGCAGCGCGGTATTGAAGACTAAACCTAAGGGATGATTAAATGACTGCTAGCTTTTTGAACAGCGCGCCACAGCCGCTGCATTTTTCCCCACCCGTATCTGCACCATCTGCAAAAATAGCGGTTGACCCAGCGTGGTCGGTGCAAGCAGTGGCCGACATCATGGCGTTGCCTTTTGCAGACTTGTTGCACCGCGCGCAAACCATTCATCGTGCTAACTTTGATCCCAACAAAGTTGAGCTGGCCACACTGCTGTCGGTTAAAACTGGCGGCTGCCCGGAAGACTGTGGCTACTGCCCACAGTCGGTGCATTTTGATGCAGGTGTCGAAGCCACCAAACTGATGGGCGTAGACGCCGTGCGCGATGCCGCCCAGCGCGCCAAGGCCAGCGGGGCTACACGTTTTTGTATGGGCGCAGCTTGGCGCGCGCCTAAAGACCGCGATATTGAAGCCGTGGCCGCGCTGGTAAAAACCGTCAAAGAAGTAGGCCTGGAGGCCTGCTGCACGCTAGGCATGCTGGCCGATGGCCATGCCGAGCAACTGCGTGACGCAGGGCTGGATTACTACAACCATAACTTAGACAGTGCGCCTGATTTTTACGGCAGTGTCATCACCACGCGCGACTACCAAGACCGCCTAGACACTTTGCAACGCGTGCGTAATGCGGGTGTTAGCGTGTGTAGCGGCGGCATTGTAGGCATGGGCGAAACGCGCCAGCAGCGGGCAGGGCTGATTGCCGAACTGGCTAACTTAAGCCCTTACCCAGAGTCTGTGCCAATTAACCATTTGGTCAAAGTACAGGGCACACCATTGGCTAGCCAAGCTGACCTTGATCCGTTCGAGTTTGTTCGCACTATCGCCACCGCCCGCATCACCATGCCACGCGCCCGCGTACGCCTGTCCGCAGGCCGCCAGCAGATGAGCGAGGAATTGCAGGCACTGTGTTTTTTGGCAGGCGCTAATTCCATCTTTTACGGTGAAAAGCTGCTCACCACGGGCAACCCCGATGTACAAGCTGACCGCTTACTTTTTCAGCGGTTGGGCATTACCGCTGGGCAGTAAGGCGTGCTGTGGGATAGCTTGCCATGGGAGGTAATGTCAGCAGCGTTGCTGTTGGCATTAGCCATCGACCATGTGTGGGGCGAGCCAGCTGCTGCTTGGCACCCTGTAGTGTGGATGGGCCGCAGCCTAGACTGGGCTGCGGCGCGGTTTGTACCTAGCTTTGAGCAGTCTGATGCAGTACTAAACTTTAAGAACTTTAGGCTGGGAGCCGCCTATTGGTCTGCTCAAGCAGCTATTATTTTTGTAGTATATTACTTGCTCGTACAAGTGTTGACCATGCTGCCCACACTACTGGCTGTTGTGCTGCTGGCGCTGCTTTTAAAACCTATGCTGGCTTGGCGCATGCTGCGCGAAGAAGTTATCGCCGTAGAGGTTGCGCTGGCGCAGTCCTTAGATGCCGGCCGCACGCAATTGGCCAGACTGGTCAGCCGCGATGTGAGCCAACTGACAGCACTGCAAATACGCGAGAGCGCGATAGAAACATTGGCCGAAAATTTAAACGACTCCGTGGTGGCCCCCATCTTTTGGTTTGTACTGCTGGGCCTGCCCGGTGCAGCGGTGTACCGCTTTGCCAACACCGCTGATGCGATGTGGGGCTACCCCGGTATGCGCAGTGGGCGCTACTGGCAATGGGCAGGCAAGTGGGCGGCGCGCGCCGACGATGTGCTGTCGTGGTTGCCAGCGCGCATCACCGCAGCTTTGATGCTGCTGTGGCGGCCTAGACTGCTAGCGCAGTTGCCCGCAGAGGCGGCGCGTACGCCGTCTCCCAACAGCGGCTGGCCTATGGCGGCGATGGCGCTAGCACTGGGTGTGCGCTTGGGCAAGCCGGGTGTATATGTGCTCAACGCCGCAGGGTGTGATGCTGTTTCAAATGATGTATTTTTAGCCATAAAATTAGCATCAAATACGGTGCTAACCCAAGTAATATGTGCTCAAGCAGCTATATATTTAATAGCTTTATGACTGCAATGCATCCTCTGCAAAATCTTACCCACGGCGGCTCGGATGCGCTGGGCACTGCGCAGTTTGATTTTTCTACCAACGCCAATGCGTGCGGCCCTTGTCCGTACGTTGTGCAGGCCGTGCAAGCTGTTGATGCAGCGCATTACCCCGACCCCGCTTACACCCAACTGCGCGGCCAGCTTGCGCAGTGGCATGCTGTGGAGCCGGCCCGCGTGCTACTGGCAGCCAGTGCCAGCGAGTTTATTTTTCGCTTTACCGCTTGGGCTGTGCACAATAGCGTAGTGGATGTGCTGCTGCCCGTGCACGGCTACGGCGACTATGCCAGAGCCTCTAACGCGTTTGGCTTGCGTTCGGCATTGCGTGCAGGCAGCAGCACCTTAGCGTGGGCGTGTGAACCGTCTAGTCCGCTGGGGCAGTCTAGTGAAGATGTGGGCACGCTGCTGAACAGCGGCGCTACGGTGGTACTAGACCGGGCCTATGAACCTCTGCGTTTGCAGGGTGCCTTAAGCCTGACTGCGCAGCAGACAGACCAAGTATGGCAACTATGGTCACCTAACAAGGCCCTTGGTATGACTGGCGTGCGTGCTGCGTATGCTATAGCACCGCAAGATAGTGCAAACCAAAGCGCGCAGCTCAATGCGCTGTGCCCGTCTTGGCCTATTGGTGCGCACGGCGTGGCCATGCTGGCTGCCTGGGTGCAGCCGCAGGTGCAGCGATGGGTGGCTAGCAGCTTGGTTGCTTTGCGCGAATGGAAGTCGCGTCAGCTTGCGCTGTGCATCGCCATGGGCTGGGAATGTTTACCCAGTGATACTAACTTTTTTAGCACACAACTTAGCCAAGAATTACCAGTGCAAGCCTTGCGCGTACGCGGCATCAAGCTGCGCGACTGCACCTCGTTTGGATTGCCGCAGCATTGGCGCTTGAGTGTGCAGCCGCCTGCGGCGCAAGATGCACTGGCGCTCGCCATGAAAGAACTTACATGACCACAAAATTACCCGCCCAATGCGTGATGGTTTTGGGCACCACCAGCGGCGCAGGTAAAAGCTGGCTGGCCACTGCGCTGTGCCGCTGGTACGCGCAGCGCGGCTACAAAGTTGCTCCGTTTAAAGCGCAAAACATGAGCAACAATGCGCGTGTTGTTGGTAGCCACGCAAGCCTAGCGATTGCTGGGCAAGGTGATGTTGAAGATCAAGACGCTGGCGGCGAAATCGGCAGTGCCCAGTATTTTCAAGCCCTGGCTGCGCGTACCGTGCCCGATGTGCGCATGAACCCCGTACTGCTCAAACCCGAAGCCGACACCCACAGCCAGTTTGTGCTGATGGGCAAAGTAAACCATGCGCTGACCGCCATGCCGTGGCGTAACCGCAGCGAGCTGGTGTGGCCCACCGTTGCCCAAGCGCTGGACGATTTGCGTGCTGACAACGATATCGTCGTCATCGAAGGCGCAGGATCGCCCGCCGAGATTAACTTGCACAGCAGCGACATTGTCAACATGCGCGTGGCCCGGCATGCACAGGCACACTGCCTGCTGGTGACCGACATTGACCGTGGCGGTGCCTTTGCACATTTGTATGGCACTTGGGCGCTGCTACCGCCGGATGAGCAGGCGCTGATCAAAGGATTTGTGCTGAATAAGTTTCGTGGTGACGCAGCGCTTTTGGCACCCGCACCGCAAATGTTGCATGACCTTACCGGTATACCCGTCGTGGCCACGCTGCCCATGTGGCGTGCGCACGGCTTGCCCGAGGAGGACGGTGTCTTCGATGATCGATCTACCGCCAGCGGCCAAGTGCACACCACCATTGCCGTCGTCGCCTATCCGCGCATCAGCAATTTAGATGAATTTCAAAGCTTGAAAAACATTCAAGGCGTCCGCCTGGTGTGGGCTCGCACCCCAGCGGACGTGAAAGACGCCGACTGGATTATTTTGCCCGGCTCTAAGCACACCAGTGGCGACTTAGCCTGGCTACGCGCGCAGGGGCTGGACGCTGCCGTGGCCCAGCACGCCGCACAAGGCAAGCGCGTGTTGGGCATTTGCGGAGGCTTGCAAATGCTGGGTGAGGCGTTGATTGACATGCACGGCGTGGAGCACGCTATCTCAGGCAACGCACCAGGGCTGGGTTTGCTGCCATTGGTCACAGCGTTTGAACCGCAAAAAACTGTACGCCACACCCAGGTGCAGTTTGCTACGCTGCCTGGTGCATGGCATGCGCTGTCGGGCGTGGTGTGCCAAGGCTATGAAATCCACCATGGTCAAACGCAAGTGCGGCCCGACATGGTGACCCATAGCACTACCCCTGTTGCAGCCCTGCTCAACAAGCTAGGCTGGTGCAACGCCAGCGGCAACGTGTTGGGCATTTATGTGCACGGCTTGTTTGAAAACGCTGCTGTGCTGCAGACACTGTTTGGCGCACAGGCGCAGACGCTGGACGCTATGTTTGACGGACTGGCCAGCTATATTGACGTGCATTTTGAGCACGGTATTCTGGCGACCTTGATTGCAGAAGTACATCATCAGTAAATACTAGTTACTATGAAAATAATAGCTACTTGAGCAGTATTTACGGTACAGAACCTCTGAAAGCTCAATATATGCCTATGGTTTTTCAAACAGTGTTTTAAAGCAATTCAATTCCGCGCAAATTCAAAAAACTGCTCTCGCGGGTAATGCGCACAAAGTCAGACAACCACGGACACCCGGATGTAGCAGTAGTGCAGGCGATAAACAGTTGACCTATTAAGCCTTCGTCGCCGATGGGCCGCGCAGAAACATAAGCCCGCTCAATATAGCTTTGCACCGCCCAAACCGGCAGCGCGGCAATGCCGCGTCCGCTGGCCACTAGCTGCAGCATGGCAATAGTCAGCTCAGTAGTGCGGCGTGCGGGTGCGATACCTGCGGGCGTGAGCACTTGACGCACTACGTCCAGCATATCGTCATGCACGGGGTAGGTAATTAAAGTCTGGTCAGCGAAGTCTTGCGCGTGCAAGCGCGGTTTGGCTGCCAACCTATGTTGGTTAGCCAAGATAGCCAAAATTTCAAATTTAAACAAAGGGTAGTGATCCACAGTTTCCGAGGTGTCTAGCTCGGAGACAATGGCGATGTCGGCGCGATTTTGCAGCACTAAGGCAATCGGGTCAGGGTGAAAACCCGACACAATATCCAACTCTACCTCGGGCCAGTGGCTTCGAAAAGTGTCCATTGAGGGCATCAGCCAGTCAAAGCAGGTGTGGCATTCCACCGCAATACGCAGCTGGCCACTGCGTCCTAGTGCCAAGCCTGCTATGTCACGCTCGGCAATATCGATATGTGGCAGCACAGTATCTGCTAACGCTAACAAGCGTAGCCCTGCACTGGTGAACTGCGGCGGCACTGATTTGCGTTCAAAAAAGCGACAAGCCGTAGCGATCTTCCAGCAATTTAATTTGGTGTGATAACGCGGACTGCGTGAGGTTAAGCAACTGCGCCGCACGCACCAAGCTGCCAGCATCGCGCAGCGCTATCAGAGTGCGCAAGTGACGAGTTTCAAGTACAGGCTGTTGCATTAAATATTTTCACGTTAAAGGTCAATAACTTTCGTTTGATTAATAAAAGAGTTTAGCCGAACATCGATGCACTTTTAAATTAACACAGGGATTGAGCATGGCTCGTACACACACTTTGGGGTTTCCGCGCATGGGTGCGCAGCGTGAGCTGAAATTTGCGCTTGAGAAGTACTGGCGCGGCGATATCGATGCGACTGCGCTGGAACAAGTTGCGGCAACTTTGCGCCAACGCCATTGGGCTGTACAAGCCCAAGCAGGCTTGGACTATGTGACAGTAGGCGATTTTGCGTTGTATGACCATGTAGCCAATCATGTGCAGCTCTTGGGCTGTGAGCCAGCGCGCTTTGGGTTTCATGCAAACGTGCCCCCAGTAGTGCGCTACTTTGCCATGGCCCGTGGCACCAGCACGCACAGCGACTGCGCTGCGCCTAGCTGCCAACGCACTGACCCGCACGCGCTGGAGATGACCAAATGGTTTGACACCAACTACCATTACCTAGTGCCCGAGTTCACAGCCGCCACTGAGTTTAAAGTGGCCTGCGAGCGTTTGTTTAACGAGGTGAGTCAAGCCCAAGCCTTAGGCCACCAAGTCAAAGCTGTATTGCTGGGACCATTGAGTTTTTTATGGCTGGGCAAAGAAAAAGAAGCCGGCTTTGACCGACTGAGCTTGCTAGATGCACTGCTGCCCGTGTACGCGCAAGTGTTGCACCGGCTGTCCGAGCAGGGTGTGGAGTGGGTGCAAATAGACGAGCCGATTCTAGGGCTGGATTTGCCTGATGCCTGGCGCTATAGCTTTGAACGCAGCTATGCTCAACTTGGACGCAGTAAAGTTAAGTTACTGTTGACTACATATTTTTCCCCATTGCAAGACAACTTGCGCATAGCCTGCCAGTTGCCCGTAGCGGGCTTGCATATCGACGCAGTGCGTGCGCCTGAAGATCTGGTGGGCGTGCTGGATGCATTGCCTAGCTACAAAGTACTGTCGCTTGGTGTGGTGGATGGACGCAATATTTGGCGCGCAGACCTAGATGCCGCGCAGGCTGTGCTGTGCCGTGCACTTGATAAACACCAAGGCGAGGTGTGGACTGCACCTTCGTGTTCACTGCTGCACGTGCCCTACAGCCTAGTTGCAGAAGACAAGCTGGATGTACAGATTAAACCGTGGTTAGCCTTTGCGGTAGAAAAACTAGATGAGTTGCGTTTACTCAAAGCCTTGGTGACGGACCAAGCTGGCAAGCTTGCTGAGCCCCTGGCTGAGCCACTGGCTGAGGCACGCGCCGCCCTGTTAGCAAGGCGTAGCAGCCCGCGCGTGCACCGCGCCGAGGTAGCAGACAGATTGCAAGCTTGCCAGCCTCAGGCAGACCAGAGGCAATCGCCTTTTCTAGTACGCCAAGCCTTGCAGCGCAAAAAATTAGCACTACCGCTGTGGCCTACCACCACTATCGGCTCGTTCCCTCAAACCGCGCAAATCCGTACTGCGCGTGCTGCTTTTAAGCGTGGCGCGCTGGATGCACAGGACTACCACGCACAAATGCAAGCTGACATAGCGCTAGCTGTGCGCAAACAAGAGGAAATTGGCCTTGACGTGTTGGTGCATGGCGAGGCTGAGCGCAACGATATGGTGGAATACTTTGGTGAGCAGCTTGATGGATTTGCTTTCACTGCTAATGGCTGGGTGCAGTCATATGGCTCACGTTGCGTCAAGCCGCCCATTATTTATGGCGATGTGCTGCGCCCCGCCGCTATGACGGTGCAGTGGACACTCTACGCACAAAGCCTGACGAAAAAGCCCATGAAAGGCATGCTGACTGGCCCAATCACCATTTTGCAGTGGTCTTTTGTACGCGATGACCAGCCGCGTAGCGCCACCGCGCTACAAATTGCGTGGGCGGTGCGCGATGAGGTGGTGGATCTTGAGCAAGCGGGTATCGCGATTATTCAAATTGACGAGCCGGCCATTCGCGAAGGCTTACCGCTGCGCAAAGCAGCCCATCAAAATTATTTGCAATGGGCAACAAAAGCTTTTCGTGTTAGCGCCAGTGGGGTGCACGACAGCACGCAAATCCATACGCACATGTGCTACAGCGAATTTAACGACATCATGCCCGAAATTGCCTCGATGGATGCCGACGTTATCACCATTGAAACCAGTCGCTCAAATATGGATCTCCTGCAAGGTTTTGCAACTTTCCAATACCCCAACGAGATCGGTCCTGGTGTGTATGACATTCATTCGCCTCGCGTTCCAAGCGTAGCGCAAATAGAGGGTCTACTGCGCAAAGCCGCAATCGTGGTAGATGCAAAAAACCTTTGGGTTAACCCCGACTGCGGACTGAAAACCCGAGGCTGGCCAGAGACCGAAGAGGCGCTAAAAAATATGGTGGAAGCTGCTCATAATTTGCGTAAAACTTATGTCGATTGATGCCTTAAATTACTAAGCTTGTATAGGGCCAAACTGAAGCAGGATGATACGTATATGATGGTATACCTTGCCTCAACACTTATTGAAGCGAAGGCACACAGCGCCCAGATCCAAGGCAAATGCGTATTGGGTATTCGCGGTAGCCTGCAAATACTGGGCGATGCACTATTTGGTACACACGACCTCAGTAGCCTTTGCGACAGACAAAAAACGGGGGCCTAAGCCCCCGTTCGTTTTCAACGCAACAGAACGATTAGTCTTCGAACTTGATGCGCGTGGCTTGCACCGTAGTGCCGCCCCCAGACGACTGCCCCTTCACTTCAATAGCAACACCGTTGGCCAAATTACTGGCCGATCCGCGTTCAAAGCTCAAGTTGCCAGCATAGCTTACAGTCAAGCCGCGCAGCATAAAGGTTTTGGCGGTGGTGTCTATAGCCGAGATGCTGCCGTGCAGTTCGATCTCATTACCCGCATCATCACCACGGTCGCGGTCCTCGATTTTGACCACGCTGGCAACCAGCTTGCCGTCAGCCATAGTGCCCTTAACTTCTACCCGTGCGCCCAGCGCTAAGGACGCTGTACCTTTAGGAAAGCTGGCATTAGTGGCGTCTACTACCAAGCCATTTACGCTGAAGCTGGTAGCAGATGTAAAGGCGGTGATCAAGCCTTCTACTTCAGCCTTGATACGGTCTGGCATGGCCTTTTTAGCAGCCTTGATACGCGTGGCTGTCCAGGCGCCAGTGGTGGTTTGCACTGTGGCCAAACGCACTTTCACGGTCAGGCCATCGGCCAGGGTAACGCGCAGCTTTTCAGGGTCGATACTGGCATAGTTGAACAACTCAGTACCAATTTTGAAGCTCTTGGACGCTGCGTTCAGGCTGCTGACATTGCCAGTGATTTTGTAGGCATTGGGATTGTTATCTTTGTTGATACGTGTGGCTACTATGCGGTTAAGCGCGGGCGATAGATGGCCGTGCACTTCCAGTACATTGCCGGCGGCAATGCTAGCAAAACCATTGGGCAACGAGATAGGGTCAAACACTGTCCATGCGCCTATTAGCACGGTTTGCCCCAGTATCACCAAGGTGTGGCTGCCAGATGCGGTGGTCGACGTGGTGTTGGTGCCTGAGGTCGTTGCAGTAGTCGCGCTGGTCACCGTCACACTGTCAATGCTTTGCACTGGGCCTTTGAGCTTGCTGCCAAAACTGATGACACTGGCGGTGCCTGTGGTGCCTGCGCTAGAGCCGCTGACGCTGACCACCATGCCCAAGCGCAGATCGTCTTTGCTGCGCTCACTATTTTCTTCTCCATCTTCGTCTTCAACCCTGGCTTTGGAGTCATCAAAGCGCACGCCATTGACAATGACAGAGCCAAAGCCGCTGATCACGCCTTCGCTCACCAAGGTTGCGCTGGTGCTGTTGCTCGGCGCGGCATCGTTGCCACCGCCTCCGCAGGCGGTCAATATCAAAACAGCCGCTAGGCTGACGCCTAGCACGCGGCTGCAGGCATGCGTGCTTATGCCCAAGCTGGGTTGTAAAAGTGCGAGGAGTTTCATGGCGGTCTTCCTTTAAAAAAATAATGCTCGGGTAGAGCGGTTGGGGATGGTTAAACTAAAAATGCAGCATAAATATTCAGTATTAGTTAGGAAATTTAATACTGTCGGCCTTAACCGTGGCGGTGCCCGCAATTAATTTGCCTTTGACCTCAATGCTCACGCCATTGGCCAAGCTAGCCTCCGTGCCTTTGTCATAGGCCACCGGCGGGCTGTAGCTTACCGTCACGCCGCGCAGTACAAAGGTTTTGGCAACGGTGTCCAAGCCTGCCAAGCTGCCTCGAAGCTCAATTTCTTTGTTGCCTTTGGACTCTGATTTGACTTCTTGCGCTACCAAAATGCCGTTGACCAACTTGCCTTTAGCTTCGATACGGTTACCCACTGCCACAGTGGCGTTGCCATCTGGGAAGCTGGCGTTGCTGGTATCTACCAAAATGTTGGACACAATAAATTGCGTGGGTGAGTTGATTTGGGTAATCAAGCCTTCTACTTCGGCGCGCTCTTGCGATAAGATTGAGCGCACTACCAAGCTGTAGCCCGATATTTCCCATGGGGCTGCCCCTGCTGGAGTGCGGGGTTGCAGGCGCAGCTTGACCACATTGCCGTTACTCAGTCGCCCCAAATCTAGGTTGGCAAAGCTGAAGCTTTCGTTGCCAATCATCAAGGTACGGTTGCTGGTTTGCAGGCCCTTTATCAGGCCACTAATTTTGTATTTAGTGGCATTGCTCTTGCGCTCGATCAGCGTAGCTTGTAGCGTGTTGGCAGAGGCGTTTAAGAAGCCATGTACCTCTAGCACATCGGTTGCCGCAATGCTGGCAAATCCTTGTGCCAAGCTGGGTCCAAACACCGTGCTGTTGTCTACCTGAACAGCTTGACCGATGATGCTAAATATTTTGTTGCTTGCGCTGATTGCGCTGACTGGGCCTAGCAGGGCACTGTCAAAACTGATGTCATTGGCACTGGCCAGGTTGCTGTTGTCTACGTTACCCTCTACAGCTACTACCATGCCCAGCTTTAGGTCACTGCGGTTGCGCGGGCCGTCTTCGTCGCGCACCGTGGCTAGCGTGTCGTCATAGCGCGAGCCGTTGACAATGACCGAGCCGAAACCGGTAATAGTGCCTTCGCTGTAGGCCGTAATGTTAAACGCCCCTGTACCGCCCGAGCCCACGCCCGCCGAGTTGCTGCCACCGCCGCAGGCTGCAATGATGGCCACCAGGCTTACGCAGGCGCTCAAGACCAAGCTTTTAAAGTGCTGCTGTAAGCGCTGCAAGATGGGGCTAAAGTTAAGGCACATGGTGTTACTCCGAGGCTTTTGCTTGGGGTGAGCGTGCTGCGCCAACAGCATCGGTTTTAGGTACTACCGTAAAACGGCGCGTAGTACCTGCCATAGGCTGCGACCAGGTGTACAACCCTATGCGCACGCGCTGGTTTTGTATGCGACCCGCCTGCTTGTCATCGGCTATCAATTGCTCCAGCCGCGGCACCAAGCTGTCTAGCATCAGCTGCCATTGCGCGGCCATCATGTCGCGAAAGTCTTGCAGTGACTGCACCGACAGCTCGTCAGCAAAAATAGCTTGCTCCATATGCTCTTTGCCGCTGCCCAGTACGTTGGCAGATGCCGCACGCAGATGGTCGCCCACGTTGTCGGCTAAAAACGCCGTCATACGCGCCCAGTCACCCCGTGGCACAAAGGCAGATTTAGTTAGCAGCACCTCGTCTGATTCCGTATCCCACAGCGCCAAGCCAAGGCGGCACAGCTCGTCGAGCAAGCTGCGCGGGTGCACGTCTTGGGTGACAGATTGCGCCAAGCGCTCAAAGCTAGGCGCGTTAGGTGTACCCAAACGCGCCAAACGGGGCAGCGCCATGGGCTGGCCGTCAGCATCGCGCAGCGTAGGGTCAGTCACCCAGCGGGTAAACAGCTCGGTGGCAGAGGCGGGTCGGGCTTTGCGACTGGTTTTGCTAAGCGCTGGGTCGCTACCGTCTGTCAGCGCCTGGATACGTGCCACCTCGCGGCGCGTCAGGCCAGTGCTGGCGCTGATGCGACTGTGTAGCCTCTGCGTAGGCTGTGTGCCCAAGCTATCTACAGCGGATTCAACAAAGGCCACGCGCAGACGCTCTTCCAATACCTGAATGCTCAGGCCCTTGGCCAGACACAAGTCGGCCAAGGGCCGCAGCACTTTGTCTAGCGCCTCTTGCAGCAAAACTTGCTCTTGGCTCAGCGCATCGTGATCGGCATACAGTTCGGTAGGAGTGTTCATGGTAGTTTGGATAAGTTGCTGAAGTATAAATGTGCAATCAGCACATTTGCAAGCTTTATTTGTAACAAAAAATAATCCAACCCATCAGGCCAGCGAGCTAGTTAGCACAGTAATTCACCACAAGTAATGTGTGCGCCTAGCATGGTTGCGGCGAAGGGTAGTAAGTGCAAATACACTATGCATTGTTTAACCAAGATCGTTATGAGTTACCAGGTATGGCAGATTTTTTTGACACCAACACCCCAGAATTTACCCAGCAAGTACAAGCCAATGTACGCAGCGCTTTGGCAGAAGATGTGGGCGCTGGGGACTTGACTGCCAGCTTGGTACCCGCTGACCAGCAAGCTAACGCCAGAGTGATCACGCGCAACGCGGCGGTTATTTGCGGCCAGCCTTGGGCGCAAGAGGTGGTACGCCAAGCGGCACCGCACAGCCAATTAGACTGGCAAGTGGGTGAGGGCGCGCAATGTGCTGCTGGGCAAACAATTTTTACCCTCAAAGGCCCCGCCAAAGAGCTGCTGACTGTCGAGCGCACTATCCTTAATTTTGTGCAAATGATGAGCGCGGTAGCGACTAAGACTGCAATTTTTACCCAAGCTGTACAAGGCACGCGCGCGCAGATAGTAGACACACGCAAAACACTGCCAGGCCTGCGTGTAGCTCAAAAATACGCTGTAGCAGCAGGCGGTGGCACCAACCACCGCATGGGGCTGCACGACGCTATTTTGATTAAAGAAAACCATATTGCTGCAGCTGGCGGTATTGCAGCGGTGATGCGCGCTGCACTGGCCAGCGTAGCGCGGGCTAAGTTTATTGAAATCGAGGTAGAGAGTTTGAACCAATTGCAAGAAGCCCTGGACTGTGGTGCCAAGATGGTGCTGCTGGACAATATGGACATTCCAATGATGCAGGAGGCGCTGCGCATCAACGCTGACCGCGCGGTACTGGAAATTTCAGGTGGCGTAGATTTAGACACTGTGCGTGCATTGGCGCTAACAGGTGTGGACCGCATCTCGATAGGAGCCTTGACCAAAGATGTCAAAGCTGTTGACCTGTCGATGCGCATTGAACATTAAAGAAAGCTGTGTATGGCGCGAGTAATTGATATTGAATACGACCAGCCCGTGGCTGACACGGCCAGCTGCAGCACTCAGCACGCCTGGGCCAAGATACCTGCAGAGCCCAGCCCTATAGAGCGCGCGGCCTTAAAAGACAAAATCAAGCACCTACTGAAAGAGCGCAACGCGGTGATGGTGTCGCACTACTACGTGCACCCTGATTTGCAAGACTTAGCCGAAGAAACTGGCGGCTTGGTCAGCGATTCGCTAGAGATGGCGCGCTTTGGCCGCGACCATGCGGCGCAAACCCTCTTGGTGTCGGGTGTGCGCTTTATGGGCGAGACGGCCAAAATTCTCTCGCCTGAAAAAATCGTGCTGATGCCAGATCTGGATGCCAATTGCTCGTTGGATCTAGGCTGCCCTGCAGACGACTTTGCAGCGTTTTGCGATGCACATCCCGACCGCACCGTGGTGGTGTATGCCAACACCAGCGCCGCAGTCAAGGCGCGTAGTGATTGGTTGGTGACTTCAAGCTGCGCCCTGGACATTGTGCGGGCACTAAAAGACAAGGGCCACAAAATACTGTGGGCGCCCGACAAACATTTGGGCGGTTACATTCAGCGCGAAACCGGTGCTGACATGCTGCTGTGGCAAGGCGCGTGCATTGTGCACGACGAGTTCAAAGCCTTTGAACTAGAGGCCATGAAAAAAGACCATCCACACGCCAAAGTACTAGTGCACCCCGAAAGCCCTGCTGCCGTGATAGCGCTGGCCGACGCTGTTGGCTCTACCTCGGGCATTTTGAAAGCCGCCAAAGAGATGGACGCCAAAGAATTTATCGTAGCCACCGACAATGGCATGATGCACAAGCTGCGCACCTTAAACCCTGGCAAGTTGTTTATGGAAGCTCCTACATCGGGCAGCAGCGCCACATGCAAAAGCTGTGCCCATTGCCCCTGGATGGCCATGAACGGCCTGGCCGATGTAGCGCGCGTGCTAGAGACGGGCGCTAATGCTATCAGCGTAGACGGCAGCATCATCGCGCGCGCCCGCGTACCGATTGACCGTATGCTGGCATTCACGGCAGCGCTGAAGTCGGGTGTGGCAATATCTGGTTTGGTGCCGCATATCGGGGCTGCCTGAGCCGGTAAACATATTCAAGTTACTATTAAAAAAATAGCTGCTTGAGCAGGATTTACTTGGGCTAGAAGGCTAAAACGTTTTAAAAATAGCTGTTGCAGTTTCAATATTCATGTTGATAATGCATTTTGCAGGTTTAGTTTGGTGTTAAAACCGTTGGGCTTGCCTGCGCTAAAAGCTCAGGGTAATCGCGGCTGTAGTGCAGGCCACGGCTTTCTTTGCGCTGCTGCGCGCTTTGCACAATCAGGTCGGCTACTTGCACCAAATTACGCAGCTCCAGCAGGTCGCGGGTGACATGAAAGTTGGCATAAAACTCGTTGATCTCCGACTGTAATAGCGCAATGCGGTGCGCCGCGCGCTCTAGGCGCTTATTGGTGCGCACAATGCCCACGTAGTCCCACATAAAGCGGCGCAGTTCGTCCCAGTTATGCGATATGACCACCGATTCGTCGGCGTCAGTAACTTGGCTGTCGTCCCACAGCGGCAGCGTGGACTGGCTGGGCAGTGGGTGCTGGGTGATGTGCTGTGTAGCTGCTTTGGCATACACCATGCACTCGATCAGCGAGTTGCTGGCCAGCCGGTTAGCGCCATGCAAGCCAGTGTAGGACGTCTCCCCAATAGCGTACAAGCCTTCTATGTCGGTACAGCCTTTCAAGTCGCTTTGCACGCCACCGCAGGTGTAGTGCGCAGCGGGCACCACGGGAATAGGGTCTTTGGTGATGTCAATGCCCAGCTGCAGGCAGCGTGCGTAGATGTTGGGGAAATGCTCTTGGATGAATGCGGCGGGCTTGTGTGATATGTCTAAATACACGCAGTCCAGGCCGTGCTTTTTCATTTCAAAGTCGATAGCGCGGGCGACAATATCGCGCGGTGCCAGCTCTTCACGCGGGTCATGGCGCGGCATAAAGCGCTCACCGGGTGCACCGTCTACGCTAGGCAGCTTCAAGTGTCCGCCTTCGCCACGCACGGCTTCGGTAATTAAATAAGACTTGGCGTGCGGGTGGTACAGGCAGGTGGGGTGAAACTGTATAAATTCCATATTAGTCACGCGGCAGCCTGCGCGCCATGCTGCGGCTATGCCGTCACCTGTAGCAGTGTCGGGATTAGTGGTGTACAGGTACACCTTGCCAGCGCCGCCGGTGGCTAATATGGTGTGGGGGGCGCTAAAGGTGATGATGCTGTCGTTGTCTGTATCTAGCGCGTAAAGACCGTGGCAGCGGTTAGGCCCAGGCAGGCCCAGCTTTTGGCTGGTGATCAAATCGATCAGCGTGTGGTGTTCTAGCAAAGTGACGTTGGGCGTGGTCTTCACACGGGCGATCAAGATGCGCTGCACGGCGGCGCCCGTAGCATCGTCTACATGCACAATTCGCCGCGCGCTGTGCCCACCTTCGCGTGTGAGGTGCAGCTTGTCTTCGTTGCCCACATGCTCTTGCGTAAAGGGCACGCCAAGAGACTGTAGCCAAGCCACCGCTTGGGGCGCCCCTTCTACCACCAACCGCGTGGCAGCTTCATCATTCAGCTGCGCGCCCGCAATCAATGTGTCTTGCACATGCGATTCAAAATTGTCCGCAGGGTCTAGCACCGACGCAATGCCGCCTTGCGCCCAACTGCTGGAGCCATCGGTTAGGGCGCGCTTGGTGAGCACGGCTACTTTGTGGGTCGGTGCCAACAGCAGCGCAGCAGACAGGCCAGCAAGCCCGCTACCGACAATTAACACATCATATTTTTGCAATTCTGTACCTGCTAAAAAAAATAGTTTGACTTTGTAGTAATTTTTAATTTGGCTTCGAATTTTAGCGTTACTTAATCAAGTTTTTAACAGAAATAACCCTATAACCCTACAAAACACTGCTCAAGCAGCTACTAAATTAATAGTAGAAAAATGCTATATCAAGCTGACAATGTTTTAGGTTTAAATGCGCAATAGGCCGACACGGCGCATTGGTAGCACAGCGGCTTGCGCGCTTGGCACACATAGCGGCCCTGCAAAATAAGCCAGTGGTGCGCGTCTACCAAGTACTCTGGTGGAATGCGTTTGAGCAAACCCATCTCTACCTCGTACGGCGTTTTGCCAGGTGCTAGGCCCGTGCGGTTACCCATGCGAAAAATGTGCGTATCCACCGCCATAGTGGGCTCGCCAAAGGCCACATTCAGCACCACATTGGCTGTCTTGCGCCCCACACCTGGCAAAGCCTCTAGCGCCACACGCGTACGCGGCACAATACCGCCGTGCTGCTGCACCAAAATATGGCAAGTCTCCAGTAAATGCTTGGCTTTAGAGTGAAATAAGCCAATGGTCTTGATATAGCTTTCTATACCTTTAAGGCCCAAATCTGCAATCGCTTGCGGTGTATTGGCTACCGCAAACAATTTGCGAGTAGCTTTGTTGACCCCCACATCGGTGGCCTGCGCGCTCAGTAGTACAGCGGCTAATAGTTCAAACACACTGGTGTATTCCAGCTCGGTATTAGGCTGCGGATTGGCGGCTTTCAGCGTGGCGAAGAAAGGGACAATGTTCTCTTTTTTCATGGCCTGATGTTAGGATAATTTGAGGTAGGAAGATTTTTGGACGCGAAGGGCGCTAAGGTTGCGCGAAGGACGCGAAAAAGAAATACAGAAAAGCAAAATAGCGATAAATTCAATTAAAAATATAGATTAAAAATTAATTAATTCAAGTATTTTTTGTCTTCCTTTCGCGTCCTTCGCGCAACCTTCGCGTCCTTCGCGTCCGGAAGTCCGACTTCAAACCTCAACGAACAACTAACTAATTTACAGCCTACCGTGCTGCGAGTCAGCGTGTTTAACGTCCAGGGTAATTTCGGTAAACGATGGCGTATCGTCGATCTCGGCCTCTGGCTCAGTCGCTTTTTGTGCATTGGCAAAATCATTGGCCAAGCGCCACATCAAGTTAGTAGGGCTGTCGGCGTAAGTCAGGCCTTCTTTGCGGTCGATGGTGCCTTCTACGATCAGGCGGGCAATGTCTTGCTCAAAGGTTTGCGATCCTTCCACCATTGAATTTTCCATGGCTTCCTTCGCACCCGAGAAGTCGCCTTTTTCGATCAAGTCAGAAATCAGCTTGGTGTTGAGCATCACCTCTACCGCCGGGGTGCGCGTGCCGTGCACGGTGCGCAGCAGGCGCTGGGAGACAACGGCTTTGAGGGCTGATGCCAAATCACCCAGCATGGTCAAACGCACTTCGACCGGGTAAAAACTGAGTATTCGGTTGAGCGCCTGGTAGCTGTTGTTAGCGTGCATGGTGGCCAGGCACAGGTGGCCTGACTGCGCGTAGGCAATGGCGGCTGACATGGTTTCGCGGTCGCGGATCTCGCCAATTAAAATCACGTCGGGTGCTTGGCGCAAGGCGTTTTTCAGCGCTACTTGCATCGAGCTGGTGTCGCTACCTACCTCGCGCTGGTTAATGATGGATTTTTTGTTGGTAAACAAAAATTCTACTGGGTCTTCTACTGTCAAGATGTGGCCCGGTGCCTTCATGTTGCGCTGGTCGATCATAGATGCCAGCGTAGTGGATTTGCCTGCGCCAGTGGCACCCACCATCAAAATCAAGCCGCGCTTTTCCATGATGAGGTCGCTCAAAATGGGCGGCACATTCAATGTTTCTAGCAGCGGAATGTCGGTAGCAATGTAACGGATCACCACCGCGTAGCTGCCGCGCTGGCGCATGGCGCTGATACGAAAATTACCCACGCCGGGCAAGGCGTGCGCCATGTTCAGCTCGCCGGTTTCTTCTAGTTCTTCAATACGGGTGGCGGGCAACACTTCGGCCAAGAAGCTTTTGGGTGCGTCTGCCGGCAGCGCTTGGCTGTTGATCGGCACGCACTGGCCGTTGATTTTGATAGTGGCAGGCGAGTAGGCTGACAAGTACACGTCAGAGGCTTTTTTCTCGGCCATCAGCTTCAAAATACGTTCCATCGTACTCATACTTGTCTCTCCTGTTTACTATTAATTTCGTAGCTGCTTGAGCAGTATCTACGGGCTAAAAGCCTTATTTGGCTTCTAATTTAACAACTCAATCACGCAGTAAATCATTCAAACTGGTTTTAGCGCGGGTTTGCGCGTCAACACGTTTGACAATAATGGCAGCATACAGGCTGTACCTGCCGCCGTCTTTAGGTAGCGTACCACTGATAACCACCGAGCCTGATGGCACACGGCCATAGGTGGTTTGGCCGGTAGCACGGTCGTAGATGGGGGTGCTTTGGCCGATGTACACGCCCATCGACAGCACAGAGTTTTCTTCCACAATAACGCCTTCAACCACCTCGCTGCGCGCACCGATAAAGCAGTTGTCTTCAATAATGGTAGGGCCTGCCTGCACAGGTTCCAGCACGCCGCCAATGCCCACGCCGCCGGACAGGTGCACGTTTTTGCCGATCTGTGCGCAGCTGCCCACGGTGGCCCAGGTATCGACCATAGTGCCTTCATCCACATACGCGCCGATGTTGACATACGACGGCATCAAAATGGCACCTTTGGCAATGTAGCTGCCGCGCCGCGCTACAGCGGGGGGCACTACGCGCACGCCGGTGGCTTTCATCTCGTCTTCTGACAGATGGGCAAACTTGGTTTGTACTTTGTCATAAAAGCCCAGGTCACCGGCTTTGATGACTTCGTTATCTTTCAGGCGAAACGACAGCAGCACGGCTTTTTTAATCCACTGGTGTGTGGTCCATTGGCCCACGCCTTCGCGGGTGGCTACACGCAGCTGGCCTTTGTTCAGCTCGTTGATGACATGCTCAACAGCGTCTAGAGTTTCTTGCGGCGCAGCGGTGGGGGACAGGGCGGCACGGTTGTCCCATGCGGCGTCGATGATCGTTTGTAGTTGTTGGGTCATGTTGTAGAAAGGTAAATTATCAGAGTTTAGACAGGCTGGAATTTTTAGTAACAAAATCGACAATACGCTGCGCAGCCTCGGCACATTCGTCGGTGGGAGCCACCAGCGCCATGCGGATAAAGCCTGCACCGGGGTTGCTGCTGTGCCCACGAACGGTGGCCTCGCGCGCAAGGTAGCTGCCGGGCAGCACGGTCACATTGTATTGTTCTAAAAGCTGCGCCGCGAAGGCGGTGTCGGATCCACCGCACACATTTTTAGGAATTTGCGCCCATAGGTAGAAAGCGGCGTCTGGCAGCTTGACATTCAACACACTGGCCAGCAACGGCGTGACTTGGGCAAATTTCTCGCGGTACAGTGCGCGATTGTTCACTACATGCTGTTCATCGTTCCACGCGGCAATACTGGCGGCTTGCACCGTGCCGCTCATGGCGCTACCGTGGTAGGTGCGGTACAGCAAAAACTGCTTGATCAGGGCGGCATCGCCCGCCACAAAACCACTGCGCATGCCCGGTACGTTGCTGCGCTTAGACAGAGAGGTCATGGCGATCAAGTTTTTAAAATCGCGCCGACCTAACTTGACTGCGGCCTCCAGCCCACCCAGCGGTGGTTCGTCACGAAAATAAATCTCGCTATAGCATTCGTCCGACGCAATCACAAAACCGTATTGGTCAGACAGGGCAAACAGCTTTTTCCATTCATCCAGCGCCATCACCGCGCCCGTGGGGTTGCCAGGGGAGCAAGCGAAGACCAGTTGTGTGGCGGCCCATACATCGGCAGGCACACTGTCCCAGTCCACGGCAAAGTTGCGCGCCGGGTCGCTGCTGACATAGTACGGCTTGGCACCTGCCAGCAGGGCGGCACCTTCGTAGATTTGGTAGAACGGGTTAGGGCTGAGTACGGTGGCACCCGCCTTAGTCGGGTCGACAACTGATTGCGTTAGCGAGAACAGCGCCTCGCGCGAACCATTAACCGGCAAAATCTGAGTGGTGGCATCCACCGTCACATCGTAACGGCGCTTTAGCCAAGCCGCGCATGCTTGGCGCAATGCAGGCTCGCCTGCAGTAGCCGGGTAGCCCGCCAGGCCCTGTAGATTGCTCACCAATGCGTCTTTAATCAACTGCGGCGTAGCGTGCTTGGGCTCGCCAATACCCAGGCTGATAGCGCGATAAGCAAGGTTGGGCGTAATGGGTGCAAAAAGCGCCTTCAGCCTTTCAAAAGGGTAAGGCTGCAGCGTGGAAAGCAAGGGATTCATGGCTTGATTATCCATGCGCTGAGTGGTTTCCCTGCTTGCATCTGCGTTCAAGCTATAAGAAAATATGATTTATGCGAATTTCAGATCACCGTTTCCTGCTGGCTTTGGCCTTACCCCTTTTGGCTGTTGTGGGCGTACTGACTGCCCCACACCTTAGCGGCGTGCTGACTTTGGTGATTTGGGTGGTGGTGGTTTTGTTAGATGTGTATTTGCCGGGTGGTAAAACTTCGCCTCACGCAGTAGACCCCACAGCTAATTTGTCCTATTTTTCTTGGATTTTGCGTATTTTTGTGCTGCTGCAGCTGGCGCTGATTGGCTTAGGGGCCTATGCCGCCGTGCAAGGTGAGTGGATCACCACGCTGGGGCTGGCCTTTGCGGTGGGCTACGTGACAGGGTCGCAAGGCATCACTTTTGCACACGAACTTGGTCACAGCAAGCTGAAAATCGACCGTTTTTGCGGCTGGGTGCTGATGACCAGCGTGTGCTACGGCCACTTCATGGTGGAGCATTACCGCGGTCACCACCCCCGGGCGGCCACGCATGACGACCCTGCATCTGCCCGCTATGGTGAGAGTTTGTACCGGTTTTTACCACGTACCCTGTGGGGCTGCTTGGCCAGCGGCTGGCGGCTGGAAGGCCAGCGTTTACGGCAAATAAAATCGTCTTGGATACATAGCCCGCTGCTGTGGAGCACGGTCGCATCTATTATGCTTTTAGTGCTTCCAACCCTTGTGTTACCTGCTCAAGCAGCTATCAAATATATAGTGTTTTTTGCTGGCCAATCTGTAGTGGCGTTTTTGTTATTAGAGGTGGTCAACTATATTGAGCATTACGGCCTGCAGCGCAATACCAACGGCACCAAGCGCGAGGCTTTTGGCATGATGCACGCTTGGAACGCCGACCATGTAGTAACCAACAGCCTGCTGGCTAACCTGCAGCGCCACTCGGACCACCATATGCACGCCTGGAAGCCCTATGCCACGCTGCAAGCATTACCCGGCCCGCAGCTGCCCACGGGCTACGCCGGGTGCCTGATGCTGGCCATGGTGCCGCCTTTGTGGTTTAAATTAATGCACCGACGCATTGCTGCACTGCAAAATACCGCCCCTAGTAACTTGGCAAAGGCCTAAAAAACCTTTATAATCAGATACATATCGACCAGACGGGCGGCATTTAGCGCCCGTTTTTTTTTGGCCGAACGGTTTTCGATAGGCCGGTTGGGCAGAATGGTTTAGCTGGAATTTAGTGCAGATTTTGTTGCATAGGGTGTGTGTTTTACCGTGAGTTTGCAGAGCATTGTTGAAACCACCGTGGGTGGTTTAGGTTATGACCTTGTAGAGATTGACCGCTCTGCAGGCGGCCTGCTGCGCATCACGATAGACCACCCTTGGACAGCAGGCGCACCAGGCAATTTGGTAGCGGTAGAAGACTGCGAACGCGTCACGCGCCAATTGCAGTTTGCGCTAGAGGTGGAAGAAATTGAGTATCGCCGCTTGGAAGTGTCGTCGCCGGGTATTGACCGGCCACTGCGCCATGCGGCAGATTTTGAGCGTTTTGTAGGCGAGGTGATTGACATTACGCTGAAAGCCCCGATGGGCGAGGCCGCGCAAGGGCAGGTGAATGCCAAGCGCAAGAAGTTTCGCGGCACGCTGGAGATCGCTGAGGCAGGAGTTTGGCAAATCGTCTGGAGCGATGCGCCCGAGCCTAAGCCCGGCGTGCGGGTGAGCAAGAAGAAAGCGCCGCAACCCATGCAAGCCTTGGGCTTTACTTTGGATGAATTGCGCGAAGCACGTCTGGCACCGATTGTTGACTTTAAGGGTCGCAAGGCCAAGTCAGATAGTGAGTGACTTTTGTGATTTCAAGTGCAATTTGCAAAAGTGCAAGTTGTAGTGAGGGTAGTTTTGTGCTGCGGCGAATTGCCGCACCATTTAGTTTTGATGATTTAAGGAGCTAGTGACATGAACCGTGAAATGTTGATGCTGATTGAAGCCATTTCCCGTGAGAAAAACGTTGAGCAAGACGTGGTGTTTGGTGCAGTAGAAGCTGCGCTGGCGCAAGCCACCAAAAAGCTGCAGCAAACCGAAGGCCACGGCGACGTGGAGATTCGTGTGGCGCTCGACCGTGACTCTGGCAATTACGAAACCTTTCGCCGCTGGCTGGTAGTGGCTGACGACGCTGGCCTGCAAAATCCCGATGCCGAAGAAATGCTGATGGACGCTAAAGACCAGTTGGCCGACATCGAAGAGGGCGACTACATCGAAAAACCGATTGAGTCGGTGCCGATTGGCCGCATTGGCGCGATGGCCGCCAAGCAAGTGATTTTGCAAAAAATACGCGATGCTGAGCGCGAAATTATCTTGAACGACTTTATGAGCCGTGGCGAGAAGATTTTTGTTGGCACTGTCAAGCGTATGGACAAAGGCGACATCATCGTAGAGAGCGGCCGTGTTGAAGGCCGCCTGCGCCGTAGCGAGATGATTCCTAAAGAAAACTTGCGCTCTGGAGACCGTGTGCGCGCCATGATCATGGAGGTAGACACCACCTTGCGCGGTGCGCCGATCATCTTGTCCCGCTCAGCACCGCAGTACATGATGGAGCTGTTTCGCAACGAAGTGCCCGAGATTGAGCAAGGCTTGTTAGAGATTAAATCATGCGCCCGCGACGCTGGCTCGCGCGCCAAGATCGCCGTGATTTCGCATGACAAGCGCGTGGACCCCATTGGTACCTGCGTAGGTGTGCGCGGCACGCGTGTGAACGCTGTCACTACCGAACTGGCAGGCGAGCGTGTCGACATTGTGCTGTGGAGCGAAGACCCAGCGCAGTTTGTGATTGGCGCACTGGCCCCGGCCAACGTGAGCTCTATCGTGGTAGACGAAGAGCGCCACGCCATGGACGTGGTGGTCGACGAGGAAAACCTGGCGATTGCCATTGGCCGCGGCGGGCAAAACGTGCGCCTAGCGTCTGATTTGACCGGCTGGAAGATCAATATCATGGACGCCGCAGAATCTGCGCAAAAGCAAGCCAACGAGACCGAAGGCACACGCGCTTTGTTTATGGCCAAGCTAGACGTTGACCAAGAAGTCGCCGACATTTTGATCGAAGAAGGCTTTACCAGTCTGGAAGAAGTGGCCTATGTTCCGCTGCAAGAGATGCTGGAGATCGCCAGCTTTGACGAAGATACAGTGACCGAGCTGCGTACCCGCGCTAAAGACGCGTTGCTGACCATGGCCATTGCCAAAGAAGAGTCTGCCGAAGGCGGGCCTGTGAGTCAAGATCTCAACCACTTGGACGGCCTGAACGCCGAGCTGATTGCCAAGCTGCAGGCTGCAGGCGTGAACACCCGCGATGATCTGGCCGACCTAGCCACCGACGAGCTCACCGACATTACCGGTCAAGCTGCAGAAGAGGCTACCGCGTTGATTATGAAAGCGCGTGAACACTGGTTTGCTAATGAAGCAAACCCAAAGGTTGCTGACGAAGCGACCAACAAACCAGTTAATGCAAACGATGCTGAGCCAGCGGCTCAATAACATCATGGAGACGAGCAACAAATTATGTCAAGTACCACAGTCTCCGAGTTCGCAGGCGAACTCAAAAAATCTACCGACACGCTGCTAGACCAGCTCAAAAGTGCCGGTGTACCCAAGGCGTCTGCCAGCGATGTGCTGACCGACTCCGACAAGCAAAAGCTGCTGACTTTTTTGCAGACCAGCCATGGCACCGCCTCGGCTGAGCGCAAAAAAATCACGCTGGTAAAAAAATCTACCACCGAAATCAAGCAAGCTGACGCTACAGGCAAAGCGCGCACCATCCAGGTAGAAGTGCGTAAAAAGCGTACCTTCGTGCAGCGTGATGACGAGGTTGAAACCGCCGCTGCGGATGACGCTGCACAATCTAACGCCTTGGTGTTGGATGATGCCGAGCTAGCCCGCCGCGAGGACGAAGCCCGTCGCCAAGCAGAGCTGCTTAATCGCCAAGAAGAAGAGTTGACCGAGCGCCGCCGCGTGCGAGAAGCGCAAGAAGAGCGCGACATGGCAGTAGCCCAAAAAGCTGTAGAAGATGCCAATCGTGCCCAAAATGATGTGCAAAAAGAGGGTGCAAGCCAAGTAGATACTGCTCAACCAGCTACTAAAACGCTAGCACAAATGCAGGCAGAAGATGCCGCACGCAAGCAAGCTGTACGCGCTGAAAAAGACGCCGTGGTTGCCAACATCAACTCCGCACAAGCAGACAAAGAAGCCGCTGCCGCCGCCGTGGCCAACAAGGCCAAAGCCAGCGCCGACGAGGCTGTGCGTGTAGCTGCCGAGGCTAAGGCCGACGACGTAGCGCGCGCCAAAGACTTGACCGAGCGACGCGACAAAGCACTGGCAGAAGCCGTAGCCATTCGCGCCATGATGAATGCACCCAAGCGCGTGCTAGTGGCTAAAAAGCCTGAAGAAACCAAGCCTGTGTCTAAAGAAGGCGTAAAGGGTACGCTGCACAAGCCAGCGGGCGCACCGGGTGCCAAGCCAGCAGCAGGTGCGGCGTCGCCTACCAGCGGCCCGCGCGGCGCGAAGACTGAAGTGAAGTCTGAAAAACTGTCCTCCAGCTGGGGCGGCGACCCGGCCAAGAAGAAAGAAATCAAAACCCGTGGCGACAGCAGCGGCGGCGTAGGCCGCAGCAACTGGCGCGGCGGCCCACGCGGCAAACGCCGTGGTGGCGACGACGACCGCGAACAACAAGCACCGGCAGCAGCGGTAGAAGCACGCGTCATTGAAGTGCATGTGCCCGAAACCATTACCGTAGCGGAATTGGCCCACAAGATGGCGGTCAAATCGTCTGAGGTCATCATGAAGTTGATGAAGCTCGGCCAGATGGTCACTATCAACCAGCCGCTAGACCAAGACACCGCCATGATTGTGGTGGAAGAACTCGGCCACAAAGCTGTAGTGGCTGCACTAGACGACCCAGAGGCATTTACCGACGACGAAGGCGCAGAACAAACTGCTGAACTGTTGCCACGCGCACCGGTAGTAACTGTTATGGGCCACGTCGACCACGGCAAAACCTCGCTCTTGGACTACATTCGCCGTGCCAAAGTGGCATCGGGCGAAGCTGGTGGCATTACCCAGCACATTGGCGCTTACCACGTGGAAACTCCGCGCGGTATGGTGTCGTTCTTGGACACGCCCGGTCACGAGGCGTTTACGGCCATGCGTGCACGCGGTGCCAAGGCGACTGACATTGTGATCTTGGTGGTGGCAGCCGACGACGGCGTGATGCCGCAAACCAAAGAAGCTATCAAACACGCCAAAGCAGCAGGCGTACCTATCGTTGTCGCAATCAACAAAATCGACAAGCCCGATTCCAACCCTGAGCGCGTGAAAAACGAGCTGGTGGCCGAAGAGGTAGTGCCTGAAGAATTTGGCGGCGATTCGCCGTTTGTCTCCGTGTCGGCCAAAACCGGCGTGGGTATTGACGCGCTGCTAGAGCAAGTCTTGTTGCAAGCCGAAGTGTTAGAACTTAAAGCGCCCGTCGACTCCATGGCCAAAGGCTTGGTGATCGAAGCGCGCCTAGACAAAGGCCGCGGCCCAGTGGCCACTATTTTGGTGCAATCGGGTACGCTCAAAGCCGGTGACATGGTGTTAGCAGGATCGACCTATGGCCGCGTGCGCGCTATGCTGGACGAAAATGGCTTACCGATTAAAACCGCAGGCCCGTCGATTCCCGTGGAGATCCAAGGCTTGACCGAAGTGCCCTCTGCAGGCGATGAGTTTATGGTGATGTTGGACGAGCGCCGTGTGCGCGAGATTGCCACTTACCGCGCTGGCAAGTTCCGCAATACCAAGCTGTCTAAACTTCAAGCCGCCAAGTTGGAAAATATGTTTTCTGATATCAACGCGGGCGAAGTTAAATTGCTGCCCATCATTGTCAAAGCCGACATGCAAGGCTCGCAAGAAGCGTTGGCCCAGTCGCTGCTCAAGCTATCTACACCCGAAGTCAAAGTGCAAATGGTGTTTACTGCTGTAGGCGGTATCAGTGAATCAGATGTGAACTTGGCTATTGCGTCCAAGGCTGTCATCATTGGCTTTAACACCCGTGCAGACGCAGGCGCACGCAAGACCGCTGAAAATAACGGCGTCGACATTCGCTACTACAACATCATTTATGACGCTGTAGATGACGTGAAAGCCGCTATGTCGGGCATGCTGACACCAGACAAGAAAGAAGAAATCTTGGGCACGGCCGAGATTCGCCAGGTGTTCCGCGTTACCAAGATTGGCTCGATTGCAGGTTGTATGGTCACCTCAGGTTTGGTCAAGCGCACTGCCAAGCTGCGCCTGCTGCGCGACAACGTGGTTATCTTCACTGGCGAGCTTGATTCGCTCAAGCGCTTTAAAGACGACGCGAAAGAAGTCAAAGAAGGCTTTGAGTGCGGCTTGAACATCAAGAACTACAACGACATTCAAGAAAATGACGTGCTGGAGTTCTTTGAGATTCGCGAAGTAGCGCGTACGCTGTAATCAGTTACATCATGGTCAAAAAGAAAACATCAACTCCGAACCGCGGCATTCGCGTGGGCGACCAGATTCAGCGTGATCTGGCGGAGCTGATCGCGCGCGAGTTAAAGGACCCGCGTGTGGGTATGGTGACGATCAACGCAGTAGAAGTGACGCCCGACTATGCTCATGCACAGGTGTACTTCAGCTTGCTCACTGGCGACCCAGATGCTGCAACGGCGGGCCTGAACCAAGCCGCAGGTTTCTTGCGCAATGGTCTGTTTAAGAAGCTGCACATTCACACCGTGCCGACATTGCACTTTCATTTTGACCGCAGCATAGAGCGAGCGTCCGATATGAATATGCTGATCAGCAAGGCCGTGGCCTCACGCTCTAAAGACGAGGAAGCGTAAACATGAATGCTCCACGAGTTCGGGTCGTGAAGCGCCCCGTACACGGGGTGCTTTTACTGGACAAGCCTTTGGGTCTGTCGAGTAACGACGCTTTGCAAAAAGCAAAGTGGTTATTACGTGCAGAAAAAGCTGGCCATACGGGTACGCTCGACCCATTGGCTACCGGCGTGTTGCCGTTGTGCTTTGGTGCAGCCACCAAGTTCAGCGCTTTGCAACTCGAAGCGGTGAAAACTTACGAAGCTACAGCCGTTTTGGGAATTAAAACTTCTACGGGTGATGCTGAAGGCGAAGTGATTGCTACGCGTGCAGTGCAAGTTACGCAAACCGATATTGACCGCGTGCAACATCAATTTACCGGCCCTATCAGCCAAATACCGCCCATGCACAGTGCGCTCAAAAAAGACGGCAAGGCTTTGTACGAATATGCGCGCGAAGGTATCACGCTAGAGCGTGAGCCTCGCCATGTCACAATTTATAAGCTAAATGTGCTGCTAACTCAAGTAAATCCTGCTCAAGTAGCTATTAAAATAGTAGCTACTGTGAGTAAGGGTACTTATATTCGCACATTGGGTGAAGACATTGGCGAGGCCTTGGGTTGTGGTGCGCATTTAAGCAGCCTGCGCCGTACTGACACTGGCGGCCTGCGCATTGATAACGCGGTAACGCTAGAACAACTAGAAGCCATGAGCGACGAGCAGCGCATGGAGTGCTTGCAACCAGTTGACAGCCTGCTGGCAGGTCACAGCCAGGTCACACTCGACAGTGATAATGCAGGACGCTTTTTGAGCGGTTTGCGCAGAAGAACCAACCAGCCTGATGCAGAGCAGGTAGCAGTGTATCGGGACAACCCTGACGCGTTGTGTGGAGACAAACCGCGTTCGCTATTAGGCGCTGCGCATATCAAGGCCGGTGAACTGATCCCCACGCGCCTACTGTCTCCGATTGAGATCAGCCAAATACTAGACCAGTCAATTTTAGAAGTGAGTTAGAAAGAGCCATCATGAGCAAACAAATCCGCAACATCGCCATCATCGCCCACGTGGACCATGGCAAAACCACGCTGGTAGACCAGCTGCTACGCCAGTCGGGCACCTTCCGCGAAAACGCCAAGATGACTGAACGCATCATGGACAACAACGACCTTGAAAAAGAACGCGGCATTACTATTTTGGCCAAAAACTGCGCTGTGAGCTGGGAGGGCACCCACATCAACATCGTCGACACACCAGGCCACGCCGACTTTGGCGGCGAGGTAGAGCGCGCACTGTCGATGGTTGACGGTGTGGTGCTGCTGATCGACGCGGTCGAAGGCCCTATGCCGCAAACCCGTTTTGTGACGAAAAAAGCTTTGGCGTTGGGCCTCAAACCCATCGTGGTGGTAAACAAGGTAGACCGCCCCGGTGCACGCCCAGACTACGTGATCAACGCGGCGTTTGAGCTGTTTGACAAACTGGGCGCAACCGAAGAGCAACTAGACTTCCCCGTGGTGTATGCCTCTGGCCTGAACGGCTGGGCTACCATGGAAGAGGGCGTGGCAGGTGAGCAGTGGGGAAAAGACTTGGCACCTTTGTTTAACACCGTGCTCAGCCACGTGAAGGCACACGCAGGTGATCCAGCTGCACCCTTGCAGTTGCAAATCTCCAGCATGGACTACTCTAGTTACGTCGGCAAAATTGGCGTTGGCCGTATTAACCAAGGCACCTTGAAAATGCCACAAGATGTGGTGATGGTCACGGGCATGGACGGCACGCCCGTTAAATGCCGTATCAACCAAGTGCTGACCTTTGAAGGCCTAGAGCGCCGTCCGCTGGACGTGGGCGAAGTTGCCATGCCAGGCCACATCGTGCTGATTAACGGTATTGAAGATATTGCATTGGGCGTCACCATTACCGACCCACTGTCGCCCCAGCCACTGCCTATGCTGAAGGTGGATGAGCCTACGCTGACCATGAACTTCTGCGTTAACAACTCGCCCCTGGCAGGCCGCGAAGGTAAGTTTGTCACCAGCCGCCAGCTATATGACCGTTTGCAGCGCGAGCTGCAATCCAACATGGCGCTGCGCGTGAAAGACACCGACGAAGACGGTATTTTTGAAGTATCGGGCCGTGGCGAATTGCACCTGACCATTTTGCTGGAAACCATGCGCCGCGAAGGCTACGAGTTGGCTGTGGGTAAGCCGCGCGTGGTGTTTAAAGAAATCAACGGCGAGAAGTGTGAGCCTATCGAGATGCTGACTGTGGACATCGAAGAGCAGCACCAAGGCGGCGTGATGCAAGCCCTGGGCGAGCGTAAAGGCGATTTGGCCAATATGGAGCCCGACGGCCGTGGCCGCGTGCGCCTAGAGTACCGCATCCCTGCGCGTGGTTTGATCGGTTTCCGTAATGAGTTTTTAAACTTGACACGCGGCACCGGCTTGGCCAGCAACATTTTTGACAGCTACGAGCCTTTCCGTGGCGAGATCCCGGGCCGTAAAAACGGCGTGCTGATCTCGATGGACGACGGCGAAATTGTCACCTACTCGCTAGGCAAGCTAGATGACCGTGGCCGCATGGTGGTAAAAGCCGGCGACCCAGTGTACGAAGGCATGATTGTGGGCATCCACAACCGCGACAACGATTTGATCGTCAACGCTGTGCGCATGAAGCAGCTGACCAACTTCCGTGTGTCGGGCAAAGAAGACGCTATCAAAATCACACCACCCATTATTCTGACACTGGAAACCGCAGTGGAATTTTTGGAAGATGACGAGTTGGTGGAAATCACGCCTAAGTCGATTCGCTTGCGCAAGCGCTACTTGAAAGAGCACGAGCGTAAGAAGGCTGGTCGCGGTTAATTTGTACCACGCAGAGAACTTCTAAAACCGAATACAGGCCGCGAAGGGCGCTAAGGTTACGCGAAGGACGCGAAAGGAATACAAAATTGTGCGGCCTTGATTGGTCGCTGTAGAACTGAGCTTTTGTTTATCTTGGTTTCTCTTTTGGTTTTCTTTTGCGGCTTTCGTGTAACTTTCGCGCACTTCGCGGCCTGTACCCGTTTTATCTACGATCCATTGACGTGATGAAGATATGAAACTCACCCATAGCAAAGCCGTCCTAGTGATGATCGCCGTCACCCTAATGTGGTCCACAGCAGGTGTAGTCACGCGGCAGCTTGAGCATGCCAAGAGCTTTGAAGTGACGTTTTGGCGTAGCTTCTTTACCATGGTGTCGTTGCTCGTTATTTTGCCGCTGTGGCAAGGCAAAGACGTGTTTCGCAAGATGCATTGGTCTAGCAAGTCTTTTTGGATATCTGGCGTGTGCTGGAGCGTGATGTTTACGGCATTCATGATCGCCTTAACACTCACGACGGTGGGCAATGTATTGGTGACGATGGCGGTGGGCCCATTGTTTACGGCACTCATGGCGCGCATATTTATAGGGCACCGCTTGCCCGCACGCACTTGGGTAGCCATCGCCGTGGCTGGTGCAGGTATTGCCTATATGTTTGGGTCGCAAATGAACATGGGTGCGCCGGGTGCATTGATCGGCTGCCTGGTGGCGCTAATGGTGCCCATAGCGGCCGCTACGCACTGGACCGTACTACAAAAAGCGCAAGCCCATGGCGACCAGATTGATTTGGTGCCTTGCGTACTGGTGGGTGCGGTCATTTCATCGCTGGTGACCTTGCCGTTGTCGTTTCCGTTTACGGCTTCGGGCCAAGATGTAGCTTGGCTTGGCTTGCTAGGCTTAGTGCAGCTGGCTATTCCTTGCATCTTGGCCGTGGTTTGCGCGCGCGTGCTCAAAGCACCCGAAGTGTCGCTGCTAGCGCTGCTGGAGGTTATTTTTGGCATCGCGTTGGCGTGGATTGGTGCCAATGAAGTTCCGGGCCAGACGGTACTGTTAGGTGGTGCGCTGGTGATCGGCGCGCTGCTGGCTAATGAAATTCTCGGTTGGATGGAGAAAACTGATGCAGTCTGAAAAACATATTTTGACCGAAGTGCGCGGCTGCGCGGGGTTGATCACGCTCAACCGTCCCCAGGCGTTGAACGCATTGTCTTTGCCTATGATTCGCGACATCACTGCAGTCTTACTGGATTGGAAATTTAATCCATCCATCAAACTAGTGGCTATACGCGGCATGGGTAAAAATCCTGCACACGCTACTGACAGCAGTGCGCCAGCATTCACACCATTCGGCAGTTTTTGTGCAGGCGGCGATATTCGATTTTTCCACCAGGCTGCATTGTCTGGTGACCCATCGCTGGAAGACTTCTTTACAGAAGAATATGCGCTTAACCATTTGATCCACACTTACCCTAAACCTTATGTAGCCTTTATGGATGGCATCGTCATGGGTGGCGGCATGGGCATTAGCGAAGGTTCTAGCCATCGCATCGTGACTGAGCGCACCAAGATGGCGATGCCCGAAACGGGTATTGGGCTGTTCCCCGACGTGGGTGGAGGTTACTTTTTAAGCCGTTGTCCGGGCAGGGTAGGTGAGTATTTGGCCTTAACTGGGCAAATGATGGGCGGCGGCGAAGCGGTGGCTAATCATTTAGCCGATGCGCTTGTCGACAGTGCTGCGTTAGCTGGTTTGTGGGACGAGCTGCCTGCCATCAACGATGCGTCGCGCGCATCTATCACTGCATTAATTGCTACAAAAGAAATAGCTGCTCGAGCAGGTTCTACTTGGGTTACAGATCAAAATAGCATAAAAATAGAGGCTATTTTTGCCCTCAATACAGTCAAAGAAATCACAGATGCCTTGAGCCAAGATGCTTCACCGTGGGCCACTGACACAGCCGCCACACTACGCAAACGCTCGCCACTCATGCTGCACGTGGTGCTAGAACTTATCCGCCGCGCCCGCAGCCTGAGCCTGGCTGACGATTTGCGCCTAGAGCGCGACTTGGTACGCCACTGCTTTCACACCGCACACTTGCAGCGCGCGGGTGCAAGCAGTGAGACGGTAGAAGGCATTCGCGCACTGGCTGTAGACAAAGACCATGCACCCCAGTGGAACCCAGCGCGAATTGAAGACGTGACTATCGAGATGGTGCAGCCATTTTTTCGAAGCCCCTGGCCAGTAGCCGCGCATCCGTTGCACCACTTGATTTAATGTATCGGCCGCATCAATTCTGCACGGCATCTGTCCACGGTTGGCGTGCAGGGTTTGGGCCAACGGCTCTTTAAGCGCGCTTTAAGTTTTTCATCGCCCGTTCTACCTCACGCTTACCTTCGCGGTCGGCCACTACATTGCGCTTGTCATGCTCTGCCTTGCCTTTGGCCAGTGCAATTTCACATTTCACGCGGCCGTTTTTCCAGTGCAGATTAATCGGTACCAAGGTATAGCCTTTTTGCTCTACCTTGCCTACCAAACGGCGAATGTCGTCTTTCTTCATCAGCAGCTTTTTGGTGCGCACGCTGTCGGGGTTGACGTGGGTTGACGCGGTTTTAAGCGGGTTGATCTGGCAGCCTAGAAGGTACAGCTCGCCTTCGCGAATCATCACATAGCCGTCGGTCAGCTGCACCTTGCCATTGCGTACGGCTTTAACTTCCCAGCCCTCTAGCACCATGCCGCACTCAAATCGCTCCTCAAAAAAGTAATTGAACGCGGCTTTTTTGTTGTCTGCAATGCGTGAATCGCCAGTGGCGGGTTTCTTTTTAGTGGACGATTCAGGCTTATTTGTCATACGAAATAGTGGTGGCTGTGCTGCCCAAATACAATTGGGTCATAAACTAGTATTTTAAGAACTCTTAACGCTTGCTGCCGCCCCTTACGTGAAAACTGTCAATAAGTCTGTCCTGATTTGGTACAGCGCTGCCCAAATGTTCGATTTGGTCGTCGATGTGCCCAGCTATCCCAAATTTTTACCGTGGTGTGATGCCGCCAGTGCGCTGCAACAAACGCCTGCCGGTGCCATGGCCGAGGTTAGCATCAACTTTGGCGGCTTGAGGCAAGTGTTTAGCACACGCAACAACCACCTTATCGAAGACTCTGGCCTGCGCTTGGTCAAAATGCAGCTGGTTAAAGGCCCTTTTTCGTCGCTGCATGGCAGCTGGAAGTTCACACCTGTCGGCGAGCCCGGCCAAAACGCCTGCAGGGTAGAGCTGCAGTTGCACTACGGCTTTAACAGCCCGGCATTGGCTACTGTGGTAGGCCCCGTGTTTGACAAAATAGCCTCCACTTTGGTCGACGCCTTTGTTAAACGGGCCGAGCATGTGTATGGCTAGCGCGGCACCAGCAAGTACTGCTGCACCCACAGCGGCTACCCCAGCCGCGACCATCACTGTCACCGTGTGCTACGCCCCCACTGCACGGCAAGTGCATACACACACGCTGCACTTGCCTGCAGGTGCAAAGCTGCGTGACGCGCTGGCCCAGTGCGCTACAGACCCACGCTTTGCCAATGCTGTTACCCAAGTAGTGGCCGCCAAGCTGCACTGCGCTGTGCGGGGCGTTAACGCCAGCGCATGCCAAGAGCTGCACCAAGACGACCGCATTGAGCTGTGCCGTGACCTGCGGGTAGACCCCAAAGTGGCCAGGCGGGAGCGCTTTGCCAAGCAGGGTGCGCGCACCACAGGCCTGTTTGCCAAACGCAGGCCGGGCGCTGGGGCAGGGTACTGATTAGCGCCGCAGGCTGCGTTTTTCAACTTACCTAAGGCAGTATTTAGCAGTGTTTTATGCTGTTCAGGCCGTAGAACCTGCTCAAGCAGCTATGGAATTCATAGTATCGGGTAGCTGCTTCCAGCCTTGCGCAAATGCTCATAAACCACTCGTGTTTCGGGGATTGTCAATTTATGACAATAGACCTAGCGTTTTAGTCGGCTTTTACAACTTTGGTGTCTTTCAAGCTGTCTTTCAACAGTCTTACAGCGCTTAAAAAACCTTTCTTTGGACGCTAGCGCCTCAAGTGCATTTCTAGCTGTTAAGCCCGTAGATCCTACTCAACCAGCTATGGTATCCATAGTAACTTGTAGGCTCGCCCTATTTCCGGCACACCCGTACGGCTACCCCTGTCAAATTTACTAATCTGTAAAGGTTTGAAAATCTGCTTCTTTTTAGTACTTTCGATACTTAACATTTGCAGTCGTATACAAACATCACATAACAGCTAGTTTTATCTAGAAGCACAATGTCGCTATTCCGCCCCGAGGTACAACTTGCCCAGTCAGCCCAATGGCTAGGCACCGTGCGTCTAACGCGGCCACTAAGCTTTACTGCCATCACGCTAGCCGCGCTAGGCATAGCCGCCTTGCTAGCTGTGTTTGCCACCTGGGGCGAGGTCAACCGGAAAAGCAAGGTCAGCGGCCTGCTGGTGCCCCAAGGCGGCTTGCTCAACATCACCGCCCCTGCGTCAGGCGTGCTGGGCGAGCTACGCATGGCCGAGGGCGACACCGTACAAGCTGCTGCCGTACTGGCCATTATCAACACCGAGCGTCAAAGCAACCTGGCGGGTGCCCAAGGCTTAGGCAAAGATACAAATGCCTCCACCGTAGGCGAGCCCAGCCTGCTAGCCGCCCAGCAAATTGAGCTGCGCCAGCAAAGCCTGCAGGCCGAGCGCAGCCTGCGCCAGCTACAAACCACCCAACGCGAACAGGCGCTGACTGACCGCATCACCACCCTGGCTGCGCAAAGCCGCCAAGCCCAAGAAGAACTGACCCTGCAGCGCAGCCGCGTGGCCCTGGCGCAAAAATCAGTAGAGCGCTATACCCAGCTGGCCCAAGAAGGCTTTATGTCCGACATACAGCTGCAAGCCAAGCAAGAAGAACTGATCGACGCCCGCGCCCGCCAGCAAAGCCTAGAGCGCAGCCGCCTGGCCCTGCAACAAGACAGCCAAGCGCTGATGGGCGAACGCACCGCGCTCAAAAGCCAGCT
>JANLPQ010000002.1:0-34473 GCA_031367325.1 Polaromonas sp. | reverse complement strand
AAATGTGCCGCTAGCGCCCGTGTAGTCTGCTCGACCAGCTCCTGATTGTGTAGCATAATTATGGCTGCGGCCATGCTGGCCGTAGCCACTGCCAAAGCCGCCTGCCGTGTTAAAGCCTGAGCCAAAGCCTGCATTTTTAGGTGTAATCCACTTTAAGGCGTCTTCGGGCAGTTCATCTAAAAACCGGCTTTTGATGTTGTAGCGCGTTTGGCCGTGCAACATGCGGGTTTGCGACAGGCTAAGGTACAGGCGCTTGCGGGCACGGGTAATGGCCACGTACATTAAACGGCGTTCTTCTTCCAGGCCGTCATAGTCGTTCATTGAATTTTCGTGGGGGAACAAGCCCTCTTCCAGCCCAGTGATAAATACGGCGTCAAACTCCAATCCTTTGGAGCTGTGCACGGTCATCATTTGCACGGCGTCTTGGCCCGCCTTGGCTTGGTTGTCGCCCGACTCCAGTGCAGCATGGGTTAAAAAAGCTGCCAGCGGTGACATGGTTTCACCCGTGTCTTGGTTGACGATGTCGGCATTCGTATCCAGCACGGAGTCGCTTTGTCCAGCGCCTGTGTCACCTGTTAAGCCTTGGCTTGCTGGGCTTTGCGTCAGCATCTCGCTGGCCATGGGTGCCAAAAATGGTGAGTTAGCCACCTCGTCTACTGGCAGCGCCACCGCGTCCCGGCCAAAACCTTCTTGGGTGACAAAGCTTTCTGCTGCGCTGACCAGTTCTTCCAAGTTTTCAACCCGGTCTGCGCCTTCTTTATCGTTTTTGTAGTGTTCGATCAAGCCACTGTGGTCTAACACCAGCTCGATAATCTCCCGCAACGACAGCCCCTGCGTCTGCTCGCGCAGCACATCCATTTTGGCTACAAAAGCGCCAATGTTAGCGCCTGCCTTGCCAGTCACCACACTCACCGCGTCGTGCAGCGAGCAGCCAGCAGCGCGCGCAGCGTCTTGCAACTGCTCAATACTGCGCGCACCAATGCCGCGCGGCGGAAAGTTGACCACCCGGCTAAAGCTGGTGTCGTCGTGCGGGTTGTCCAAAATACGCAAGTACGCCAGTGCGTTTTTGATCTCTGCCCGTTCAAAAAATCGTAGTCCGCCGTATACACGGTACGGTACGCCCGCATTGAACAGCGCCGTCTCGATCACCCGGCTTTGCGCATTGCTGCGGTACAACACGGCAATTTCTTTGCGGCTTAGGCCTTGTTCGGTGCCCTGGTCGCGTTGCAGATTTTTTACCTCTTCTACCAGCCACTGCGCCTCGGCAAAGTCGCTGGGGTTTTCCATCACGCGCACCGGTTCGCCAGCGCCTTGGCTGGTACGCAGGTTTTTGCCCAAGCGTTTGGTGTTGTGGCTGATCAGCTGATTAGCGCTGTCCAAAATATTGCTGTAGCTGCGGTAGTTTTCTTCCAGCTTGATTTGGTTTTGCACGTTGTACTCGCGTACAAAATCGGCCATATTGCCTACCCGCGCACCGCGAAAGGCGTAGATGCTTTGGTCATCGTCACCCACTGCAAAAACGGATGATTTACTATGATTTTGAGAGCTGCTTGAGCAGGTATCTAGGGCATTGTGGCCAGAAAACATCTTAATCCAAGCATACTGCAGCTTGTTGGTGTCTTGAAACTCGTCAATCAGTATGTGACGAAACCGGCGGTTGTAATGCTCACGCACGGGGGCGTTGTCGCGCAGCAGTTCGTAACTGCGCAAAATCAGTTCGCCAAAGTCGACCACCCCCTCGCGGTCGCACTGGGCTTGGTACAGCTCGTAGAGTTCTACTTTTTGCCGCGTTTCGGCATCGCGCACCACAATGTCTTTAGGCCGCTCGCCTTCTTCTTTGGCACCGCTGATGAAATACATCACCTGCTTGGGCGGGTAGCGCTCTTCATCAACGTTGAACTGCTTGCATAAACGCTTGATCGCTGAGAGCTGGTCTTGCGTGTCTAAAATTTGAAACGACTGTGGCAACCCGGCAATTTTGTAGTGGGCCCGCAAAAACCGGTTGCACAGCCCGTGAAAAGTGCCTATCCACATACCGCGCACGTTCACTGGCAACATTGCGCCTAGGCGCAGCAGCATCTCTTTGGCGGCTTTGTTGGTAAAGGTCACGGCCATTAAGCCGCCGGGTGAGACATAGCCGTTTTGCAGCAACCAAGCGATGCGGGTGGTCAGCACCCGTGTTTTGCCAGAACCTGCACCTGCCAAAATGAGTGCATGGGTTTCAGGCAAAGTCACTGCCGCCAGTTGCTCTGCATTTAAATTGTGCAGCAAGGGTGACTGTAAGTTTGCAGGGGAGTGCGCGACTGAGATAGGATTGGGTGATACTTCAAGAGACATGAACAGATTGTGAAGCCAAGACGATGAAAACCACTTTTTCGCGCAGTTATTTTTGTACCGTAGCGTTGCTAGCCGCGCTCTGGGCTGGCACTGCGGCGCAGGCACAGTCGTCTTGCTCTAGCGATAAGCAACCGGCACCTGCTGCTATTTTGGAGCGTTTTATCAGCGCTGATTGCGCCACCTGCTGGGCCAAATCAACCTTGCCAGCCAACGCTAAGGGCCAGGCCAGCTTGGACTGGATTGTGCCCAGCACGCAAGGCGACGAAGCGGCGCTGGCTACCGCTGCCACATTGGACGCTAGCGCACGTTTGGCCAGCCTAGGCCTTGCATGGACAGCCAGCAAGCAAGATATGCAAACCAGTAGCGTACTGCCAAGCGGTCAATCGGCCTGCCGCGGCTTCAAAGCAGCTGACAGCACTGTGCGCGTTGCCCACGGCCTGCCTGTCAACGGCTATTTAGGCACATCGATTGAGTTTAAACCTAGCGTTGCCCTACGGTCGTGGGCCACGGCGCCTATTAAGCAGACAGAACTGGGCTACAACACCCAAGTACAGGCCTATTTGGTGTTGATCGAAACCTTGCCTGCTGGGGCTGAGGGCAGCAATACAGAGCGCAATTTGGTGCGTAATGTGCTCATCACGCCTTGGGATTTGCGGGCACAGTTGCTAAAGCCGCCGCAAGACGGTTTTAAGCTGTTATTTGAGTCACGCTCTATGAGCCTGCCCCAAGGCGTCAACCCCGACCGTCTGCGGGTAATGGGCTGGGTGCAAGATGCGCAGGGCAAAGTGCTGGCCACAGCCCAATCGCGCTGCGCCTCTTAAATCGGGCTAAAGAAGCTGTTTTTGTCCAAAAGTGTCTCGCAACCCTGTTTTTTTATGCCTTTTGAGCTTGCAACCCAAGTAAATCCTGCTCAAGCAGCTATTAAATTAATAGTACTCCATGGGGTGCCGCACATAGGCTTTGAAAAGCTATAATAGAGAGTTTACCGGAAAGTACGTGGCACTGGGCTGCGCGGCTACCGCAACATCAAGGATATTGCAATGAAAGACGGCATTCACCCCAATTACCGCGACGTATGTTTTCAAGACTTGAGCAACGGCTTTAAGTTTGTCACACGTTCTTGCGCTAACACCAAAGAAATGATCAAGATGGAAGACGGCAAAGAACTGCCGTTGTACAAGCTTGATACCTCCAGCGAGTCACACCCGTTCTACACTGGCACGCAAAAGTCGGTGGACAACATGGGCGGCCGCGTGGAGAAGTTCCGCAACCGTTTTGGTCGTACCACCACCACTGCTGCAGCTACCGCTGCTGCAACGGCTGCCACCGCAGCGGCCGAGGCAAGCAAAGTCTAAGGCACTGCGCGCTTGCAACAGCGCGATCAGCAAGGCAGCCCGGGTAACCGTGCTGCCTTTTTCTTTTTGAAACTAACCGCTTGTGCAATTGAGTTGCATTTGCCTTTTCGTTGTATTCTCTGCAGCACAGTTCTAACGCCAGTTCACCACTCATCCATCTTGCTACCGTGACTAGCCATCCACCTACCCCCGCCGTTGTAGCGCAATCCGCAGTACGCCGATTGCCGCGCGTAGCGCTGTGGCTTTTTTGTCTGGCTTACATACTGCCAGGGTTCATTGGGCGCGACCCTTGGCGCAGCCAAGACTTGGCTGCGTTCGGCGTGATGCGTGCGTTGGCAACGGGTGACTCAGCCTGGTGGCCTGTGCGTTGGATGGGCCAAGGCGTTGAGCTACCCGCGCTGTTGCCGTACTGGCTAGGTGCTACTAGCATGAAGCTAGCACCTGCGTGGCTGAACCCCGATTTTGCTGCGCGCATACCGTTCGCCATGCTGTTGGGTGTCACCCTGTTGGCCACTTGGTATGCCGTGTACTACTTGGCTAGGCGTGATGCCTCCCAGCCAGTGCCATTTGCCTTTGGTGGCGAGGCACAGCCTACTGACTACGCGCGTGCCATGGCCGACGGCGGCCTGTTGGCCATGATAGCGATGCTGGGCTTGGCGCAGCTGTCTCACGAAACCACACCTTACGCGGCACAACTAGCATTTACTGCCCTGCTGTTTTTTGCATTTGCAGCGTCACCCTACCGCACCGTGTTGCCCGCTATCACCGCTTTTATTGCATCATTCGGTTTGGCACTCAGTGGCGTCCCTGCATTTGGCTTGGCCTTGGCTTGTGCGGGTGCGCTGGCCAGAGTTTTGCAAAAAGACGCAAATGCTCGCTGTTGGGCAGTGTATTTTGCGGCCCTAGGTGTCGCTGCTAGCGTTTTGGCTATCGAGCTAGATCTTTGGTATGCCCAAATAGGGCATGTTCCCACAACTTGGCTAGACTGGCGTAGCTGGGGCAAGCTGATGCTGTGGTTTACTTGGCCCGCTTGGCCCATGGCACTGGTAGGTTTGTGGAAGTGGCGTGCGTGGTGGCGTCACTTGCATATTGCCTTACCGCTAAGCTTTTTCAGCGTAATCATCATCGCCACCATCATCGCGCCCAATGCTGACCGCACGCTCTTACTGGTGGCACCAGCGCTAGCTTGTTTGGCTGCGTTTGCATTGCCCACCTTGCAGCGCAATGTGACGGCGCTGATTGACTGGTTTACTTTGCTTTTCTTTACTGGTTGCGGCCTGATTATTTGGGTAGTGTGGATTGCCATGCAAACGGGTGTACCTGCGCAGCCTGCGGCCAACGTGCGCCGCTTGCTACCCGGTTTTGAGCCTAGCTTTACTTGGCTAGCATTTTTAGCGGCCTTGGCAGCTACCATTGCTTGGGGTTGGCTGGTGGTGTGGCGTGCAGGCCGCCACCGCGATGCGTTATGGAAAAGCCTAGTATTGCCCGCAGGCGGCGCGGCCATGTCGTGGCTGCTGCTAATGACGCTGTGGATGCCGCTCTTGAACTTTGCGCGCAGCGATGTGGCTACAGTGCGGCAAATCACCCGCACCATACCAGCAGGTGATAAGAATTGCGTTGCCATTACCGGGCTTAGCCAAGCCGATGCTGCCGCCCTTAGCTACCATGGCAATTTGCATTTAGTGCTGCTAAGTGGTGACACTGACTGCCCTTGGTTGATCACTGGTGCCGCAACGCAAGGAGATATGAATTTTTCTAGCAGCGCCGGGCAGTGGCGCAAAGCTGGTGGCGCGCGCCGCCGATCATCTGAGCGCGACGATTGGGTCGTATACCGTCGCGTTACCACGCCAGCGGTGCGTTAACCTTGGCTGTGCCAGATCAACTACCCCGCACACATAACAGTACCCGCGCAGAGCTAGGCGCTATGTCGCGGCATGCGGGCACTATCGTAGTGGGCCAGCTAGCGGTCATGGCGTTTAGCATCACTGACACCATTGTCGCGGGCCGCTACGCTACAGATGCCTTGGCCGTGTTGTCGATCGGTCTAGCCATTTATGTCAGCGTATATGTGTCGCTCAACGGTGTGCTGCAGGCGCTGCTACCCGTTTATGCAGAGCTTCATGGGGCGCAGCAGTACCCTCGCTTGGGCCGCACTGTGCGTCAGTCGCTTTATCTAGCATCTGTACTGGTGATATTGGGTATGGCAGTCATGTTGTTTTCTACGCCGCTGCTGCGATTGGCGCAAGTACCGGTCACTATGATGCCCGCCATACAAGAGTACTTGGCTATCTTGGCTTGGGGTTTGTTGCCTGCAATGGGCTTTCGCATGTATTCATCGCTTAACCAAGCTTTGGGCAAGCCACTGCTGGTCACATGGTTGCAGGTAGGGTCGCTGGTGGTAAAAATTCCATTGACAGTATGGCTGACCTTTGGCGGACTGGGCGTGCCTGCTATGGGCTTAGCAGGCTGTGCATGGGCTACGTTTATCGTCAATTGGCTTATGCTGCTGTGCGCCATCGCCATGCTGCGCACACAGCCTGTTTACCGACCCTTAAAGCTGTGGCAATCTGTGGGCCCACCCGACTGGCAGCTGCTGGGCCGCTTTGCTCGCACTGGCGTTCCGGGAGGATTAGCCTATTTGGTAGAAATCACCTCGTTCACTCTGATGGCACTTTTCATTGCGCGTCTGGGTGTGACCCCTGCCGCAAGCCATCAAATTGCCTCCAATGTCGCAGGCGTGATGTACATGCTGCCACTAGCAATGTCCGTAGCATGCAGCGCGCGCGTATCGTACTGGATAGGCGCTGGCCAGCCACAGCGTGCGCGAGCGGCGGCGCGCTTGGGTTTAGCTTTAGCCGTAACTGTCGCTAGCTGTGTGGCATTGGCAGTGTGGCTATTGGCAACACAAATTGCCAGCTTGTACTCAAGCAACATAGTGGTGGTTGCGCTAGCTGCCAGCTTGCTAAGCTGGGTGGCTTTGTACCATTGGTTTGACGCGCTGCAAACTATTTGCTCTTTTGTATTACGCTGCTATCGTGTCACGTTGGTACCATTGCTGATCTATGGCGTGACGCTTTGGGGTGTTGGTTTGGCAGGTGGTTACGTCTTGGCCTACAACAGTGGCCCTTGGGGCACTGCTCTGTTAAACGCACAGGCATTTTGGATAGCGGGCAGCGCGGCCTTGGCTACAGTAGCGCTGCTATTCTTAGTCCTACTTAATAAACATACTCGTTAGACAGATCGCACACGCACCGCACCAATCAGCAAGGTAAACGTCGAGCCCTTGCCTACAACAGACTCTATCAGTAACTCACCACCATGACGTTGCGCTACGTGTTTAACTATCGCTAAACCCAGGCCCGTACCGCCAGTGTCGCGCGAACGGCTACGGTCTACCCGATAAAACCTCTCAGTTAAGCGCGGAATATGCTCTGCTTGAATGCCAGGTCCTGTGTCTGTGACACGCAGCTCACCACGACCATCGGGCAACAGCGTCCACACAACATCTATACGACCACCCACTGGGGTATAACGCACAGCATTGTTGACCAAGTTACCCATGGCGCTGAGCAGCTCGTTATGGTTACCCAGCAACACTGTGTTCTCGCTGGCCACGTCGGCATAGCCAAAATGCAATCGCAGTGGCTGTGTGTTGACGTGAGTTTGCATCAATGCCAGTGCATCTTGCTCACATTGGGATAACAGCGCTTGCACACTGAAGCTGTCTCGCAGACTAGGAACAGCACTGCCCTCTAAGCGCGACAAAGTGAGCAAATCTTGCACCAATGCTTGCATGCGCTGCGACTGCTGCGCCATGAGGCCAAGATAACGGTTGCGCTGCGATTCATCTAAGGGCAGGTTTTGCAACGTCTCTACAAAACCGCTCAGTACTGTGAGTGGAGTACGAATTTCATGCGATACGTTAGCCACAAAATCTCGGCGCTGTGCCTCAGCTTGCTCTATGGCGGTAACGTCACGTGTCAGCATTAGCTTGCGGCCCTCACCGTAGGGGTGTAGCTGCACTGAGATACTGACTGGTCGTTTGGGGGTGCTATTTGCAGCTGCAAACACTACTTCGTGATCAAAATTAGTTTGACTCAGGTAATTAGCAAATGCTGGTTGTCGTACTAAATTGCCGATATGCTGCAGCACATCGCGCTGCGCATCCAAGCCTAATTGCTGCGCTGCAGTTTGGTTACACCATTCAATACGGCTTTGGTTATCCAACAAAAGCACACCATTAGGTGATGCTTGAATAGCAGCCAAGAAATCTGTCATACGTTGTTCGCTGGTCGCAATTTGTTGGTCTTTATTACGCACCAGCCGGCGCACACGGCTTTGCAAACCTCCCCACCAGCCAGAGTGGTCAGTCACGGCATTACCAGCCACCATGGCACGCAAAGCCGTGTCAAATCCACGGGCGCCCCAGCTATCCCAAAGCAGCAACCCTACCATTGCCAGTAAGGCACCCCACACTGCAATATCAATAGGAAATAAGCTGTAAGCTACCAAAAAACCTGCGCAAGCAGCTATGATAAACGTAGTGAGTCGTGCCAGCATATTGAGATTTTTTTGATTTGCGCATTCAACCACAAGCACCAAAGACTAACCACTACGCGATCTGCGCAGGCAGGGCTACGACAGGTTTAGCGGTCATGCGATAGCCAGCGCCACGTACAGTCTCCACCATCGCACCTGCAACGCTTAGCGCTTCGCGCAGGCGTTTGACGTGCACATCAACTGTTCGCTCTTCGATAAATACATGGTCGCCCCAAACTTTGTCCAATAACTGCGCACGGCTATGCACGCGCTCAGGGTAGGTCATTAAGTAATTTAGTAATTTGAACTCTGTGGGTCCCAGCCTGAGCTCTACCCCATGGTGGGCCACGCGATGCGTAGCCCCGTCTAAGGTTAACGCGCCAATTGATAACTGCTCTGTCATTTGCTCAGGTGACCGGCGCCTGAGCACAGCGCGTATGCGGGCCATGAGCTCCTGAGTAGAAAATGGTTTAGTTACATAATCATCAGCGCCTGCATCTAAGCCTTGAATTTTGTCCGGCTCATCACCTCTAGCGGTCAACATCAACAGAGGCACAGGCTTGGTGCGAGGATCTGCGCGCCATTTACGCGCCAGACTTAGGCCACTGACACCTGGCAGCATCCAATCCAACAAAATCACATCGGGTAATACAGCGTCCAGTTCACGCTGTGCTTGCTCACCATCGTATGCAATGATGGGTTCAAATCCGTGATGGCGTAAATTGATCGCAATCAACTCAGCAATTGAAGGCTCGTCTTCCACAATGAGTACGCGTGAAGTTTTCATAGCGCTAACCTACCGCTGATTCGATTTGCTCCATGGAGCTATGTCGTACATCGGCACCTTTAACTACATAAATAATAGATTCAGCTATGTTTTTTGCATGGTCGCCAATACGCTCGATGGCTTTGGCCACAAACAACAAATCTAAGCTAGGTGAAATCATGCGCGGATCCTCCATCATGTAAGTCACCAGTTTGCGTACAAATCCGCCAAACTCACGGTCAATCAAATCATCTTCTTTTAAGATGGCTACAGCAGCGGTTGTATCCAACCTCGCAAATGCATCCAGCGATTTACGCAGCAAGCCCGAAGCAAGCTCAACAGCTACATGCAGCTCGCGCACGGGTAATGATCTTGCTAATCCGCTGGCAATCATATTTTGCACCATGCGAGCGATCTTGTGTGACTCGTCGCCAGCACGCTCAAGGTTAGCAGTCATGCGAGAAATTGCCATCAACAAACGTAAGTCGCGTGCGGTAGGCTGGCGACGCCCAATGATGGAGCTTAGCTCTTTATCAATTTGAATTTCCATCGCATTCACACGCTCTTCGTCTTTGATAACGCGGGAAGCAATCTCTGCATCAAAAGTGGTAAGCGCTTCAATAGCGTGGCGAGTTTGCGACTCTACCAATCCAGCCATTTCCATCAATCGTGCAGACACGGCGTTCAAGTCAGCATCAAATTGGGTAGAAAGATGTTTATCTGCCATTGTCAATCCTCAAGTTTTTTTGATCAGCCAAAGCGGCCGGTAATGTAGTCTTCAGTTTCTTTGCGTTTAGGCTTAAAGAACAATTGCTCGGTCTCACCAAACTCCATCAAGTCACCCAAATACATGTAAGCCGTGTAATCACTGCAGCGGGCTGCCTGCTGCATATTGTGTGTGACGATTACTACGGTGTACTCGCTCTTTAGCTCAGCAATTAGTTCTTCTATCTTGGCTGTGGAGATAGGGTCTAGCGCAGAGCAGGGCTCGTCAAGCAACAGCACTTGCGGCTTGATGGCTATGCCGCGTGCTATGCACAAGCGTTGCTGCTGCCCGCCAGATAAGCCACCGCCGCTTTGACCTAGCTTATCTTTCACCTCACCCCACAAAGCGGCTTTTCGCAATGCCCATTCAACGCGGTCATCCATATCACTGGTATTCAGGCTTTCAAATAACTTGACGCCAAAAGCAATATTGTCATAGATCGACATCGGGAATGGCGTGGGCTTTTGAAAAACCATACCCACCTTGGCGCGAATCAACGCGACATCCGATTTGCTAGTCAACAAATTCTCGCCGTCCAACATAATTTCACCTGTTGCGCGTTGATCAGGATACAACTCAAACATTCGATTAAAAGTACGTAACAAGGTAGATTTTCCGCAACCCGACGGGCCAATGAAAGCGGTTACTTTTTTTTCAGGCACCGTTAGGTTGATATTTTTAAGTGCTTGAAATTTCCCATAATAAAAATTTAGATCGCGCACCACCAACTTTGGTGATTCTTGTTGTAAGTTATTATCTAAAGGCATGACTGATGCATTCATTATTGTTTATTCCTTGTAAGCACTCGGGCCAAAATATTCAAGCCTAGTACTGCTACGGTAATGATAAGTACGCCCGCCCATGCTAACTGTTGCCAGTTTTCGTAGGGGCTCATAGCAAATTTGAAAATTGTCACTGGCAAACTGGCCATTGGTTCGCCCAAATTAGACGTCCAAAATTGGTTACTGAGCGCCGTAAACAGCAAAGGCGCGGTCTCGCCAGAAATACGTGCTACCGCCAATAAGATACCGGTCACAACACCCGCGCGGGATGCGCGCAAGGTAATGCTCAAAATAACCTTCCACTTGGGCGATCCCAATGCGTAGGCGGCTTCGCGTAGACCAGCTGGTACCAGCGACAACATGTTCTCGGTCGTACGAATCACAACAGGTATCACAATCAACGCCAATGCCAATACACCAGCCATGCCACTGAATGATTTGAACCGTGTGACCACCACCGCATATACAAATAAGCCGATCACGATACTGGGCGCAGACAGCAAAATATCATTCACAAACCGCGTAATTGAAGCTAGGCGACTCTTGCTGCCATATTCGGCCAGATAAATACCTGCCATGATGCCAATGGGGGTGCCAATACAAGCGGCCAGCATCACCATCAGAAACGATCCCCACAGTGCATTAGCTAAGCCACCCATCTCGTTAGGTGGCGGTGTCATCTGAGTGAAAGCTGCAATGCTAAGTCCTGTGAGACCCAGGCGCAAAGTTTCCCACAAGATCCAAGCTAACCAAAACAAACCAAACAACATCGCACCAAGCGATAAGACTAAGGCTATCCGATTCACTAGTTTTCGCTTGGCAAATTTAGCTAGGCGTGTAGCTTCATTATTTTGTTTCTCAACCAGCTGCGCTAAGGTCGACTTTAATACGGCACTCATGATGCCGTACCTTCTGATTTCTTAAGTTGCGACAGCAATAATTTTGACAAAGACAGCACTATAAATGTAATGAAAAAGAGCACTAATCCGAGGTAGATCAAAGATGCTTGGTGCAGGCCTTCACCAGCTTCTGCAAACTCATTCGCTAGCGCAGATGTAATACTATTCGCAGCTTGAAATAAGCTAATCGAATCGAGCTGGTTCATATTGCCAATGACAAAGGTAATCGCCATCGTTTCTCCGATAGCCCTGCCTAGCCCTAACATAATGCCGCCCACTACACCCGCTTTGGTATAAGGCAAAACTACTTTCCACATTACTTCCCATGTCGTAGAGCCTAGTCCGTAAGCTGATTCTTTTAGCAGCGGCGGGGTGACTTCAAACACATCGCGCATCACTGATGCTATGAACGGGATGATCATAATAGCCAATATGATGCCCGCACTTAAGATTCCAATACCTACTGGCGGACCAGACACTAAAGCCCCAATCACAGGCACGTCCGAGAAAGCTGCCTGCAAAGGCTGCTGCACATAGGTGGCAAGGATAGGACCAAATACAAGCAGACCCCACATGCCGTAGACAATAGAGGGGACAGCCGCCAACAATTCAATGGCTGTACCCAAAGGCCGTTTAAGCCAAGCTGGGGATAATTCTGTCAGGAAAAGTGCGATACCGAAGCTCACGGGCACTGCAATCAACAAAGCAATGAGTGATGTTGACACCGTGCCATAAATCATCACCAAGCCGCCATACTCGTTTTTAACGGGGTCCCATGTGCTGCTAGTTAAAAATCCTAACCCATACTTTTCAATCGCAGGCCATGCACCAAATACCAACGATAAAAGAATACCCATTAAAAGCGCCAGCGTTAGGTACGCAGCACCTTGAGCAGTCCACGCAAAAAAACGATCTAGTCCCGCAAACGAAGAGGATTTGTGGGCGCTTATTGTAGTCATATATCAAACCATCTTGCATTAAATATGGCCTCACTACTAATCAGAAGTGAAGCCAAGTTAGCTATCATTTGAATGCCACTTGTTTACCTGAAGCATCCTTGATGTCGCCCCAAGCTTTTTCAATAGCACCGATGACATTGTCTGGCATGGGCACGTAGTCCAAATCGTCAGCCATCTTTCCTCCATTTGCATAGGCCCAAGTAAAGAATTTCAACGCTGCAGTAGCGTTAGCTGGTTTGTCTTGGGTTTTCTGCATCATGATGAATGTAGCACCACTGATGGGCCAGGAATCTTTGCCGGGCTGGTTGGTCAAAATTTGATAGAAGGTCTTGCTCCAGTCAGCACCCGCTGCAGCTGCCTTGAAGGCGCTGTCATCGGGGGACACATAAACACCACTTTGGTTTTGGATTTGGACAAAGACCATTTTGTTTTGCTTTACATACGCGTATTCCACATATCCTATCGAGTTAGGCAAGCGCCCCACAAACGCGGCTACGCCTTCGTTGCCTTTGCCACCGGCTCCCGTGGGCCAATTTACCGCTGTGCCCTCGCCCACTTTACTTTTCCACTCAGCATTAACTTTGGACAAATAATTAGTGAAAATAAAGCTGGTGCCAGAACCATCGGCGCGGCGCACTTGCGAGATCGCAGCATCAGGTAACGCAAGTGTTGGATTCAACGACTTGATCGCCGGATCAGACCACTTACTTATTTTTCCCAAATAAATATCACCCAGCACTTGTCCAGTTAACTTTAACTGACCTGGCGCTAGGCCTTTTATATTGACCACCGGAACTACCCCACCAATAACGGTGGGAAATTGCACTAGGTTTTTAGCCTTTAGTTCTTCATCTTTCAGGGGCGCATCAGAGGCACCGAAATCAACCGTTTTAGCTTCGATTTGCCGCATTCCTGCGCCAGAGCCTACGGACTGGTAGTTGATTTTTACACCCGTAGATTTGTTGTACTCCGAGGCCCACTTTGCATATAACGGTGCCGGGAAACTAGCGCCAGCGCCCGTAATGTCTTGCGCAAAAGATACGCCCATAACAAAAATGCTGCTCGCAGCAGCCAAAGTCAACTTAGTTGTGTATCGCATTATATTTTCGCCTTATCAAAAGTGAATACCAAAAGTGGTGTGTCTGATATGCGTTAAATATAGAACCTTACTGTGACAACTATGTGACAAAACCCCAGTGCAGCATATCTGAGTTGTCATCGCTATGTCATTTTTTATTCATGACTTGGTCACATTCAGCGTTTAAATTAAGTGCACTTCAGCCTAAATACATATGCAATATTTAGCTGAATTTGTAATAATTTATTTATTGAGGTAACTTTATGCGCCTAACCGCCTTTATCCGCAGTTCTTTATCATTTTTCTTTGTAGCAGGCCTACTAGCTGTTACTGGCTGTGCCAGTCTTCCTGCTACACAACCCATAGCCACAACGATAGCCAACAACCCCGATCTCAGCACTTTAAGCGGTTTAATAACCAAAGCAGGTTTGACTAGCACTTTGAATGGCACAGGCAGTTTTACGGTGTTTGCACCTGATAACGAGGCGTTCAAAGCTGTGCCTCAAAAAACTTTAGACGAGTTGACAGCCAACCCTGCGAAACTGACCGAAGTTTTGACTTTTCATGTGATACCCACCGTAGCCATGGCAGCAGACGTTAAAACAAGTTCCATTAAAACTGTCAACGGTTCCAATATAGGTTTGTCCAAAGCAGGTAACTACGTCACAGTGGAAGACGCAGTTGTGAAAACCGCAGACGTCAGTGCCACCAACGGTGTAGTGCACATAGTGGACCGCGTACTCATGCCACCAGTGCGCCGCTAATCGAATCAACAGGGACTCAAATAAACTTACTAATCACCTTTCTAAGCCTAATATACTGCTCAACCAGCTATGAAAATAATAGTAAAAAATTTGTTAGCCCTTACTCAAAAATTCTGGTCCTTAGAGCTGACTACAGATGAGTTTCTACGCCAGCGTCGTCAGTTTTTTGTGCGCAGTACGCGCTTGGCGGCTGCGGCTCCTGTAATACTATCGGCGTTGGGATGGCCATCACAGCCTGCAGAGGCCCAAACCAAGCGCGCCACAAATTTAGCACCACCCGTGACAGTAGCGCAAATAGTAGACGTATCCTTGTCACAGCAAGACGTATCCAAAGACTTTTTAGTGGGTAGTCGTGCTGCTTGGCAAGACATCAATGCACGCGGTGGCATACGTGGCCGTAGCGTCACACACTTGGCAATTGAGATTGATGGCAGTGCGCAAAGCGTAAAAGCTGCTTGGGATCAGGTACAAAACAATCCTTCGTGCATAGTTATGTCGGGATGTGTAGCAGATTCATTGTCTACTCAGTTAAATGCGTTGATGCGCAGCGGGAAATCAAATCTAGCGAACGTTGCACCATGGCAGCAAAACAGCAGTGTTGAGACGGCGCCCCAGACTTTTGCTATATTTTCCAATCGTGAAGAACAAATTTCTCACGCGTTGAAATCTTTATCTAACCTTAACGTTAGCAGTTTGGACGTGGTGTTCGCATCTCAAGAAGACCGCCAAAAAAACTTATCTGACATTCAACGCTTAGCGCAAAAATTGAGCTTGCGTTTGCAAGAAGTTGCCTTGCTAGCTGACCTGCTCAAAGCAGGTCAGCCCATCGGCTTAAGCAACTCAGCCATAGTGCTGTTTATTGGCGGCACACCAGAATTGGCGCAGTTTACGCAAATCTTAGATAAACAATTGCGCCAACGCTATGTTATAGCTTTAGCAGATGTGAATTTGCAAGTTTTGCAACAAATGGGTGGCACCCGCAACACACCTGTCATTGCTACGCAAGCGGTCCCGCTCGTCAGCGCTGCATTACCTGTAGTGCGCGACTACCGTAGAGTACTAACACAACTCTATGATGAGCCACCAGTGTCATTAAGCTTAGCCGGTTTTATTGCTGCATGCTACACGTATGAGGTTATAGAGGCTATCGATGGTCCTGTGAACCGTGGCTCTGTACTTGATGCATTTACACGACGTCAGAATATGGATATAGGTGGTTTCAGAGTCGCTTTTGAAGCGCAGTGGCGTACGTCTGTATACGTCACCCAAAGCATGCTGGGCGCAGATGGGCGCGTTATAGGGTAGCGGTTTACATCGAATTGTGGGCGTGTGGTCGCCGGACACTAGTGGCCAGTGCTATGCTTGCAGAAAATTATCACAAGAACCCATGCAAGACGGCACACTTCTCGCAGCCATTGACCTTGGCTCCAACAGCTTTAGACTCGAAATAGGTCGCCTAGACCACGGCCACGTTCAACGCGTCGAATACATCAAAGAAACCGTCCGCCAAGGTAACGGTTTAGATGATGAGCGAAATTTATCGGCCGATGCCATGCAGCGCGGCTGGGACTGCTTGGCGCGATTTTCTGAACGTTTAGGTGGGTTCAAGCGCAGTCAGGTACGTGCAGTTGCCACGCAAACCTTGCGCGAGGCGCGCAATCGCGATGTTTTTATCACCCAAGCTAATCAGTTGCTAGGTTTTCCAATTGATGTTATTTCTGGCCGCGAAGAAGCGCGTTTAATTTACGTAGGTGTCGCGCACCTGCTGCCACAGTCGGCAGAACGGCGTTTAGTCATCGACATTGGTGGACGCTCTACTGAGCTAATTTTAGGTCAAGGCTATGGATCGCAACGTACAGAGTCGTACCGCTTAGGCAGCGTGGCTTGGTCTATGAAATATTTTGACAGCGGTAGATTGACCACAGCTAATTTTGAACGCGCACAAATTGCTGCACAAGCTATTTTGGATGAGGCCGTCGGCGGATTCAGCGCAACACACTGGGACATTGCTTATGGCGCGTCGGGCACTGTAGGGGCAGTGGCAGATATTTTGTCAGCTAAAGGCTATCCTGCAGGCAGCATTACACGCGAGGGGTTGCAGTGGTTATATGAAGAGTTGCTGCGCTCAGGGCATATCGATAAAGTCGCCATGGAGGGTCTGAAAGAGGACCGGCGCGCAGTCATAGGTGGTGGTATAGCTATTTTGCGATCCTTATTTGATTTACTAGACCTGTCTGAATTGATCGTTGCCGAAGGTGCTTTGCGTCATGGTTTGCTTTTCGATTTACTGGACAGACAAGCTACAAGCACCGATGTACGTGCTGCCAGTATTTCAAGGCTAGCCACTAAATTTGCCGTAGATGCTGCGCATAGCGAACGCGTAGGCGCCACTACTGCCCTGCTACTTACTAGCTTGTTGCAAGACGTTACGCAAGCGCAAAACATACCCCAAGCCCACCGAGAACGGCTGTTGCGCAAGGCACGCTGGGCGGCGCAAGTCCACGAAATAGGGGCACGTATTTCACATACGGACTACCATAAGCATGGTGCGTATATTTTGGACAATGCAGATGCGCCTGGCTTTGCACAACACGAACTACATCGCCTCAGCCAATTAGTCTACGGGCACAGGGGTAAACTGAAAAAGCTCAGCGAGACCTTGGAGGATGCAGATTTTTTGTTGCAACTTATGGCTTTGCGTTTGGCGATCATTTTGTGCCATGCACGGCGCGCACCTGATATGCAAGGCATCCAGCTGCAGGCGACCAACACTGGATTTAGATTGTCGATGACGCCAGCGTGGCAAAAGTCTTACCCGCAGTCAACCCATTTGCTGTACGAGGAATCTGCTGGCTGGGCTAAAGTAGGAGTACCTTTAACCATACTTATTAAAACATGAGCGTATCCGCAATCATGCACCGCTGTGCTAAAGATATTCAGGTGTTTGTACAGTTACCAGCACAGTTTGCAACACGCTCTCGCGCTGGCGTGTACGCAGCCACCACACCGCACCTTTTTTGACAGCGCAGCTACTTTCTTGTAACCCCAAGAGGTGCGCAATGACTGCACCCAAACTAGGTTGATGGCCTATCAGCAATACGGGGCTTTCGCTTTGAGGCCATTGCGCCAGCTCAAGTAGTTGCACGCAGCTTGCACCTGGCTGAAGCTCGGCTTTAATCTTATATCTACGTTGCAATGCTTTGGCTGTTTGATCTGCGCGCACTGCGTTGCTACTGTAGATTTTGGTGCCCTCGGGCAACTGCTTGTCTAGCCAGGACGCCATGCGTGCAGCTTGCTTGATGCCACGCGGAGTCAATTCTCGCGCTAAATCCTCTATTGCAGGACTGTCAGGTGCAATATCAAACGCTTCGGCGTGGCGCCACAATAGTAAGTCCATTAATGGCCTGCGTCACTTTCCGCCTGTTGTACAGGTTTAGTGTTGGCTAACAAAGTGTATTTCGCTGCTAGCGCTTGCTGCGCGCTGATAGGTTGATCCGATTTTGTTTGTAGGTATTGTCCATCGGGCTGCATAAGCCATGCGTTGGCTGTGTCGTGCAAATAGGGGACTAAACATTCATCCACCACACGCCTGCGGAGTAAAGGATCACGCACAGGCCAAGCCAGCTCGATACGGCGTAGCATGTTGCGGTTCATCCAATCAGCGCTCGACAGATAAACGTCCTCTACATCGCCTGTACGGAAGTAAAAAATGCGGGAATGTTCTAAAAATCTACCGATAATCGAACGCACTGCGACGTTGGCACGTACTATGGGATCACTTAAAGGCAATGTGCAAGCACCCCTCACTATTAAGTCGATTTTTACGCCCTTCCTAGCCGCATACAACAGCGCGTTCATGATTGCTTCATCTGTCAACGCATTCATCTTGGCAATAATTCTGCGGTCATCGTGTATATTTGCATCGGCCACCCGGTGGATGGCGTTTACTAAATTCTCATGTAGATGAAATGGTGCTAACCATAGCGAATGCAATTTGGGTAGTTTGGATTGGCTGGCCAAATGTACGAACACGGCCTGCATATCGCCCGTAATCTTGGGATCTGTGGTTAAAAAACTTAAATCGGTATATAGCCTAGCAGTGCCAGGGTTGTAGTTGCCAGTGGACAGGTGACCGTAACGGCGTAAGGTTTTGCCTTCACGCCGCGTTATCAACAGCATTTTTGCGTGGGTTTTTAAGCCTACTACGCCATACACTACCTGCGCACCTAATGTCTCCAAAGCTTCTGCCCAGTTAATGTTAGCCTCTTCATCAAAACGGGCTTTCAGCTCCACCACAGCGGTAACTTCTTTGCCTAGGCGTACTGACTCTCCTAGCAAGTCCATCATCTCAGACTGGGCACCTGTGCGGTAGATAGTCTGGCGGATCGCTAGCACCTTGGGGTCACGCACTGCCTCGCGCAGGAAAGCCATCACGCCATCGAAGCTTTCAAACGGTTGATGGATCAAAATGTCACGTTCACGCATTTGATCAAAAATAGAAACGTTAGGTGCTATGGCGTGAGGTGCTACAGGCCTGTACAGTGGGAACAGTAAATTGGGCTTACCCACCAGGTCAATCAATTGGTTAAAGCGTACCAAATTCACTGGGCCTGGCACGCGGTACACAGCACCATCGGGCAAATCAAACTGCTTGGTAAGAAATTGGCGTAGAAAATCGGAGCAGCCTGACGATACCTCTAGCCGCACTGCTTCGCCATAATGGCGCTGTTGCAAGCCTTGGCGCAGGGCTTTGCGTAGATTACTCACCTCTTCCTCATCCACTGATAGGTCAGAATGGCGCGTGACACGAAACTGTGAAAATTCCGACACCTGACGGCCCGGAAAAAGATCGGCCAAATGACTGCGGATAATGCTGGAAAGAGATACCAAATACACATTAGCATCACCGTGCTGGTTAGGCATGCGGATCAGGCGCGGCAGCACTCTAGGTACCTTGACAATAGCAATTTCGTTAGCACGGCCAAACGCGTCTTTACCTTGCAGTCTGACAATAAAATTCAGTGACTTATTGGCCACCACTGGAAAAGGGTGCGCAGGATCCAGCCCTACTGGCATTAGCAAGGGGCGCACTTCACGCTCAAAATACTCTTTCACCCAACGTTTTTGGCGTGTATTACGGTCGCCGTGCGCCACCACATGCACACCATTGGCGGCTAGCGCTGGGGTAACTGCGTCATTGAACGCCTTGTACTGTTCAGCCACTAGTAGTTGCGCGCCCACAGACAATTGGTTAAACGATTCGACGCTGTATGGGCCCTTATGGTCGTCTGACCTAAGAGCCAGCAAATGCTGCGCAGCCCGCACTTCAAAAAATTCGTCTAGATTAGACGACACGATGCACACGTAGCGCAAACGCTCTAGCGCAGGTACGTCGCCTCTGAGCGCCCAGCTCAGCACGCGACGGTTAAATTCCAATATGCTTTGATCACGGTCTAAAAACTGATCTGCTTTGGCTTGTAAAGAGGGCATGTGAAAAATGTCTCAGAGAGTGCAATTTGTTACTATTGAATGACACTGCAGTTTGACCCATCTATGTGACAGTTTTATGAAAGAACCATGACCATAAAGAGGGTCTTTGGGGGTTTGCGCCCAGGCTTACTGGCACAAGATGGTTGATGAAACTCAGCGTAGCTGCATCCCAGCTAAACGCTAAAGAGCGTAGACGCGCCTCATACCGAGGTATCTTACGTGCTGATTGCCATGCCACATGTAAGTCATCGTGTAACACCCCGCCCTTGGCAATGGTTTGCGTGCCTTCACCGTCGCCTTGATCGGGCACGGCATCTGCGCCCAGCACCTCTAACGGTCCATCCACCGGAAAAGCGGCTACAGGCGTGCCGCAAGCCATGGCCTCCAGCATCACCAAGCCAAAAGTTTCGTTGCGGCTAGGAAACACAAAAACATCTGCACTGGCGTACAGCTGGGCTAGGGTCGGCCTGTCTAGCAAGCCTACCCAGCGCGCTTGCGGGTATTTGTCGCGCAGGCTTTGTTCCAGCGGCCCCACACCACACACTACCTTGGTACCGGGAATGTCCATTTGCAAAAAGTGTTCGATATTTTTTTCATACGACACCCGACCTACGAACAAGCTAACAGGGCGCATCATGACACCCGTAGGCAGGTAGGTGCGCGCTTGGGGTGCAAAGGCAAACAGCTGCGTATCTACGCCATGCGTCCAAGCCCGCAAATTTACAAACCTGCGACCTTGCAGCATGCGCAGCACACCTTGTGTAGGCACCATCACGCCTGACGATGGACGGTGAAAATGCCGGAATAAAGCATATCCCCACCGCAGCGGCACCTTGGCCGCAGCATGCAATATTTCAGGAAATTTAGTGTGAAATGCTGTAGTGAAAGCCCAGCTTCGGTGCAAGCAATGTTTACGCGCCGCCCAGCCTAGCGGGCCTTCAGTGGCTAAATGAATTGCGTCTGGCTGATGATCATCTAGCAACATAGCCAGGGTGCGGTACGGGCGTATCGCCAAATCAATGCCTGCGTAGCCAGGGCATGGGCGCGTTGTAAACAAACCGGGATGGATTACCAGTACTTCATGCCCGTGCTCGCGCAGGCCGCCTACCAGTTCTACCAAAGTAGTCACCACCCCATTGACTTGGGGCTGCCAAGCGTCTGTTACCAACACAATTTTCATGCAGGTACACCTGCTACGGCAATATCTCGCAGTCTGGCAGGCCATACGGACGCAGGTAAGGCTGTGCCTGCTGAAAAGGGCAGCCAATGCACTATTTCTAAACGTCCATCGTGGTGCTCCACTAGCGCAGTGCGGCTCTCAACCCAATCACCATCATTGCAATACAACACACCGTCTATCTCGCGCATCTCTGCACGGTGAATATGGCCACACACGACACCTTGGTAGCCGCGTTGGCGCGCCTCGTTGGCAACAGCACGCTCAAAATCGGTCACGTAATTTAACGCACTCTTAACCTTGTGCTTTAAAAAAGCCGACAACGACCAGTACGGCATGCCCAGCTTGGCGCGCCAGTGGTTAAGGTAGCGGTTTAAACGCAATGTAAATTCATATAGGTTGTCGCCCACATACGCCAACCACTTGGCGCACTGGATCACGCCATCAAAATAATCACCGTGTGTGACCCACAGTTTTTTCCCAAGCGCTGTGGTGTGCACCGCCTCATCCAGTACCTCAATACCGCCAAACTGGTGACCGATGAACGCTCTGGCAAATTCATCATGGTTGCCTGGTATGAATACGACACGGCAGCCCTTGCGTGCGCGACGCAATAGTTTTTGCACAACATCGTTATGTGCTTGCGGCCAGTACCATTTGCGGCGCAGCTGCCAGCCATCAATAATGTCGCCCACTAAATACAAAGTTTCGCTGGGATAAGCTTTTAAAAAATCAAGCAATGCGTCGGCTTGGCATCCAGCTGTACCTAAGTGCACGTCTGATATGAATACTGTTCGCACGCCCTTAGGTGTCGCCATCTTGGAGGGCAAAGCCGCCTTCAGGGTGGTCCAATTCGTACTCACTTTAGTCACGCTGCTACCTCAAGTCGCTTGGTAAAGCGGCTAGGAGCGTCTTTGACGTGAATCAACAACGGCAAATCTGCAGTGTTGAAGTCTGGATCCCATGCAGGTGCGCCCAGCACTTTGGCACCTTGACGTAAGTAGCCTTTAATCAAGGCTGGCGGTGCCACGTCCAGCGTATCGTCCAACTGGTCCACGGGCAATGGCAAATGCGCACGCACTTGAAATGCTGGCTCAGCCAAATGCTTTTCTTTCATTTGTCGCCATACACTGGCGGCTACATCGCCGCTAACCATGCCGTTGTGCAGCATGGGAATACTGGCGCAGCCCATCATGGTCTCTAACCGGTTGCGGGCCATAAATTCATACAGTGCACTTCCTAGCGCTAGAATCACGCCGCCCTGGCGGTGCTCTGCATGCACACAGCTGCGGCCCAGCTCGACCATTTTGGGGCGCAAGCTGTGCAATGGGCTTAAATCAAATTCGGTGTCGCTATAGGCCCCACCCGCGCGGACAGCTTGTGTCGGCGTGAGCACGCGGTAGGTGCCAATCACTTGGCCAGTAGCGGTGTCGCGTGCTAACAAATGCTCGCAAAAATCGTCAAACCGATCGACATCGTGGTTAGGCAGCGGAGTATCTAGGCGTGCCCCCATCTCACGCGCAAATACCTGGTAGCGCAAGCGCTGCGCTTGCCTAACCTCGTCTTGATGACGAGCCCAAGCTGTGTGTACGCCAGCGGTGCGAGGTGTGCGTTGTGCGTTTGCCGCGACATGGGTTGGTGCTTGTACTGCGGTGGGTATCGATGACTTAGGGGTTACCAATGACTGCACATAATGCATTGCTTTAGGCGCAAAGCCAGTAGAAAAAGCGAGTGTTGGAATAGGTAGTTCTTTCATGCTCATTTCCCTTCGTTAAGAATACTCAATTAGCTATAAAAAAGCCCTCAATCAGAGGGCTTGGGAGGGTCTGCTAAGTGCCGACAATGCCGCCATCTTTACGGCGTATAACCACGGTAGCCGAGCGCGGGCGACCACCGCTTGCACCGTCGGGCCACTGGCTGACTGCCATGGGTTTTTCAGGGTCGTTACGTTCGCTGGCTGTCTCACCCGGGTGTTGGATATTGATAAACACGGCGCGGCGGTCGGGTGTAAAGGTGACACCTGTGATCTCACAACCGGAAGGCCCGGTTAAAAATCGCTTGGTCTCGCCTGTGGACGGATTGGCGCACAGCATCATGTTGTTACCCACGCTGGTGTAGGCACCTTTGTTCATCATCGATGTGGATATATCCGTTTGTATCCACATCAGGCCGCCTGCATCAATGCTCAAACCGTCTGGGCTGCCGTACATATCGCCTTTGACGTTGCCGCGATGCTCAGCTTTGGCTGCATTAGGGTCGCCCGCTAAAGCAAAATGCACCCAGCGGAATTCATCGGCAGCAGCGTCACCTACTTTGTCAGTGCCATTACCTTCTTGCCAACGAATAATGTGGCCCATGATGTTGTCGCCACGCGGGTTAGCTTCGCTCACCAGTGTTTTACCGGGTTGGCCACGTTCACTGTTGTTGGTAAGGGTGACAAACACCTCGCCGTTAATCGGGTTAACCGCTATCCATTCAGGGCGGTCCATTTTGGTAGCCCCTGCCACATCAGCTGCTTGGCGGCTTTTGATGACCACCTCAGCTTGGCTGGCAAACCCACTGGCCGCATTCAAGCCCGACTCACCATGCACTAAAGGCAACCAGCGGCCCATTCCGTTGGCATCAAAACGCGCTACAAACAAAGTGCCGTGGTCAAGCAAACTAGAGTTAGCTTTGTAGCCGCCGGGTTTGATTTTGTCGCGGCTAACAAATTTATAGATGTATTCAAAGCGCTCGTCGTCGCCCATGTACACCACTGCGCGGCTATCTTTGCTGACTGCTGAGGTGGCACCCTCATGTTTGATGCGGCCCAGCGCGGTGCGCTTGATCGGCGTGCTAGTAGCATCCATTGGGTCAATCTCTACCACCCAGCCAAAACGATTGGGCTCGTTAGGCGTTTGCGCCATATCGAAACGTGCGTCATGCTCGTGCCAGCGGTAGCCAAAGCCTTTGGCACGCAGGCCGTAGCGCTTTTCGTCGTTACTGGGTTTGTCGCTGGCGTTGAAATGACCATTGAAGTTTTCTTCGCAAGTTAAATAAGTACCCCAAGGCGTTTGACCTGCGGCACAGTTGTTTAGCGTGCCCAGTGGCTTGGTGCCTGCTGGGTCTGCTGCGGTTTGAAGTAGCTCATGCCCTGCAGCGGGGCCAGCAAACTGCATGGGGGTGTTGGTAGTAATGCGGCGTGCAAATTGCGACTGTTGCTTCACTTGCCACGCGCCGCCCTGCTCTAACACCTCAATCACGCTGACACCATGCGCCGCCTGGGCCTTGCGCACTTTGTCGGCATCCCAGGTTTTCATGCCATCGGTGTGTAGCAGGCCATCGTCGGTGTACTCATGGTTCATGGCCAGCAGGCCATGGCGTGGGTTTTTGTCGATAGCGAAATATTCCACTGCGTCGTGGTGCATGCCCGCTTGCAAGGCTTGCTCTTGCCACGTGTTGGACGCGTCTGTCTTAAAGCTAGGCGCGCCAGCTACTGCGCCAATCGCATCACCCCAACGGTACAGCACCTGTGCGCTGTACTCGGGTGGCACTACCAAAGTATCGGCCACCGACACTGGCACGCTGCTAAAGCCCAATGGTTTGGCCTGCGCGCCAGGCTGTGCCAATACGTTGCTGCTGTGAGAACCTACCAGCATCGCTACAGTGGCTGCGGTGGATTTGAGCACCCAGCGACGCAAGGGGTCGATAGCGTCGAATTCATGATTGGCAGACTGGTTAGCGCCATCGCGCTCCAATGCTTCACCATAACCTTTGCCCATGCTTGCTCTCCTTTGCTTGCGGGGTAAACGCAAAGTATGGCAAAGCAGCGTTACGCGACTATGAAGTTTTTGTGTCAATCTTGTGACGAGAAACTGCCCTATGTAAAGGCTAGCTAATGTGTCACTAAAGACTGCCCTATAGTTGCACCGTTAGCTTTAAGGTTGATTTGCAAATAGCAAGGTCTTACAAAGCTTATTCAGGTCATTTTTAATGCTTTTTAGGCCTCTAATCCAAGTAAATCCTGCTCAAGCAGCTATTTAATTTATAGCATTACACATTGTAGATCTGACCCGATCTTTCCAGCTTGCGCAGCAATGACGGCCATACGAACGCGCCGCCCAATCCGCCGGTTTGCACCTTCATGGCCTGGGCCACGCCTTGCACTATGCTGGGCTCTACCTGCGTGAGTGGGCTGCCAGCTTGCGCGCTGATTTGGATTTGGCAGGTGGACTCAAACACGTACATGTGCAAAAACGCATCCGCAATCGTTTTGCCCACGGTCAGCAGGCCATGGTTGCGCAGCATCAGGTAGTTAGCGTGGCCCAAGTCGGCTTGCAAGCTGGGCTTTTCTTCAGGCCTAAAGGCCACACCTTGGTAGCCGTGATACGCCAGCGAACCGAGCACGAAGGTGCTTTGCTGGCTAATAGGCAGCACGCCAGCGGCTTGCGCACTAACGGCCACGCCCGCACGCGTGTGGGTATGCAGCACGCAGCCAGCGTCCTCGCGTGCCTCGTGCACGGCGCTGTGGATCACAAAGCCTGCAGGGTTTACCGGGTACGGCGAGTCGATGACTTTGTTGCAGTCTTTGTCTACTTTGACCAAAGATGACGCAGTAATCTCGTCAAACATCAGGCCGTAGGGGTTGATCAAAAAATGGTGCTCGGGGCCGGGCAGCTTGGCGCTGATATGGGTGAATACCAGGTCGCTCCAGCCGTATAAAGCTACCAGCCTGTAGCAAGCAGCCAGGTCGCAGCGGATGGCCCATTCTTCGGGGCTGACTTGGGATTGAATGGTCAATACTGTCATGGAGTTTTCCTAGGTAGATGGCATCATTTTAGTCTGATGTTGCATCCCGAGCTGTCGCCTTGGTATACCCAAAAAAGCGTTTTTCTCTTAGCACTTGAGCACACTTTCAGAGTTGATTTGACAAGAATTTATAATTCAACTATTATTGAATTATGAAAGCACTATCCAAGCCTAACAAAACCGCCAAATTAGCCGAGACTGAAGCTATTGGTGCGCTGGCAGCGCTGGCACAGCCACAACGCTTGCGTACCTTTCGCGCACTGGTGGCGGCGGGTAGCGAGGGCTTGACCCCCAGCGCCATAGCTGCGCTGCTAGACATTGCGCCCAGTGCGCTGTCGTTTCACCTTAAAGAGCTATTCCATAGTGGCTTGGTCAATGCAGAGCAGCAAGGCCGTAATTTGATTTACCGCGCTAACTATGCGCAAATGAACACCTTGATGGGTTACCTGACCGAGCACTGCTGCGCCGGGCAAGTCTGTGCAGTAGATACAGCCAACTTGGCCTGCTGCTAAATGACTGCTGAACTTGATTTAGCTCTTTTTTTAAAAGCTGCTTGAGCAGTTAAATCAGGCCCTAGAAGCCTATTTCCGTCTTAAAAATTAGCAATTATGAACAATGACAATACCCACCCTGCACTGAACGTACTTTTCTTGTGCACCCATAACTCGGCCCGCAGCATCTTGGCCGAGGCGTTGCTTAACCACTTAGGCCATGGCAAATTCAAAGGGTTTTCTGCAGGCAGCAGCCCGCGCGATAACCAAAAGCCAAACCCACTTGGTTTGCAAGTACTGGACCACGCTGGCGTACCCACCACTGGCTTGCACAGCAAAAGCTGGGATGAGTTTGCACTGCCCGATGCGCCCAAGATGGACTTGATCATTACCGTGTGCGACAACGCTGCAGGGGAGGTATGCCCCTATTGGCCCGGCCAGCCCGCAACCGCCCACTGGAGCTACGCCGACCCTAGCGCAGGGGACGCCAGCGACGCCGAAAAGTTAATCGCTTTTCGCCAAACCATGCTGGCTATCAAGCGCCGCATCGAGCTATTTATCAGCTTGCCACCTGAGAAGCTGCAAATTGTGGCTTTGCAAAGCAGCGCTAGGGCACTTGCGCAGTCATGAATCAGCCCGCAAGCAGCTCTGGCACGCCGAGCTACAACCCCACCTACACCCTCACTCAAAAAGCCTTTGCCGAATGCCTAGGCACCGCCATGCTGCTGTGCGCCGTGATTGGCTCGGGCATCATGGCCGAGCGTTTGAGTAGCGGTAACAACGGTGTGGCGCTGTTGGTCAACACACTGGTCACCGTATTTGCGTTGTTTGTATTGATCGAGGTATTAGGCCCCATCAGTGGCGCACACTTTAACCCTCTGGTAACGCTATTTTTTATAAGAAAACAGCCTCTAACCCAAGTAAATCCTGCTCAAGCAGCTATGGTATTTATAGTGTCTCAGTTGCTGGGCGCAGTACTAGGCGCGTGGCTAGCTAACGCGATGTTTGATATGACCGTCTGGCAAACCAGCACCAAGCTGCGCGGTGGCTGGGGGCAGTGGCTGGCAGAAGCCGTGGCCACTGCAGGCTTGATTTTTGTCATTGCACGCGCGGGCGCTTCGCACTTGCATGCACAAGGCGCACACAGCACACCGGCTAAAGCTAGCGTGCTGGTGGCTTGCTACATTGGCGCGGCCTATTGGTTTACTGCCAGCACATCGTTTGCCAACCCCGCGGCTGTGCTGGGCCGCATGCTGAGCGACAGCTTTGCGGGTATAGCGCCCACCAGTGCCCCAGGCTTTGTGGCCTTGCAATGTGTGGGGGCTGTTGTGGGCTTTACCGTCAGTAAATTACTGACTGCACGTTCACTCCACTAACTAATTTTTAAACTATCCTTCTACCTATGCCACGCCTGCGCCAGCTAATTAATCCTACCGTCCTGCCCGCCCTGCAAGCGCAGTTTGCACACTACGGCGCTGACCAAACCTTAGCCCAGTCGTTAGACCCTACTGGCCACGCGCCGCGTATCTTGCTACTGTACGGCTCACTGCGGCCCCGTGCTTTCTCGCGCTTGGCTATTGAAGAAGCCGCGCGACTGTTGCAATTTTTCGGTGCAGAAACGCGTATCTTCGATCCGTCAGACTTGCCCCTGCCTGACCAAGTAGAAAACGATAACCATCCCGCCATAGCCGAACTGCGCGAACTGTCGTTGTGGTCCGAAGGCCAAGTGTGGTGCAGCCCTGAGCGGCACGGCGCCATTACCGCCGTGATGAAAGCGCAGATTGACCACTTGCCACTGTCCATGGGCGCACTGCGTCCTACTCAGGGCCGTACATTGGCGGTCATGCAGGTAAGCGGTGGCTCCCAGTCGTTTAACGCCGTCAACACGCTGCGTCTGCTGGGCCGCTGGATGCGCATGGTCACTATTCCTAACCAAAGCAGTGTGGCAATGGCGTACAAAGAATTTAACGACGCAGACCGCATGCGCCCCAGCAGCTACTACGACCGCATTGTCGACACCATGGAAGAGCTAGTGCGCTTCACCGTGCTACTGCGTGGGCATACCAACATGCTGACTGATCGCTATTCTGAGCGGGTAGAAGCCGATGTAAAGGCTGCGCGGGCCGCAGCTGTGCAAGCAGCAGCAGTAGCCAGTGGTGCAGTAAAAGCCTAATGTGACAACCGTTTTTAGGATGTGTGGATAATTGCACCACATGTTCAAATTTTTCGAATCTCGCATAAGTAACATCTCTACACCTTCCGATGCGTCTAGCAGTGGCCCACCGCATGGTTTGATCGCTTTTTACTGGCACTTTGTACGGCAAACGCGTGGCTTGTATGCATTCATGCTGGTCACTGGATTGGGTGTGGCGTTGGTAGACACTTTAATTCCTATATTCATTGGCCGCATGGTGGGGTTGATGACCTCTGCTACGCCTGCCTTGGCTTTGCAACAGCAAGGCCCGTTGCTGCTGGGTATTGCCATTATTATTTTGTTTTTAAAGCCTGCACTGGTGCTGCTGGACAGCATGGTGCGCAACAACGCGGTTATTCCTGGGGCTACCACGTTAATTCGCTGGCAAAGCCATTGGCATGTGGTGCGCCAAAGTGGGCCGTTCTTTCAAAACGACTTTGCAGGGCGCATAGCCAACCGGGTGATGAACACCTCCAACTCGCTGCGCGAGAGTGTGGTAGCTACCGTGCGCGCGGTGTGGTACATCGTGGTGTATGGGCTAAGCGCACTGTCGCTGATGCTAGTGTTTGACTGGCGCCTGGCCGTGCCTATGCTGTGCTGGCTGGTAGGCTATGTATTTTTCTTGCGCTACTTTGTCCCGCGGATGCGCGACCTGTCGCGCGTGAGCAGCGAGGCGCGGTCCATGGTGATGGGCCGGGTGGTGGATAGCTACACCAACATCATGACAGTAAAGCTGTTCTCACGCGCGAAAGACGAAGACGCTTATGTGCGCGAAGCGATTGATGACCATCGCGACAAAATTGCCGCCCACATGCGTATGACCACGCGTTTTATGTTTACGCTGAACATATTGAACGTACTGCTGCTGGTAGGCACCGCCGGCATGAGCGTGTGGCTGTGGCAGGCAGGGCAAATCACCCCTGCGGTAGTGGCCACTTGCCTACCACTGGTTTGGCAAATTGCCAACATGGCGGGCTGGGTCAGCTGGGAGGTGTCAGGCATTTTTGAAAACGTAGGCGTAGTGCAAGAAGGCATACAAACTATTGCGGTGCCGCACACACTGGTAGATTCGACCACAGCTACTGAACTGACCGTACCGCACGGCGACATCAGGTTTAGCCATGTCAACTTTAGTTATGGTCAAGCTGCCAGCGGCGGGCGAGCAGTGCTGCAAGATTTGAACTTGCATATCCGCGCTGGCGAGCGCGTAGGCTTGGTAGGCCGCTCGGGTGCAGGAAAGTCTACGTTGGTCAATTTACTACTGCGCTTTTATGACGTAGAAGCTGGCAGTATCACCATCGACGGGCAAGACCTGCGCGGCGTGACACAAGAAAGCCTGCGCGCCGCCATTGGCATGGTGACGCAGGACACGTCGCTACTGCACCGCTCTATTGCCGCCAACATCCGCTACGGCCACCCTGGCGCTACCGATGCACAGGTGCAGCTGGCCGCAGAGCAGTCGCACGCCCACCAGTTCATCACCGAGCTGCGCGACTGGACAGGCCGCACCGGCTACGAGGCGCACGCGGGCGAGCGCGGCGTCAAGCTATCAGGCGGCCAGCGACAGCGCGTGGCACTAGCCCGCGTGGTGCTAAAGAATGCCCCCATTTTGATATTGGACGAAGCTACCTCTGCACTAGACAGCGAGATAGAAGCCGCCATTCAAGAGCAACTGGTCACCTTGATGCAAGGCAAAACTGTCATCGCTATTGCCCACCGCTTAAGCACTATTGCCCGAATGGATCGTTTGGTAGTGATGGACGCAGGCCGCATTGTTGAGTTTGGTACGCACCAAGAATTACTGCTCAGTGGTGGGCTGTATGCCAAGCTATGGCAGCGCCAGTCGGGCGGGTTTTTAGCCGAAGACCTGTCCGACAGCGTAGATGAGGCCCTAACGGTTTAATCTACGCGGGATAGCATGTTGGCGGTGCGTTGCCCGCTAGTTAATTGCAGGCTAACAATGCACACCACTAGCCACGCGGTGCCCGACGCAAATCCTGCCATAACGTCGCTGGCAAAATGCACTTGCACAAATACTCTGCTAACGCCCACGCTATAAGCCAGTGCGATTGCACTTAATACGATGGGCAAATGCCATTGCTTAGGCACCCACTGGCAGGCTAACCATGCCAACATACCGTAAGCTGCCACCGCGCCAGAGCTGTGCCCACTGGGAAAACTAAACCCGCTAGCCAGCACCAAACCGTCCTCGTGCAGCGGGCGTAGGCGCGCAAATATTTGTTTTAAAACGGTGTTTAACACACCGTTGCCAGCCACTGCCAGCACCCATATAAATGCGAATCGACGCTTGCCCACCAGCATCAGCACTACGGCAACCACAACGCACAGCACTGCCAAAGTGGCAGTGTCGCCTAGCCGGGTAATGGCAGCAAACACCTGCAAAATAGGTATGGGTACATTAAGCCGTATAGCATCGGTGAGCGCCTGGTCTACTAGCCCCATGCTGCGCTGCATGCCCAGTCCCTCTGCCAATTCTACGAATACCCAGCTGCTGGTCACAATCACTGCAAAGCCCAAGCTACCGCGCAAGCCCATGCGCATGACTGGTGGTGCTTGTGTGAGCTTGTTATGAGCAGCGTAGCGGTGCCACATCCACCAGCTAGCCGCAAATGTAGTAAGAAGCAACACCAAAATCGCCGCATACAAAAGCAATGCATGCTGACCTGCCATGCTGGCCCACTGTACCCACTGCTCGGTGCTACGCGCCATGGCCTGCCCTAGCTGGTGCTACTTGGGTTACGCGTACGCAGGCAAACGCCTCACTGGTTGCGTCAAAATCCCATTGCTCGATATGGCAAAGCCCGGCAGCTTGCGCACTGCCCCAGCGCACCAAGTTGACTGAATTAGGCACGCCCGCACGCACCCGACTAGACACGCCGGTACCCGCCTGCACCGCCCACATAGGCCGCGCCAGCCCGGGCAAAGCCAAGGTATAGGGCAGATGGATGTGCCCGCCTAACACCAAATCAGCGCCTGCAGCAGCCCAACTTACTTGTGCAGAGGCACGGTTACGCAAAAGATCCACCTTGTCTTGGGCGTGTATGACCGCAATAGGTTGGTGCACTACCACCACGCGCAATTGGTCTGCAGTGGCTGACTGCAATAGTTGCGCCACGCGGTCTATTTGCTTTTGCGATACCTGGCCGTGTTGATGTCTGTAGCGACGGGTAGTGTTAACACAAACTACAAGCAAATCGGTAGAAGAAAAAGTAGGCTCTAAATTACTGCCAAAGACCTGACTATACGCAGCGTAAGGTCGCAGCAATCTGGCGGCTATATTTATCAAAGGAATATCATGGTTACCAGGAATGGCCACCACACGTGCGGCCAAACGGTCTGCAAAAATACGCGCTCGTTGAAACTGCGCGGCATGCGCACGCTGGGTAATGTCGCCCGATAGCACCACGATATCAGGCTGCTGCTGCAATGCCAGCGCTACCAGTGCCTCCACCACGGGTGTTTGTTCGGTCCCAAAATGTGTATCGGAAATTTGCAGCAATACGCTCATGCATCCGCCTGCTCAGTTGGGTTAGACGTGCTTTGCACGCCAGGTTTAATGAGGTACAACGCTTTAGGAGACACCGCAAACTCAATTGGCGATTGCATCCATTGCACCTCCCCATCAAAAGCTACTTTCACTTTGCGCCTGCCATAGTCTAGCCGTGGTTTGACCACCATGTGATCAAAATCAAAGCTCTCTACATTGTCGGCCTGCCCCAGCGTACCCATGGCACCATGCAACATAAGGCGCACCATAGCTAGCGTGCCCATAGGACGCAACATGACTGCTGCAACGCGGCCATCGCGGTTAGCATGCCCAGTGTGCTCACCCACCGGCGTGTCAACTTGCACACCCACTTGCTCAAGTTGTAGCTGGTTATTACCAACAAACAGTGTCGACGTGCGCACATCGCGCGCTACGCTGGCCAGTTCAATATGCAAAAGCAACTGGCGGTGTGCCCGCAGCAGCGTGACACAAGCGGCACCAAACGCGACTAAACGGCTGCGGCCAAAACGCGCCTTGTAGGCCTCACGGTCTTCTAACAATTTTGGGTACAGGCCTAGGCTGGCATTGACTAAAAATACATGGCTGTTGATGGTAGCCACTTGCACAGGCATGGCATGGCTGGTTAGCACAACATGCATAGCCTCGCCCACATCTGCTGGAATACCGTGGGTTCTGGCAAAGTAATTGAATGTGCCTTGGGGAATGACTCCCATGGCGCAGCCCTCCGCATGGGCCGCTTGCGCTACGGTGTTGATAGTACCGTCGCCACCTACCGCTACCACAGCAGAATGGGCCAGCGCAGCTTTGAAAGCAGCTTTGCGGGCGTTGTCTGCCAAATCAGCGGGCTGCGAGAAGATCAGCTCACCAGTGCGGCCAGCCACGCTCAGCGCGTCTTCAATCACCTGTTGCTGCGCCTGTGCATCGCGGTTTCCGGCGGACGCATTGATAATAAAGAAAATTGATGCTTTGGGATCCAGTTGCAATGCGCCAGACGGCGGCTCTTGCGATATTGCGACGGCTTTAGCGTCAGAGCTGTTGGTGAAATTTTCCATAAAACTTCACACTATTGTCTGGTGAAATCAATAGCCAAGCAAACCTTCAGGCCAAAACTTACCCCTACTATGCAGCTAAAAAATGTAAAACTAGCAAGCAGTTTACGGTCTGTAACGCATTAATGCTGGTGTCCGTGTTCACCATGCACATGCTGATGGGTAATTTCCTCTTCAGTGGCAGCGCGCACTGAAATGACTTTCAAGTCAAAGCGCATATCCTTACCTGCCAGCGGATGGTTGGCGTCCATGTAGACGGTGTCGCCTTTAATTTTTGTCACAGTAAACACCTGCATACCACCGTCGTCACTGCGCCCCTCTAGCTGACCACCCACTTTAACGCCCGGTGGAAACTGTGTCTTAGGAATTGTGCGCAGCAAACCCTCGTCGTACACGCCAAACGCATCAGCAGCAGCCAAGTTCAGCGTCACCGCATAACCCGCTTCCTGGCCTTCCAGCGCCTCTTCAATTTTAGGCAGCGTATTGCCATAGCCACCATGCAGGTACACGGCAGGTTTGCCGCTGTTTTCAATGACTTTGCCATTAGCTTCAGTCAGTTTGAATTGCATAGTGACGGCAGAGTTTTTTTCGATTTTCATGGTTGAGTTATATTTTGAATGTACTAGATTTTTTAGTAATTTCCATTCGGACAAGCTCATGTAGAAGCATTGATTCAATACTGCTTTTGATCATTTCAGCACTTACAGTCGGATTTTCTGTCAAGTCCAAAACTAATTTGACTAATTCAGAACTAAATCGTTGAGATTCTTTTTTATCGATTACTAAAATAACCTTTTCAATGGTGGGCCAATCGCTACGAACTTGTGCAGCCACATCAACATAAACTGAAAGTTTATTAATAATAGTTTGGGTTGTTTTAATCGCTATCTGACTATCTAAATTTTGTTTTGCGTTTTCTCGTAGATGCTCAGTTGCACTCATAAACTGAATACCCAAACCTTTAGTAATTTGTTCCAATATAGAACGCCCGGCAGTTGATGTAACTATCGCATGAAGAACGTTGTAAATTAAGATGCTGTTGCTCAACCAACCGACTGCTCCATTAATTGACGACATTTTCTTCATAGCCACATTAATTTTTTTAGCTGTAGTCTTTTTCTTTGGTTTTAAGGGTTTTTTTGGTTTCACAGTGCTCATAAAAATCCTCATTAAGTTGAATACGATTAAATAGTATATGTCAGCTATTTTTTATCACATCCGCCATGCGCTGCGCGCACGCGCGCGCTTGCGCCAAATCGCGCGCCTCCACCATCACGCGTACCAGTGGCTCAGTGCCGCTGGGGCGGATGAGTACACGGCCTGTATTGCCTAGTTCGGCTTCTACGGTTTTAACCATGGCGTCCAGCGTGGGTGACTGCCACCCTTGGCCGGGTTTGAGGCGAATGTTGACCAGCTCTTGGGGAAACAAGGTAAGGCCGTCCAGAATCTGGGCAATAGTTTTACCGCTGCGCTGCACCGCTTGCAATACCTGCAGCGCGCTGATAATGCC
>JANLPQ010000045.1:0-22244 GCA_031367325.1 Polaromonas sp. | reverse complement strand
GTCATGCTGCGCGAGCTGATCGACCGCATCCGCAAAGACAACCGCACCATTTTGCTGATCGAGCACGATGTGAAGCTGGTGATGGGCCTGTGCGACAGGGTGACCGTGCTGGATTACGGCAAACAGATTGCCGAGGGCACGCCTGCCGATGTGCAGCGCAACGAGAAAGTGATTGAAGCCTATCTGGGCACGGGCGCTCACTGATGAACTGAGTCGATAAATTGGGGGACAGACCGCCGTCACACAAAGTGGACAAGCTCTGTCCTCAACTGATCAAAGGACACCATGGCAAAAACACTGCTGAAAGTCACTGGCCTCAAAGTGGCCTACGGTGGCATCCAGGCCGTCAAGGGCATCGACTTTGAAGTCCATGAGGGCGAACTGGTCTCGCTGATCGGCTCCAACGGCGCTGGCAAAACCACCACCATGAAAGCCATCACCGGCACGCTGCCGTTTAAAGAAGGCGACATCGAATACCTGGGCAAGAGCATTCGCGGCAAGGGCGCGTGGGACATGGTGAACGAAGGCCTGGCCATGGTGCCCGAGGGGCGCGGCGTGTTCATGCGCATGACCATCACCGAAAACCTGCAGATGGGTGCCTACATCCGCGATGACAAGGCTGAGATTGCGGCCGACCTCGAGAAAATGTTCACCATCTTCCCGCGCCTGCGTGAGCGCAAAGACCAGCTGGCCGGCACCATGTCGGGCGGCGAGCAGCAAATGCTGGCCATGGGCCGCGCGCTGATGAGCCGGCCCAAGGTGCTGCTGCTCGACGAGCCGTCCATGGGCCTGTCGCCCCTCATGGTGGACAAGATTTTTGAAGTGATTCGCGACGTGGCCGCGCAGGGAGTGACCATCCTGCTGGTGGAGCAAAACGCCAGCCGCGCGCTGGGCATAGCCAACCGTGGCTACGTAATGGAGTCTGGCCTGATCACCATGAGTGGCGATGCTAAACAAATGCTGAACGACCCGAAGGTGCGGGCGGCGTACTTAGGCGAGTAATCTACGCTTCTTGCAGTCTAGTCCGCTTTCGCACCGCTGGCCTTCACGACTTTTTCATACTTAGCCAGTTCGCGCTTGAGCGTATCGCCAAACTGCGCGCTGGTGCAGGGCGTGGGCTCTGCCATCAGGCCCGCAAAGCGTGTTTTCGTGGTGTCAGCATTCAGCGCTTCGACAAATGCTTTGTTGTACTTGTCTAGCACGTCGCGCGGCGTGGCTGCGGGCGCTACTAAGCCCCACCACGTGTCGACTTCAAAACCTTTGTAGGTCTCGGCCACGGCAGGCACATCGGGTAGTACGGTGCTGCGCTGCGCGCTGGTCACGGCCAAGGCCTTCAGCTTGCCTGCGCGAATGTTGGGCGCGGCGGTGGCTAAATTGTCAAAATTAAAATCTACTTGGCCTGACACTAAGGCCAGCTGCGCTGGGTTGCCGCCGTTGTACGGTATGTGCACGGCAAAAATGCCTGCCTGCGCCTTGAACATTTCGCCCGCTAAATGCCCGCCACTGCCGTTGCCACCGCTGCCATAGTTCAGCTTGCCGGGGTTGGCGCGGGCGTAGCGCACCAGGTCGGCCAGGCTGTTGATATTCAGTCGCTGGGCGGTATCAGCATTCATCACCAGCACGTTAGGCACGCGCACCATTTGCGTGATGGGTGCAAAGTCGGTGGCCACGTTGTAGGGCATTTTGCTGTAAAGCCACGGGTTAATCGCGTGGGTGGCTAGGGCCGCAATGCCGATGGTCAAACCATCGGGCGCAGCCTTGGCCACGGCGTCGGCACCAATGTTGCCGCCCGCACCGGGGCGGTTTTCAATAATCACCGTGCCCAGGCTGTCTTTAACCCGCTCGGCCAGCACGCGGGCGGTCACGTCAATCGGGCCACCTGCGGCGTAGGGCACGATCAAGCGGATCGGCTTTTGTTGTGCAAAACTGGCTGCAGAGACCGTAAATACTGCACAAGCAGCTATTATTTTAAGAGTACTTAGTTTGGATAAAAAAGTTAACATGGCTTGCTTTTTTTGATTATTGAAACGCCACTTCGGCAAAGCTACGCAGTTTGCGGCTGTGCAGCTTTTCTGTACCTTCGGCGCGCAAAAACTCTAGCGCCCGCATGCCAATGCGCAGGTGCTGGTCTACGCGGTCACGGTAAAACTGGTTGGCCATGCCGGGCAGTTTGATCTCGCCATGCAGTGGCTTGTCGCTGACGCACAGTAGCGTGCCGTACGGTACGCGAAACCTAAATCCGTTGGCTGCAATGGTGGCGCTTTCCATGTCTAGTGCGATGGCGCGGCTTTGGTTAAAGCGCTTGGTCAGGTGCTGGGTGCCTAGCAGCTCCCAGTTGCGGTTGTCGGTGCTGGCCACGGTACCTGTGCGCATGATCTTTTTCAGGTCGCTGCTGGGCAGTTGGGTTACTTCAGCCACGGCTTGCTGCAGGGCCATTTGCACTTCGGCCAGCGCCGGGATGGGCACCCACAGAGGCAGGTCGTCGTCTAGCACATGGTCGTCTCGCACGTAGGCATGGGCTAGTACGTAGTCGCCCAGCGCTTGCGTGTGGCGCAGGCCCGCGCAGTGGCCTAGCATCAGCCACACATGTGGGCGCAGCACGGCAATGTGGTCGGTGATGTTTTTAGCATTGGCAGGGCCTACCCCAATGTTGACCATGGTTACGCCGCTGTGGTCGGCACGCATAAGGTGGTAGGCAGGCATTTGCGGCAAGCGCGGCGGCGCTTTGCCCATGGCATCAGCGGCTTCGGCAGACAAACCCACACGGCGGGTAACCACATTACCAGGCTCTACAAAGGCTATGTATTCGCTGGCGGGGTCTTGCATAGCCTCGTGGCCTAGTTTGACAAACTCGTCAATGTAGAACTGGTAGTTGGTAAACAGTACGTAGTTTTGAAAATGCTCGGTGGCCGTGCCCGTGTAGTGGCGCAGGCGGTGCAGCGAATAGTCGGTGCGCGGCGCGGTAAATAAGCCTAGCGGTTGCGGCTGGCCGGGGCCGGTTTCAAACGTGCCGTTGGCAATATCGTCGTTCATGGCCGACAGGTCGGGCAGGTCGAACACATCGCGCATCAGTGCGCGGCGGTCGGGGCCCATGCTGCCTTCTACATGGTCGTGCTCAGCAAACGAAAAGTGCACGGGCATGGGCTGGGTGCTAATGCCCACTTCCAAGGTGCCGCCATGGTTGCGCAGCAACAGGTCAAACTGCTTGAGCAAGTAGGTGGCAAACAAATCAGGCCGTGTGATGGTAATTTCGTACAAGCCCGGGCCTTGAACGAAGCCATAGCTGCGACGCTTGTCGGCGGTAGCCGCGCGGGCCACGCTGTGGGTGCGCAAGCGCACAAAGGGGTAACAGGCGCGCACTTTGCTGGCTGCAAGCGTGCCCGCTACGAAAGACTGCAAACTGTCACGCAGATGCGTCAGGCTATCGTCGTACAGGCGCTGCAATTGCGCCAAGGCCGCAGCAGCATCGGTAAACTGCGCGGGGGCTATAAAAGTAGGCTGGGAAGTTGTGTGTGTTGTCATGAAAAATCATATCAGATTTATAAGCTGTGGCGATAATGCGGTATGGATACACCACCTACAGCCCTAGCCCCCAGCCCCGTAACAAATTTTGCCGCGCCCGCAACGTCTGCCAGTACCGCCTTGGTTATCGGCGGCACAGGCGGCCTAGGTGCCGCCCTGGTACAGGCGCTGCAGCGCGACACCAGCTACACGCAGGTGCTGTGCCTGGGCCGCAGCACTACACCCGCGCTAGACTACGCGGACGAATCCACACTGGCCGCCAGCGCGCAGTGGGTGGCCGCGCAGTGCGCCAGCGCACCACTGCGCACCATCATCGTCGCCACAGGTTACTTGCACACCGACGGCGCGGGGCCAGAGCGCACGTGGTCGCAGCTAGACGCGCAGTATTTGCAACGCGTGATGCTGATCAATGCCATCGGCCCCGCACTGGTGTTTAAACATTTTGCCCAGCTGCTAGCGCGCGACCGCGTAACCCGCATGGCCACCATCTCAGCCAAAGTGGGCAGCATAGGCGACAACGCCCTGGGCGGCTGGTACGGCTACCGCGCCAGCAAAGCCGCACTCAACCAATTCGTCAAAACCGCGTCGATTGAGATGACCCGGCGCAGCAAACTGTCAGTCTGCATCGCCATGCACCCCGGCACGGTAGCCACCGCGCTAAGCGACCCGTTTAGCAAAACCGGGCTGAACGTGCGGCCTGCAGATGTAGCTGCGATAGAGATTTTGCAAGTAGTGCATGCGCTGCTACCGGCGCAGACGGGGGGATTTTATGATTACAAGGGTGAGAGCTTGCCTTGGTAGGCCATAAAACGCAGCCTTTGTACTGATTTCACAGTTTGTCCAGCGCCAGTTAAAAACTCCGATCGGTGTTTTTAACTGGCTTTGGCGTGCCAGCGCAAGCGATATTCTCCGATCGGAGATAAAGCCTTGTGCGGACAAATAGCAGAATCAAAATATGGATTTAATGCCATACGATGAATCAATTGGCAAGTTGTGTTCCACGATCAATTTGACCCTGAGTTTGCCGCGCTAGCTGTCAAAGTACAGGATGAATTATTGGCACATGCCGTTTTATTACGTAGTTACGGGTCTGGCTTGTGCAGACCCACGGTAGACACCCTCAAAGGTAGTCAACACAGCAACATGAAAGAGCTGCGCTTTCGCCACGGCAAAGAAGTGTGGCGTGTAGCGTTTGCTTTTGACCCAGCCAGTCAAGCCGTGTTGCTGGTGGCAGGCGACAAAGCAGGAGCAGATCAACGGCTCTTTTACAAACGGTTGATTGACAAAGCAGACAGCAGGCTGACCCTGCATTTGGCTGAATTGAATGTACCTTCTAAGGAGAAGCACCATGGCAAAAAACTTGAAGATGTTTCAAGCGCCTTGCCCGCCAAGCGCCAAAACAAGATTACCGCGAGAGCGGCTGAGCTAGCCACCTTGCGTGACCTGCGCATTGCTGCATCACAAACCCAAACAGATATGGCGCAAGCACTAGGCGTTCGCCAAGATACCATTTCACGTCTAGAGCAACGCAGCGATATGCTGCTGTCGACTATGCGCCGGTATGTGGAGGCGATGGGTGGACAGTTGGATTTGGTGGTGAAGTTTCCGAATAGGCCAAGTGTGAAGGTGGTGCATCTTGCTGAAATGACACGTTAACGGACTCATCAAGTCGCCCAGCGCTTCGACTGAATTAACCAAATTACTATAGATCAATCTGGTCGATATAGGTCGTCAAGTCAGCTTGCCATAAAGTCTGCATCGCAGTCAAGCCATGGCCACTTTGACCGGCAATAGGTAAATAGACTTTGAAGCCCCCTTTTCCTCCATCGGCGATGAAGGCGTTGAAGTTTTTTCGGCTGTGCTCAATTTTGTAAAATGGATCGTTTTCACCGTAGAGCCATAGCATGGGTTTTGCGAAAGCTGCGCCACGTTTGAAGCTGACGGTATTGATGGCTTCTACGGTTCCGCAGTCATCCCCTACCCAGCCGCCGACGAAATTGATAACGCCCGTGAAGCGAGTGGGCCACGTGCCTGCGTAGACTACAGAAGCAATGCCGCCGCGTGACACACCGCCGATCAACATTCGCTTGTTATTTACATCGGGCCGGGTTGAAAGATAATCGGTTGCAGCGTCTATATCTGCGAGAGCGCGTTCCAGCCCAGGTAGCGACAAATTGGGATTGCACGAATAACCATCTGCACGATTCACCTCAAAGCCCTCGTCGTAGGTGCCATCCGATTTGCCGCGTCCACGGCGCTGCGGGAAAGCCACCAACCAGCCTTTGTCAGTGAAAAACTTTGTCAGCGCAGGATTCGTCCAGGTCGTTTTGAATTCTGCAGGCCTATTTCCATTACCAGTAGATCCGTGGTTAAACATCAGCGTCGGAAAAGGACCTGAGCCAGCAGGCTTGTAAATAACGACCTCCAACGAAATTGGTTTGCCATTCTCAACAAAACTCGTAGGAATGCGATCAGTATCACGCTTAGGCAGTACTCCTTGCGAGAGCACTCCGCCATAGCGGACGACTCCTTCTGCATGCGCGATGAATTCAACTACGCCATCGCTTCTCATGCGAAAACTTAGCTGCGTGCCGCTGGCGAGGGTGCCTTGCAGTTCATTGGCATTGAAGTTTGCTTGTATGCGTTCGCAAATTGTCCCCGACGCTGTAGCGCCCAAATAGACGATAGTGGCTGCATCCAAAGATACCTTTTCAACAACCAGCTTAACGTCGCAGAGTCGTCCAGAAAACGCCCACCCAAACCAGTGCCCGCTCCAGCGGGCTTTATCCTGTGCAAGATGCGGGTCGGAGTGTTGCGCTACAGCATCTTGCGGTAGCACAGCAGATACTGTGCTTTCAGACACATCGGGTTCAAGCGACGATATGTAGTCAGGCCATGGTGTCTGGCTGTACGTTGTTATGGACATAAAGCAGGTTCCGTAAAGATGAACCAAGCGTAAAGAAAGTTTCTCTAATTTGCTATCTAATGATTCTACATATTGCGCCGATACTGCCCACCCACCTCAAACAGCGCATTGGTAATCTGCCCGAGCGAGCACACGCGCACGGCGTCCATCAGCACGTCGAAGACGTTTTGATTGGCGATCACCGCTTGTTGCAAGCGTTTGAGCATGGCGGGGGAACTGACTGCGTGTAGAGCGTGGAAGTCATTCAGGCGCTTGAGCTGTGACTGTTTTTCTTCTTCAGTGCTGCGCGCCAGTTCTAGCTTGTCTTGCACCACATCGCCCTTGGGATTGCGGAAGGTGTTGACGCCGATGATGGGCAGCTCGCCGGTGTGTTTTAGCATTTCGTAGTGCATGGACTCGTCTTGGATGCGGCCGCGTTGGTAGCCGGTTTCCATGGCGCCTAGCACGCCGCCGCGTTCGCTGATGCGTTCAAACTCGTCTAGTACGGACTCTTCTACCAGCTCTGTTAATTCTTCGATGATGAAGCTGCCTTGGCTTGGGTTTTCGTTTTTGGCCAAGCCCCATTCGCGGTTGATGATCATCTGGATGGCCATCGCCCGGCGTACACTGTCTTCGGTGGGCGTGGTGATGGCTTCGTCAAAAGCGTTGGTGTGCAGGCTGTTGCAGTTGTCGTAGATGGCGATCAACGCTTGCAGGGTGGTGCGGATGTCATTGAACTGAATTTCCTGTGCATGCAGGCTGCGGCCGCTGGTTTGCACGTGGTACTTGAGCTTTTGTGATCGCTCGTTAGCGCCGTATTTGTCGCGCATGGTGGTGGCCCAAATGCGGCGGGCTACACGGCCCAGCACGGTGTATTCTGGGTCCATGCCGTTGGAAAAGAAGAAGCTCAGGTTGGGGGCAAAGTCGTCGACGTGCATGCCTCGTGCCAAGTAGGCTTCGACAAACGTGAAGCCGTTAGACAAGGTGAGCGCCAATTGCGATAGCGGGTTGGCCCCCGCCTCGGCGATGTGGTAGCCGCTGATGGATACGCTGTAAAAGTTACGCACTTTGTGGTGCACAAAATATTCGGCAATGTCGCCCATCACCTTCAATGAAAACTCTGTAGAAAAGATGCAGGTGTTCTGCCCCTGGTCTTCTTTCAATATGTCGGCCTGCACGGTGCCGCGCACGTTTTCTTGCACCCATTCTTTGATTTTGGCAGCTTCAGTGTCGGTGGGTTCGCGTTGGTTGTCCAGCTTGAACTTGTCCAGGTTTTGGTCGATGGCGGTGTTCATGAACATAGCCAAAATCGTCGGAGCTGGGCCGTTGATGGTCATGCTGACACTGGTGGACGGGTTGGTCAAGTCAAAGCCGCTGTACAGCACCTTCATGTCTTCCAGCGTGGCAATGCTCACGCCGCTGTTGCCTACCTTGCCGTAAATATCGGGGCGGGTGGCGGGGTCGGCACCGTACAAAGTGACTGAGTCGAACGCGGTGCTAAGTCGCTTGGCGGGCAGGCCTTCGCTTACCATTTTGAAGCGGCGGTTGGTGCGGAAGGCATCGCCTTCACCGGCAAACATGCGCGTGGGGTCTTCGCCCTCACGCTTGAAGGCGAAGGTGCCAGCGGTGTAGGGAAAGCTGCCGGGCACGTTGTCTAGCATCAGCCATTTCAAAATCTCGCCGTGGTCTTCAAACTGCGGCAAGGCGACTTTGCGGATTTTGGTGCCGCTCAGTGATGTGGTGGTGAGTGCTGTGCGGATTTCTTTGTCACGGATTTTCACCACGTATTCGTCGCCAGCATACGCCGTTTGCATGTCGGGCCACTGCTGCAACAGCTTGCGTGCACCGGGGTCTTGCGCGGCTTTGCGGTGGGCGGCCAGGTCTAGGGCTGCCTCGGCGGCGGGGGCGCGATCGGGCTTGCCGATTTTCAGCATGCGGGCTGCCGCCTGCAGTTGCTGGATCTCGCGCGCCAGTGTGGCCTGCTCGCGTGCTTTGCGTTTATACGCACGCACGGTGTCGGCTATCTCGCTGAGGTAGCGGGTGCGGGCGGCCGGGATGATGGGGGTTTGGTTGGTGCTGTGGCGGGTTGTCACCTGCGGCAAAACACCGTCTTTGATTTTTAAACCCAAAGCATCTAGCCGAGGCTTCATGGCCTGGTACAGCGCGGTTACGCCGTCGTCGTTAAAGCGCGCGGCCATGGTGCCAAACACGGGCATGTCTTCCATGCGCTTGCTCCACGCCTCTTGGTTGCGCTGCACCTGCTTGGCTACGTCGCGCAGTGCGTCGTGCGAGCCTTTGCGGTCGAATTTATTAATCGCCACAAACTCAGCAAAGTCCAGCATGTCGATCTTTTCCAGCTGCGATGCCGCGCCAAACTCGGGCGTCATCACATACATGGGCAGGTTCACATGCGGCACGATGGCCGCGTCGCCCTGGCCAATGCCGCTGGTTTCGACAATGATCAAGTCAAAACCTGCGCACTTGCAGGCGGCTATTACGTCGGGCAAGGCTTGCGATATTTCAGAACCAAACTCGCGCGTGGCCAGTGATCGCATAAACACCTTTGCACCGCCAGACCAGGGGCTGATGGCATTCATGCGAATTCGGTCGCCCAGCAACGCACCACCCGACTTACGGCGCGATGGGTCTATCGAAATCAGCGCCACGCGCAGGCTGTCGTTTTGGTCTAAACGCAAACGGCGAATCAACTCGTCAGTCAGTGATGACTTGCCTGCACCGCCCGTGCCAGTAATACCTATTACCGGTATTGCTGCAGATTTAATAGCTGCTTGAGCAGTTATCTCCTGCCCTAGCGGCTTGTTTAGCTTATTATTTTCAATGCTGGTGATGAGTTGCGCCAAGCTGCGCCACGCCATGTCGGTGTGGCCTGTAATGGCCTTTAAATCTTTGGGTGCATCAACCGACAAGTCGCGGTCACACGACATCACCATCTCGCCAATCATGCCTGCCAGGCCCATGCGTTGACCGTCTTCGGGGCTAAAAATACGCACACCATGCGCTGCTAGGTCACGAATCTCGTCTGGCACGATCACGCCACCGCCGCCACCAAACACCTTGATATGTTCACCGCCACGCTCTTTCAGCAGCTGGGTCATGTACTTAAAGTACTCCACATGCCCGCCCTGGTAGCTGCTAACTGCAATGCCTTGCACGTCTTCCTGTAGCGCGGCAGTCACCACGTCGTCTACGCTGCGGTTATGCCCTAGGTGCACCACTTCTACGCCCATGCTCATCAAAATGCGTCGCATGATGTTGATCGACGCGTCGTGCCCGTCAAACAAACTGGCGGCTGTGACAAAGCGTACTTTGTGCGTGGGGCGGTAGTCGGCTAGGGCTTTGTAGTCGGCAGATAAATCGGTCATGTGGCTGTCTCCAAAACGCCGCAGTCTTTTGCTGGCGGCTAATTGACGTTTACGTAAACGTCAATTAGCGTATTTTCCACTATTTTGGCGACTTTGGTGCCTTATCGCTCACTTTGGCACCCAGACGCTGGTACCTGCTGCAGCTAACGCCAACACCAACAAAACACCCGACCAGCGAATAGAACGCAGGGCTAAGACCAAGTCTTGTACCAATGGGCTGACTTCTGGTGGGCTGGGCGTTTGTGCGGTGCCGTTGCTGGCTTGCGGTGCGTCCAACCGCAGGTCAAACCCAGCGGCAGACAGCGTCCACAGCGCGCGCAGCGAAAACATGGCACTTACCACCAGCAGCGTGGCGGCGCTGGCGCTGCTCCAGCGTGCGTGCAAATGCGCGGTGGCCAGCACGCCCATCAAGCCTATCAGCGCGGCAGACGCCAGCACGCTAGCCGCCATCAGTGAATTGCGCAGCGTTTGTACTGCCAAAATATCGCCACCAGGGCGGTTTTGCAAGCTGGCAAACCAGTCTAGCAACGTGTTTTTCATAAAGTAAATTTATTTAAAAAATCGGCGTGCAGCCAACATGCCTACTGCTGAAGCTGCTACAAAAACAATAATATCTACCCCGCCAGTCAGCAGCGATGCCAGCGCTGGCCCCGGGCAGTAGCCCACCAAGCCCCAGCCTATGCCAAACAGTGCGGCCCCCACCACCAATTTGGCATCAATGTCTTTGCGCGTGGGCAGGTCAAAACTAGCCGCAGCCCATGGCCGCTTGCCCGCACGCGGCGTAACCGCAAAAGCCACCAAAGTGATCAGCAGCGCACCGCCCATCACAAACGCCAGCGACGCGTCCCACGCGCCAAAGCGGTTAGGCGCAAATATGCCACCTACGTTGAGAAAGCCCAACACCTTGGGCGGCTGCGTCATGCCCGACACCACTAAGCCGATGGCAAACAAAGCCCCCGACAGCGCTGCAAACACTATTTTTTTAATCATTTAAGCCTTTAACCCGAGTAAAACCTGCTCAAGCAGCTATGAATAATGTAGTGACTAAAACTGTTGCTATACCTGCGCCCATAAACACCAGCGTAGCCACCAGCGACCGCAACGAGCGCCGCCCCAGCCCGCACACGCCGTGCCCACTGGTGCAACCCGAGCCCAGCACCGTGCCAAAACCTACCAGCAGACCCGCAACCACCAACAGCGGTAAAGGCCGCGTAGCGACCGTTGGCGTATTCAGCAGCGCTGCCATGACCGCGCCCACCGCCACCAATCCCGCAACAAACGCCCAGTGCCAAGCGCGCTCGCCCGCTTGCGCACCTTGGGCATGCAGCAGCGCACCTGCCGCAATGCCGCTAATGCCCGCTACGCGCCCCAAAGACGCCAGCAACAGCCAGCTGGCCAGCCCTATAAGCACGCCGCCTAAGCCCGCTTGTAAAAACGGGTGCGGTAACCAAGCACTGATGTTCATGCCATTTCCTTAAAACAACGGATTGTCAAAACTGCAAATCACCAGTATACTCCATGGGGTATATAAACTCACCGTCAAAATGTCCAACCTCAAAGACAGCGCCAAGAAAAAATCCATGTGCGCGCGCTTGGCCCGTGTTGAGGGCCAGCTGCGCGGCGTGCAGCGCCAGATCAATGAAGAAGCTGACTGCGAGCAGATTGCCCAGCAGCTGTCAGCCGCACGCAAAGCGCTAGACAAAGCCTTTTTCACCATGGTAGCCTGCATGATCGAGCAAAGCGATTTACCTGCCGACCATGTGGCCGCCGTGCTGGCCAAATATGCCTAACAACTAACGTACAGGACATGCGCCATGAACCCGATTCAGCTTTTTGACCCAGCATCTAGCACCTATACCTACGTACTGTTTGACGCATCTAGTCGCGACGCCATCATCATCGACCCGGTAGACACACAGATGCAGCGCGACTTAGCAACCTTGCGTGAACACCGCTTGCACTTGCGCTACACGCTAGAAACCCACGCCCATGCAGACCACATTACCAGCGCGGGCAGCTTGATCGAACACACGGGTGCGCAAGCCGCTACGCCTGCGGGCTGCGGCATCACCAGCTCGGCCATTCAACTGGGCGACGGCGATGTGCTGCAGTTTGGCAGCCACACCCTTCGGGCCCTGCATACCCCCGGTCATACAGCAGGCAGCATGTCTTACCTGGTGCAGCAGGGCGATGTAGGGCATGTATTTACGGGAGATACTTTGCTGATTGGCGGGTGCGGGCGCACAGATTTTCAATCGGGCAGTGCCCACGCGCTGTACCGCAGCATTACCCAAGTTTTGTTTGCACTGCCAGATGACACGATGGTGTGGCCAGGGCATGACTACAAAGGTCAACGCTGCAGCACCATCGGCTATGAAAAGCATAATAATGCACGTATCTATGACATCAGCACTACGCCGCCGCGCGTTCGCACACTGGAAGAATTTGGTCAACTTATGAACGATTTAAATTTGCCTAAACCCCAACGCATTGATGAAGCCGTGCCCGCCAACCTTACCCTGGGGCTGCGCCACGATGCAGGCACTACCGACGCTGCCTACACTCCCCGTGCAGTTGCCGCCGCCGCAGGCTACAGCGGCGACGTATCGCCCCAGCTGGCCCACCGCTGGTGGAAAAGTGGCGAGGCTTATCTGGTCGACATTCGCAGCCACGCGGAGCGCGCGTGGGTAGGCTTTATTCCCGATGTGCCCGGCATTGAATTCAAGGTGTGGCCGGGCATGGCGGTTAATCCAGAATTTGATGCACAACTGCAAGCCGCTGTGCCGGCAGGCGCTAAAGTGCTGATGCTGTGCCGCTCGGGTCTGCGATCGGTACCCGCAGCGCAGCGCGCACAGGCGCTGGGCTACACGGCCTACAACATCTTGGAAGGTTTTGAGGGCGACCCCGATGCTGACGCGCATCGCAACACGATGGGCGGTTGGCGCAAGCTAGGGCTGCCTTGGCGGCAAAACTAGGGTTACGTTACACAGGCGCTGGCTTTCCATGACAATGCTGTATGGACACAGAACAACTCCTGCAACGTATAGAAGCCAAACGCGATGAGGTAGTTGCCCTCACGCAAGACCTAGTGCGCATCCCCACTGTTAACCCGCCGGGCGATGCGTACGAAGCCTGTGCACGGTTTTTAGGTGAGCGGCTGGCCAAGCGCGGCTTTGCGGTGGAATACATCCGCGCAATAGGTGCGCCGGGTGACAGCGACAAATACCCGCGCACCAATGTAGTGGCGCGCTATGAAAGTGGGCTACAAGGCGACTGCGTGCACTTTAATTCGCACATCGACGTGGTCGAGGCAGGTAGCGGCTGGACTGTCGATCCTTTCGGCGGCAAGGTACAAGACGGAAAAGTCTATGGCCGTGGCAGTTGCGATATGAAAGGCGGCCTGGCCAGCAGCGTAATAGCCTGCGAAGCGCTGATAGAAAGCGGCTTGCTACTGCACGGCGCGCTAGAAATTAGCGGCACGGTAGACGAAGAATCAGGCGGGTTTAGCGGCGTGGGCTACTTGGCAGAGCGCGGCTACTTTAGCAAGCCACGTGTGCACCATGTCATCATCCCCGAGCCATTGGGGGTGGACCGTATTTGCCTAGGCCACCGGGGCGTGTACTGGGCGCAAGTAGAAACCACGGGGCGTATTGCCCATGGATCGATGCCGTTTTTAGGCGACAGCGCCATCAACCACATGAGCGCGTTTATCCATTTGCTTGAAACGCAACTCAACCCAAAACTGGCGCAGCGCAAAACCAAAGAGCCCGTGGAGCCTGCAGGCGCGCGCGTTAGCACGCTTAACATTAATAGCATCCACGGCGGGCAGATAGAGCAGCGCTACGCGGTAGACGCACGCGGCTGGCCCACGGCAGACCTGCCCGCCCCCACAGTGGCGCACAGTTGCCGCGCCGTGCTAGACCGCCGCTTTATCGCAGAGGAAAATTTAGACGATGTGAAGCGCGAAATATTAGACATGCTGCAAGAACTGCAGCGCACGCGCCCGGGCTTTGACTTCAACATCAAAGAGATCATGAGCTTTGTACCCACCGCCACACCGCAAGACGCGCCCGTGGTAGACGCTACCGCACGCGCTATAGCCCGCGTGCTGGGCCGCGAGCCCAGCTACATCTCTAGCCCCGGCACCTATGACCAAAAACACATCGTGCGCACCGGCCACCTGAAGGACGTGATTGCCTACGGCCCCGGCATATTAGATTTAGCCCACCAGCCCGATGAATACGTGGGCATTGCCGAACTGGTGGCCAGCGCCAAAATCATGGCGCTGGCTGCGTTAAATCTAACCACACCGCGTAAGTGAAAGTTACTAATATTGGCTATTTGGCGGCGCAGCGTCATTTTTAGCAGCTAATTTGTAGCTAAAAGACCCCTATTGGTAAAAAAACTTGTCAAATTTAACAGGGTGTAGCTCGCATAGGGTCTTAGTTTTGTCTTCAATAGTCTCTTTAACCAAGAGAAATTTATGCAAACTATTGAAAAATCCACCGCTCAAGCCGCCCATGTTGGCAGTCCAGACCCGGCTGTGTCCAGCCATTTGGCGCAACGGATCCAAAGCGAATTCACCCATCGGTGGGACACCTTGTGGAGTGGTAAGTCACTGTTACACGGCCGCCACCCAGGCCCGAACGCGGTACGTTTGGATGGCAACGATTACTTAAGCCTAACGGGCCACCCAGATATCGTGCGTGCCCAAACAGATGCGATAAAACACGATGGTAGTTTTGTCATTCAATCTAGCGTTTTCTTGCATGGACAACATCCTGTGCGCAATCTAGAACGCGGACTTGCGTCTTGGTTGGGAAAAGAAGACGGGGTGATTTGCCAATCAGGCTACGCAGCAAACCTAGGCTTATTGCAAGCTATTGCTGACGAAAAAACACCTATTTATTTGGACACCTTAGCGCACACGTCGCTGTGGGAGGGCGCACGTACAGCGCGCGCACCTGCATACGCATTTCGCCATAACGATCCGGAGCATTTGGGAAGAATGATGCAGCGGCATGGCCCCGGTTTGGTGGTGGTGGATTCGGTTTATAGCACTACTGGGGCATTGTGCCCGTTGATGGAAATACTTGATGTGACAGAGAAACATGGCAGCATGATCTTGGTGGACGAATCCCACTCATTAGGCACACATGGGCCACAGGGTGCAGGCCTGTGTGCCGAGCTTGGCGTATCGCACCGTGTGCATTTCATCTCCGCTAGTTTGGCCAAAGCCTTTGCAGGCCGGGCTGGTTACTTTACCGTGTCAGCAGCTATGAGAAACTATGTTTTGAGCACGAGCTACCCCAATATGTTCAGCTCATGTTTGCTCGGTCACGAGATAGCAGGCCTCGCCGCTACCTTAGATGTGATCAAAAAATGTAGCAATGAACGGCAACGTTTAATGCAGATTTCTCATCGTTTACGCAGCAATCTTAGCGCGATGGGCTACCCAGTGCACCAAGGCACAGAACAGATCATTGCGCTGGAATCTGGCACTGAGCCAGCTACCATGGTGCTGCGTGATTTGCTAGAAGAACGTGATGTTTTTGGGGCTGTATTTTGTGCACCAGCAACCAGTAAAAATAGAACCATGGTGAGGCTAACGCTGACAAGCTCTATAACTGATGCTGAAATCGATCACGTAGAGCGCGCGGCAGCAGAGGTGGCAGATATTGTCAACCCGCAACAATGGCCCATTGCCAGACGGCATGCCGCCCAACAGACCTGCGATGCTTAGAACAGGCTCTCGCCAGACCCAGCGCGGCTAGGCAGCCGCGCTAAAAATTCACTGTACCCCATGCCGTAGGTACTATTGGCGGCAAATGGGAAGAAGGCACCTAGCAAACCTTTGGACAGTCCCAACTCAAAAGTTTGCTCGGTGCGAGTCTCATCTTCGCTGCCCATCGCCATCAATAGCTCGGTGTTAACGAAGTGCGTGCCCTGCCGTATTTTTTGTACCATGGCACTGGACTGGCCCGTGGATTGCGCCAGATCTGCAGCGCAGACTAAATCACCACGTAATTCCAGCTGCAGCCAATGTGCATTGGCATATTTGTCTAGTGCCAGTATGCCAAAGGGTGCCGGTAGCACCATGTATTCAACCCATTGCTTGTCGCGCGCCAGCTTGTGCAAATCCAGTTGCACTGTGCTTTCTTGTAGGGCTGCGTATTGCTCTTTTTTTAATGCGCTGCGCCATATAGCTTCGTGAAAATCCATGGGCTTTTGATGCTGCTCCGACAAGATAGCGGTCAAGTGCTTGCCAATATCGTGGTGTTGCTTAGGCACAAACTTGCTAATCAGCCCTTCGTTGAAGGCAGCGATGGCAATCTGCTCGTCAGCCTTGCCCGTCAGCAGCACACGACTGGCAGGAAACACAGGCAGTTTCTTTAAAAACTCTATGCCCGTCATCGCGGGCATAGCAAAATCCACGACGCAGCTTTGGCTAAGACCATATCGGTGATGGTTGCCGGTCCAATATTCTAAAATTTCTGGGATCAGCAACTTACCTGCACGCCAGTTGTCAACCAGCTGCTGGTGGTGCCATACGTCCGTTTCCCATAGCGCATGCTGGTGCTCGAAATGCGCTAGGCAGTCATCCACGTGCGTAAAAAAGCGTACGCTCCAATCGCGTGGCATGACCAGTGCCAGCATTTCTAGATAGCTGGCATCGTCGTCTAAAAAAACAAGCGAATTAGGGCGGTGGTACAGTGGAAAGTGCATGGTGTGATTGGTTAACTGGAATGATGGTTTGTATAGGAAGTTCAATCGTAAAAGTAGCGCCCACTACAGACTCAGATACTACGCTAATAGATCCCCCGGAAGCTTGGACCACTTGCTTGCAATACGCTAAGCCTAAGCCATGGCCAGTGTCGTGACTGGTAGAGAAAAAAGGCTCGAAAATGCGAGCCATGTGGTCTGCCTGGATACCCATACCTCTGTCAAAGACGGTGATGCGCCCCACACCTGACTTGGTGCCTAGCTCAATACGCAGCTCGCCTACTGCAAAGCGCGACTGCGCTGCCTTTAAAGAGTGCATCGCATTTTTTATCAGGTTGTTAATGACTTGTATAAATTGCCGCTCCGAACCAAAAAACCAAAAATCTTCGTGTGCCACTACTTCCACGCAGTCTTCTTCTTTTTTAGACCCAAAAGGGTACTGGGTGACCACTTTGTTAACCAAGCCTGTAGCCGATATGAGCTGCTTGGTTGGTGGTAGCTGCATAAAGCGCGCGTTCATCATTTGCAAGTCAATATGATGGTTGATGGTTCTGGTTAATGATTCTAATTTTTTAGAAAGTTTGGCCAATCCACGAACGCGGGTCTTTTCGTCGTTATTGCCAGCCTCGGCCAATATGGCTTGGCCTATCAAAGAAACGGTGGCTAAGGGCGTTCGCAACTCATGCGCCATGATGCCGATAACGACTAGAGAGTGGCGTAATCTTTCTCGGCGCAAGTTGGCATTGGATACCGCCAGTGCCATCGCTGCAAAAAATGCAAAAAAAACGACAACCATGTGATCGTGGTGAACAAAGTTTAAATTGCCCAATTGCCACTGTGCTAACAATGTGGCTAACACAGACCCAGACAAAAGTCCCAATAATGCCAATCTCCAATCGGTAAGCTGAAAATACGCTACGATCATGGTCGCAAAAGTAGCTAGCCAAATTGCGTTGCCGTCATTCATCCAGTACATCCAAGTAAAAAACAAAGGCAGTTGTAACCAACAAACTATCGAAAAATACCGTTGCGTCCAAACACTAGAAAGACCTTGTTGGGGATGAATAAAAAAGAATCCTAGTCCTAGTACAGCAAGAGAAAAACGAATAGCTCCGTTTTCATAAGGCTGAGGAAAAATTTGGGTCCAAACATACCAAAACAACGGATGTGCAGCAAGTGTAAAGAATCCCAACCATTTCAAACGAAACAACGAAGGATGAAGTATCGTTTCGGTATTGGGATCCAGAACCTCCTCTTTGAACCGTAACAAAATAGAGTGCCGTGTAGACCACGCGCTAAATGTAAACTTCATTGGTAATCAGCCTCAACGAACCCAGAATAATCTCTGCAACTTCTCACTTTGATTGTGAAGTGTTTTTTTATTAAAAGTATGAGCGAATGCATTCACCCGCTAATTTTGACAGTTTAATTCTCGACGGCCTGCTGGTCGATTGGCTAGGGGCTTTAAAACCTTTTTCAGTAGAAGCATTAGTTGTGCTGGGGCCAGCTGTAACAGGCGCGCAACGTGAGCGCTGGGTGCATGCGGTGTACCCGCCGCGCCTGGAAGATGCCGCAATGGCACTGGCAGACAGTGATGATTTTGGCTACGACTGGCAGGCCAGTGACTCCCCCCTGGTGGCGTGGCAAACTATTTCGCGTGGAGCGTATGGCGATTTGAGTCGCTGGCGTTTATTGGCACTGGGGCATGGTTTGCAAAGCGTGGTGCGGATTGAATTTTCGTTACCCAGAGCGCGTGCATTTGAATGCTTTTTATTTACCCCGCAAGCTATGCATGAGCGCGCTGAAGCTGCGGCGCTGGTATGGTCTGCGCTGAACATTTGGCCCAAAATTAAACGTACTATTGGCGACGTTACCTGCCCCTTGAGCCGCAGAGAAAAAGAATGCCTGGCTTTGGCTTTTGACGGCCTGACGGCTGCAGACAGCGCCAAAATTTTAGCGTGCAGCGAAAGAACGGTTACCTACCATATTGCTAATGCCATGCGTAAATTGCAGGTGGACAATAAGCTGGCGGCAATCGAGAGGGCTTGTTGGTACGGCGTGCTGTGACATCACGTCATTACGTTATGGCATAACCTGCCGTCAACTCTGCGCCCTGACGCGCGTTGTACTTTGCGTGAACGTACTAATATTGACTTACCGAAGCATCACCTGGCTGTGGGCCTTACCGCTGACGCTGCTGGGGCTGTGCATATGGGTTGTGGTTTATTTTGAACGCCATATTTTTGATAGAAAATCGGCTGTAACCCAAGTAAAACCTGCTCAAGTAGCTATTGTATTTATAGCGTACAGCAATACTATCAAGTGGCTATTAGTGCGCCACCCATTGGGGTGTATGGATGCCATCACCATTGGCTGCTGCGTGCTGGCCTGCGATGCCGCCGCATTGGAACGCACCTGGACGCATGAATGTGTGCATGTACGCCAAGCATTGCAGTGGGGCCCGTTGTTCCCGCTGGCCTATGCTGCCAGCAGTGCATGGGCAGGGCTGCACGGGCGCTGCGTGTATGCAGGCAATTACTTTGAACAGCAAGCCTGCCTAGAAGACAGCATGGCTACCCACCCCGCACATCTCGCATAAATCGTTGTCGCGCTGCAACAAGGCTGTGATGTAGTGGTACTGCGCAAACTACTTAAGAATTACATCCCCAGCCATAAAGATAAATACTTTGTAAATACTCGGAAATATTACGCAACTTCCACATTCGGTGCAAAAAGCACCCAAGTACACTGCCACCTTTGGTAACAGAGTCATAAAAACCAAGGCTTAGCGCTTAGAGATTCGAGATTCGAGATGTTTAATATTTTTAAAATGCCCAATTGGCAATCCACACTGTCCAGCAAACTGATAACTTCAGCACAAGAAGTAACTGACAAAAAGGCGTTGGCTTATTTGGTGCCGCGCAAGTTTGAAAGTCTGGAGGTGTGGCTCTTGATGTTTTGCGGCACCTACGGGCTACTAGTAGCAGCGCTGGTGGTCAAGGGTGCGCGCGATATTGCGCTGGCCTGTGTGTGCTTGATATGTATGGCGGTGTGGAGGCGCTTTAACCCAGCGCGCAACCGCACCAGCTGGATGCTAGGCTCACTGGTGGCGCTGGCTATGGTTTGCTGGATCTACATTGACCCGCAAAGTGGCGGCAGCTCTGGCCCCTATTTATTCATGTTGATACTGATGGGCACGGCCTACCCGCTGCTGATGGAAACGGGTGAGGCCGTGTTTTTTTCGGGCTGTTTGATCGCGCTATATTCTTTTAGCAGGCACAAGAGTGGTAATGTATCGACCGAATTGTTTGTGCTGCGGGGCCTGTTGCTGGCAGGAATTTGCATGCTGTCAGGGCGCTTTGGTTCTGTGCTGCGTAAAGCCGAGGAGAGCATTGACCTGCTGCGCCGTGATAAAGCCAGCCTAGCCTACAACGAACATGGCTTAAACCGCTATGGCACACGCTTACTAGGTCAATGCAGCCTAGAGGCGCAGCCCTGCACACTGGTACTGCTGGCGCTACCGCAAGACTGGCATGCACCTCTGCATGAGGGCGGCCATAGCAGCGAATACTCTGCCACGCGCGCGCTGAAACTGCGTACGCGCGCACTGCGCGACATGACCTTGCACCTAACACTTAGCATGCCAGCCAACAGCGTGGTCTCGCGCAACGCACAAGGTGACTGGGTAGTTTTGGTGCCTTGGTTTAGCCGGCAAGCTGTGGTCAATACACTGGAGTCAGCTTTTGGCCGCCCAATGCAGCTACCGTTCGGTGCGCGCAAAGACGAAATGTTTGTTGCACTGACGCCCTGCTTAGTTGCTAGCGACGGCGCTAACGATACGATACAAAACATGGTGGCGCGGGCCCAAGATATTTGGGAACGCGCGGTACGTACTGGCGCGGTAGAGGCCGCGTACTGAGCGGCTTGTAGGCACCTCTATTCAGCGGCCTTAGGCCTCAGCAGGAATGCGTAGTTTCTGGCCGGGGTAGATTTTGTCGGGGTGGCTCAGCATGGGTTTATTGGCTTCAAAAATTGCCATATATTTGTTGGCGTTGCCGTAGTACTCTTTGGCAATCGCGCTCAATGTGTCGCCGCGCACCACGTCGTGGAACTGGCTCTCGTCGCTGCCGTCGGCGGCGCTCATTAAGTTTTCTACATCAGTCACGCCGCTCACGTTGCCGCAGCACAAAGTTATTTTTTCTACAGCCTCCGTAGTGGGCGCTTCGCCTTGTACAGTTACTTTACCGCTTGCGCCATCAAAGTCTACAAACAAACCGGTGGCTCCTAGATTTTGCGTTTCGATATAGGTTTTTATGCCCTGCGCGGCTTGTGCGTTCAGCTCTAGCAACGTGGGCTGGGCTGCGGGGTCAGCAGCAGCTGCAGCGGCGGCCTCTTCTACTTTTTTGTGTCCAAATAATTTCTCACCTGCTTCTTTGATAAAACTAAACATGCCCATGGTGGTTCTCCTAGTGATGGTTAAATTTTGAATGCTTTACGATTGCGTAGTATGCACCCGAAAGTATGCACTTTTTGTGACCTGCTGTATCAGGGCATGCCCTGACAAGGCAACCGCCCCCAAGCCGTAGATAATGCGGGCATGACTTTTTTGGCATTAGACGTTGGCAATACACGACTTAAATGGGCTTTGTACGACAGTGCGCAGCCAGGCGCGCACTTACTAGACCAAGGCGCAGAGTTTTTAGAAAACATCGACAACCTGGCCGAAGGCGCATGGAGCAGCATTGCCCAGCCGGGCACCATGCTGGGCTGCGTGGTGGCGGGCGACGCGATCAAACGGCGGGTAGAGTCGCAAATAGAAGAGCGCTGGGACACGGGCGGCATTTACCGCGAGGGCAGCTTTCGCCCACGCTGGGTGGTGGCCAGCAGCGCCGAGGCGGGCCTAATCAACGGCTACGACCACCCTGCCCGCCTAGGCGCAGACCGCTGGGTAGCGATGATTGGTGCATGGCACGGCATGCGCACCCGCCTGGTACCTGGCGAGCCCGCGCGGCCCCTAGTAGTGGTGATGGTGGGCACGGCGGTGACCGTGGAAGCCATTGACGGTACAGGCAAATTTCTAGGTGGTTTTATACTGCCCGGCCACGGCATCATGCTGCGCGCCCTAGAGTCTGGCACCGCTGGCCTGCATGTGCCCACAGGTGAAGTCACCGAATTTCCTACCAACACCAGCGACGCGCTGACCAGTGGCGGCACCTACGCCATAGCAGGTGCCGTGCGCCGCATGCACCACCACTTGCACCAACGCACCGGTCAAGTGCCGTGGGTAGTAATGACCGGCGGCGCAGGCTGGAAGATGCAACCGTCGATGGGGATGGATGTTGAGCTGATCGAAAGTTTAATTTTTGACGGGCTGCTGGAGATTGCGATGCAACGTGGGCTGGTGGATTGATTTTGCTATTAATTGACTGAATTTACGCATATTTCAAGAGTGTTTTAGCCGTTCTAGGCCGTAGATCCTGCTCAAGCAGCTATGCAATTGATAGTATTTACCAACCAGCGACTGACCCTAAGCGCGGGCTGTTCAATCCAAGCAAGCAGCCCGGCGGCGCGCACGTTAACCGAGCAAGCAACTAACTAGGCCTGCTAAAGCTACTTCGCGCTGCCTCTACCTGCGTGCGGTGCGCACAGCCGTGCAGATGATCGTTCACCACGCCCATAGATTGCATCAAAGCGTACATGGTGGTGGGGCC
>JANLPQ010000037.1:0-82514 GCA_031367325.1 Polaromonas sp. | reverse complement strand
AGAACCATGTGACGAGTCGGGTTCGTCTCGATGAAAAATACGCAGCAAGGCGCGCATTAAAAATGCTAGCCAATCAAAGAACTCATTTCGCGCGTGTTTGCAAAGTATTTTTCGCGAAAGAGATGCCCGGCTCGAGTCCAGCTCAGTCGGAGATACCGTTAGCCCAAAGACCAACTCAAAGAAGCGCATGCCAAACCAAACGACCAACTCAGAACATCGCACCCAAGCAAACTCACTTCACCGCCGCCTGACGCATCCGACTGGCCAGAAATATCAAGCTGGCCACCGTAATCAGCACGCACACCAGCAGAGGTATGGCTACTTGCATCGCGCCTAGGCCTTCGCCTCTCAACACCCGCAGCATCAACGTGTTTTGCGCCAGCGCAGGCACCCACAGATGCCAAGGCTCTTCGCCGCTTTGATTGAACAGCGACACCAGCGGCAGCACGCTGACCAGCAGCATTACCACCGTGCTGTTAGCCTGCGCTTCTTTAAAACTTTTGCAGCGAATCGCCACGGCCATCAGCAATGCCGATGCCGCCGCAGCGAACGGTAGCAACACTAGTAAAAATAATGCCACCTCGTACAACCCAAACTGAAACATGGCCTGCAAAGTGTCACTGCGTAGCAGCCACTGCCCTGGCAAAAAGCTCAAGCAACTCAGCACCGCAATCAGCATGCTTACGGTGGCCACGGCACCCCATTTACCCACTGCCAGCACCCACGGCGGCACGGGATTCATCATGAGTGGCTCTAGCGAGCCGCGCTCGCGCTCTCCCGCCGTGGTGTCCAGCGCAGCATTTAAGGCACCCGTCACCACAGACAAAAGAATAAAAAATGCCAGCATCCCCGTATATTGCGCCGCCCGTGTTTGGTTACTGGCCAAATCACGTTCTTGCACTTTAATAGGCGACAGCAGTGTGACCGACACGCCGCGCAATGCCAAGCTTAAAGTAGCGCGTTCTTGGCTAAATTGCTTGAGCAGTTGCACTACGCGCGATACACCAGATTCGCTTTGCTTGTTAGAACTATCGCTCACTACCTCTAGCTCGGGCGCATCACCGCGCACCATGGCAGCCTCAAAGTCTGCTGGCACTACCACCACAGGATCGCCCAGTTTAGAGTCGCGCAGTTGCTGCTCGTAGTCCGGTGGTGCAGGCTTGACTTGCCAAGTTTGCCGCTGCATAAAATTGCGCAGGCTGGGCGCGTGTTCCAGGCCCGCGACCAGCACCACACGCTGCTCGGCTTTGGCCTCCAGCGTGGACACCAGGCCAGACAGTGCCAGCAGCAGTAGGGGCCCCATCAGTACGCTAGAGGCTAGCACCACCATCAATGTGCGGCGGTCGCGCAAAGCGTCTAGCAACTCTTTGCCAAATACGGCCCAAACTCTTACAGTACAAGCTCTGGCAAGCAACTTCACGCTGGCAACTCCACATCCGGCGCGAAGGCCAGTGTGACAAACACTTCTTCAAAATCTGCCTGACCCGTGCGTTGGCACAGCTCATCTACCGTGCCGCTGGCCACCGTGCGGCCGTGCGCCATGATGACCACGCTGTCGCACAGGCGCTGCACTTCTTGCATGATGTGGGTTGAAAAAATAATGCATTTGCTACCGCCTTGTGGCGTGCTTAAAAACCGCAGTGACTCGCGCAGTGCGCGCGTGGCCAGCACGTCCAGCCCGTTAGTGGGCTCGTCCAGCACGATGTTGGCAGGGTCGTGTACCAGCGCGCGGGCCAGCGCGGTTTTCATGCGCTCGCCTTGGCTAAAGCCGTCAGTGCGACGCTCTAGCAGTGGGCGCATGTCCAGCATGTGGGCCAGTGCCTCGGCACGGGCGTGGGCAGCGTCACGGGTCATGCCATGCAGCTGGCCAAAATACACTATGTTCTCGCGTGCCGTCAGGCGTGGGTACAGGCCGCGCGCATCGCTGAGCAGGCCCATGCGCGCCACAGCTGCTTGCGGCTGGGTGGCAACGTCGATACCGTCCACCGTCATGCAGCCTGACTGCGGCTCGATGAGCCCAGCCAGCATGCGCAGAGTGGTGGTTTTGCCAGCACCGTTGGGGCCTAACAGTCCGGTGATCTGACCGTCAGGCGCTAATACGTTGGCATCGCGCACGGCGTGCACTTGCACGCGCTGCGAGCGTTTGAAGCTGAGCGACTTCAAACCTGCACTTAGATTTAATTTTTGCCGCGCTGCGGGTGCTGCAAACGAACGCGCGAGGTGTTCGATATGGATCATGGCGTAGTCAGTGCCGTGTTGGTCACTGGCATGAACGCTGGTGGCCTGGGAATCGTTTTTACGCAGCTAGCATCTATTGCAGTGGCCTGCGCGTCATTCTCACTGTCAATAAAGCGGTAGAGCACGTCGCGCATGCATTCCAGCGTCATCACGCCGTGCCCTGCATTGGGTACCACCACATGCTGGGCCTTGCTGCCCAATGCTTGGGTGATACGCGTACCGTGCCGCACAGGGGTCACGGGGTCTAGCCCGCCGCTGAGCACCAGCACAGAGGCGTTGCTAGCAGGTATGGTGTAGAAGGCATCGGCCACTGCGCCACGTGGCCAGTAGGCACAGGTGTCGATGTAGAGCTGGCCAAACTCACCACCAAAATCCGCACCCGGCTTGTCAGTAGATGTAGCCAGGCGCGGTATGTCCTCGGCACACACTACCGACAAATGCATGCCAAGCGCTAACCGATCAGACTTGTTGCTAGCCAGCGCGCCACTCAGCCCCATCAGCGCATCGTATCGGCCCTGCTTGGCCTGGGTAATGGCGTAGGGCAGGGCCGAGGTGAGTGCGGGGGAGTACAGTGGCCCGCGTACACTGCCCAGTACCATCTCGCGCGTTAGTGTCAAACGCTCCTGTGCGCCAGTCAACGGGTGCGTTAGGGTGACGGCTTGGGGCAGTTGGGCCAGCAATGCCGCCCAGTCGCCACGCAGCTTAGGGTAGGCTTTTAGGCAGCTGGTATCTTGTTCACACGAGGCTAGCAAGGCATTGAACGCGCTTTGGCTGTCGGTCGACACACTGGCAGGCAAGGCAATGTCGGGCGGGGCCACACCGTCGATGACCATGCGGCGCACTTGCTGAGGGAACTGGCGCGCATACTCTAGCGCCGCCCGCGTGCCATACGACCCGCCGATCAGGTTAACGCGCTGCGCACCCAATGCGCCTCGCACGGCATCGATATCTTGCATAGCCAACGACGTGGTGAAAAAGCGCAAGTCACCATAAGGCAGCTTTTGTAGCAGGCCCAAGCATTGGCGCATCAGCGTGCTGCGCCGCACGGGGTCAAGCTGCTGGGCCAGTGGGCTATGCTGGTCGTCATCGCACTGCAGTGGTGCTGACCGCCCCGTGCCGCGCTGGTCTACAAATACCAAATCGCGCCGATTGTTCAAACGACGCAGCTGCTTAGTAAGCGGTGGGGCCAAGTTAATCGCGCTTTGCCCTGGGCCACCGGCTAATAAAAACACAGGGTCTGCCAGTTTGCGGCGCGCCAGTGCAGGCACCACGACGTAATGCACGTCAATCTGCGCGCTTTTAGGCTGATCGGGGTTCAATGCGCGCTGCACGCTACCGCACTGCACCTGGGTACTAAAGCCTGCCACACGGCAGGGGCCGAGGGCTTGGGCAGCGGTGGCGGTTGAAAATGACAATAAACTGCCGAGCACGGCGCTTAGCAAATATCGTGATAAGTCTTGGTGATTTGGTAGTGCAAGACAATGTAAAAACATGCAAATGATTCTAAAGGCTTAAATAAGTATTACGGGTGCGGGTCTGAAAATGTTAGTAACTTGGTATTCAGCTTTAAGCTAAGTTAAAGAAACGCCAGCAAAGCGGTAATTTTTGAACTGTGCTGTGGGTTGAAGTGTTACCATAGTGCTACCTAATGGAGCCAACCCATGACCACCACTACATCGCTCAAACTGCCCGACGCTCTTAAAGAGCAAATCGCCATCACCGCCGCGCGCGAAGGTAAAACAGCGCATGCCTTGATGGTGGACACACTGCAAACCGCCATGGACGATGCAGCATTGCGCCAGCAGTTTTATGCCGATGGCGAGGCTTCATATCAAGACATGTTGCGCACGAATATTTGTTATGACGGTGAGGACGTATTCACCTGGATGCGCGCTAAAGTCAAAGGCGAAAACCCATCCTGGCCACAAGCCAGACCATACCGTACGGGTCAGCCCATGCGGCCTGATGCAGTCAAAGTGTCATCACTTAAAGCCAGCGCACAATCAAAACCTCTAAAAACGCGAGAGGGTCAATGACTGGCTTGGTCATATTGGATGAGGCAGGCCAAGATATTCAACGCCTCACAGAATTTTTGCTCGCGCAGCATCCAGAAGATGCAGTAGGGCTTGTTGAAATTATGGTCAGCGCGTTGAAAATTTTGCAGCAACACCCTGAGATAGGCCGACCTAACAAATTACCTCTGCGTGAGTTAGTAATTTCGCGTGGAAAGTCGGGTTATTTGGCGTTGTACTGGTTTAATCAGCTAGAAGACCGCGTTGAAGTTATACGTATTCGCCATCAACGCGAATCTGGCTATAAAAGTTATTGAGAAATTGACTGTGACCCCTACACCCCCCAAACCCCTCCCCGAAGGCCTGCACCTGGACACGCTGGCCGTGCGCATGTCGGTAGACAAATCACAATACGGCGAGAACTCGGAGGCGCTGTACCTCAGCTCTAGCTTCACCCAGCCTGATAGCGAGACCGCCGCGCGCCGCTTTGCAGGGGAAGAAGACGGTTATGTGTACAGCCGCTTTACCAACCCCACGGTGACAGCGATGGAAAAGCGCCTAGCCGCGCTGGAAGGCACCGAAAGTTGCATAGGCACCAGCAGCGGCATGAGCGCTATTTTGCTGCTGTGCATGGGCTTGCTGAAGGCAGGCGACCATGTGCTGTGCTCGCGCTCCGTATTCGGCAGTACGATTAAATTAATCGGCACTGAGTTTGCCAAGTTTGGCGTGGAATCATCCTTTGTCAGCCAAACCGATGTAGCCGAGTGGAAAGCTGCCATGCGCCCCAACACCAAGCTGCTAGTGGCCGAAACGCCTACCAACCCGTTGACCGAAGTGTGCGACATACAGGCGCTGGCCGACATTGCGCACAACGCTGGCGTGCTGCTGGCCGTAGACAACTGCTTTTGCTCACCAGCGCTGCAAAAACCCGTGCTGTTTGGTGCTGACATCATCATCCATTCGGGCACTAAATACCTAGACGGGCAGGGCCGTGTTATTGCGGGCGCGCTGTGCGGCAACGAACAGTTGATTAAAGAAAAATTTATCCCTGTGATGCGCAGCGCGGGCATGAGCCTGTCGCCTTTTAATGCGTGGGTGGTGCTCAAAGGCATGGAGACGCTGGGCATCCGCATGGAGGCGCAAAGCGCACGCGCTTTGCACATGGCCACCTGGCTAGAAGCGCACCCGCAGGTGCAGCGCGTGTACTACCCCGGCCTGCCCAGCCACCCCCAGCACGCACTGGCCATGCGCCAGCAAAACGCCAACGGCACAGGCCTGGGCGGCGCGGTGCTGAGCTTTGAGGTCAAAGGCAATTCGCCCGAGCAGATGCGCAAAAACGCCCACCATGTGATCGACAGCACACGGCTCATGTCGGTGACCGCTAATTTAGGCGATGTGAAAACCATCATCACCCAGCCCGCCAGCACGTCGCATGGCCGCTTGACCGAAGCGCAGCGTTTGGCCGCTGGCATTACCCAAGGTATGGTGCGTGTGGCAGTGGGTTTAGAGCACTTGGGCGATTTGCAGGCTGACCTGAACCGCGGCTTTGATACCTTGCCTTAAATAACGGTTGCAAGGGCTAAATTTTTAAGTAAATAGGCCAGTAACCCAAGTAATTCCTGCTTAAGCAGCTATTAAATTTATAGTAATCTATCATCGAAGAAACGCATGACTACGACCCGCACACCCATCCGAACTAGGATTGCCCCATCACCCACCGGCTTCTTGCATTTAGGCACAGCCCGCACCGCTTTGTTTTGCTGGGTGTTTGCGCAACACCACAAAGCGCTGGGCCACGACGCACAATTTATTTTGCGTATTGAAGACACTGACGAGGCGCGCTCTACGCAGGCTGCAGTCGACCAAATCATCGACGCCATGGACTGGCTGCAGCTAGGCTACGACGAAGGCCCGTTCTACCAAATGCAGCGCATGGACCGCTACCGCGCCGTCATTGCGCAAATGCTGCAAGCCGGTACGGCCTACCACTGCTACACCTCCCCCGCCGAGCTAGACGCCATGCGCGAAGCGCAAAAAGCACGCGGCGACAAACCCCGCTACGACGGCACTTGGCGCCCCGCACCCGGCAAGGTGCTGCCCACGCCACCCGCCGGCGTGCAGCCCGTAGTGCGCTTTGCCAACCCGGTGGACGGCGACGTGACCTGGCTAGACACCGTCAAAGGCAGCATCACCATCAGCAACAAAGAGCTGGACGATTTAATCATCGCCCGGCCCGTGACAGTTGAAGCGGCAGCAAAGGGCGAAACTGTGGGCACGCCCACGTACAACTTTTGCGTGGTGGTAGACGACCTGGACATGCGCATCACCCACGTTATTCGGGGTGACGACCATGTCAACAACACGCCGCGCCAGATTAATATTTTGAAAGCCTTAGGCGCTGCACTGCCACAGTACGGCCATGTCCCCATGATCCTCGGGCCCGATGGCGAAAAGCTGTCTAAGCGCCACGGCGCAGTCAGCGTCACCCAGTACCGCGACGCAGGTTATTTGCCCGAAGCGATGGTGAATTACTTAGCCCGCCTGGGCTGGAGCCACGGCGACGACGAGCTGTTTAGCACGGCGCAGCTGACCAGCTGGTTTGACGGCGCACACCTGGCCAAAAGCCCCGCACAGTGGGACGCCGCCAAATTAAACTGGGTTAACTCACATTACATGAAGCTGGCCGACGACGAGCGGCTGGCCGCGCTGGTAACTGTGCAATTATCAAACCGCGAAGGCGGGGCCATCACCCCAGACGACCGCTTGCCGCAGATCTGCGCGCTGTTTAAAGACCGTTGCGACACCACAGCCGCGCTAGCCACCTGGGCCGCAGCCTTCTACACCACGCCCCAACGCAACGCCGACGAGTATGCCTTGCACGTGACCGAGGCGGTCAAACCCGCCATCGCCGTGCTGTGCAGCAAACTAAAAAACTGCGCTTGGGACAAAGCTAGCTTAGCCACGGCTATCAAAGAAACTCTGCTTGAGGCTGGCCTAAAAATGCCCCAGCTAGCCATGCCTGTGCGCGTTTTGCTGATGGGCAAAGCGCAAACCCCGTCTCTGGACGCGGTGCTGCTGCTGTGCGGTAGGCAAATCGCTCTAGAGCGGTTGCAAGAGGCCTGATTTTCACGCTATAATTGCAGGCTCAGCAGTTTGCTGGCGGAGTTTTTCTCAGGCATGTTTATGAAGACGCAAGTCGATGTAAACAAGTCGAGAAACCTTCTGAAAAGGCCTGAATTTTAGATAGAAATTTTAGGTTTTTACGGGGGTATAGCTCAGCTGGGAGAGCGCTTGCATGGCATGCAAGAGGTCATCGGTTCGATCCCGTTTACCTCCACCATCAAACTAGTTGAACGGTAGTAAACAAAGGTTTCTGCAAAGGTTTTTGACCCCATCGTCTAGAGGCCTAGGACATTACCCTTTCACGGTAAGTACCGGGGTTCGAATCCCCGTGGGGTCGCCAAATATCTAGATACTGACTAGGTATTTTGGTTTGAAGAGAGTTTAAAGTTTAGCAATAAGCTTTTAGGAGTGGTAGTTCAGTTGGTTAGAATACCGGCCTGTCACGCCGGGGGTCGCGGGTTCGAGTCCCGTCCGCTCCGCCAACACATAGGATAACCCTTGTAAGTCATTGATTTACAAGGGTTTTTTCTTGCCTGAAAAATCTCGATATTAAGCAGTTGGTAGCACATTGGGTAGATATATGCCAACCACAGTGTTACTGCCCTTGCCCTAAAGCAAATCCTGCCTCGCCGTCAAACAGGCACAGATTTTCTGTCTTGATAAAGTCTACGCCATCGCTTTGCAGGTTTTGCAGCAGTGCAATGATGGCGTTATGGTTGGTAGTGTGGCGTGATGAGGCGCTGCTTTGGCTGTCAGCACTGGTTCCCACAGGGCTCCCCAAGAACCGACAACGCCAATGGTCGGTACAAAAAGTTTCTGGAAAGCCGCCTGGCCATACTTTGACACCCCGGTTGGTGATCATTTGCAGTTTAAACCCCGTAGCACTGGGCTGCTGCGACAGAGTTTGCAAACGACCAGCCAAATAATCAGCCGACACGCCTGTGGTGTGCACAAACACGTCTACCCCTACCAAAGTTTTTTGCGCTGGTGGGCGCGGTGTGTACAGGGGCTTGGCAGCTTGCGCCGTGTGCACGGAAGCGGTGGAGCTTGAAGCACTGGAGTCGTAGTGCACCGTTTTAAGCTTTAACGGCGTTTGGCCTAAACGGGCTATCACCGCAGCAGTGAATGCAGCAGTACTGGCAGGTTTTGCTTTTGTGTCACCCGTTGCACCATTCGCTGTATTACGCGTTGTGCCACCCGCAGTGATACCAGACGTTAAATCTGCAGTTTGAATACCATCTTCAATCGTTTTAAGCCAAGCGTTGTGCACGCGCTGGGCTACGTCGTTTTGGCCAATATGCACTAGCATCATCACGGCACCCAGCAGCAAGCCTGATGGGTTGGCAACGCCCAGGCCCGCAATATCGGGTGCGCTGCCGTGGATAGCTTCAAACATAGCCACATGCTCGCCAATATTGGCGCTGCCACCCAGGCCCACGCTGCCAGTCAGCTCGGCGGCTACATCCGAGATAATGTCGCCGTATAAATTAGGTGTCACGATTACGTCAAACTGCTCGGGCCTAGACGCCAGGCGCGCGGTGCCAATGTCAATAATCATGTGCTCGGTTTTAATAGCAGGGTACTCGGCGCTGATCTCGTCAAACACTTTGTGAAACAAGCCATCGGTCATCTTCATGATGTTGTCTTTGGTCATGCAGGTCACTTTTTTTCGCCCATGCGCTACGGCGTATTCAAAAGCGTAGCGCACAATTTTTTCGCAGCCCGGGCGGGTGATCAGCTTTAAGCACTGAAAAACTTCGTCGGTTTGCCGGTGTTCAATACCTGCGTACAAATCTTCTTCGTTCTCGCGCACGATCACTACGTCCATGGCGGGGTGCAAGGTGGCTACATACGGGTGGTAGGCCGCGCAGGGGCGTATGTTGGCGTACAGGCCTAGGGTTTTGCGCACGGTCACGTTCAGGCTTTTGTAGCCGCCGCCCGACGGTGTGGTGATAGGCGATTTTAAAAACACCTTGGTGCGCCGCAGGCTGGCCCAAGCCTCTTGGGCAATGCCAGCGGTGTTGCCGCTGAGATAGACCTTCTCGCCAATCTCTATCACCTCGGGTGCAATGTGCGCGCCTGCTGCTTCTAATATGTGCAGCGTGGCTTGCATAATTTCTGGCCCCACGCCGTCACCATAGGCTACGGTGATGGGTGTTTTGTGTGTCATGGTGGGGGTGGTAGATATAGCGGTGGGTGTCATTAAAAACTTCTCTTAGGGGTTAAACATGCCACAAGTTTGCAGTTTTTACGCATTGGTGTCTAATAATGTATTTGCATAAATTAAATAGATTAATTCGTATGCTTTTATCCAAACCACCGCGTGCTACGTTTGCCCAGCTGCGCAGCTTTGAGGCCGTGGCGCGCTTGGGCGGCATTACCAAAGCCGCGCAGGCGCTGCACCTTACGCAGCCTACGGTGTCCACCCAGTTGCGCGAGCTGGCTGCCTGTGTAGGCATTGCGCTGCTGGCCCCCGCTGGCCGTGGCGTGCAGCTAACCGACGCGGGCCGCGACCTGCTGGCCACGGTGACGCACATGTTTGCCAGCTGGCGCGAGTTTGAAGAAGGCGTGGCCGATTTTCAGGGCATGTTGCGCGGCTCGCTGCGCATCGCAGGCGTTACCACCACTGAGTATTTTCTGGCGCAGTGGCTTAAACCTTTTGTCGACGCCTACCCCGGCATCGACATTGACCTGACGATTGACAACCGCAGCGCCATCATCAGCCGGCTAGAGCGTGCACAAGACGACCTGGCCGTGATGATGATGCCGCCGCAGCACTTGGCACTGCAGCACGCCACCGTAATGGACAACCCACTGGTGTTGATAGGCCCCGTAAAACATGCTTGGGCAGCTAGTAAAAAAGTAGCGCATAAAAAACTACCGCATAAAAAAATTGTACACAACCCACGCAAAAGACCACTGCAGCAGCTGGCAGGTGTCGACCTGCTGATGCGCGAGCCAGGCTCGGGCACCCGGCAAGCCACGCTAGATTTTTTGAGTCAGCATCACATTACCCCGCGCATCCGCATGACGCTGGGCAGCAACGAGGCTATCAAACACGCTGTGGCTGCTGGCTTGGGCCTGGCCATTGTGTCGCAGCATGCGCTGGCAAGTACGCCCGCGCGCGAAGGCTTGGCCGTGCTGCCCATGGCAGGCTTACCGATTGCGCGCAACTGGCAAATGGTATGGCGCAGCGACCGCCGCCTGCCACGCATTGCCTCGGTGTTTATGGATTTTGTACGGCAGCAGGTAGTGCCTGCTGCTTAAATGTAGGCTGAAATCTGGCCTGAAATTGGGCACGGATTTGGGCGCAGAGTCGGGCACAGAGTCGGGCATGAAAGCGATAGCGTGATTTAAGTCGTTTTTAAACCCGCCTTACCCCAGCGCAGCAAGCCTGTGCTGAGCGCCGTGCCCAGCACGATGACTGCGCCACACACCAGCATAGTGGGCGTGACAGCTTCGTTTAAAAACAAAACACCATACGCCACGCCAAACACGGGGATTAAAAAGGTAACCGACGCCGCGCGGGCGGGGCCTGCGGTGGCGATGATGCGAAAGTACAGTATGTAAGCCAGCGCGGTGCAAAACAGTGCTAGCAGCGTGATAGCAAGCCACGCAAGGCCACTGGGGTTTTTCGCAGGCAGGTGCGTAACAGCGGGCAATAGCAAAAACAGCGCTGCGCCTATCTGGCTGCCTGTGGCGCTGACCAGTGGCGGCACGCCGGTGAGGTATTTTTTGGCATGGCTGGCGGCTATGCCGTAGCACAGCGTGGCTACCAAAGTGGCCAACACCGCCAGGCCGGCTAGGCTGGGCGACGCAGCGCCTGCCTGAAAGGTGGCTTTGTCCCACGCCAGCGCGGCCACGCCGGCAAAGCCAATGGCCAAGCCCAGCAGCCGAACCGGTGTAGGCCTGTCGTGCAGCCACAGCCAGGCCACCAACGCGGCCCACAGCGGGGTAGTGGCGTTCAAAATAGACGCCAGCCCGGTGTTAATGTGCAGCACCGCAAAGCCAAACAACACAAACGGCACGCCACTGTTCAGCGCGCCCACCAGCACTACCGTGCGCCACTTGGCCCGCAGCGCGGCCCACTGGCCGCGCCACAGCAGCAAAGGCAGCAAAAATACGGTTGCCAGCAGCACCCGCAAAAAAGCCGTGGCAAAAGGCCCAAACTCAGACGCGCCCATCTTCATCAGCAAAAACGATCCACCCCACATAGCGGCCAGCAAAATAAATTCAAACGCAGTAGCAAATTTCATAAGGCCTAGTATGCTCTAAAAAACATAGCTGCTTGAGCAGGATTAATGCTGTCTACAGGCTTGATTGATGCAAAAAATAGAGCGTTTGTCTAGGCAGTCAAGGCCAGCTCTGGCCGCAAGGCGGCAGCGTTTTCTAGCTGCAGCAACGCCTTTTTGCGATCTAGCCCGCCTGCGTAGCCCGTTAGCGCGCCGGTAGCGCCCAGCACGCGGTGGCAGGGCACGATGATACTTATCGGGTTGCGCCCTACGGCAGCGCCCACGGCGCGCACGGCGGCAGCATTGCCCATACCTTTGGCAATGCTGCCGTAGCTGACCACTTGGCCGCACGGTATGGCCAGCAGGGCGCGCCATACCGCTTGCTGAAAGGCAGTGCCTGCCGCCAGGTCTAGTGGCAGGTCGAATGCGCTGCGCTGGCCTGCAAAATAGTCGGCAAGCTGCTGGCGTGCTTGGTCAATAAACGGGCTGGACGCTACAGGCCAGGCGCTGGCATCAGGCCTGTGTTTTTGGCCGTCAAACCACATGCCGCACAGGCCGTGCGGTGTGGCGGCCAGCAGCAGCGGGCCCCACGCGCTGTGGATGGTTTGTTGTACTGGAATGTGGGTAGTTTTCATAGTCAAATAGGCTTTATAGGCCGTAGAACCTGCTCAAGCAGCTATTTAATTGATAGTGTTTCCCACGCCCGCAGCACCGCATAGCTGCGCCAGGGCCGCCAGGCTTGTGAGGCAGCCTCGGCCGCGCGGGCTGGGTTTTTCTCGCCGCGCAGGCCTAGCGCGTTGTGCAGCGCCACGTCGCCAGCGGGGAAGGCATCAGGCCAGCGCAGTGCGCGCATGGCGATGTACTGGGCTGTCCAGTCGCCAATGCCGGGCAGGGCTTTGAGCTGGTCAATGGTTTGCAGCGCGCGGGCGGGCGTGTTCAGGTCTAGCTGGCCGCTGTCTACCGCCTGCGCCAGCGCGATGATGGCGGCTTGGCGCTGGCGCACGATGCCCAGCACGCCCAGCGCGTCGGGCGAAGCGTGCGCTAACACAGCGGGTGTGGGGAACAGGCGGGTAAGCTGCGGGCAGGGCGCAGCAGTTGACGCAGAAAGTGATGTAGCAGGTGATGCAGAAAGTGACGTAAAAGGTGACATAGCAAATGGCTCGCCAAAAGCATGCGCAATACGCTTTGTAAACGTGCAAGCCGCCGCCACCGTTACCTGCTGGCCCACAATGGCGCGCACCGCTACCTCAAACCCGTCCACACAGCCCGGCACGCGAATGCCCTCAGTGCCCGCAAAGTGCGCGCTCAGCACCGCGTTAATGGCTGCGGGGTCAGCGTCCAGGTCTAGCGCGGCACGCATGCGGGCTATCACCGTGGGCAGCACGCTGCGCAAGCTGTCGCTTACGTCTAGCTGCACCACGCAGCGCGCCTCGTCAAAGTGCCATTGCAGCCAGCCCGTGACATTTTGAGTGCCATTTTTAAGGCTAAAAGTGCGGGTAACCCAAGTAAATCCTGCTCGAACAGCTATGTTTTCTATAGTATCTATTTGGCGTTGACGCAAAAAATCAAGCATCGCCTGCACGTCATACGGCGGGCGGTAGGCTAGCAGCACGCGGGTGCTGCCGGTGTCCACGCGGGTGCTGCCGGTGTCCATGTTGCCTGCTGAGCTAGCTGGCAGCTTAGAAGAAGACCGCGACAGCGACGGCGCTGCAGACGCCGCCCCCTCACGCCGCAGCCGCGTAGGCACCAGCCGGTAGTGCTGCACAAACGCTGTGTTAAACCGCCGCAAGCTGCCAAAGCCACTGGCCACCGCCACATCGGCCATTGGCATGCGCGTGTCGGTTAGCAGCTGCTTGGCGCACAGCAAGCGCCGCGTTTGCAGGTATTGCACCGGCGATACGCCCAGGTGCACCTCAAAAATCCGCCGCAAGTGCCTGTCGCTCACCCCCAGCTTGGCTGCCACCTGCGCCACGCTGGGCAAAGCCAACTGGCCCGCGCTAGATGTAGGGTCGTCCCACAGCCGCGCCGCTTGCAGCGCCAGCGTGTGCGACGCGTCCTGCGTAGACCATATCAGCGAATGCGGCGCCAGCTCGGGCCGGCAGCGCAGGCACGGCCGGTAGCCAGCGGCCTCCGCCTGCGCAGCGTGCGCCACAAACCGGCAGTTCTCCCGCTTAGGCGCTTTTACCCGGCACACCGGGCGGCAGTAAATACGCGTCGTCGTTACGCAGGTAAAAAAGCAGCCATCAAACCGCGCGTCGCGGCTTAAAGTGGCTTGGTAGTAAATATCAGCAGAAGCATCATCGGAATACAGCGTCATAAGGGCATGATACGCCCAAGTGCAATTTAAATTAGCCGTTTTCGGACATGTGATTGGCAGGGTGTAGATACGCAGGCAATGCCCGCAACTGCTAGGGTAGCTTGGCTGCTCAACACAGCGCAATAGCAAAACCCGTATCAATAAACCAAGTAGCCATGCGTTAACGACCCCGAATATGTTCTTCGTAGCTTACAGAATAATCAGCCGGTAAGTCCAGGTTCATACCCAGCGCAGTTTTCAAAAAACTTTTGCCTGCCTTCTGCGCAGGCCTTACTATCACCTCTACCTCCTCGCCCGGCACCAAGCGCGCGTCAACAATATGCACAGCGTGGTGCGCATCTACACGGATTCTTTCGGTAATGACAGCGTTCATAGTGATTCTCCATAGCGCGGCTTGTATGCACCTGAGTTTAATTGTATGCCTCATGCCCCAAAAGCGTCTGCACGCCGTGGGCCTTGATATCTTCAGTCGCAGCCCCACCCTACAATTTGCGTTGCGTACATGTCGTCAAACTGATCTGCGGCAAATCAGCCGCCACCCTGCAGCACGCCCCTATATTTGACCTGGCCTGGAGCCAAGCCGTAGGCGGCGGCTACAACCTGGTGCCCACACCCGACTGTTACACCCTTAGCCCCAAGCGCCACGCCTTTCTAACCCACATCACCAAAACCCCCGGCCAAAGCATCTACCAAGCAGCCAAAGACCTAGGCATTCAGTACCGCCACGACCACGCCCAGTGGCTGGCTGAAACGGGAAAAATCCGCACTGTAGAAGCTACCCACAACGGCCGCCGCCAAAAGAAGCTGTGCCCGCCCAGCAAGCGTGCACATATCGCTGTGTAAAAGACTACCGCGCGACAGCTAATATGTGCTGTTGCTGCGGGTGGCCTGGGTGCTGCAGTTAGTACTAGGTGCCGCAGTTAGTACTAAGGCGTTTTCTCCTGCCGGGTGACTATCGGCACGTAGCCAACCTCTAGCCCCGCAGGCGGCGTAACGACCAGTTTAGGGTCTAGGCTAGCCAGCTTTCCTGTGGTGGCGCCAGGTAGGTAGTTTTGGTCAATTTTCCAAGATTTGTGCAGCTTTTCCACCCGCAGCTGCATTTGCTCCCGCTCTGCTGCTGTTAAATCTGCATTCAATAGCGCAGGCTGGTCTGCAAAACGGTACCAGTAGTAGGTCACCGTACTGCCATCCCCCAGCTGGGCTTTGAACGGGCCTGCGCCTTTGGCTGGCCCAGGAGTTTTCCATGAACTCGCAGCGTTAGCCAGGCTCGCATCGTCTAGCGGTGTGGTGTAGGCTGGCTGATTTTGTAATGGCGCACGCTTAAACTCTACCGTTTTTAACCCGGTCTCAGACGGCACATCGTTGGGCTGCACTGCCGCCCAAGTAAGGTTGCCATTAACTTTTTTCACTAAGCGATAGTACTCCGGCATGGTCACCATCGGGTTGCTGGCAGAGCCTGTTTTTGATGCCAATTGTGAAATCCATTTAAAACCAAAAGTATTGGAACTGACAGCGGAAAATTTTGCGAAAGAGTTCCAATCTATCTCGTAATGAGGGTCGTCCTTGCCCACCGGAGTTATTCCCCAATTTGTTCCCCCCTCGTTTGCGTAGGCCATCTCGCTGGACTCCTTCATGTCGATGACACCGCTTGCGGCCTTGCCGTTCTTGAACCAGTCTTGAACCGAACTCCAAAGCGCGTTTTTGTTGTACACAATGTGACGGTGCAGTACTATCGAATCGCCGTTGGCATCGCGGGGAAACGAAACTGGTGCGATCCGCGCATAGGTTTCGCCTTTAGCGTCAACTGATATGTAGCCTGGCATGCCTTGGTTTTCAATATCAAAGGGTTTGTCGGGGTCAGTACCACGCGAGTCCAGAAACTTCCCGTTCAAATCTACCAACTTTCCGTTGATATCTTTGATGCCAAGTGCGGATGCCCGTGACCAAAAATAAGGGGTGAAGAAGGCTACGGGGCCTTTAAAGTTTTCTGTATTCAAAAACAACGTCCAAGAATTGTCGCCAGTGGGCACATCTTTGCCAGCAGTTTTAAGCTTGGGGTCGGTGAAAGGAAGGGGCAAATAACCATAGCCAAATAGCTCACCATTCGTACCCTGTTTCAAATTCAAGCCATCAGGGGGAAACAACAGCCGGGGGCTGAGCTGCGCTACGCCGTATAAGCCGTAAGGAGTAGCAGCATCTCTCCACTCCCCGCCACCTGTCGCAGGGCCATTAGCAATCATGCTGAAGTTCAATGCCACACCCCCCATGAGGAATTTGGGCGTTTCGGTGGGAAAGCGTTGGTTTTGCCACCAGCCAAGGCCTCCCTCAATATCGGTGTAAAAATTATTGTTGGGTTCTATGCCCTTGGGAAAACCTTCTGGGTACTTGGCGAACATCCAAGTACTGAACAGACCTGATTGAAACATGCTGCCAGGGTGCTTGTTTAGTATCGGCCATGCCGCCGTGTAAATAGAATAACCCGCGTTGAAAGTGGGCGTAAAAGCTGCCCGTGATGAGCTAATGTTGCCAGACAGTTTGGCGCTTTGCATTGTCGGCTCTAGGCATGTACCAGCTGGTGCGGCCGACGGGCTAGCCGCTAGTTTCGCATTGGTACACAGAAAAGAGGCCGAACCAAAAGTGGGCGCCCCCACATCGGTGGCCAAGGCACTGGTGCCGTTGGCGGCTATCTGGCTCATAGCGCTGCAAGTTTTGCCAGCGACAACCCAAGTCACAGTAGTAGATAAGCAATCTCCAGGGGCAGTGAGCGTAGCAATCGCCTCTGGGCCGGTATCAGCGGTTGCGGTGTCACCAGACCCACCCCCGCAGGCCGTAGCCAATACAGCTATTAAGACCATCGCAATTGATGCTGACAGGTTAAGTTTGTTTTTTTGAAGCATATATTCTTTGTAATTTAACTATGTATAAAATTTTAAACATAATGCATTACATTCGCATGCTGCACACCCTCAAAGGCATAAAATAATCTTATTATTTAGTTATTAAATGTAAGGTACGTGCTTATATTAGTATTTCTGTACCGATATGTCAGTTTGCTTGGTTTGCTATGACTGGTTAACTGTGAGATTTAGGCTAAATTGCATTTACAGCAGCGCATCACTCATGATGTTTGCAGCCCAAGACATCGCACAAAGAGACTCTGCAGACTAAGGTGCTGTTGATAGTCCGCCTTAGCTAGGCACTACCACCACAGCTTTTAGCCGTTCTAGGCCGTAGAACCTGCTCAAGCAGCTATGCAATTTGTAGCAAATTAGCGCACCGCTTTTATCAGCTCAATGTCCCTGCGCAACAGATCATTGAGTGCGAATTGAATTAGCCTTTTTCGGAGATGCGATTGCGTATTGAAATTGCTGCAAATCTGGTAGATGCACTAGTCCATTTGTTTGGTTTCATCATAAAAATCATGCAATCGACTGGATTTTTAATCCAATACTCTACATAATAAAGTGACAAAAATTATCTAAAAGTACCAACTAGTAACTAATATGAATTTTTTTACTTTAGCACCAAGCCATAGGTTGCCTAGGAAATCAATTGTTCTAGCAGCATCTGCTTTGCTTTCAACGCTGTTTTTATCAGCTTGCGGTGGAGGGCAACTATCCAGTCCAGCGGTTATCAGTGGGCCAAGCACGTTGGCACAAACCCCTCCGACGACACAGACAGCCTCCGGGCAAGCTGCTCAGGTTGATGCGTTTGCACAAATCAGCACCACAGTTTTTGAACGGGCTGATACCAAGAACGCATCAGTTGTCACAGCCAACCCGACGCTGTCCATGCTGGATGCTGCTGCGCCTACATTGGCTCCCACAGTGTGTCCTTATCTTTTATCGGGCAAATACCGCATACTAAATTTACAAAGCAGTGACGGTGTCGACAGAGTCGGGGTAGGGCAGTTTGACGCGGCCACACTGTCGGGCGTTAACCCTTTCGGCAAGTCATTTCAGCTAAATACCGTACACAACGCACCATGCAGGTTCACTACAGGATTCTCCGTTACTGATCAAGCGCAAATAGTAGCGCCATCGGGTATGTTGTTCTCGCTATCACCTAACGGCGTGCCGGGCAGCTATGCGCTTAGTATCGTTTTGCCAGAGGTGGCGTCTTCACTTAAAGATCTATCGGGCACCTATGTGTATACAGCCTATGAGCGCACATCGGCTACAGGGCTGCTGACCAGCTCACAAGGTATTGCTACTATAGACAATAACGGCGAATTCATGGGGCAAGATTGCGGTAACAACACAGTCACTTGCAGTGCGCCCCAGCGCCTAACCCGTTTTGCTTCATCACCTAAGGGCGGCTACTACGATGCTGAAAATCTGGCTCACAATAATTCTGGGCGCTCTTTGTACTATTTGCCAGCTGCTAATAACCGCGCCAGTTTCGTCATGTTGCAGCCTGGTAACCAAGGTCTTGTCATTGGCACGCGGCAAGCTGCTAATACACTGCCCGCTGTAGGCCGTGTAACCGCTGGCTGGGATCTCACCATGCAACCTAGCGGCTTGATGACTACGCTGTCGTTCGGCGGCGCATTGGCTACCATTTCGGCTGACGCTGGCACTGGCTCCTATATCAGGCGACGTGTGTCTGACGGGCGAACAGACACTTTTACCATCAACAGCCCCCGCGCAGGGTTCAACTTCCGCCCATCCACTATTTCCACCTTGTTTAGCGGTGCTACCACCACGGTCAGCAGCGTGGCATCTATGGGGCTGCGTAACTTAGGTGTTTCAGTATCTTCGCGCGCTACCACCACAGTAGCCGATGGATTTTTGGGTTTCAGCATTGACAAACTAAGCAGGTTTAGCAACGTCACCTTCAGTGAGATTTATAAATACTCTGACCCCACCGGGTCTATCACCAGCCTTGGTAGCACAACAGTGGGTAACGATGACTTGCTGACAGTAGAGGGCGCCACACACCGTATTACTGACACCAACACTACGGGTGGCATCAACATTTACCCACAAGGTGCTTCCGTGTCATTAACGGCAGTAAACGCAGGTTTTAACAGCAGGCTGCTAGTGCTATGCAATAACGTGCCCGGCCAAAGCGTCACCAAAAGCACGCATATTTTGGTGCCCAACAGTTTGGTGCCTGTCACCTCTTTGTCTGAAGTGGGCACTAGAACCTTGGTTGGCCGTGAAGACTGTCAAGCCGCATCACAAACCATCACTTTTGCATTAGATGGCTCAGCAGTGTTTACAGATATTGGCGGCACCCAAACCGTCAGCACTATCGACATGGCTAGCTTGTTCTCGCCAGCAGGCTTTACCCGGGTCGAACCCGGCAGCGGGCAAACGCTAACCAGCAAGCTCAAGCTGTACAAAGCTGCTTCACCCAACCCATTGGGCGGCCCGCCTAATGTATTTTTTGTGATGGTGGAGATTGGCCGCAACGTGACCGTACCGGGTAATGGCTACTTAGTCTATTGGTCGCAGTAAGGTCACGGATCGTTAACGCGAGCCAATCTATAGTCACGTGCGCACAACAGTCATCTGTGCAAAATTTCACATACAAACGTAAGTACACACTAGAGTCTAGGCTCAAATACTGTGTTACTACATCTTGTAAACGATAATTACATTAATCGACAGTTAGGATCTACACCATGCTTTCAATCAATACATTTAGTTTTAAATACCGCGCCACCATGGCCAGCATGGTGGCAACTTTAGTCACCATAGCATGTGGTGGCGGCACGGGAGAGCAACCTGCGACAAGCCAGTCTGTGCAAGCCAGCAACTATGAAGCACCCATAGAAGGCGCTATCAGCAATAGCCCCGTTTCAGCCCGAGTAGTTGCCAATCAAAAAACCGCCGAGTTTGCGCCAGACCGTGTGATTGTTCGTTTTGAAGACGCAGTCACCGGTAGCAACCTAAAAAGCCTCAACGCCGTGTCAGGCGTGCGCGGCCTAGGTTTTAGCGTTATCAAAGAAATCAACTTCGCTTCAGACACCAAAAATACCAAAAGCATTAATGCAGCAGGCGCTGCCGCAGAGCCTGCGCCCCATTTAGCTGTGCTTAGCCTCAACGGTTCGGGCCTGAGCGTGGCGCAAGCTATAGAGCGGCTACAGTCTAGCGGCCTAGTGCGCTACGCAGAGCCCGACTACCGCATGAAGTTGCACCAGGTCAAAAGCCCAGCGGCACCCGCCACCGGTGCGCAGCAAACTCTAGCGGTACCTAACGACAATTTGTATGGCTACCAGTGGCACCACAACAACACAGGCTTGGTAGGCACCACACCTACAGGTGTACTCGGTAAAGACCTTGATACGCCTTTGGCCTGGAACTTAACCACAGGGTCGTCAGCGGCTACTGCACCTGTTATTGCAGTAATTGACTGTGGCTTTAAACTAAACCACGCAGATTTAGCAGGCAACTGGTGGACCAATCCAGCCCCAACCTTTGGCGACGTCAACGGTGCCGATTTTGGCGAAAACGACGGTGATCCTAGCTCTACAAGTTGTACCCACGGCACTCAAGTGTCTGGCGTTATTGGCGCTAAAGGCAATAACGCTATGGGAGTAACAGGCATGATGTGGGACACACGCATCATGGCTCTCAAAACTGCTAACGCAACTGGTGCGCTGTACGTAAGCGCTGAAGTTGCTGCCCTTAACTACATAGTTAGCCAAAAAAGTGCAGGCGTCAACATTAAGGCAATTAACATAAGCTTAGGTGGTTCAGCCTACTCGCAGTCAGAATACGACGCAATCAGAGCTGCTGGAAACGCTGGCCTACTAGTAGTGGCCAGCGCAGGCAACGAAGGCATTAGCGATCGTAACTACCCAGCCGGTTATGAGTTGCCCAACATCATCAGCGTAGGATCCACAGACCGCAGCGATGCACTGTCTGCCTTTTCTAACTACGGCTCTTGGGTTGATATTGGTGCACCCGGTCAAGATATTGCCACAACCTCCTTTAGTACCCCCACGCTAGCTGACATTTACTCTTACGCCGATGGCACCTCTTTTTCAGCGCCCGTAGTAGCAGGTATTGCTGGCTTGATTGCCAACTACGTGCCCGGTGCCACAATGCAGCAAATCAGGCAACGCATTATTTCTTCAGCCGAATATGCACCAGGTCTGAACAATCTTATGCGGGTAGCGGGGCGTGCTAACGCCTACCGCGCACTCACCAACCAAGGCGCCTATATTTTCCCTACTACCTGGATTACCGACAACAGAGCGCTAGGGGACCAATACATCAAAAACGCCAGCTATGTAATAAATGCTTTTATTGGCGTGGGCCCTAGCACTTTGGGGGTGGTAAGCACGATCAACGGAGTTGACTACACCATGCGCGACGATGGCCAGTACCCTGACAAATTTGCTGGTGACGGCCACTACACCGCCATAGTCAAACCCAATGCCACCGGTGCAGCTGTGCCTATCTCCATCAAGCATCTATATAGCAGTGGCGCAACCACTGCCACCTCTATAACCAGCGGTACCATAGTCGTGGCTGACGCTGGCAACTACCAAGTACAAATCAATTCCACGCCTTGGTCAGACCCGTCTACCGCGCTGAACGTACAGACACTCTATACCGCCGAAGCAGACGAAGGCTCGGTAGCTGTTAACCTGCCATTTAACATTGCTTACTACGGTGTAAGCAACATAAGCTCTATCAAAGTAACACCCAACGGCTTTGTATGCGTGGGCGATGGCAACTGCAGCGTGTTACCTACATCCACCTATGACACTAAGCCCATCCCGTCTAATGGCGCGCTTGCCTACGGCATATTAGCCCCATGGTGGCACGACTGGGTAGTGTCTGGCAATACAATCAGCAACGTATTTACCCACACAGAAGGGGTGGCCCCCAACCGCAAGTTTGTAGTCACCTGGAAAAACGCTTTTGCCTATGGTGACAATTTAAAAACAGACGGCGTGTCGTTTCAAGTGCAGTTCTACGAAGGACAAAATAAATTTAGCTTTGCTTACAACGACGTCACCACCAACATGGCCATCAGCGCCTCCGGCCGCCCTGATGGCGGGTTGTTAGGCAGTGCAGGCATACAGTTTTTCAACGGCAAGATTGGTACACGCACGTCGCACAACACATTTGGGTCGATTGTGGCGGGTACCAGTAAAGATTTGGTTTTGGCCAACAGCTTTTCTGACGTAGCCATTGATGATGCTTTTCTACCATTTATAGAATCTTTGCGCGGAAGTGGCGTCACTAACGGCTGCGCAACAGGCCTGTATTGCCCGAATGATGCTGTGTTTAGGAACCAAATGGCAGCGTTCATCATTAGAGCCACCCACGGGTACGACCTAGTTGCTTATCCAGCACTGTCCAATCCTGTTATGTCGTCTTTTGTAGATGTACCTACCACTAATGGTTTTTATAAATACATAGAAACGATGAAACTAGACGGAATCACCAGCGGATGTGGTGCGGGAGCTTATTGTCCAGATGCTGTAGTGCTAAGAGAGCAAATGGCAGTCTTTTTGGTGCGTGCTGTGCGTGGCGCTAGCTTTGTGCCGCCAGCCGCGACAGGTCAATTTGCTGACGTAGTTACTTCAGGCTTTTACACTCCCTATATTGAAGAACTAGCCCGTATGGGCGTAACCAACGGCTGCGGTGTAGGCAATTTTTGCCCGTCTAATCCTGTAACAAGACGGGAAATGGCAACCTTTTTGCAGCGCGCATTCAGGCTTTACGACTATCAATAAGATTTTGTTAAACTTGGTCTTATGGTTTATAGGTATATTCATTAAAATGGTCTAACTATGGCTTTTTTTCTGCTGTACCTTTAGTGCGTGCTGGGTTTTAGTTAGTCCGCATATTGCAAACTTAGAAAAGACCAAAGTGGAACAAATTTTTACGGAACAGCAAATAGCGCAAGCGCAACAAAATGCTGAACATGCGCAAACATTGCAGCAAAATCATTTTTTAAAAAATGAACTACGTAACTCAGAAAAGATTTGGACAAACCACTTTGATTTAAAAGTAGCAAAATATCTTGCTGACCACAATAAGTTAATTTTAGAAATTCAAACACTCACTGCTAATGTATCTGCCCTAGAATTAGAACAAAAAAACCTAACGCAAGCGCATGCTGCCAGGTTAGTACAAATTAGTGATGTTCGCAGCCTAGAAATATCTAAGCTCGAGAATAGTATTCAAGAATTTAAGCAAGCGCTTTCATCTGCTAAGCATGAACAACAGCAGCTACAGCTTGCTCACGCTGATGGCTTAACCCAAATATCCAAGGAGCATGCTGCTGAATGTTCCAAGCTAAACACAAGCCTTACAGAGCTTGCATCCAAACTCATCGCCAAAGAAGAAGAAAGATTGCTGCAAAGTGATTTGCTTCTAAAAGCAACACAAGAAATTGATTTGCTTAAACAAGCAAACAAAATTGCTGAAGATTATCAGCATCAGTTAACAATCAAACTTGAAAAACTCAATGTTGAGTTAGCTAGTCTTCATCTTGTTCAACAGCAACAAGACCAAGCTTTCAAAGAAAGCAATAACGCAAACCAGTTAAAAATCCAAGGCTTAGATCAAACTGTCCATAGTTGGAAGTTGACTGCTGCAGGTAATCAATTTGAGATTGATGCCATCAAAGCGAGCAAGTTATGGAGACTTAGCAAGTTATTCAGAATTATGTTTGCGAAATTATTTGCATCAGATTTTGCAATTGACGCCGTGCAAAAGCCGAGTTTTTATATTCAAAGCGTAGTTAACGCACAGGGTTTAACTAAAGCCCTGTTCGATAAAAACGAAGTAATAGTTAAAGAAATTGAATTAACCACATTAAGACCCGCAATTATCACAAGTTCAGAAGCAATAAAAATGACCAACGTAAACGACTTATTAGATCTTCATGGTGAATCCTTTCTAACGCAGGCATACCGAATTATTCTGGGACGTAACCCAGACCCTAGTGGGCTTGCAAACTACATGGCTAAACTAAAGTCTGGAACCAGCAAGCTAGACCTGCTGTCCCAGTTAGTGGCATCGCAAGAGGCAAAAAAAGTAGGTTCTAAATTCCCTGGGTTACATGAAATCACGCAGCGCCACAAATACAGCAAACTACCTTTTATGGGCTGGTACAGGCCTGCGACAGAGCAGCTAAGTAAAAAACTAAACGTTATTGAAAATAAATTATTTGAAATTAGCAGCGGCGCGCCAAACAGCCGCGTTGTAATGCTTGAATCCGAAGTTGCACAACACGCTAGCTATGTCGAAGATAAAGAAACGTACATCGCTCGACTATTGCACAGTGCTTCAAAATCAGATTTAACTTGGGACCAATTTAGCACCCAGATCCTTGTGCATCGAGAAAGTTACAAAGGTATTTTCGTACAAGAAATTATCATAGATTGGGATGTGCCTCTCTACCAGCGACCGCAACACATTGCTTCAGCACTTGGGCGACTAGGTTATTTGGTGATATATAGAACTGCGAATTGGACTAATGACCAAGTTTATGGTTTCAGACAAGTGGCTAAGAACGTTTGGCTTACTGCATCACCTGAAGTTGACGTGATAGAGGGAGCTGTTCACTCTTTTTACAGCACAGCGTTCTCCATACCACCAGAGCTAATTTCACAACGTAAAGCTTCGCATCGAGTTATTTACGAATACATAGACCATATTGATCCACAAATTAGCGGCGATGCTGAAAATATTAAGCGCCTACTCACTCTTAAGGATTTTGCTTTTAATGGCGGTGCTGACTTTGTAGTGGCCTCAGCAAAACTACTTCAGACTGAAGCTATCAATGCTGTTGGTGAAAGTAAAGTTGTTTTAGCTCAGAACGGAGTTGATACCAGACACTATCGAAATCCAATTCATTCAATGACTCCGTTACCTGAGGGTCTAATCGCTTTCAGGGCCAAATTTACCAACTTGATTGGTTATTTTGGTGCGCTAGCACCTTGGCTATGGTACGAGACAATTACAGAGCTAGTGGAGGCTAGGCCCGACTTAGGCTTCGTGTTTATAGGACCAGATTATTATGGTGGTTCTGAAAAATTACCAATTTCAGAAAATGTTTTGTATCTCGGGACAGTGGACTACAAAATATTACCCGCATACGCTCGCCAGTTTGACGTCTGCTTTATTCCTTTTGCACCTAGCGAGATCGCTAGAACTACCTCTCCATTGAAGTTATTTGAATATTTTGCTCTAGAGAAGCCTGTTGTAGTCACTTCTGAGATGGCTGAATGTGTAGCTTTCCCAGAAGTATTTCGGGGAAATTCTGCTGAATCACTCAGCCAAGCCATTGACAAAGCTATTGCTATTAAATCTGACCCAAAATTCAAGAGTCGACTTGCCGTGCTGGCTGATGAGAACTCTTGGGAAGCCAGAGCTAAAGCAATGGAGATTATTTTCCAAAATATACCCACACCAAAGCCTGTCTTAACTAAACACAATTTAGTAAACCCTAGCGAAGCAGTAAAAATAGCTTTGGATATGCAAGACAGTGAGTTTCACAAAGATATCTGCGATAAGTTTGGCGTCTCAGAGGCCTTTAGTAGGCTTTACTTTAGCAAGCAAACGCTAGCTGTTGGCAGCAGCAAAGATTGGGTAAGCCTTCACACTACGCTTAATTCACTGCAAAAAATGTATGTGGAGTTTGCGATGTCATCTGTGCAAAGGGGAGAGCAAGTTTTTAATCTGTTGAAGATGAATGAATGCATTCAAAAGCAAGGTAGATACTTGGATGTTGGAACGGGATATGGTGGATTCCTTAGAGCGTTTAAGAATAACGGCTTCTCAGAGGTAGTGGGTGTAGAGCTACAGTCACATTTGGCTGAATTAGCCTCTGCCAATGTGAGCGATGTTGAATCGGCGAAAGTGCTAAAGGTAGACTTTGAAAAAGATAGTCTAGAAAGCTTGGGCAAGTTCGACTTAATTACATGCAATGATGTTATAGAACATGTCAAACAACCGGAGTTGACAATTAGCAAGATAGCATCGCTACTTGCTGCGAAAGGCGTCGCTTGCCTGGAAATTCCAAACAAAGACTGCATCGCATTCGTTAAATCTGATGGACATTTCCAATTGTTTGCAATAAATCAACTTGAGCGTACGCTTGCAGCGCCGTACTACAAAGAGGCTACGGGTTATTCGGAAGAGAATTACTTATTCGAAATGGGTGAGTTCTATACTTTGAAGTGGTACTTCGAAAAGATGAAAAATCTTGGCCTTAGCCCGCGTATTTTTGATACTCATCAAATCTGTAACGTTAAAGAAGCACCTAATTTAATTGCAGATATAAAAAGTACATATGAGATTTGGAAAAATCAAGCAATGTTTAAACTGAGTCAGCCAGTCGCCGATTCGATAGTTTGCGCTATGGATAAGTACATTCTTGAGCTTGATCGTGATTACACGGCAATCAAAGATAAATCATCAGAGGCATACTTCATCGATACATATCTCCGTACGTTTTGGACAGTTGCTTCAATAAAGTAAGCTATTTATTAGAATGCGCATATGAAGATTGGACTGGTAGGCTATTTCGGCTGGGGCAATTATGGCGATGAATTATTTTTGCAAATACATCATCAAATTTTCGCTGGTCATGAGCTGATCACATTTCATGATCCTATTAAGAATGAGCTGCTACTGAACGTAGACCAACTGGTTGAATCTGTAGATGCCATTGTTATTGGCGGTGGCGATCTTCTGATGCCTTGGTTTAAATCTTGGTTATATTTTGATGAACGTTTTTTAACAAAACCAGTTTTTATATTTGGAGTTGGTGTACCAGATCGAGGTGCTGAACCAGATCCTACAGTGTTGGCACACTACCAGAAGTTCTTATCGCATCCTAGCATTAAACTATTTTCATGTCGTGATCAAGAAAGTATCGACTGGGTTCAAACCCATCTAAAACTAGACAGAGAAATTTTGTTATATCCGGATATGGTACTTTCGCTGATATTTCCTCAGTGCGTGGTAGATTCGCGGGCTGTTGGCGTGGTAGTGCGCAACCAAGAAATGTATGACAATACTCAAATGCTTAAAATTGCAGAGGTAATCTTGCAATTTGGCTACTCACTGAAACTGATTTTGTTGGGTACCGAAGGCATCACCCTAGCTGACGACTATCATGCGCTTCAACATGTGAAAATTCCCAATTGCGAAATAGTAGTACGCGACACTACACTGCTGCTTAGCAAAGAAATAGCTTCATGCAAGTATCTATTGAGTATGAGGTTTCATGGCTTGATAGCGGCCTACAAGTCGGGCGTACCGTTCATATCTCTCAATATTGAAAGTAAATTTACCTCGTTTATGATGCAAACAGGAAATGGTCAGTATTCTAGTTATTGGACAGATGAAAATTTGCCTTCAAAATTTGAACGCTTAGTTTATGAGGGATCTGATTTCACTAGCCGCTCTTCACTATCTAACACAGCAAAAAATGGACTAAACAAGCTTGCCGAATCTGTATTAGCTTGCCGCCAATAATCTCTCCACTTTCTAATTTATTAACCAGCCTACAACAGCTAAAATAATCAAAAATATAAGCTAATGGCTAGCCCTGTATACAAGTTAATACCTAACTATCAATACAGGCGTTATTGTCAAAACTCATCAGTATAAAATATTTGAATTTGGTTATGAAAATTGGTCTAGTCGGGTATTTCGGTTGGGGAAATTATGGTGATGAGCTATTTTTCAGTGCCTTCTATGAATTATTTGCCACACATGAAGTTGTAATTTTCCATGATCCAGTTCAAGAGGTTTTACTGCCTGACTTTGAGTTGCTTGTTGACTCAGTAGATGTAATTATCATTGGTGGTGGAGACCTATTACTACCATCTGGTATCTCTTGGCTCTATTGGAACGAGCGGTTTCTAAAAAAGCCTGTATTCGTCTATGGCATAGGTGTACCTACTTGGGTTGGATCAGATCCGACAGCGCTGGCGCATTACACAAAATTCTTTTTGCATGAAAACGTGAAGTTACTCTGCGCTCGTGATGACGAAAGCGCGAAATGGCTTAAAGCGCAAATCAATCCCAAAATAGAAATTGATGTTTATCCTGACATAGCACTTGCAAGAGCTTTTCCTCAGCAAATAGTCGAATCAAGAACTGTAGGGCTAGTGCTACGAAATCAACCAAATTACGAGACCAAGATGATTTATAGATTGGCTGACCTGACTGAACAATTTGGATTGTCGCTTGAGTTAATTTTATTGGGTACAGGTAAAACATTGGTTGACGATTACGAGGTAATCAACAATTTCAAATTTAAAAAATACAAAATTTCAATCTGCGATACGAATACTTTATTGAGTCGACAAATCGCTTCTTGTAAGTTCGTATTGAGTATGAAGTTTCACGGTGTCATTGCAGCTTATCAGTCTGGCGTCTCATTTATCTCTCTAAGCGGAGCAAATAACTTTGTATCGTTTATGTCACAAACAGGTAATTCACAATATTCCAGCTATTGGACAGATAAAGAATTACCTTCGAAATTTGAAAAATTGATATACGAAGGCAGCGATTTTTCAAGAAGATTTGCTTTGACTGCTGCAGCAAGGCAAGGATTAAAAAAATTACACCACTCGGTAATGTCTGTGATGGCGTGATTTAGTGGGCAAACGGTGATCTGACCGGGGTTATCTCTAACTGCGCTTTCCAAGTGACTTGCGAAACTGATGGGGCTTCCATGTTCCCCACTTACTTTCATAGATGACCTTATTCTTTAAAAATAAATTTCTTCTGATCTGGGAGGGCAATTTTAAAAAACTAGCTGAAAGCTGATGGTGTACAAACACATCATCAGTACACACTATTCTTAGTCCAGCGAATTCTACTCGGCGGCAGTAGTCATCATCTTCAAAAAATCCAAGGCCGTAGCTCTCGTCAAGTTGACCTATGTTGTTGTATAAATCTCGAGAAAACATCACACAAAAGAAGGCCGTTGTAGCAATGTCGCTGATTTTATTAATATGAGCGCTCGTATATTTTTTAGCGGCAGATACCATTTGATCCATATTTTTATAAGCCAATACAATCTTGGCTTCATTACCTATATTGTTAGTTACAGGACCAATTAAACCGATGCTTGAGTCGCGTTTTAAGTGATTGTGAAGCGTTCTTACCCAGCCTGGTGTAACGAACGTGTCGTTGTTTAGCAGTACAAAAAACTCTCCTTTGGCGATAGCTAGTCCCTGATTGTTGGCTGCTGCGAAACCAGCATTCTTATTATTCAAAATCACCGCGCGGTTGGGTGATTCGTGAGCCCAGCTTTGTAGATATTCGGTGGTACCGTCAACAGAGGCATTATCAACAACGATGATTTCTAGTGCGTTGTACTGGCTATTGGCTACAACGCTAGCCAAGCAATCTATGGTGTAGCTAAGGTTGTTATAGGTCACAACTATGACGCTGATCTTTGGTTCAAAATAAGCTAATTCAGCACACGCAATTAAATTTGCAGCACGATGCGTCCAAGTTTGTTCTTTCGCAAACGCTATTCGTGCCGCTGTCATTGCTGGCGAACAGTCAGTACTAAGCACATTAGAAATTGCTAGGACAAATTCTTCTTTAGACCTGGCACTGTTAACTAGTCCATTGAAATTTATCATTTCTGGTAGATCTACAGAAACCACAGGCTTACCTGCACTGAGGTATTCATAAACCTTGACTGGGTTGGTTGCTAAAGTTAATGGCAGAATTTTGAAAGGTAGCAAACACACGTCAAAGCTATGGAGATAGTTAGGCAAGTATTTGTATTCCACCTCACCTGTAAAAATAATATTTTGATGCTTTGATAATATTAATTTAGCGTTTACTGTGTCTGCACCGATTAATAAAATGCAGCAGTCTGGAAAATTTGTAGCGACAGCGCCAATCAAATCAGTATCGAACCAACTAGCTATTGCGCCGTAATAGCCAATAATTTTCCGATTTTCAGGGTCAATGTAGGGTGACTTTGGATGTGCAGCGAAATGACTGAAATCAGTAGCGTTGCGAATTAAATGGCGATTGTTAGCTCTATCTGCTACATGTGAATCAAGCCACTCTGAGGTGGTTACTGTGATTTCTGCTTCACGCAGCAATTGATTTTCTTTGAAAATAATGTCAACAGCGTTGTTGCCAAACCCTTCATGATGGTCAATGCAGTCGTACACAAGTCTACTATTCGGTATTGATCTTGCAATGTCACACCAAAATGCGTGTTGTACAAAAGAAATTATGAGATTTGTATTGGCCCAGCAAATTAGCTGGCCAATACTTTTTTGCAGCTGTTCAACTTCAGTTGTACTAGGCGTTGAGAAGTAAATAACTTTAGGCGATGCTAAAAAAAGTTTAATTTGAAACAGCTTGCCAGCGTTATCTAACGGCTCTATTGCAAATCCTGCTCTGCGATCATTCCTAAAATTAGACGAAATATAGAAAACACGCCGTCCACTATCTACCAGTGCTTTAGAAAGCTGTTGCGGTCGCTGATGGCGAAAATGCCAATCTATCACACCCCATACAAAGTAATCTGGCAGTCCATCAGTTGCTGCAGCTAATAATACTTTTGAGGGTTTAAATGGTATGTATGCAGTTATCTGTTTACGCAAACTTGCGTAAACAGATTTAACTTTTTTAAGTAGCCAGCGCCTAGCTACTTCCGAAGTTATCTTCATAAATAGTTATGATTATTTGCCATCATCAGATTAGCATTGCAGATCGGTGCCAAGGTCAACAGTCAATCATTCAGAGACTGCAAAGTAGGTTCGTAAAACACTCACTATTTTTCCAGCACTTTTACCGTCGCCGTAAGGAGATTCACCTATCACCATCGACTTGTACATTCCTTCATTGTCCAAAAGCAAATTGGTAGATGCAACAATTTGGTCGTAGTGTGGTCCCACAAGTTTTACAGCACCTGATGCAACGGCTTCTGGGCGCTCAGTCTCGTCTCTTAGAACCAGCACAGGTTTTCCAAGAGCTGGCGCTTCCTCTTGCACTCCACCAGAGTCACTGATTATCAGATAAGCCTGCTTCATCATCGCAATAAAGGGCGCATAGTCAAGTGGTTCACACAGAATGACATTTCTGTTAGATCCCAGTATTTCGTAGGCAACATCTTTGACATTAGGATTGGGATGAACTGGATACAGAATCTGAACATCATCACGCTCAGCAATCGTTCGCAAAGCTCGACATATATTGCGAAAAGGTTCACCAAAGTTTTCCCTACGGTGAGAGGTTACCAAAATCATACGCTTGGTCTTATCCAGTTTGATTGAGGTTTTGATGTCCTTCGCCGCAGTCATCAAAAGTGCATCAATAACTGTGTTACCAGTAACGGCGATTTGATCATTGTCGATGCCTTCTTTAAGTAAATTTTGCCGTGAACTTTCTGTAGGTGCAAAATGCCACCGCGCTAACCTGCCAGCAATTACCCTGTTTGCTTCTTCAGGAAAGGGGTTTTCTATATCACCAGTTCTCAGGCCCGCCTCTACGTGACCGAAGGGTATGTGGTGATAAAAACAAGCAAGTGCTGTTGCCATGACTGTTGTTGTGTCACCTTGTGCAATTACAAAGTCTGGTTTTTCTTCGAGCAATACTTTATCAAGTTCTTGAAGCAGTCTAGCAGTCAGTGCTGACAGCGCTTGGTTTGGACGCATGATGTCAAGATCAATATCTGCTTTGATTTGAAAAGTAGCTAGTACTTGGTCAAGTAAGTGGCGGTGTTGTGCCGTAGCAAGCACTCTAACGCTTGCCCACTTTTCTTTTTGCAGAGCTAGTATTACAGGGGCCATTTTTATAGCTTCTGGTCGCGTACCAACTACGCAAAGTATTTTTTTCATTTTAGTGTTCTTATGATTTAAGAAAATATTTTATGCGCAAGCATAGTAGAAATCTAGGCCTGCTTGAACGTCATCAAAAGCGTACAAATTAGCTTTATTTAAGACAGCAATTTTGTTGCAGTAACGTTTAATAAAATCTGCGTTATGCGAAACCATAATCATGGCGCGATCACCCCTTTTTTCAAAAAGCTCTCGTTCGCACTTCTCTACAAATCTATGGTCACCCACAGCTATGACTTCATCGATAAGATAGCAATCGAATTCAATGATCATCGATATTGCAAAAGCCAATCTAGCGCTCATACCAGATGAGTAATTCTTAACTGGTTCACGCATGTAAGGGCCTAACTCAGCGAATTGCTCAACGAAAGCGATTGATTTTTCGAAATCTACGCCATAGACCCTGCAAATGAGTCTTGTGTTATCCCTGCCTGTTAGAGAACTTTGAAATGCATCGCCGAGAGCCAAGGGCCATGAGACAGTCATTTCACGAGTTACTTTGCCAGAATTTGCTTTCTCAGCACCGCTTATAAGCCGCACTAGTGTGGATTTACCTGAGCCGTTTCTGCCTAAAATTCCCCACTTTTCCCCTTTGCAAACATTCAAATTAACTTTATCAAGAATAACTCGCTGCTCGCGTCCATGTTGCAATGGATAAGTTTTGGTTAGATTTTTGATGTAGATCATTGCAGCTCAATTTTTCGGATAGCCTTAGTCATTAACGCTAGCGAAAAAAATGTCAAACACAGGTTGGCAACAATGATGTATTGCAAATCGAAATAGCTCTTCATAGCGTCACCATAGTAGCCGTATCTGAAATACTCAACACATCCTACCAAAGGAAAGAGCAATAGATAATCTCTAAATTCATCTGGTATCAGATGGGCTGGAATAAACGCACCAGATATTGGCAACATAAAGTACAGAATTACGTGCGAGAGCTTTTCAATAATGTCATTCATTTCTGAAAGCGCACCCATAATCAAAACAAAGCAAAATGAAAACCATGCAATTAAAAGCCAGCCACTCACCATAGCGAAAAGGTCATCTGGAGCATGGGCTATGCCGATCGCTAGAAAGAGTAAGTAGATGATCAGAAAGGATGTTGTTACGCTTGCAAATTCTAAAATTATTCGCGAGTAATAAAAATCCATTGCTTTAATAGTGCGGTGGTGAAGCAATGGTTTGTTGGCTTCAATTGCTTTTATTACTCGGCCGGTTGTGTTGCGCCACAGTAGCATTGTGGGGTAACTAACTATCGCGAATTCGGCAGCAGTACCAGTAGATACTGTTCTTTCTTCAACGTAACCCCACAGCAAAGTGATACCACCAATAAATAACAGCGGCTCTACAAAAAACCAAAAAATCCCTATATTTTCACGTCCGTAGCGAGTAATCATTTCCCGAAGAATTAATGCCCAAATTACCCTAGCTTGTGTCTTTAAGCCATTTAAGAACGGGCTCTTTTTATCACTATCGATCATGATGCTCTCGCACGCCTGCCAGTAATATGCTTAGAATGCCATAGGCAACCAAACCAAGCATCAAGATCGCTGCAATGTTGCGAAGCCGCCTAGGTTCTTGCGCAATGTCTGCCTTATTGGGCTCTACGATTCTTTCTATATATATCGCCTTGCGCCGATTCTCGTTTCTTGCGTTTTCAAGCGATGACATTGCAGAAGCAAGTTGCCGATCTGCAAATACGCGCTCTAAATTTAATCGCTCAAAATCTGCAGATTTACTGGAAAATGAGTTGTTACCTGTTCCTGCGACCTTTGATATTTCTGTGGCAATTTCATCTTGTAGTCCGCCAACACGTTTTTGTAAAACTGGAATTTGAGGGTTTTCGGGTGCAAGTCCGCGTATCTGCGAAAGTTGCATTTTTGCGCTTATGAGCTCGTCTTGCAGCTTGCTAACCTGTTGTAGCTGGAGCGCTGATTGGCGGTCAGGATCAAACACCGAGCGTTGGCCTCGGTAGCTTGCTAGAGCCAAAGCTGCCTCCTTGGCTTTGCGCTCAGCATCACCTACCTCGGTCAGCGCATATTTAACAGAATCTAGCCTGCTGCGGTCATTGATCTGGTTAACTAAGCGCTCGCTTTGCGTTAACAACATTTCATTAATGTTGTAAGCTTGTTCCGGTGTGTAAGCGCGTACCTTTAGCTCTATGATGCTGCTTGCGCTTTTGTGATTAATGCTTACTTGCTTCAAATAATGCTGGTATAGACCCTCAAAGCTGTCTTCATTCAAAATACCAGGAAATCTTGCGACAAAGTCGATTTTAGAATCGCTGTATGCTTTTTTTATCTCCAGCTTATCATTCAGTTCGCGCAGTGCGTCACGCGACAAGACATAGTCATGAATAGAAAATGCATCGTCTTGTGAGCGTGCAAATCCTGAGCTGGAGAAAATAGCACCCAGCACACTGCTGCTTTGCTGGCGCTGCGGGCTGCGCACTACAAACCGCGACTCTGAGATAAAAACGTCAGACGCTATTAAGCCGTAATAAATAAATGCCAAGCTGGTGGGCACCAAAACTGTCACTACAAAAACAGTGTTTCTTAGTAACTTTGTGATCGGGGAGAGAAATTTTTTCAAGGCGTATAAACTTTCTGGAGCCAAAGGCCTTATCGCAAAAGATTAATCGTGCTGATAGCAGGTATGGTGATGGTGTAGATTAAGTTGGCAAACTTTTGTAGCTCAGCCGCTGGTGCGTTAGACACGTACAAAACGTCTTTGTTTTCTAGCATAAAGCTTTGTGCTGCAAAAAAGCTAGCGGGGTCTTTCAGGTTTATGCGGTAGATGACGGGTACCATGCCCTCTGCCGTGGTGGCTGCGGGGCTGCGGGGCCAGGCTAGTGCATTAGCATTTTCTAGGCGAAAGATAAATAGGCCTTGCGCATCAGCCCGCGCGTCTTGCAGGCCACCTACGCGGCCCAGCGCTTGGGCCAAAGTAATGCCTTGTGCTTCAAAGCTAATCTCGTCGTTTTTGCCTGTGGCACCTAGCGCGGTAAAGCTTGACGGCTGGTACACCGCTGTTATTACATCGCCGGCTTGCAGCTTTATATTGTGCTGCGCATCGCGTATCACGCTGTCTAGCGACATGACGGCGGTGGTGGTGCCTCGGGTGATTTGGATGGTGGTTTTGTGCACGGGCTGTTTAGACCCGCCTGCGGTGGCGATGGCGTCTAGCAGCTTTTCGCCCCGCGCAGTCAGTGGTACGCGGGTGTTGTTAACCACCTCGCCCACTACCGTGGCTAGCGATGAGTTGTTGCGTAGCAAACGTACTATCACTTGGGGCTGGTTGGCTTTGCCTTTTAGGCGCTGGGCAATCTCAGCCTCTATCTGGCCCGTGCTTTTACCGGTCACGGTAATGCTGCCTGCAAAGGGAATGTTTATTTTGCCTTCGACCCCAACGGTTTGCTCGGGCAGGGTGGTGTTGCGCGACGCGCTAATGGTTGCACCGCGTGCAGACTGGTCGGTGGTGCCAAACAGGGTGGCGGGTGGGGCTTCCCAAATATTTATTTCTAGTGTGTCGCCTACGCCTACCTGCAGGTCGCGGGCAGTGGCGCTGGGCGTGTTGAATATGGCCCCAAACCCGGCTGACTGCTTTTGGCTGGCCAGCTGGCGGGCTATTTGCGGGGTAATGTCAACTAGCTGCAGGCTGGCAGGCAGCCCGTCAGCTTGCTTTTGTATAGCGCTGGCGGTGGGGCCAGATGTGGGTAGCGAGCTGCAGGCGGTAAACAAAAACCCTGTGCAAAGCGCTGCGCCAATATGCAGGATGTGGTGGACATGCTGAATCCAGCACTTGGTGTTAATACGCATTGAGTTGATTACTAAATATCTAAGATTTTCGCAGCTATTTAACTGCTAATATGCAGGCACACTAAAATCGTGTTTTTTTAGTCACAACGACCTATATTCGACGAATATTCTACCTATGTACTCCCCCCAACTAGCTGGCTGGTTACAGTTTTCAGGTAAAAAAGTTTTATTGTTACAAGGACCGCATGGGCCGTTTTTCAGCCGTGTAGCTGCAGGGCTGCTGGCGTCGGGTGCGCGCGAGGTACATAAAGTTAACTTTAACGGCGGTGATTGTTTCTATTACCCCACAAATTCTCATGCCTACACGGGTACGCTGGCGGATTGGCCAGGCTACCTAGCCCAGTTTATTCAGCAGCACAGCATTGACTGTGTCTTTGTATTCGGTGACTGCAGGCCCATACATGCACAGGCGCGTGCCGTGGCGTTGGCTAAAGGCGTGCAGTTTTGGGTGTTTGAAGAGGGCTATGTACGGCCTAACTTCATTACGCTAGAGCAGCACGGGGTTAACGCACACTCTAGTTTGCCCACTGGCAGATCGGCATACGACGCTTTTTCGCCAGCGCAAACAGCTAAAGAAATTCAAGTAGGCTCCAGCTTTTTGTCTGCAGCAGGCTACGCTGTAAAGTACTTTACAGCGGCGGCAGTGGCGTGGCCAATATTTTGGCGTTATCAACACCACCGCGATTTAACTATGCTAGACGGCCTGCGCTGGGCCAGGTCATATATGCGCAAGATTCGTTATCGCGCTAAAGAAGCTAATGTGCTACGCGACCTTAAGCCGCACGGCGGGGGTAGTTATTTTTTGGCCGTTTTGCAGGTGGCGTCTGACGCACAGGTTACGGTGCATTCACCGTTTGAATCAGTGGCAGACTTTATTAACGACACGGTACGCTCGTTTGCGCACCATGCACCTAAAGACGCGGTGTTGTTGATAAAACACCACCCACTAGACCGTGGCTACAGCGACTACACCCATTTGGTTGATGAACTGGCGCATGCAAACCATTTAGGCAACCGTGTGCGCTATATACATGACCAGCACTTGCCTACCCTGCTAGAAAACGCGCAGGGCGTAGTCACTATTAACAGCACAGTAGGTTTTTCAGCGCTGTCGCACGGCACACCAGTTATTACCATGGGCAAGGCGATATACAACATGCAAGGCCTGACTTGCCAGGCAGGGCTAGAGGCCTTTTGGGCAAATCCACACGCTTATAAACCAGACCTTGCGCTGCATGCCAAGTTTCGCAACTATGTGACCACGCATACGCAGATTAATGGCAACTTTTATGTGGCCTTACCCGACGCTGATGCAGACGCTGCAGGGCTGCGCTGGCGCGTTACGCCCAATCGCTTAGCTGCATCAGCTGAGTAAACTGACTAAGCCAAGTGATCAAGTTAAGTGTCTAAGCCAGTCGTTGTTGATATTACACGCCTGCTAGGGCGCTATTTTGACCAGCGACACCCTACGGGAGTAGACCGCGTTAGCCTAGAATATTTGCAGCATTACGCACCAGCGGCCCGCACTATGCTGCGCTGGCGCGGCCGCAGTGGCTTGTTTAGCACTGCAATATCTGGGCAGGTTATTGACGTTCTACTGCGCTGGGACTATGCGCAGCGTAGCCAGCTTAAAGTGTTGATTGCACGCGGGGTGTTGTCGGCTATCGGCACGGGTAATGCGCACGGAGCGGTGTTTTTGCATACGGGGCATAACGATGTTGAGCTGCCTTCGCTGTGGCGCAACCTGGCATGGCACCACCTGCGCCCTGTATTTTTTGTGCATGATTTGATTCCGCTAACGCACCCGCAGTTTTGCCGCGCAGGCGAGGCGGCGCGGCACCGGGTGCGCATACACCGCATGCTGCAGGGCGCGGCAGTGGTGGCTAATTCGCAGTACACGCTAGAGCAAATGCAAGCATATGCGCACAGTGCAGGGCGCATGATGCCGCCCAGCTGTGTGGCAAAGCTGGCACCACCAGCGCAGCTAGCCTTGCGTGATGCAGCGCCCCCAAATGATGAAAACACTGGCCTGTCAATTAACCTGCATGACAAACCTTACTTTGTAGTGCTAGGTACGATTGAGCCAAGAAAAAACCATGCATTGCTGCTAGATGTATGGCGTAATTTGGTAAAAGATAGGCCCAACGATGCGCCACATTTAGTGGTGATAGGCCAGGCCGGGTGGGACTGCGCGCAGATAGAAGCGCAGTTGCGCGATACAGCAGCTTTTGGCGGGCGGGTGCACTGGGTACAGCGCTGTAATGACGCTGCCTTGCTGCACTGGCTGCGCGGTGCCCAGGCACTGCTGTTCCCCAGCTTTGCCGAGGGCTTTGGCATGCCTATGGCTGAGGCTTTGCATATGGGTACACCAGTGATTGCCAGCGATTTAGCGGTGTACCGAGAGTTTGCAGCCGATGTACCCTTGTATTTGCCTGCTACCGATGTGCCTGCGTGGTGCACTGCGGTGGCAGACTATGCCAAGGTGGGTAGCACGGCGCGCGAAGCGCAGTGCCAAAAGATGCAGGGGTTGCAGTTACCCAATTGGGCTGAGCATTTTGTGCAGGTGGACGCGTTGCTAGCATCGCTAGATAATGCGGTGCAATGCGATACCACACAGCGCCTTGATAATTTGCCACATCTACAAGCGAATCAGCAAACACCTTCGCTAAATGCACAAGGGTTTTCTGCGCGCAAAAAGAAAATTTTGCGGCGCTATTTGCAGGGCATGGGTGTTGCGCCTAATGTGGCTAGATTTGTCTGGGGCGCGCCAAATGCAAATGTACCCTCGCCAGCGCAGCAGGGCGCTACCGTGCGCGTAGAAGACGGTTTTATCCGATCAGTAGGCCTAGGGGCTGATTTGGTAGCGCCGCTGTCTTGGGTGTTTGACACGCGCGGTATTTACTTTGACGCTACCCGACCTAGCGACTTAGAGCATTTACTGCAAACCAAGCAGTTCAGCCCAGCCGACATCACACGCGCTGCAGCGTTGCGTGCGCAGCTGGTGGCGCTAGGCCTGACTAAATACAACTTGTCTGCACCGCAGTGGCAACGCCCTAGCGGTGGCAAAAAGATTATTTTGGTGGCAGGCCAGGTAGAAACCGATGCATCAATACGGCTGGGCGCACATGCAGTACGCACCAACTTGCAGCTACTCAAAGCGGTGCGCCAGCGTTGCCCCCATGCCTACGTGGTGTACAAACCTCACCCCGACGTGATGGCAGGCCTGCGCGCAGGGCAAACGGCCAGCCACGATGCGATGCAGTGGGCAGATGAATTGCTAACGCATGCTGACACAGCCCATTTGCTCAGCCTAGTGGACGAGGTACACGTCATTACCTCGCTGATGGGGTTTGAGGCCATGTTGCGCGGCGTAAAAGTAGTGGTGTATGGCAGCCCCTTTTATGCGGGCTGGGGGCTGTGCGATGCTGTAGATTTACCGCCAGCTGTAGCTAGCCGTCGCACACGACAACTAAGCGTGGACCAGCTGGTAGCTGCAACGCTGGTGGACTACCCTGTGTATTGGGACCCTGTAGCAGCTATGGTCACGTCGCCAGAGCACGTGATGCGTCTACTGGCTGCGCAGCGCAGCAGTACAGCGGACAAGCAACTAAACCAGCCGCCTACGGTGAGGCAACGTTTGTTGGCCAAATGGGCGCAATGGCAGGGCCGGTTTTGACTGTTGCTTTAGTTTCAGGTCAGCTAAAGAGGCGAAACTTTTTATAGTCAGTCACACTGTGCGCTGATGCATAGCGGCTGTGCAAATCCGAAGGACCAGCTGTAATAGCAAAATAGTCATAGTCGCCGGGTAAGTTGCCAGCATGAATGTACTGAAAATGCAAATCAAACCGATGGCGGCATAGCTGCTGATAATCTGGTGCGGAAAATAATGTGGGCAGGCGTGGCGACAGCAACTTAGGCCGGCTGCTGTATGCACCGCTCGCACCGTCCGCAGCACCTGCAGCGCCCGATGGTGCAGTAGGGTCAACAAACGCAAAGCAGCAGCCATCGCTAGGCGCGCAAAAATCTACCCAAGTGATGTTGTGGGACTGTGCTATTTGCTTTAACTGCGCGCGAAATGCATTAGCCGTAGACACACTACTCAGCATCGGGATGCATTGCCCCAGTGTGACAACACCTAACGCAGTGTGGCGCGGTTTCGCCTGCGGATCAGTCGGGCCATTTAGCGCATAAGCCAGTGCTGCAGTGGCCATAATAGCCCCCGAGCTGTGGCCCACTACCAACACCTCGTCATACTGTCCATCGTCCACATTGCGGCGAATAACGCTGCCCAGCTCTTGCAATCGCGCATCCAGCCCAGGCACCAGCCCGTGCGCTTGTTGGTAGGTAAATAGGTAGCTGCGCATCAGCCACAGCATATGAAATTTGCGCTCTAGACTGCGCACCAGCCATAGCAGCAACCCGCTAATTAATAAAAATGTCGCAATCGTCAGCGCTACTTTTTGCCACAACGATGCAGCCTGCGTAACACCCCACGCGGCAAAAGCCCACCAGCTGACTGCAGGCGTAGCCAGCCCTGCAACCAGTACCGCCAGCAGCAGCAGCAGCGGCGCAACCAAGGCCACCACAGGCGGCCATGCCAAGCGCAGCATGCGCAGTACAGCGCCGTCGCGAATGAAAAATAATTGGGTGGCAAGAAAAGTTTTAAGCCAGCGCCACTTCTCGCCCAGCGTGCCCATGCGCGACCAATGCGCCCGCACAATGTCGTCCCACTGGGCGAACAAATAGTCTGTGTGGACAGTATCTGTAGTCTCTTGCGCAGACGTGGCCGCTGCATTGAACTTAACCGACCAAGCAGATAAGTGTAGGCCTAGTTTTTGCCTATCGCCTACCTCTAGGCTGTAGCCAGACACTGCGCTTTGCAGTGCGGCTTGTGATTTGTATTTGCGGTGGTAGTGCGACGACCCATTGGGGTCAAAGCCTGCAAAATAAACTACACAGCGACGTTGAACAGGCGTGACCATACTTCAAAAAATAGTCTTTTTGTCCAGCCCTTTGGACAGAGCTAAATCCACGATGACTTGCTCACGTTTATTAGCGCGCTGGCAATGGTTTTTTTGCAATAAATCTGTGATGCGAATCACCCACCGGGCCCACCAGCGGTGACGCTCGCGCCACGCGTGGGACGACACAGACTCCCACGCATAGCCGTTAAAAACCGTAGCGTTGACGAAGTGGTCTAGCGCGCGCACGCCTGCGCGGGCGCGCTCGTTTTTGCCCAAGAAGCCAACCCACACCAAAATCACATAGCCCAGCACCGCCAGCGGCACAATAAAGGTCATCAGCAAAAAACCAATCAGGCGTTCTTTCATGGCAAGGCGGCGCGCGTGCGAGGCGTAAGTTGAATATAAATGCCGTTAGCAGAGCGTATGGTCAGCCTGCCAATGGGCTGGGGCGTATGGTTGGGCATGGGTGTGAACTGGTAAGTGCGTACCAAGCTGGCCAGTATTAGCGCGGCCTCTTGGTGTGCAAACGCTACACCAATGCACACACGCGGGCCCGAGCTGAAAGGCAGGTACGCGTCGCGTGCAGAGGCGCGGCCTTCGGCTGTCGTAAACCTGTCAGGGTCAAACTCGTCAGGGCGGTCCCACAGGGTGCGGTGCCGGTGGATGAGCCACGGCGATATAACGACAGAGTCGCCTTTTTTTAAGATCTTGTCGCGCATGGTGTCGCCCTCTGCAACCTCGCGGGCAAAAAAACCCACTGGCGGGAAAAGCCGCAAGCTTTCTTTAAAAACATTCCATGTCAGCTCTAGGTCTTTGAGCTGGTGCGCCTGCAGTGGTGCTGCACCAGCCACGCGCTGCACTTCAAGGTGCATGCGTTCTTGAATGTCTGGGCTGTGCGCCAGCAAATGCAGCGCCCACGACAATGCGCTGGCTGATGTTTCGTGCCCTGCTAAAAACAGCATGGCCACTTGGTTTAACAGTTCATCACGGGCAAAGTGTGCGCCGGTATCAGGATCAGTCGCTTGCAGTAGCGACCCCAAAATGTCATTTGCGGGCGCACTGGCTATTGCTGCGTACGCATCAAATCGGGGGGCGATCATGGCGGCAAGGTGTTGGCGAATATCTTGCGCGGCACGGTTGCTGCGCCTGCGTAGCCAAAAGGGCACCAACCACTTTAGGCCGTAGACCAAGGGCAAGGTGAGGCGGGGCGATAAAGCTTGGTATTCGGTAAAGGCGGCAAAAATCGGTTTGGCTTGCTGGGTGTTAATGCCCATAGAAAAAATGGTTCTGAAAATAACGTCGGCGGTTACAAGCGTCATTTCTTCTTGTATGTCGTGCTGCGTGGCCATGTCCCACGATGCTATGCGTTGCAGCATGGCGTCGGTGGCGCGCTGCATGTGGTCAAAGGCTACTTGTATGCGCGCTTGGGCAAACGATGGGTTCATCATCTTGCGCTGGCGCTGCCATTGCGCGCCGTTGGTGGTAAAAATACTCTCACCTAGCAGCGGTTTTAGGGCCTCGCCCATCAGCGCATGCTTAGGGTAGTTGTCTACTTGGTCTGACAAAACGCGGTTAACACACGCTGGCTCGTTCACCATAAACAGCGTTGAATTGATGAGCGACACCTGGCCCATATGCATGGCGTAGCTGCGCTCGTACAAGGCGTCTAGCCATGAGTGGCGGGCGCTAAAAAAAGCCTTCCACACGGGCGTTTTAGACTTGCGTGGCTTGGGGTAGACGGGGCAAAAGGCGGACATTGTGGGTGATTTTAGAATACACGCTGCAGCAGGCTTTGGTTGCCATACAGCATGGCAAAGTAATCATACCTGCCCAACAGCTCAGGGCACTTTAAATACATCTGGTGTACTTGGTATTTGTCTTTTTTGATGGCGCTGTAGTTGTCGGGTGACGATAGAAGATGAAACTGCGGGGATAAGAATTTTCGGGTGGCTGGCAAAGTACTGTCTGTAGCAACGGCACCTACTTTGCGCATAGTGACTGGGTCTACCAATGGAAACGACCCCCAATCAATAGGCGCGGTGTAGTCCACCCAGCTTAGCTGGCTGCTGCCTAATGCTGCTATGTCAGACCGTACCTGCACCGCAGCGGGCAACGCCGCTGCTACAGGTATGCAATTGCCCAAGGTAAGTAACGCAAAGCGCTTTGCATCGCCCACACTGGCCTGCTGCAGTATCTGTGCTGCGACATGCACAGCCAAACTAGAGCCTGCGCTGTAGCCTACCAGCAGCACTTCATCGGCTTGGTGGGCAGACAAAGCGGCGCTAATTTGTTGGCTCCAGTTGCGCACACGTTCTTCTAGCGCGGCGCTTTCGCGGTGGGCTAGGCAATTGGCAAAGGCTACTACCCGCAAAAACCAGGTGGTGGGCGTGCGCTGCAGTGCGCGCCAAGCGGGGTAGCTGCTGGCCAGTGCGGCAACTGCGGTGGCTGCCACTACAAGCACCGTCGACAACACCCAATAACTAAAAATGGCGTAGGTGATGAACGTAGCTGCAGTCACTGCTAAAAAAGCTGCAATCACCAAGCCATATGGGAACAATGCTGCGCGTACTGTGGCGGGTGCAAGCGCGTGTAGGCAACGTGCTGCACCTGTAGTAGAAAAGCCCCATAGGCTGCGCAAGGCTTGCCGCACTAATTGCAGCGGCGTTCTGGCCCACAGGCTGCGCACACAGTCGTCCCACCCTAAATAATCGAAGGTGGTAGCCACAGGGTGCCCGCCCGCTTGCGAGGTGCACTGCCAGCGCGATGTCATGCCGTTGTGCCTGCTGCGCGGCCCCAGCACATGTGTAGTACCGCTGAGCAGGTTGTACTTGCCAAGTTCTAGGCTGTGTTTTTGGTAAAAGCTAGACGCACCTTTGGGGTCAAACCCGTCGATAAAAAAAACATGCCTAGTCGTTACCATCGCTGCATTATCCCCAAGCCGATTCAAGCAAATCGCAAACTTTATCTAGCCCGCCAGATTGGGATTGCTGTCGCACATGGTTAAGTGCTGACGAATGCGCGGGGTTTTGACACCAAAACTGCAGCGCTTTGGTCGCTTGGCCCACGTTGGCATCGCGTGCTAGGCGTTGGCCTACGCGCAGCACGCTGACGTTGCGTGCATTTTCAAACTGGTCGTGCGCGCAGGCTTGAATAATTTGCGGAATGCCCGCTGCCATAGCCTGTGCGCAAGTGCCTATACCGCCGTGGTGCACGATGGCGCTGCACTGCGGCAGCAGCGTGGTAAACGGGGCGTAGTTTGCATAGAAAACACCGTCTGTGCGCGCCTGCGGCAACTGCGCAGCATGGGCGCTTAGAAATATGCCGCGCAAATTGGCCCGCTGCAACGCTGCCTGCCAGGTAGCAAATTGCGCCGCCGCATGGGCCATGGCCGTGCCCAGCATCACCACTACGGGGGCGCTGCCTTGGGCTAAAAATTGCGGCAACCCGTCGGGCAGGGCAGCTTGCGCATCTAGCGTGTAGCGCGGGAAGTCGCCGTATTGCAAGGCGGCTGGGTAGTCTGCCTTGCGCGGCGCAAACCAGTCGGGGAACAGTGTGATACCACGCGGCGCATGCATCCACTGGCCAAAAATGCTGGGCGATTGCACGGGGCTTATCTGCAGCTCAGCGCAGATTTTGTTTAGATAAGGGCGCGCCATAGGCTCCAGTTTGTAGTGGTCCACCGCTTGCCAGAGCTGCCGCAACAGCCAGCGCGGGGTGCCGCGCGGCCAAGACGTGTGTGCAATGGTAGCGGGGGCCACGCAGCTGCGCAGCATGCTGGGTGCCGTGTAGGCCGTGGTCAGCGCAATGCCCAAATGGTCACGCGCAAGGCGCGCACCCAGCATTTGCGGCCCAGCCATTACCTGCAGGTTGCTGTGCTGGCGCTGTTGCAGGGCTTTGTACAGCGGTGCAACGCTGGGAGCCAGCAAGGCCCGCCACAGCACGCCCATGCCTTTGACCGGGTGCCACAATTGTGCAGATTGGACACAGGCTTCATAATCAAGCGTAGGGCCTGCATCCACATACTCTAGGCCAGCAGATTCAATAGCTTGCTGGTGTGGGGCGTGTGAGAACATGGCCACGGCGTGACCGCGCTGCACCATGGCATGGCCTACGGCAATAAAAGGGTGTATGTCCCCGGCGCTGCCTACGCTGGCCATCAACAGTTCTGTGGGCAATGTCATAGTTAACCAAGCTTAGCAGAAGCGAAATTACAATCCTTATCAATTGCAGTCAATTTGGGTGTCACCTCAAAACACGATTACCTTATGAAAATTCAAACCTCCTCCTTCAAAGCCTACGATATTCGCGGCATTGTGCCCGCCGACCTGAACGAACCGATGGCCGAGGCCTTGGGCAAAGCCTTTGGCACGGCGGCCCTGCGCGAGGGGCAAAAATCAGTGGCTGTCGGGCGCGATGGGCGATTAAGCGGCCCGGCGCTGGCCGCAGCGCTGGTTCGAGGCCTGGTAGCAGCGGGGATTGACGTGATTGACGTGGGCATGGTGACCACGCCTATGCTGTACTTTGCGGCCAATACCCTGTGCGAAAGCGGCATTCAGGTGACCGGCAGCCACAACCCCAAGGACTACAACGGTTTTAAGATGGTGCTGGCGGGCAGGGCGATTTATGGCGATGAGATTCAGGCGCTGCGCACCATCATTGAAGACGAGTCGTGGGTGCTGCAAGCCGGTGGCCGCGTGCGCAATATCAGCGTAGATGCGCCGTACCGCGACCGTATCGTCAGCGACATTAAGCTCAAACGGCCCATGAAGATTGTGGTGGACTGTGGTAACGGCGTGGCGGGTGCTACTGCACCGGCTATCTTGCGCGCGATTGGCTGCGAGGTGATTGAACTGTTCAGCGAGGTGGATGGCAACTTTCCTAACCACCACCCCGACCCTAGCAAGCCTGAGAACTTGCAAGACGTGATACGCGCGCTGCAAACCAGCGATGCCGAAGTAGGCTTTGCTTTTGACGGCGACGGCGACCGCCTGGGGGTGGTTACCAAAGACGGCAACGTGATATTTGCTGACCGCCAGATCATGCTGTTTGCGCAAGACGTGCTCAGCCGTGTGCCCGGCGGCACAATTTTGTTTGACGTGAAGTGCACCCAGCGCCTGGCACCGTTTATTGAGGCAGCAGGCGGCAAGGCGATGATGTACAAAACCGGCCACTCGCTGATCAAAGCCAAAATGAAAGAAGTGAACTCGCCTTTTAGCGGCGAGATGAGCGGACATTTGTTCTTTAAAGAACGTTGGTTCGGCTTTGACGATGGCACCTACGCAGGCTGCCGGTTGGCCGAAATTTTGAGCGCGCATGCCGACCCGTCAGCTGTGCTGAACGCGCTGCCCACCAGCTTTAGCACGCCCGAGCTGAACGTGCCTTGCGCCGAGGGCGAGCCGCACCGCGTGGTGGCCAAGCTGCAATCTATCGCTACCTTTGAGGCACCTGCCAAGGTGTCAGACATCGACGGCCTGCGGGTAGACTGGCCGGACGGCTTTGGCCTGATACGCGGGTCTAACACTACGCCAGTGCTAGTGCTGCGCTTTGAAGGGCATACCCAAGCGGCGCTGCACCGTATTGAGGACGAGATGATGGCGCTGCTAAGGTCGGTCAAACCGGATGCGAAGATTCAAGCGGCGGCGCACTGAGACACTTGGGCACGCTAGCACCCAAGAGCTTGAACGCTTAAGAACTTAAACCGCCATGCACGCCAGTCGTTCGCTATCTTGAACATTCTGATCGTCAAACTCTCTTCGCTAGGCGACGTGGTGCACACCATGCCGGCTGTGCAAGACATTCGCCGCGCGTTGCCCGACGCACAGATTGACTGGGTGGTAGAACCCGGCTTTGCCCCGCTGGTGCAGCGCTGCGACGGCGTGCACCGTGTGATACCGTGCGCCCTGCGGCAGTGGCGCAAAACTTGGTGGCACGCGGCCACACGCGCTGCGTGGAGCGCTTTTAGAGCCGACTTGGCGCGTACACGCTACGACGTGGTGATTGACTGCCAAGGCCTGATTAAATCGGCCTTGATTGCCCGCTGCGCACAACTGACTAGCACTGGCAAAAGCTACGCGCTGGCCAACCGTACCGACGGCTCGGGCTACGAGGCCCCCACGCGCTGGCTGGCCGATGTGGCAGTGCCCGTACCTGCACACATTCACGCAGTGCAGCGCGCGCGGCTGCAGTGCGCGCTGGCGTTGGGCTACAGCTTACCGCCCGCACATACCTCGCTGGAAGGCCAAAATTTAGAGTGTTTTGGCCTTGTAACCCAAGTAAATGCTGCTCAAGCAGCTATGCAAACCATAGCGTTTATCCATGGCACATCGCGTGCTGATAAATGCTGGAGCGAGGCGCATTGGGTGCAACTAGGCCAACGCTTGCTGGCTCAGGGCTACAGCATCGGCCTGCTGCACGGCAGCGACGAGGAAGAGCAGCGCAGCCAGCGCCTAGCGCAGGCACTACGCGCAGACAACAGCATGCAGGCAGTTAGCGTGGGCCGTAGCGAGTACAACACTGATCGCATACAAGTGTGGCCACGCCTGCCGCTGGACGCACTGACCGACCGGCTAGCCCAGTGCGCCGGTGCCATAGGCGTAGACAGTGGGCTCAGCCATATTGCCGTAGCGCTAGATTTACCGCATGTGCAGCTGTACAACTTTGACACCGCGTGGCGCACGGGGCCGCAAGGCAGGCCGCGCCAACGCAGTGTGGTGGGGCAGCCGCAGCCTGCCGTCGACGCGGTGTGGGACGCTTGGCTGGCGGTAAGCACTGCGGCAGCACCGAGCAAAGCTGTCAACTCGCCACTGCACAAAGCACAAGATAGTCCGCCATACAGCACCGCAGACGCACTAAAAACCAAGGCCACCGATGCATAGCCTGCTGTTGGCTGCGTACAGCACACTTATGTGGCTGCTGCAGCCCGTGCTGCGCGCCAAGCTGGCACGCCGCGCTAAGGCCGAGCCTGCCTATGCCCAGCACATGGCAGAGCGCTTTGGCTACTACATACACGCTGCACAACCGGGCCAGGGCACCCCAGTGGTGTGGCTACATGCCGTGTCGCTAGGCGAAACGCGTGCCGCCGCCATTTTGCTAGCACAGCTGCGCAGCCAGCTGCCCGGCATGCGCCTGCTGCTCACCCACAGCACCGCCACGGGCCGTGCAGAGGGCGCCAAGCTGCTGCAGCCGGGCGACGTGCAGGTGTGGTTGCCATGGGACACCCTGGGTGCCACGCAGCGTTTTTTGCAACACTTTAAACCGCACATCGGCATCTTGATGGAGACAGAGATATGGCCCAGCCTGTGCGCACAGGCCCAGCGTGCGCGGGTACCGCTGGTATTGGCCAACGCGCGGCTCAACGTTAAATCACTGCGCAGCGCGCAGCGCGTGGCCTGGTTGGCGCGCCCAGCCTACGCATCGCTCGCGCAGGTGTGGGCGCAAACCGAGGCTGACGCACAGCGCTTGGCCACCATCGGCGCACAGCACATCAGCGTGCAAGGCAATTTGAAGTACGACATCGCGCTAGACGCTGCGCAAGTGGCGCAGGGCCTTGCGTGGCAGCAGGCTAGTCACCGCCCAGTCATCATGCTGGCCAGCAGCCGCGAGGGTGAAGAAGCCCTATTTTTACAAGCCATTTCGGCCTTACAGGCCGTAGAACCTGCTCAAGCAGCTATGCAAAATATAGCGTCTAGTGTGCAATGGCTGATAGTACCGCGCCACCCACAGCGCTTTGATGAAGTGGCGGCGCTGATTGCGCAAGCCGGTTTTAGCGTATCGCGCCGCTCGAAGTGGGGTACACAGTGGGCTACAAAAAGCGGCGTCGACAATGCAACTGAGAAGGCCCACGAAAACAACGCTGGGTCGGCTGCAGTGTCAGCGCTAGCTATAGAGGTATTACCAGCTACACCAGCTACACCAGTGCAGGTGTGGCTAGGGGATTCGCTAGGTGAGATGGCGCTGTACTACAGCTTGTCGCACAGCGCCCTGCTAGGCGGCAGCTTTGCGCCACTAGGCGGGCAAAACTTAATTGAAGGCATTGCTGCAGCTTGCCCCATCGTTGTAGGCCCGCACACTTTTAATTTTGCCGATGCTGCCGCCAGTGCTGTAGAGCAAGGCGCCGCAGTGCGAGTTGCCGATATGGCCCGCGGACTACAAGCTGCGCTGCAACTGGCCACCGATGCAAAGCAACATGCCGCCAAGCAGCAAGCCGGACAGCACTGGCTAGCCAGCTCACGCGGCGCAGCACAGCGCATGGCTGCTGCAGTGGAGCGAGTGCTCGGTTAAAGCTCGGACCGAAGATTAGTGTTGCTGTACTGTGAGCTGCGGCGATGGTGCGGGATTGCTTGGCTTGAGGGTTGCTACTTTTGTACGGGAGCTGGCAGGCGGCGTACTCAGCTGCGCGGCTGTCCTCCGTGGCGGCCTGGGGCCGCCTCCTGTCCCTTTATGCCGCTGCGCTGAGTACACCGCCTGCCAGCTCCAGTGACCTTGGTAGGTAATCCACCGCTGTATTCGCACTTAGCCAGTACGCAGCCTTGGCGCTTGGTGTGAACAGCGCAGCGGCATAAAGGGGGAGCCCGCAGGGCGGAGGACAGCCGCACAGCTGTTCACGCCAAGTGCCAAGGCGTGCACAGAACAGGCGTTGAAGGCACGCCAAACGTATTCTGAGGCCTGTTTTCAGAGTGTTTTAGCCGTTGTAGGCCGCAGATACTGCTCAAGCAGCTATGCAATTGATAGTATTGACCATCCCAATAACCCAACCGAAGCACGGGCTGTTCAAACCAAGCAAAGAGCCATGTGACGCGTCGGGTTCCCCAGCGTGTACGCTTAGCCTAGCGACCAACTCAAAGCCACGCAGACGTTAACGCAATAACTAACTCCCGAATAAGCAACCTATACGAATTTTTTAAGCTGCCTGCTTTTTCAACCAGTGCATATAGCGACTTACACCCGTTTGCACATCAGCAAACGCATGGTCGCAGCCTACAGCGCGCAGGGCAGTGATGTCGGCTTGCGTGTAGCTTTGGTACTTGCCGCGCAACGCGTCGGGGAAGGCAATGTATTCAATAGCGTTTTGGGCAACTGACTGGGGCTGTAGAGCGTTCACTACGGCGTGCGCCACATCGTTAAACGGCTGCGCACGGCCTGTGCCCAGGTTAAAAATACCCGATTGCGCAGGATGGTCCAGAAACCACAGGTTCACCGCCACCACATCGTCTACCGATATAAAGTCGCGCATCTGCGCACCCGGGCCGTAGCCGCCGTATTCGCCAAACAGCTTGACCTTGCCTTCTTGATTAAACTGGTGAAACTGGTGAAACGCTACGCTGGCCATGCGGCCTTTGTGCTGCTCGCGTGGGCCGTAGACGTTGAAATATCTGAATCCCACTACTTGGGTTTTAGCGTTTTCTAGCTTGCTACCCAAGGCACGTCGGGCGTACTGGTCAAACAGTAGCTTGCTGTAGCCATACACGTTAAGCGGCTTTTCAAATTCAGGCGACTCTTTGAAGGTGTCGCTACCACCGTACGTTGCAGCAGACGATGCGTACAACAATCGAGTGCCCTGCGCTTGGCAGGCGGTAAACAACTGCTTGGTTACCTCGTAGTTGTTGTCCATCATGTATTTGCCGTTGTGCTCCATCGTGTCGCTGCATGCGCCTTCGTGGAATATGGCGTCTACTTCACCGTAATGGCCTTCTGCAAAATTCAGATAAAAATCATCCGCATCCACATAGTCGGCAATCTGCAAGTCGGCCAAATTGCAAAATTTATCGCCCTGCGTTAGCTCGTCCACCGCAATAATGTTGCTGATGCCCCGCGCATTCAGCCCGGCAATGATGTTGCTGCCGATAAAACCTGCTGCACCGGTAACTATTATTTTCATAGCCAACTTTCTAGTATTTACTTGGGCTAAATGCCAGCTTAGCTAAACAATTCGGCATACGACACGGTTGCCGTGCCAAATTTGCCCACCACGATACCGCCAGCGCGGTTGGCATGCGGCATCGCGTCGCGCAAACTTAAGCCTGCGGCCACCAGCGAGGCGAGGGTGGCGATCACCGTGTCGCCTGCGCCTGTCACATCAAACACCTCGCGCGCTTGCGCTTTGACATGCAGCTCGCCATCAGCGTCGTACAGGCTCATGCCGTCCTCGCTGCGGGTGAACAGCAACGCATCAAGGTTCAGCGATGTGCGCAAATTTTGCACTTTGGTGCGCAGCTCGTCTTCATTACTCCAGCTACCGATCACTTGCTGCAGCTCTGCACGGTTGGGCGTGATCACGGTGGCGTTTTTGTAGCGGGCGTAGTCGCTGCCTTTGGGGTCCACCAGTACGGGCTTGCCTGCTTTACGTGCCAGGTCAATCATGGCCGATACGTGGGCTAGCCCGCCTTTGGCGTAGTCTGAAAATAACACAGCGCTATGCCCGGGCAGCAGCTGCGTAAAGGTGCCGGTTTGCGCGGCCAGCACGTCGTGGTCGGGCGTGTTTTCAAAGTCTAGACGCAGCAATTGCTGGGCGCGGCCAATCACGCGCAATTTGACGGTAGTTTGCAGGCCGCTGTCGCGCGACAAGTGGGTGGCGATGCGGCTGGCTTGCATCAGCGCTTCTAGCTTGCGGCCGGGCTCGTCGTCGCCCACCACGCCGACAAAGCTGGCTTGTGCGCCTAGGCACACGGCGTTGTAGGCTACGTTGGCGGCAGCGCCAATGCGCTCTTCCTCGCGGGTAACGCGTACTACGGGTACGGGGGCTTCGGGGCTGATGCGCTCGACCGCGCCGTACCAGTAGCGGTCAAGCATGGCGTCGCCCACCACTAAAACTTTTGCGGCGGCAAGTTGGTCTTGTGTAGGCGTGGTCATGGTGTGCTTACAGTTCCTCTACCCGTTTTGCAGGGTAGCTGTCCCAAGTTTGGCAGCCGGGGCACTGCCAAAAGTGGCGTTGCGCTGTAAAGCCGCAGGCAGCGCAGCGGTATTGCAGCAAGGGCTTCACGGCTTTGTCCAGCGCACGCTGTATTTGCGGATGAAATTCCTCGTGCTGCAGTTTTTCGCCAGCCAGCCAGCGCGTTGCTACAGCCAGTGAGGGCTCTTTTTCAAGGTGCTTGGCATACAGCTGGCGTGCGTCATCTTGTGGTCCTGGCACTGCACCGCTTTGGCTGCTGACGTAGGTTTGTAGCGCAATGATGGCTTCTAGTACGTCGATAGATTGCGACTGTGCGTAGTGGGCTTGCAATAACGCCAAAGCCTGCGGCGCTAGATGGCACTGTATCGCTAGTGTCTGTAAATTATGTGCTATGAGTGGCGTGGCTGCAGGAGATGCTTCCAATACATTTTTGAGCGTGGCGTAAGCTGCTTCGTGCATGCCCTGGGTGGTAAGCAACTGGGACAACATAATGCGTGCCCTGCTGGCTTGGGGTGCTTTAACAATAGCGCGCTGTAGCAGATCATTCGCAGCGTCGTTGCTTGGCTTATCGCTGGCTTGCGCCAATGGCGCAGCTTGCTCGCACAGGTAGTGCGCAATACGCGCGCTAAAGTCGCCCTGGCCTGCGGCCTGCAACTGCTCGGCAATGCGCGCTGCTTGCAGCCAGTCGCGTGTGCGCTCGTAAATAGGCAGGCGCGCCAAGCGTGCTTGGGACTCGAAGCGGGTGCCTTCTAGTTTAGACAGCGCATCTTCTGCGCGGTCGAGCAAACCTGCTTTCAGAAAATCTAACGACAAGGCGTTTTGCGCACGGTCGCGTTCGTCTTGATTTAAGTCGCCGCGCGAGAGCAAATGCTCATGCACGCGCACTGCACGGTCATAATCGCCCCGCCTGCGGAAAAGGTTGCCTAGTGCAAAGTGCAGCTCGGACGTATCGGGGTCACTTTGTACGGCTTCGATAAAGGCGTCAATCGCCAAGTCTTGCTGGTCGTTAAGCAGATAGTTCAGGCCCTTGAAGTAGGCCTTGGGCGAGCGTTTATTTTCGATACGCAACTGGCGAAAATCGGTTCGCGAGGCAGCCCAGCCCAAAACAAAAGCCAAGGGCAAGCCCAGGAGCAGCCAAGTAACGTCGATATCCATAAGTAAAGGTAAGTTTGCGCTAGGTTATTTGGTTGTGGGCGTGCTGCTACATCTGGGTGCTGTCACCCATCTGGGTACTAGCGGTATCACCACGCTGCGCTTTGAGGGTACGCACTTTGCGGCGCTGGCGCCACCAGCGTGGCACCATGCCCAGCACGCCTACTACCAAGCCGCCTGTGAAAGCAATCAACACCACCACAATCAGCGGCGTGCGCCACACATTGCCAAAAAAGAAGTGCGCTACCACCTCGTGCTGGTTATTCAGCGCGAAGGCGAAAAGAGTAAAAAAAATGGCTGCTTTCAGTATCCACCGAAGCAGCCATAGCAAGTTTGTCATGGTCTTTAATGCCGTGCAATAGAAAGGTATAGGTCAGATTCTATCGACACTGTAGCAGTGCTTGCTGCGAAACCGCAGCAGGTCACAGTTTATTGCTGGCGCGCAGCGCCTCGGTTTTAGCGTCTACCGCTTCGCGCAAGGCTTTGCCCGGCTTAAAGTGGGGTACGCGCTTCTCTGGTATGGTTACCGACTCGCCTGTGCGGGGATTGCGCCCCACGCGGGGAGGCCGGCGATTGACCGAAAAACTGCCAAAACCACGTATTTCGATCCTGTGGCCGCGCACCAGCGCGTCACCCATCGCGTCCAAAATCGTCTTTACGGCGAATTCGGCATCACGCTGGGTAAGCTGGTGGAATTGCGAAGCCAAGGCTTCTACTAGGTCAGAACGAGTCATGAGTCACTTTTCTGCGCGGGACAGACCAACCGACAGCGCCGTTAGGCGGACGGTTGCTCTGTCTTCGCACTGATTAGCTCTTCTTCGTCTTAGCCGTTGTTATCCAACTTAGCACGCAACAAAGCGCCCAAGCTGGTCGTACCGGCATTCTCTTTAGAAGACTGCTGTGACAGGCTAGCCATGGCCTCGCTCTGGTCAGCTTGGTCCTTGGACTTGACCGACAACTGGATGTTGCGGGTCTTGCGGTCGATGTTGACAATCACTGCGGTGACTTCGTCGCCTTCTTTGAGCACGTTGCGTGCGTCTTCCACGCGGTCGCGGCTGATCTCGCTGGCGCGCAGGTAGCCCAAGATTTCTTCGCCCAGGTCGATTTCAGCGCCCTTAGCATCCACGGTTTTGACTTTACCGGTAACGATAGAGCCTTTGTCGTTGATCGAGGTGAAGGTGGTGAACGGGTCGCTGTCCAGCTGCTTGATACCCAAGCTGATGCGCTCGCGGTCGACATCGACTGCCAACACAATGGCTTCAACTTCTTGGCCCTTCTTGAACTCGCGCACGGCAACTTCGCCGGTCTCGTTCCAAGACAAGTCAGACAAATGCACCAAACCGTCGATGCCAGCGGCCAGGCCAACAAACACGCCAAAGTCGGTGATCGACTTGATGGGGCCTTTAACACGGTCGCCGCGCTTGGTTTGTGCTGCAAATTCTTGCCATGGGTTGGCCTTGCACTGCTTCATGCCCAGGGAAATGCGGCGCTTGTCTTCGTCGATTTCCAGAACCATGACTTCAACTTCCTGGCCCAAGGTCACCAGCTTGTTAGGCGCGACGTTCTTGTTGGTCCAGTCCATCTCTGACACGTGCACCAAACCTTCGATGCCGGGTTCGATTTCCACAAATGCGCCGTAATCGGCGATGTTGGTGATCTTGCCGAACATGCGGGTAGACGTGGGGTAGCGGCGGTTCACGCCCATCCATGGGTCGTCGCCCATTTGCTTCAGACCCAAAGAGACACGGTTTTTCTCGGTGTCGAACTTCAAAATCTTGGCAGTAATCTCTTGGCCTGGGGTCACCACTTCAGATGGGTGACGGACACGGCGCCATGCCATGTCGGTGATGTGCAGCAAGCCGTCCACACCGCCCAAGTCGACGAATGCGCCGTATTCGGTGATGTTTTTGACGATACCTTGCACGACCGAGCCTTCTTTGAGGGTGGTCATCAGCTTGGCGCGTTCTTCGCCCATGCTGGCTTCGCGCACAGCGCGGTGAGACAACACAACGTTGTTACGCTTGCGGTCCAGCTTGATCACTTTGAATTCCAAAGTCTTGTTCTCATACGGAGACAAGTCTTTCAGCGGACGGGCTTCGATCAACGAACCGGGCAAGAAAGCGCGGATACCGTTGACCATGACCATCAGGCCGCCCTTGACTTTGCCGCTGGTCTGGCCAGAGACAAACTCGCCGGATTCGAGCGCTTTTTCCAGGCTCATCCAGCTAGCCAAACGCTTGGCGGTGTCGCGCGACAAAATGGTGTCGCCGTAGCCGTTTTCGATAGAACCGATAGCCACAGAGACGAAATCGCCTACTTTGACTTCTAACTCGCCTTGGTCGTTTTTAAACTCGGCGATGTCGATGAAGGCCTCAGACTTGAGGCCAGCGTTGACGACAACGTGGTTGTGGTCCATACGCACCACTTCGGCGGTAATGACCTCACCAGCGCGCATTTCCGAGCGCGTTAGGGATTCTTCAAAAAGGGCTGCAAAAGATTCTGACATGTGTTTTCCTAGTGCTTCAAGGATAGCTTCGACGCAAAAATCGCGCCTCAATACAATAGTGAAATTACTATCGTTTCTATAGCTGCTTGAGCAGGTAATACGGCTTAAAACCGTGGTTTAAGTTAATAAAACCCAAGAGCTAGGGCGCATGCAGCGCGAAAAGAACTCTTGGGGCCTATGTGCAAGTGTGCAGAGGGTTGGCGCTATGAACGCCAGCTATCTACACACCTACTTTGCTGCGCCACAGGTCTAAAACAGCATCGACAGATTGCTCTATCGACAGATCAGAATTGTCCAGTTGCACAGCATCTTGCGCTGGTTGTAGAGGCGCGGTGCTGCGACCAGAGTCACGGGCATCACGGGCTTCTAAATCAGCGCGAAGACTGCCGAGTTTAGCAGAAATCCCCTTTGAAATCAACTGCTTATAGCGCCGCTGCGCCCTTTGGGTAGCGCTGGCGGTCAGGAAGATTTTGAGCGGTGCGCCGGGAAATATCACCGTGCCCATGTCGCGCCCATCCGCCACCAGGCCTGGCAATTGCGCAAAACTCAGTTGTAAGTGCTTAAGCGCCTGTCGCACCGCCGGGAAAACTGATACTTTTGACGCACCCGTGCCCATGGCTTCGCTGCGAATGGCCTCGGACACGTCGTCCTCGTTCAGCAGCACAGTGTGGCCTTCAAACACCACGGGTAGGTGGGCGGCCAGCGTGGCCAGCGCTGTTTCGTCGTCCCAGGCCACGCCTGCGCGCTGGGCGGCCAAAGCTGTCAACCGGTATAGGGCACCTGAATCAAGGTAGTGGTAGCCCAAACGCTGGGCCACTAGGCTGGCCAGCGTGCCTTTGCCAGATGCCGTCGGGCCGTCGATGCAAATCACGGGTACAGTGTGGGCTGTGGCTACGCTGAACAAGGCTTCAAAGTAATCCGGGAAGGTTTTGGCGACACATTTTGGGTCTTCAATGCGCAGCATGGTGCGCGCAGGGTTGAAGGCGGCTAGCGAAAAGCACATCGCCACGCGGTGGTCGTCGTAGGTTTCTATACTTGCAGCGTGCCAATGGGCAGGAGTGGCCGGCGGCGTAACTTGAATAAAGTCAGCACCTTCAACCACGGTAGCCCCCAGCTTGCGCAGCTCGCAGGCCATGGCGGCAATGCGGTCGGTTTCTTTGACGCGCCAGCTGGCGATATTGCGCAGTGTGGTGGTGCCTTGGGCGTACAGGGCCATCACCGCCAAGGTCATGGCAGCGTCGGGGATGTGGTTGCAATCCAAGTCAATCGCCTTGAGCGGCCAAGCCCCCCGGCGAATGTCTAAATGGTTAGGGCCGCTTTCGATGTGCGCGCCCATCATGGTGGCAGCTTCGATGAAGCGTATATCGCCTTGGATAGAGTTTTTTCCCAGCCCTTCAATGCGAATATTGCCTTTTTCTCCCGTAGCGATTGCTCCAAGAGCTATAAAATAGCTAGCAGATGATGCATCAGCTTCGACATAAATATCACCAGGCGATTGGTAGCGTGCCCCTGTGGGGATGGTAAAGCGCTGCCAACCGTCACGCTGTACCTGAATGCCAAAGCGTTGCAGCAAGTTCAGGGTAATGTCGATGTAGGGCTTAGAAATCAGCTCGCCCACAACTTCAATGACGATGTCTTTGACTGCAACCAATGGCAGCGCCATCAACAGCGCAGTCAGAAACTGGCTAGACACATCGCCACGCACTTTGATAGGTGCGTCTATCTGCAAAGCAGGCTGGCCAATGTGCAGTGGCGGGTAACCATCTTGCCCGGTGTAGGCCACAGTGCAACCGAGTTGGCGCAGGGCGTCGACCAAATCGCCAATGGGCCGCTCGTGCATGCGCGCCACGCCCGACAACGTAAAGTCTCCGCCCAACACGGCCAAGGCAGCGGTCAGGGGGCGCATGGCAGTGCCGGCATTACCCAAAAATAGATGGGCGGGGCTGTGGGGCATGCGGCCGCCTAAGCCTGTAATGGCCACCGTGTCGCCTGCTTTTTCTATGCTGCAACCCAGCTGGCGCAAAGCATCCAGCATCACGCGGGTGTCGTCAGAGTCCAGCACGTCGTGCACTAGCGTGCGGCCCGTGCTGAGTGCTGCCAGCAGCAGCACACGGTTAGAAATGCTTTTGGAGCCCGGCAGCTTGACAGTGCCTTGGGCGTAGGCAAGCGCGGGAAGGTCGAGGTAGGCTTGGCTGTACATCAGCAGGTCGCACTCACTAAGGAGTGTTTAAAGATTAGTTAAAACAATGCGTTGATAAAAATGTCTATGGGCGGCCTATAGGGTACACATGTCCCACGCCTTGCGCAAACCGCCATGCACCGATACCGTAATTTACTTGCGCGTAGTCATACGCCATTGGGCGCGCGTTAGGCTGGCTTTGTCAATTTCAGCCTCCAGTGCGTCGGTTTCGTCGCGCGAGATCATTTGCTCTAGCTGCATCATGGCTTTTTGAAACAGCTTAGATTGTGCCAGCAGCTCTTGGCGGTTAGCCATGAAAACATCACGCCACATATGCGCGTCGCTGGCCGCAATACGCGTGAAATCTCTAAAGCCTGGGCCTGCAAGCGACAAATAATCGCGCCCATTGGGCTGCTCGCTAATAGCGTTCATCAAAGCAAAAGCGATCAAATGTGGCAAATGGCTGACAGCGGCATAAGCAGCATCGTGCGACTCGGGCGACATTTTCAGCACTTGGCAGCCTAGCGCGGTCCACACATCAGTGGCTTTCTGCAGTTGCACTACTTGGGTGCGTTCTGTGGGTGTGATGATGACCTGCTTGCCGTAGTACAGGTCGGCATCGGCATGTTCTACACCAGAAACCTCTTTGCCCGTAATCGGATGGGTAGCCACGAATACGCCTGCTTGTTCTTTCAGCACGCGGCGCGAGGCATCAACTACATCGCGCTTGGTCGAGCCCACATCCATGATCAGCATACTGGGCGTGATCAGGTGCTTGATCGCCTTAAAGCTCGCCTCGGTGGCAGACACCGGTACAGCCAGCAGCACAATATCAGCGCCTGACACGGCCATCAAGGCAGAAGGAGCCTCTACATCGATCACGCCCATTTGGCGCGCACGCTCGGTGGTGGTGGGGGATTTGCTGTAGCCCACTACGCGTTTGACCAAACCGGCTTTTTTTAAGGCTAGCGCAAACGAACCTCCCATCAAACCGCAGCCAATCAACCCTAGTTGTTCAAACATCTTCGTCTTTCTTTTTATGGGTTGTAGTCAATCAGGTGCTGGCGGGATAGCTGCCCAGCACTTTGTAGAAAGCGCACAGTTGGCGCAAGTCAGCCACGGCTGCAGCTACGTTCGGTTGCGTGATATGCCCAGCTAAATCGATATAAAAATAATATTCCCACTGGCCTGTACGCGCAGGGCGTGATTCAAAGCGCGTCATCGACACGCCGTGGGTCTTGAGCGGTACCAGCAGGTCGTGCACTGCGCCAGGTTTGTTGGGTACCGACACGATCAAGCTGGTGCAATCTTTGCCGCTTGACTGGGGCGCGGGCAGGGTATCGGGCAGACAAATGACGCTAAAACGTGTACGGTTAAAGGCGTCGTCTTGGATGGCATGGGCGGCAATGTGCAAGCCAAATTGCGCCGCTGCACGCTCGCTGGCCAAGCCCGCCCACGCAGGGTTGGTAGCAGCCAAGCGGGCGCCCTCGGCATTGCTAGATACTGCACGACGTTCGGCGTTAGGCAAATGTTTGTTAAGCCACTCTTGGCATTGGGCTAGCGCCAATTGGTGGGCTAGTACCACTTCAATACCCTCCAGCGAATCTGTAGTGCGCAATACATTGTGTCGCACCATCAAACTAACTTCGCCCACAACGTGCGTGGGGGTGTGTAAAAATAAATCCAGCGACCTAGTAACGACGCCTTCGGTAGAGTTTTCAACTCCCACAACACCGTACTGCGCAGTACCGGCTGCAGTGGCGTGAAATACTTCGTCAAAATTGGCGCAGTAAATCAACTCGACACTGCTGCCGAAAAATTCAATCGCTGCCTGCTCACAAAAAGTACCTGCTGGCCCTAGCACTGCTACACGCTGTGCAGCCTCCAGACTGCGACAGGCTGACATGACCTCGCGCCAAATATGGCTGATATTCTCGGGTTTTAAAGGCCCTAAGTTTTGGTCTTGCAGGCCCAAGATAACCTGTGCCTCGCGCTCAGGGCGGTACACAGAGGAGCCGTCACCGCGCTTAATTTCCCCTACCGCGTTGGCAATGCTGGCGCGTTGGTTGAGCAGATCTAGTAGTTGCTTGTCTACAGCGTCAATCTCAACGCGCAGTTGTGCCAAAGTGCGGGCAGGGGCGTGGCTCATCAGGGTTTCTTGGCTGGAGCAGGTTTAGCGGGCGCTGCGGGGCTAGTGGCGGGTGCTGCGGGGCTGGCAGCAGGTGCGCTGGTAGTACCTACTATTTTGGCGGCTGCTGTGTCAAACACTTTGCTGCGCGCTTCTACGGCACCGCGCGTGCCGTCAACAATGGCTTTGACAAATACGCTGCCTAATTCAGGCGCGATAGTCTGGTATTTTTTAAAGACAGGGGCCTCCATCAACGCAACCAGTTGCTTGAGTTCGTCCTCAGAAAACCGTTCCATGTAGGCTGGAATTAGCGCACTCTCACGTGCCTTGGGAGATTGCGCGGCCACTAGCTTGAGTGCGTCATCGTTGAACTTTTTCAACTCTGCGTCTAATGCGTTGGCGGCAGCTTGGCGCTTGTCCTCAGGCATAGCGTCTAAGCGCGGGTTCCAGTTGGACACCACTTGCTGGGTGGCGGATGCTGCCAATTGATCGTACAAACGATTTAATTCTGCGCCTTCTTGTGCAGCGATCACTCGCACAGACAATGCGCGCTTGGCATCAGTGGTTTGTGCGTAAGTAGTGCCTGTAACGCACATAAATACTGCTAGAGCAGCTATGAATTTAATAGTGAATTGATAGGTTGAATGTAATGTCATAGAAATTCCTTGGGTACTTGTTTGGGGAGTGCACTGAATGCTTGGTGCATGCAGTGCGCGAAACCAACAGTCGTAATTTAAGCGGCCGGATTGCCGTTATCAGTGTCACCCCCATTAGCAGGCCCGTTGTTACTGTTTGCATCGCCCGAATCTGTGCCATTTTCGTCCGTCTCTGCGGCGTCCACGGCAGCGTCGTTTTCGACGATGCGCTGCAAACCGCTGAGCTTGGTGCCCGCGTCCAGTGCAATCAAAGTCACACCTTGTGTGGCGCGGCCCAGTTCGCGCATTTCGGCGACCCGGGTGCGTACCAGCACCCCTTTGTCAGTGATCATCATGATCTCATCGTCAGGGTGCACCAGTGTGGCGGCAACAATTTTGCCGTTGCGCTCGGACTGCTGAATCGCAATCATGCCCTTGGTGCCACGTCCGTGGCGCGTGTATTCACCAATCGGGGTGCGTTTGCCATAGCCGTTCTCGGTCGCGGTCAGTACGCTTTGCAGCTCGTCTTCGGCTACCAGCATGGCGATCACGCTTTGGCCTTCGTCCAGCGTCATACCCCGCACACCACGTGCAGTGCGGCCCACGGCGCGTACGTCGTCTTCGTCAAAGCGCACGGCTTTACCCCCGTCGCTAAACAGCATCACATCGTGTTTGCCGTCGGTAATGGCCGCGCCAATCAGGATATCGCCATCGTCCAAGTCCACGGCGATGATGCCGCCTTTGCGTGGATTGTTAAAGTCTTCTAGTGGTGTCTTCTTCACTGTGCCCATACGGGTGGCCATGAAGACGTAATGGTCGGCAGGGAAGCTGCGGTTGTCGCCCGTCAGCGCCAGCACCACGTTGATTTTTTCACCTTCCTGCAGCGGGAACATATTGACAATAGGCCGGCCTCGGGAGCCGCGTGTACCTGCGGGTACTTCCCACACCTTGAGCCAGTACATACGGCCGCGGTTGCTAAAGCACAGCAAATAGTCGTGCGTGTTGGCAATAAAGAGCTGGTCAATCCAATCGTCTTCTTTGGTCTGGGTGGCTTGCTTGCCGCGTCCGCCGCGTTTTTGCGCACGGTATTCACCTAGTGGCTGGCTTTTTATATAGCCACTATGCGACAACGTGACCACCATGTCGGTGGGTGTGATCAAGTCCTCGGTCGACATGTCTTGCGCGTTGTGTTCAATCACGCTGCGACGTGCGCCCAGCTTGGTTTGCCCAAACTCGGTTTTGATAGCAATCAGCTCGTCGCTGATGATGACCGATACGCGCTCAGGCTTGGCCAAAATGTCCAGCAGGTCTTCGATGACCGACATGACTTCTTTGTATTCGGCAACGATTTTGTCTTGCTCTAGGCCTGTCAAGCGCTGCAGACGCATGTTCAAGATTTCGGTGGTCTGCGCTTCGCTCAAACGGTACAAGCCGTCTTTTTGCAAACCAAATTCGCGTTCCATGCCGTTGGGGCGGTAGTCATCAGCGTTGACTTCACTGCCGTCAGCGCGCGTGCGGGTTAGCATTTCTTTAACTGTTTTGGACTCCCAAGTCTTGGTCATCAACTCGGCCTTGGCCACAGGCGGCGTTGGTGCGTTACGGATAATGCGGATGAACTCGTCGATATTGGCCAGTGCTACAGCCAGGCCTTCCAGCAAATGCCCACGGTCACGCGCTTTGCGCAGCTCAAACACCGTGCGGCGTGTCACCACCTCGCGGCGATGCTCCAGGAACACCTTGACCAGATCTTTCAAGTTGCACAGCTTGGGCTGCCCATCAATCAGCGCCACCATGTTGATGCCGAAGGTGTCTTGCAGCTGCGTCTGTTTGTACAGATTGTTCAGTACCACCTCGGGTACTTCGCCGCGTTTAAGCTCAATTACCAAACGCATGCCCGATTTGTCAGATTCATCCTGAATGTGTGAGATACCTTCAATTTTCTTCTCGTGCACCAGCTCGGCCATGCGTTCTTGCAAGGTCTTTTTGTTCACTTGGTAGGGCAGTTCGTCTACGATGATGGACTGGCGGTTGCCTTTGTCAATATCTTCAAAGTGCACTTTGGCGCGCATGACCACGCGGCCTCGGCCAGTGCGGTAACCGTCGCGCACGCCGCTTAAACCGTAAATAATCCCGGCGGTAGGAAAGTCGGGGGCAGGAATGATCTCAATCAGGTCATCTACCGTAGCATCTGGGTTTTTTAGCAGGTGCAAACAAGCATCTACCGTCTCATTCAAGTTATGCGGCGGTATGTTAGTGGCCATGCCCACCGCAATGCCGGTGGAGCCGTTGACCAACAGGTTGGGAAAGCGCGTGGGCATGACCAGCGGCTCTTTTTCGCTACCGTCGTAGTTAGGTCCAAAATCTACGGTGTCTTTATCTAGATCGGCCAGCACCTCGTGGGCAATTTTGGACAAGCGGATCTCCGTGTACCGCATTGCGGCCGGGTTATCGCCGTCTACCGAGCCAAAGTTGCCTTGGCCGTCCACCAGCATGTGGCGCAAGCTAAAGTCTTGGGCCATACGCACGATGGTGTCGTACACCGCAGTGTCGCCATGCGGGTGGTACTTACCAATTACGTCACCCACAATACGCGCCGACTTTTTGTAAGGGCGGTTGTAATCGTTGTTCAGCTCGTGCATGGCAAACAACACACGTCGGTGCACAGGCTTCAAGCCGTCTCGCGCATCGGGTAGGGCGCGGCCCACGATCACGCTCATGGCGTAATCTAGGTAACTGCGGCGCATTTCTTCTTCTAGACTGATTGGCAGGGTTTCTTTGGCAAATTGGGTCATGTCTGGCAGTCTGGAAGGCAAATCGGAAGTGCTACTGGGTAGTTTTCATAATCGCGCAATACGACACCGTACTGGACGAAACTCTATGATTTTAGCGGTCTTTTTGAGGCACTTTGCGTGTTTAACCCAGCTCTGCGAAATCTATAGAGTCCATAGCGAAACAAGTGTTTTGTAGCACATTAGCAACAATGCAGCCTTGAGTTACGAGCATGTAACAGCAAATTTGGATGCGAGCGCAGGCTGTGGCACAATCAAAGCACGAGTTAATTTGTTTTGGCAATCTACTCGCCTTCGCACAGCTAGCGCTGTAGTATCAATTTTGAGGATGAACATGAAGAAACTAAATAAAGTAGCAATGTTGTTTGCATCCGTCGCACTGGCAGGTACTGCTTTCGCGGCTGGTTCATCAACCGCATCTGACAACTGGCGCAACGCCCACGGCGATTTGCAGTGGAAAAGCGGCGACGGCACATTGTGCTGGCGTGATGCCAACTGGACACCAGCTACCGCTGCCCCAGGCTGTGATGGCGCTATTGTTGCTCCAGCACCTGCCCCAGCACCAGCACCGGCTCCAGCAGCCGCTGCACCAGCGCCGGCTCCAGCCGCCGCTGCACCAGTTGCACCACCCCCAGCAGTTGCCGCTACTAAAGTTACCTACGCTGCTGATGCTTTCTTTGACACCAACAAATCGGTGATCAAACCAGAAGGTAAAGCCAAGTTGGACGACTTGGTAAGCAAAATCAAAGACATCAACTTGGAAGTTATCATTGCTGTGGGTCACACCGACAGTGACGCATCAGACGCTTACAACCAGAAGTTGTCGGTTCGCCGCTCTGAAGCTGTCAAGGCTTACTTGACCAGCAAAGGCGTTGAAAAGAACCGTGTCTACACTGAAGGCAAGGGCGAGAAGCAGCCTGTTGCTGACAACAAGACCAAAGAAGGTAAGGCTAAAAACCGCCGCGTTGAGATCGAAGTAGTCGGTACCCGCGCAACCAAGTAATCTTTGGATTACCGCAAAAAACCGCCTTCGGGCGGTTTTTTTATGCCTTTCGCGAACTGCACTCTAGACCTGTTATAAGTTTTGGTAATACGAAAGCCAAAGTCCCATGCGCCCAATTGAAACCCAAGTTAAGGGTTTTGCAGCTCAAGTCGGAATTCAAGCAAGTTTTTGAGACAATGGCTACATGACCAGTCCTACTTCTTCCGCCCCGCATCCCCACCACACCAACGCTGACCCTGCAGAGTTGGCCAAATTTTCAGATTTGGCGCACCGCTGGTGGGACAAAAATAGCGAGTTCAAACCCCTCCACCAAATTAACCCATTGCGGTTAGACTGGATTGACAGTTTGGTCAAATTGGAAGGCAAAAAAGTGCTGGATGTTGGCTGCGGCGGGGGCATTTTGGCCGATTCGATGGCGCGCAAGGGTGCTATGGTGACAGGGATCGATTTGGCCACTAAAGCTCTTAAAGTTGCCCAACTGCACGCTTTAGAAGCACAAACGCCCAGCATTAACTACCGTGAGATCAGCGCCGAGGGTTTGGCGCAAGAGGAGCCTGGCCAGTATGACGTAGTCACGTGTATGGAAATGCTAGAGCATGTGCCTCACCCCGCACTGGTGGTACAAGCTTGCACTACGCTGGTCAAGCCCGGTGGCTGGGTGTTTTTTAGCACGATTAACCGTAACCCTAAAGCTTGGTTGTTCGCTGTGGTCGGCGCGGAATATGTATTGAACATGCTGCCCAAAGGCACCCACGAATACGCTAAATTTATTCGCCCCAGCGAATTGTCCACACACATCCGCAGCGCTGGTTTAGAGCTGCACAGCAGCCAAGGCCTGCATTACAACCCACTAACGCAACGTTACTGGTTTAATACGGATACCAGTGTGAACTACCTGATGGCGACTCAAAAGACATAGGCTGAGAAAAGCGGAAGCTATTAATTTAATAGCTGCTTGAGCAGGATTTACCTGGGTTAGAGGGTGGAATTGCATTTAAAAATGCAAGATGAGCAGGTTTTTTGATGTGCACATCGCATTAAGGCTATCCAAACCTACAAGCTGGCAAACACCTCTTTCGCGGCAGTTATAGTAGTTTCAACGTCTTGCGCAGTATGCGCCGCACTGACAAAACCTGCCTCGTACAGCGCAGGTGCAAAGTAGATACCCCGGTCAAGCATGCCGTGGAAGAATCGGTTGAAAAGAGTGCTGTCACTTTGCATGACCGCCCCATAGTTTTGCGCTAGCTCTGGTAGTAGCAAAAAGCCAAACATGCCGCCTTGGCAATCTGCACTCCAAGGCACGCCTGCGGTATGCGCTGCATCACGCAAACCATCGGTCAGTTGCTGCGTACGTGCCGATAGAGCCTCATAGAAACCCGGTTTTTGGATCTCCTTAAGGGTTGCCAAACCACAAGCTGTGGCAATCGGGTTACCACTGAGCGTGCCAGCTTGGTACACCGGACCTAGCGGGGCTAGTTGTTCCATTACTTTGCGCGATGCACCAAAAGCGGCTAATGGCATGCCGCCACCAATTACTTTGCCCAGCACGGTCATGTCCGGTGTAATACCTAGCACCTGTTGCGCACCGCCTAAGCCTACGCGAAAGCCCGTCATCACCTCGTCATAAGCCAAGAGCGCACCGTGCTCGGTGCACAACGCGCGGCAGCGCTGGGCAAACGCAGCGCTGGAGCGGATGAAGTTCATGTTGCCTGCTATGGCCTCCACCATCAGGCAGGCAATGTCTTTGCCGTGCAGGGCAAAGCACTCTTCTAGCTGGGGGATGTTGTTAAATTCCAGCACCAAGGTGTGCTGCACCGCCTCGGGTGGCACGCCGCCGCTGCTGGGGTTGCCAAAGGTGGCTAAACCCGAGCCTGCTTTGACTAACAAGGCGTCAGAGTGGCCGTGGTAACAGCCTTCAAATTTGATGATTTTTTTACGCCCGGTAGCGCCACGCGCCAAGCGAATAGCGCTCATGCCAGCCTCAGTGCCTGAGCTGACCAAGCGCACCATCTCCATGGACGGCATGATTTTGAGGATTTCTTCGGCCAGCTCTACCTCGCGCTCGGTGGGGGCACCGTAAGAAAAACCCTCTAGCGTCGCTTTTTGAACCGCTTCAACCACGGCCGGGTGACCGTGGCCCAGAATCATCGGGCCCCAAGAGCCGATGTAGTCGATGTAGCGGGTGTCATTAGCGTCCCAAAAATAAGCGCCTTGGGCGCGCTGCACAAAACGGGGTGTACCACCAACGGCTTTGAAGGCGCGTACAGGAGAATTTACACCGCCGGGAATGACGGCTTGGGCGCGGGCGAAGAGAGTTTGGTTGCGGTCAATGGACATAAGAACAAAGGTATTGGGTGAGGCAAATTTAGCCTGGAGGGCTTAGTGGAGTGTGGCGTGGCGGTATCAGGGTGGTGTGGCTGTGCAGCGTGACAGACGGTGCAGGCTAACATTCAATGCTGCGTATCAGACGTGGGCATGTCCAATGTTTGTAGTGCGCGCGCAGCTTCCTCACTGAGAGGTTTGCCGTCATCTTCAGGTTGCGCCCAAAACATGCGATCAGGGATAACTTGGCCCATTCCAGGCCGAAACCCCGCATCCAAGCTACGGTCTAAAAATACCAAAGCTTCCTTAGTCGCTTCGACCAAATCGTCACCACTGGCCAGCAAAGCGGCCAAAGCGGCAGATAAAGTGTCACCCGCACCGACAAAAGCGGCCTCAAAACGTTCAAATTTCTCACCTCCCAGCACCGTCTCAGGTGTGGTCAATACATTGTCAATCCACTGATCGGGTAACGCGATCCCCGTCACCAGTGTGTAGGGGACACCGTGCTCTGCAGCGGCTTTAGCGATGTCACGGGCAGTGGGGCTGCGCTCGCTGTTCCAGTCAGGTAATAGCCAGCGCCACAAGGTATTGTGGTTTCCTACCAACACTGCGGTCTGCGGCAGCAACAATTCGGTGAATGCATCTAAATAATTTTCAGTCTCGCTGTCGGTCCACCAAGACAAGTTAGGCATGTAAGCAATTACAGGCACGTCGTCATAGTCCGCGCAAATTTGCGCCACGGAACTTACCGTCTCAGCCGACCCTAAAAATCCGACTTTAATGGTGTGTATCCGCGCGTCTTCCAATACAGCGCGCGCTTGGCTGTCTACAGCCTCTTCTCCGAGATGGAAATACTCCAAAATTTCGTTGGTATCACGTGCGTAAACGCCAGTGACGATGGGCATAGGGTGTGCACCCACGCAGGCTACTGCCAACACATCTGCTGCCGTGCCAGCGGCACCGCAAGGATCGCTAGCGTTAAAGCATAAGACACAAGCTACGCCTTCATCGTCTTGCGTGTCGTCGCCAGCAACGCTTGGCGTGTCTTGGTCAGCTAGTGCGTGCAGTGACGATACTGCGCTGGAGGCTGGATTGAAATGGAAAATCGGGTTTGCCATGAAGGGATCATGTAGCCAAAACTGACTAAAAGCGGAGTTGCGTAGATACAATAGACTATTCTAACGAATGACTAGTAAAGAAGTAACAATAGTGAGCGATAACAATACCACTTGGATGTGTTTAATTTGTGGCTGGATTTATGACGAGGTTGCTGGAGCGCCCGATCATGGAGTCGCAGCTGGTACGCCGTGGGCCCAAATTCCGATGAATTGGACTTGTCCGGAATGCGGCGCACGCAAGGAAGACTTTGAAATGGTGCAAATTTGAGTTACCCTAGAGGAAACTATCTGTTACAACTATGCGCCACAATTCACCTATTTCACTTGGGAGCAAGTCTTGAGCACCGCTACTACAGCTTATAAAGTGCTGGTTATTGATGACAGCAATACTATTCGACGCAGTGCGGAGATCTTCCTTAAGCAAGGCGGGCATGAGGTGATGCTGGCAGAAGATGGGTTTGACGCCTTGTCCAAAGTTAACGACTTCTTACCGCAAATTATTTTCTGCGACATCTTGATGCCTAGGCTGGACGGCTATCAAACCTGTGCAATTATTAAGCGCAATGAAAAGTTTTCAACCACCCCTATCATCATGCTGTCCTCCAAAGATGGCGTGTTTGACAAGGCCCGTGGACGAATGGTGGGTTCGCAAGAATACCTTACCAAACCTTTCACTAAAGATCAGTTATTACAAGCCGTACTACAGTTTGGTATGACGGCACAAGGAGTGTAGATATGGCTATTCAAAAAGTTCTTGTTGTCGACGATTCCAAAACTGAAATCATGTTCATGACGGATTTGCTAGTCAAAAATGGTTTTACGGTACGTAGCGCTGAAAATGCTGAAGACGCTTTTCGCAAGCTGGCTGAAGAAAAACCAGATCTGATCTTGATGGACGTGGTTATGCCCGGACAAAACGGTTTTCAGCTCACACGCGCTATCTCGCGCGACCCGCAGTTCGCTGACGTACCTATCATTATGTGCACAAGTAAAAATCAAGAGACTGACCGCGTTTGGGGTATGCGCCAGGGTGCGCGCGACTACATCACCAAGCCGGTGGATGCTAACGATCTGATGGCCAAGATCAAAGCGCTTGGTTAACCGCACAGCTACCGTACGAAAGACTCATTAATGGCAACCCGCAACCGCCAAGCGCTAAGAGATTTACAGACTCGGCTAGCCGAGAGAATGCAGCAGGCACGCACCGAAGGTGTAACCGCCAGCTGGCTAGCCGTAGAGTCTGCGGGGCGTTCGCTGTTGTTGCCATTGGCGCAGTCTGGTGAAATATTTCCACTGACATCGGTGCAAACCGTGCCTTACACGCAGTACTGGTTCTTGGGTGTATCCAACTTGCGAGGCGGATTGTTCGGTGTGGTGGATTTTGCAAGTTTTATTACTGGCCAAATGCCTGCGCGCAGGTCTGATTCTGCCCGCGAACAAGCCCGCTTGGTAGCGCTGAACCCAGCCCTTGAAATCAATTGCGCAATTTTGATTGATCGTCTGGGTGGCTTGCGCAATGCGCAAGATTTTGTGGCCCGCGATGATGCAGGTACCGATATGCCCAATTACTTTGCAAGCAATTTTACAGACCGCCAAGGCAAGCAGTGGCAAGAAATTAACTTGCAGGTCATGGCGACTCAGTCTGATTTTTTAACTATAGCGTCGGCGGCTTAACGCAAACGCTAGATGATTACTTTTATTCCCAGCGCGATCACTTTCAAAGGCACACACTATGTCATCAACCAATCGCTTTTCGCGACTTTTTAAGCGCGACACCACCACAGATGATTCCTTCATGCCGGACGACGGCATGACAGTGGGAGCCGAGGGCATGTACGCTATGAATAACAGCATCAGTGTGATGCCCGATGACATGGCTACGGGCAACATTATGCAAAGAAGAGAAGATTTTGGCGCAAGCGCAATGGGCCAAGGGTTTCAAGAGGCCATTGATAAACCGGCAAGCGGCGATGCCATATCAATCCCAGTGCTAGGCACGCGTGCGGTGGCGCAACACCAACGCATTTTGGTCATCATTTTGATGTTGGCTGCGATTACGTTAGCGGGTATTACAACCTACGTACTATCGCAAGCCAATAAATTAGCACGCGAAGTAGCCGCAACGGGTGATGCCGCAACGCAGTCACAACGCTTAGCTAAATCAGTGTCTCAGGCCTTGGTGGGCAGTGCCCAGGCTTTCCCAGACGTGCGTGATAGCTCGGATGTGCTGGCCAAGAACATCCGTGGATTAAAAAATGGCGATTCTGCTTTGAACTTAACCCCTGTCGGCACAGGCTTCACCGAAGACGTAGATAAGCTCACGCCCTTTGTAGACCGCGCTGAGAAGAATGCTAAAACGGTGATGGATCAACAGAAGATCTTGACCCAAGTAGGTAGCGCGTTGCGCGCCATTAACCGCCAATCCTCTGATTTGCTAGAGGTGGCTGAGACTATATCTTCGCTAAAGTTACAACAAAACTCGCCTGCTGCAGAAATTTCTGCATCTGGGCAATTAGTGATGTTGACCCAGCGTATTGGTAAGTCGGCCAACGAATTTTTAACCATGGAGGGTGTTAGCCCCGAAGCGGTGTTCTTGTTGGGTAAAGATTTGAACTCGTTCAAAGAAATTGCCCAAGGCCTGCAAGACGGTAGTGCCGAATTGCGTTTGGGTGCTTCCAAAGATGCTCAGACACGTGAGCGTTTGGATGCCCTGCTTAAGCTGTATGAACAAACGCGTGGTCAAGCGGGAGCTATTTTGGGTAACTTGCAAGGCCTGGTATCTGCCCGCGAATCGCAGTCGGCCATCATTGCAGACTCTGAGCCATTGCGTCGCCAACTGGAAGATTTGCAAGGGCGGCTATCTGCAGAGTCAGGATTGAATGGATTGGCTATTGCTGGTTTGGCACTGGCCGGTATCTTAGCCCTGTTATCTGCTGCTGGCTTAGCCTATGTGCAATTGCAAGACAGCCGCAAACGGCAAGGCGTTGCGGAAGGCCAGCGTTTAATGGCCGAGGGCCAAGAACAAGAAGCCAAGCGCGTGAACGATGCAAACCAAGCCGCTATTTTGCGCCTAATGAACGAATTGCAATCTGTAGCTGAGGGAGATTTGACCCAAGAAGCCACAGTGACCGAAGACATTACGGGTGCTATTGCAGACTCGGTGAACTACACTGTAGAGGAATTGCGCTCATTGGTAGGTAACGTACAAAACACGGCAACGCGTGTTGCACAAACTACGGCTGCAGTGGAGGGCACGTCGACCGAACTGTTGGCTGCTTCTACAGAGCAGTTGCGCGAAATTCGCGAAACAGGTCAATCGGTATTGGAAATGGCCGGCCGTATTAACCAAGTGTCTGCGCAAGCGCAGGAATCTGCCTCTGTGGCGCGCCAATCGCTGGTTGCTACGGGTTCGGGCTTGGCGGCGGTACAAAACGCCATCGGTGGTATGAACTCTATCCGTGACCAGATTCAAGATACCTCCAAGCGAATTAAACGGCTGGGCGAATCGTCCCAAGAGATTGGCGAGATTACTGAGTTGATCTCGGACATTACAGAACAGACCAACGTGCTGGCCCTGAACGCGGCCATTCAAGCGGCATCGGCTGGTGAAGCCGGCCGAGGCTTCTCGGTGGTGGCTGAAGAAGTGCAGCGACTGGCCGAACGTTCAGGCGATGCAACCAGACAGATTGCGGCGCTGGTAAAAACTATTCAGACCGACACCCAAGACGCGGTGGCCGCTATGGAACGCTCTACGCAGGGCGTGGTGGAAGGTGCCAAGCTGTCTGACAGTGCAGGTACCGCACTGACCGAAATTGATGCAGTGTCGCGCAAACTGGCTGACCTGATTGAGCAAATTTCGCAGTCCGCAGCACGCGAAGCGGATTCTGCGAACGTAGTGGCTGGCAATATCCAGCACATTTTTGCGGTAACCGAACAAACCGGCGAAGGTACACGATCAACTGCCCAGCAGGTGCGTGACTTGAGCCGTATGGCTGAAGAGCTACGCCAGTCGGTGTCGCGATTCAAAATCGGTTGATCAAAATCACGCGCGCTTGCTGCTAACTGTGCACTAAGCGCGTTTTTAATACGAGGATGAGGGCGCTGTTATCTATGCAAAATCTCGATACTGCCACCGCCGCGTCAGGACTTGATGTTCACGCAAACGATCTAGGCCCCTTAGCTTGGGTGTTAGATGAGTTGCGCAAATCGCTCGACTCGGCCACCAAAGCACTGCGCCGATATGTTCGCGATGCTGAACTAGCCCGTGGCTCCGACTTGGCTGCGGTTGATTCTGGCCAGCTGCGCATCTCACGTCAGCAACTGCACCAAGCAGTAGGCGCATTAGACATGGTGGGTTTTACAGGGCCTGCCATCGTTTTGCGTGCCATGGAGAACGCAGTTCAAAAATTTGTCAATCGTCCCGAGTTGTGTACCGAGGCTGCTGCCATCAAAATTGAGCGCGCCAGCTTTGCTTTAACGGGATTTCTTGAAACTGTATTGTCTGGAAAATCGCAAACACCAGTGGCGCTGTTTGTGCAATACGCTGAGGTGCAAGATATAGCTGGCGCAGCACGCGTACACCCTGCTGATTTGTGGCCCTACCCATGGCGCTGGATTGCGGTGTCAGACACGGGTGCAGCTTTGATGCCACTGAACGCCGAGACACGTGGGCAGTTTGACAAAGCTGCCTTGCAAGTGATCAAGACACTAGATACGACGTCATCACACGCGCTGGCCAATATCTGCGCAGGTATTGCACAACAGCCTGACAACACCCCCGAAGGCCGCCAATTTAGTATTTTCTGGCGTATTGCCGCAGGTTTTTTCCAAGCTTTGGGTTCAGGCAGTTTGGTGGGTGATGTGTACGTTAAGCGCACGGTGTCACGCATACTGATCCAGCTTGCAGTACATATTAAAGGTGACATGTCGGTATCGGACCGTCTAGCCCAAGATTTGCTATTCTTCTGCACCCAAGCCCAGCCGCAAGGCATGGCACCGCTTTTAGGCGAAGTACGCATGGCGTATGGCTTGGCAGCGTACCCGGCTATTGACTACAGCAAAACGCTGTATGGTCAATTTGACCCTGTTTTGTTGGTACAAGCACGCAAACGTATTACGTCAGTCAAAGAGGCTTGGTCAGGTTTGGCAGCGGGCGATGTGGGTAAGGTCAAGGCGGTGCAAGACCAGTTCAGCTTGATAGTGGATTCGATCACCAAGCTGTTACCTACAGGTCAGGCACTATCTAGAGCGTTTACCCATGTTGCTGACGTAGCAGCCAAAACCTTGCAAGCGCCCGAGCCTGCGCTGGGCATGGAAGTGGCAACAGCTATTCTTTATCTTGAAGCAGGATTTGAAGATTTTGACCCTAGCGACCCTGCTGTCACCGAGCGTGTTAACCACCTGGCTCAGCGTGTTGAAAACGCCCAGCAAGGTGCGCAAAATCAAGCGTTAGAACCGTGGATGGAAGAGCTGTACCGCCGTGTAAGCGATCGCCAAACCATGGGCAGCGTGGTGGGCGAGCTGAAAACTTCTCTGGCTGAGCTTGAGAAGTCAATGGACCAGTTTTTTCGCGACCCGCAAGATAAAACGGTGTTGTCCAACGTACCTTCGCGTTTGGCGCAAATGCGCGGCGTGTTGTCTGTGCTGGGGCTGGACCAAGCCTCGCAAGCCGTGCTGCGTATGCGTGACAGCGTAGAGGAAATTTTAGTCACCGAAGTGGATGATGTACAGGCGCGCGCCGCAGGCACCTTCGATAAACTGGGCAACAATTTAGGTGCTTTAGGTTTCTTGATCGATATGCTTAGCTACCAGCCTGCGCTGGCGAAAAAACTGTTTGTGTACGACGACGAGCGCGGTGAACTCAAGCCCTTGATGGGCCGCGTAAACGCACCAATTCCAGCGACAGAGCACCCAGTTGTTGACGCATCTACTGATACACAAGTATCAGTGTCGCCATCTACGGTGACTGGCACGGCTGCAGGTGCTGCGGCAGTTGCGGCCGCTATGGCCATTGCCGCCCCATCGCCGGCTATGGCAGCATCTTCTGTATCCGCCACGCTCGCTCAAGACATTACCGACGACGATGACGCAGAGCTGCTGGATATTTTCCTAGAAGAAGCACGTGAAGTTGTCGGCAACGGCCAAGCCGCACTGAGTGTGCTGGCTGTTGAGCCTAGCAACTTGGCTGAACTCACCACATTGCGCCGCGCTTTCCACACGATCAAAGGCAGCTCGCGCATGGTGGGCCTTAATAGTTTGGGTGAAGCTGGTTGGTCGCTTGAGCAAATGCTCAATGCATGGCTAGCTGATCAAAAATCAGCAGATGATGATTTACGCAACACGGCTTCGCAATGTCTGGCGGGTATAGGCCAATGGGTCGATGCCATAGCTGCAGGCCAAGCTCAGGCATGGACTGCGCAGCCTTTTAATGCCAGTGCTGATTCGCTGCGCTTGCACGGCAAGTTTTTGCCGCTGGCTTTGGGCGATATTACAGCTACCGGTGCAGCACCCGTGGCTGCTATTGCGGTGGGCGTAGCAGCTTCTGGGGCTGCAGTGGCTGCGAGCGACCTTGACTTTGATTTTGAAGGCTTTAATTTAGCCACACCTGCAGCTGTGTCTGCCGCTGCACCACTACAGTTGCCAGACGAGATGGTGTTTGACTTTCCTGCTCAGACCGCTGCGCCTGAGGCAGCGTCTGCAGATGCGATTGATATGTCGATGTTTGACATTGACGCATCGCAACCAACAGGCCAGACTGCAGTACCCGAGCAAAGCGTTAACGATCTGGACTTTGCGTTTGATTTAGCCATGTCTGATTTAGAGTTGCAGAGCGAGCCACCACCTGCGGCGCCTGCAGGCGGTGTACCCAGTGAAATTCAGGCATTGGAACAAAGTATTGACCAAGCGCTTGAACAAGCATTTAACCAATCACCTTCATTGCCAGACATAACTGCTGCTGTCAACACACTAACCGTGGACGATGGTCTGTCTAAGGTAGACATTGGCGGCCCAGTTGCGTTTGCTACGCCTGTCATGCCTGACGATGCGGCATTTGACCTGGATATAGCGGCTTTCGATGCGATAGAAGCTGCGCCGACACTGCCTGTTAACGAATTGGCAACTGATGCTAATGCACAAAACTTGGTGGATGAAGATGAATTAGCGGCCTTTGAACGCGCCATGCTGGAGCAAGATGCCTTAATGGCTGCGCAGCCAGAGGCTGTACCGACGGCGCCCCATAGCGTAGATACCGTTGGCTTGGACAATGCAAACCTTGAGGAGGACGACGTAACACGTTATTCGCATACTGAGGTGGCAGACTTCACATCCAGTCCAACGCAACCCATGTATTTTGCGGACGAGAAGCCACCGGTCACAGGGCCTGCCGACTTAGGATTTGACTTGGGCACATGGGGCACGGCTACAGCGGTAAGTGCGGTGGCTGCCGCCGGGATGTCAACGGTCGACACCGCCTACGCTGCGCCAGTGGCCAAGGTGTCGTCAGTGCACGTACCCAATCTGCCAGCGCAGCCAACAGTGTCCAGCTTGGGCGGCTTGTCTGCTGACGACCAGTTCAAGGCGATTGGCCCTTTGCGCATTAGCTTGCCGCTGTATAACGTGTACTTGAATGAGGCCGACGAATGGTCGCGTCGTTTGGTCATGTGCTTAACCGAATGGTCGATGGAGCCTGGTCAACCACTTCCTAACGACGCCGTGGCTTTTGCCCATTCGTTAGCGGGCAGCTCTGCCACAGTAGGTTTTAGCTCGATGTCGGGCTTGGCCCGCAGTTTGGAAAATGCTTTGCAGCACATGCAAAACATATCGGAAGACGGGGCTTACCCAAGCCACGAACATGCCGGTGAGTTTGTCGACGCGGCTGAAGAAATTCGCCGCTTATTACACCAGTTTGCAGCCGGCCAGTTGCGCGAAGCATCAAGCTCGGTACAAGCTGGGCTGGACCGCTGCATCCGTGCGCCCGAGGCCAGCACCCAATACCACAGCATGACAGCCACAGCGTCGTCTGGCTTTGTAAATTTGCATGATTTTGGCACTGTAGAGCCCGTAAATACTGCTCAAACAGCTACTGATTCAATAGCATTTAATATCCCTGCTGATTTTGCATTGCCCTCTGCGCCAGTGCCATTGGCGTCGGCGTTTGCCGATCTAGGCGGTGGCGCTAGCGTAACGGTTATAGCAGCTGCAGGTGCTGCCGCAGCCGCTGCCGTGACTGCGCTCGACGCAGCGCAAGTTTCTACTGTAGAAGTCAAGGTGCCCACTGCGCAGCCCGACACGGTTGTTGTGGTTGCACCTTTCACGGCATCTGTGGTAGCTGCGCCCGAGGTAGACACGACAGACCGCTCACAGTTTGCACCCGTAGGTTTGGTATTAGCGGGTGCTGCGGTAACTAACCTCAGCGTTGTGCCGCGCAGCTTAACGGTGCAAGAAACCGAAGACGAGATTGACGTAGAAGACGCCATTGACCCTGACCTGTTCCCCATCTTTGAAGAAGAGGCGCTAGAGCTATTTCCGCAAATGTCGGGTGCGCTGCGCCAATGGACCGCGCGGCCTAACAACACGGGTGCCCGCTCTGAGGTGCTGCGTGGCTTGCATACGCTAAAAGGTAGCGCACGCCTAGCCGGTGCCATGCGTTTAGGTGAACTCACCCACCGCATGGAGTCTGCTATTGAGCAAACCTCTGCCGACGAGACCACCGTAGCGCAGATAGAGCCGCTGACCGCGCTGCTAGACGGCATGCAGGCTAATTTTGACCGTCTGCGCCATCCGCAAGCCGAGCCCGACTATACGCCCGATCGCTTAGACGCCGCTGCGCCTATCGCATTAGTGCCCACCGCCAGCCCAGCGCCTATTGCCAGTTGGGCTGCGGCCACTACCGTGTCTGATGCTGCAACCCCCAGTACCAGCAGTAGTGCTGCTGCCATGCCAGCCAGTTTGGCGCCTGTGGCGGCGGTCACACCACTGCGTGTGGTGGCACCTGGCAAGGCTGCATTGGTAGCCCATGCGCCCCGTACTAAAGGCAACCAGTCGGTGCGCGTACGCTCTGATCTGCTAGACCGCTTGGTTAACCAAGCTGGCGAGGTCATGATTACCCGCTCGCGCCTAGAGGCCGAGCTGGGCCAACTGCGCGGCTCTCTAGGCGACCTGACGGGCAACTTGGACAAGCTGCGCATGCAGCTGCGTGATATTGAAGTGCAGTCCGAGTCGCAAATGCAGTCGCGCATGGCGCTGGCCAAAGAAACCAGTGCTGAGTTTGACCCGCTCGAATTTGACCGCTTTACCCGCGTGCAAGAACTCACCCGCATGATGGCCGAGTCGGTGAACGACGTGGCTACGGTGCAGCGCAGTATTCAGCGCACGGTGGAATCGACCGAAGACGACTTGGTAGCCCAAGCCCGCCAAACCCGTGAGCTGCAGCGCGACCTGCTGCGCACGCGCATGGTGGAATTTGAAGGCATCTCTGAGCGCCTGTACCGCGTGGTGCGTCAGGCTGGCAAAGACGCTGGCAAGCAGGTCAAGCTGGACATTTTGGGCGGTTCTATCGAGATGGACCGCGGGGTGCTGGACCGCATGACGCCTGCGTTTGAGCACTTGCTGCGCAATTGCGTAGCCCACGGCATAGAAAGTACCGAGGCACGCACCAAAGCAGGCAAAGACGGCAGCGGCCAAATCACCATCAGCTTGCACCAAGAAGGCAACGACATTTCGGTCGAGTTCCGCGACGACGGCGCTGGCTTGAACTTGGGCCGCATCCGCGAGCGTGCTACCGCACAAGGTTTGCTCACCCACGATAAGCCCCTAGACGACAACGAGGCAGCTAACCTGATTTTCACTCCCGGCTTTACCACGGCTACCCAGGTGACCGAGCTGTCGGGCCGAGGTATTGGCATGGACGTGGTGCGCTCTGAGGTAGTGGCTTTGGGCGGCAGGATCGAGACCAGCACCTCATCGGGCCAGGGTACCAGCTTTAAGCTGGTGATGCCGCTCACCACGGCGGTAACGCAAGTGGTGATGCTGCGCATCGGTAGCCTGTCTGTCGGCGTACCCGCCAACTTGGTAGAGAACGTGCGTCGCGCTACCCCCAAAGAGTTGCAAGCCGCCTACAACACCGGTACGTTTGATGTAGCGGGCGAAGCGCTGCCATTCTTTTGGGCAGGCGCGTTGCTGCAGCACTCGGCCGCCAGCGACCAGCCGCAGGGCAAAACTATCCCTGTCATCGTGTTCCGCAGTGCGGCGCAGCGCATCGTGGCCCACGTGGATGAAGTGCTGGGTAACCAAGAAGTTGTGGTGAAGAACCTAGGCCCTCAGTTGTCCCGTCTGCCCGGCATGGCCGGTATGTCGGTGCTGGCATCGGGCGCTGTGGCATTGATCTATAACCCGGTAGCGTTGGCCGCAGTGTACGGTGCGCAAGCCCGTGCCATGAGCGCTGACAAAGCCGAGTCCCACATACTGGGCGACGCGGTAACCGATGTAGTGTCGCGCGACCTGACCGGCGACGCAACGCCTGTGGTGCCGCTGGTACCTGCCAACCCCAAATCAGTCTCTGCCCCGGCAGTGCCGCTGGTACTGGTGGTGGACGACTCGATCACAGTGCGCCGTGTGACGCAGCGCTTGCTGGTGCGCGAGGGCTACCGCGTAGCGCTGGCAGCCGACGGCTTGCAGGCGCTAGAGCGCTTGGCCGAAGAGATGCCTAGTGTGGTGCTGTCCGATATCGAGATGCCGCGTATGGACGGATTTGATTTGGTACGCAACATGAAGGCCGACGTGCGCTGGGCCAAGTTACCCGTCATTACTATCACGTCGCGCATTGCTGAGAAGCACCGTGAGCATGCGATGTCATTGGGCGTAGACCACTATTTAGGCAAGCCGTACTCGGAGGAAGAGTTGCTTAGCTTGATACGGCGATATACCTCGGCGGAGATGATCGCATCTTAAAAAAGGCACCTTCGGGTGCTTTTTTTATGTGTTTTTGCCTTCTAACCCAAGTAAATACTGCTCAAGCAGCTATTGAATTTGTAGTGTGGTTGGTGGATTGTGGGAGGTTTGTTTAAGTCACGTGGCAATGCTTTTGTGCAGTGATTACCTTGGACGGGCGATGGGACATGTCGTCTGCAAACTTCCGCAAAACACACGTGGTGCGTAGTAGCGTGAGCAGATGGTGTCCGCGCCTTGGCTACAGTTTGCAGACAACACGCTCCCATCGCTCACCCTGGTGACTGTAGTAGTTGAAAACCCGCCACGCTCGCTAGAGCTGGCAGGTGGTGCTACTTCAGCGTAGCGGCATAAAGGGGGAGTCGTTGGCCCTAGGCCAACACGGAGGACAGCCGCGTAGCTGAGGTAGCACCGCCTGCCAGCTCCCGTACAAGACAAAAAAACTAAGCCTTCTTCACCACCGCATACCGCTGCAGCGTGGTAGCCCGCGCTTCGTCGTGCTTTACTACCCGGTGCGGGTAGTCTTTGCCCAGTTCCACACCTGCCATCTGCAGCTCCATCGGCTTGGCGTCCCACGGGGCATGCAGCGCGGCGTTGGGTAGCTTGGCCAGTTGCGGCAGGTAGCGGCGAATGAATTTGCCTTGCGTGTCAAAGCGCTCGCTCTGGCTGCTGGGGTTAAAGATACGAAAGTACGGCTGCGCGTCGCATCCGCTGGATGACGCCCACTGCCAGCCGCCGTTGTTAGCCGACAAATCAAAGTCGTTTAATTGCTGCGCAAAGTACCGTTCACCCCAGCGCCAGTCAATGCCTAGATCTTTGGTTAAAAAGCTGGCCACCACCATGCGCAGGCGGTTGTGCATGTAGCCGGTTTGGTTGATCTGCAGCATGGCGGCGTCTACTAGCGGGTAGCCCGTGCGGCCCTCGCACCAAGCCTTGAACAGTGCGTCAGCTTCTGGGCCACGCTCCCATTGAATACCGTCGTATTCAGGCTTAAAGCTGCCGGTAGCCACGCGAGGGAAATTAGCCAGTATCTGCACATAAAAGTCGCGCCAAATCAGCTCGCTGAGCCACACCTGTGCGCCTTCGTTGGCTACTGTTTTGCCAGCGGCGTCTACCGTGCCCGCCAACACGCGCTGGTGCGCTACGCTGCACAGCTGGCGGATCGACACGGTGCCAAATCGCAGGTGCACGCTAAGGTAGCTGGGGCCTTTGACTGCAGGGTAGTCGCGCGTGTCGTGGTAGGCGTCCATGCGGTCAAAAAAGTCTTTCAACAAGGCTTGCCCACCAGTGGCGCCCGGCGGTATTTTCAGCTCACCCATATTGGTCGGCTCAAAGCCGATGTGCGCTAGGCTGGGCACGCCTTTCCACACCAGCGCGGGTTGTTTGGCTGCAGCTTTGCTAGGCTTGTCAGTGCTGTCTAGCGCAGCGGCGGGTGTGGTAATGGGTGTGGCGGTGGGTCTACTGAAATCTTCAGGCGCGGGGCGCAGCGCAGCAGCGTAGGTGTCGCATGGGTAGGGTTTCAGGTGGGAGTCGGTCAGCTTTTTAAGCCAAGCGTTTTTGTACGGTGTAAAAACACCGTAGGGCTTACCTGCCAATGTCAAAACTTCTTCGCGTTCAAATATGACATGGTCTTTGTAGGTGTGCAGCGCAATACCCTGCGCTTGTAAAGCCTGGCCCACCAGCGCGTCGCGTGCTATGGCCTGCGGCTCGTAGTCGTGGTTGGTAAACACCGCTTGCACGCCCAGCTGCTGTGCCAAACGCGGTACTTCGTCGCTGGCCCAGGCATGGCTCACTATCAGTACAGGCGCATCTTGGTCAGGTTTGGCAGGCTTTGCCGCCTTGGCAGCGTGGCTGTGGTACAGCTTGCGCAACTGCGCATCCAGGTCTACTAATGACTCTCGAATAAACTCTACCCGGCGGTCGGCACGTGGCAGCGCATCTAAAATTTCTTTGTCAAAGACAAACATGCAGTGCACTACGGTGCAGCTTGTCAAAGCGTGGTACAGCGCCGCATTGTCATGCGCGCGCAAGTCGCGGCGAAACCACATCAGGCCTTTAGTATAAGTAGGGGTCATGTCAATGTACTATAAATTTAATAGCTGCTTGAGCAGGTTTTACTTGGGTTAGAGGCCCTAAATGCTTTAAAACAGGCCCTCAGGCCACCTGCGTAAACGCCAGCCGCACATAAATAGGCGCGTACACCTCGGCTTGGGTAATGTCGATCAAGGTTTCTTTGGCTAGCTCTAGCAGGGCGATAAAGGTCACCACCAGCACGGCAGTACCTTTGGCGGGGTCGAACAGTTCTTCAAATTCTACAAACTTGCGGCCTTGCAGCTTTTTTAGCACATAGCTCATGTGTTCGCGCACGCTCAGCTCTTCGCGGGTAATTTTGTGGTGCGTGATCAGCTTGGCGCGCCGCAAAATATCACGCCACGCGTCTTGCAGGTCTACCACGTGTACATCTGGGAAGCGCACTTGCAGCGACTGCTCGATGGTCACCTGCGCGCGCAGATAATCGCGGCCAAACTGGGGCAGGGCGTCTAACCTGCGCGACGCCAGCTTCATTTGCTCGTATTCCAACAGGCGGCGCACCAGCTCGGCGCGTGGGTCTTCGGGCTCTACGCCTTCGGCGGTCTTTTTGGGCGGCAGCAGCATGCGCGATTTAATCTCGATCAGCATGGCAGCCATCAGCAAATACTCAGCTGCCAGTTCGAGGTTTTTCTCGCGGATTTCATCGACATAGCTCAGGTACTGGCGCGTGACGCCAGCCATCGGGATGTCGAGAATATTGAAGTTTTGCTTGCGAATCAGGTACAGCAGCAGGTCCAGCGGGCCTTCAAACGCCTCTAAAAACACCTCCAGCGCATCGGGCGGAATGTACAAATCCGTCGGCATGGCAAACAAAGGTTCGCCGTACAGGCGTGCTAACGCTACTTGGTCCACAACTAAAGGCAATCCTGTATCTTGCAGTGCCGCGCCGTCTGCACTACCCGCTAGTGCAGGCGGCAGCACCATGGCAGAGTCTGGCATGGCGGCGGGGTGCAGGGAGGTATCGCGCATGTAAGGGGTGTAAGCAGGTGGCGGAATTTGGGGGTGGGTGGGCAGGCAGGCTAATCAGCGTAACTACGGTGCAGATTCAATCTATTGGTCACTACTAATTTAATAGCTGCTTGAGCAGGTTTTACGGCCTAGAGCGGTTATACAACACTTAAAAACACTGCTTCTAGCTTATTTAGGCGTTCCGTAAACATAGGCGTTTTGCGCCACGCGGCTGTCGGCGTTGTCAGCCATGGCACTGCGGTCTACGTTTTTATCCCACAGCAGGGCGCGGCCTGCCAGTTGCTCGGCCTCTAGCGTGGGGCGGGCGACTTTGAGGTCGTTGATAAACTGGCTGGTCTCCGATACATACGGTGGTTTGTAGAAGAAACTGCTGATAGCGCGGGACAATGCGGACATAGGATGATTTGAAGTTAGATTAATAATGTTGCCCTGATTTTACCGGGCTGGGCTGTGGGCGCAGGCTGTATAGCGGCAATAAGACACCAATTTAGCGGCAATATAGTGGCTGCAGTGGAGCGATTTTCTAGGCGGGTTAACTTAAAAGGATAAAAAATGCGTTTATTTCTACCTAAAAAGGTGATTTTTGTGGGTTTACTGGTCAGTTTGCTAGCGCTTACTGGCTGCGACCCCCAGCGCATCGCCGAGCTAGAAGAAAGCGTGTCTACCGAGGCCGATGTGCGTGCCAAATTTGGCGAACCCGAGAAAATTTGGGACGGCGCAGGTGGTGTACGCATTTTTGAATACAACCGCCAGCCCGCAGGGCATGTGAACTACATGATCAGCATAGGCACTGACGGCAAAATGTCCGCTCTGCGCCAGGTGCTGACGCCCGCTAACTTTGCCAAAGTAGTGCCCGGCATGGCCATGGAAGACCTGCGCAAAATGCTGGGTAAACCCATGCGCGTGGTGCGTTATGAGCTAAAGAAAGAAACCTACTACAGCTGGCGCTATTTGACGGACCAAAATAACACGTCGATGATTTTTAGCGCAGTGTTGAATGACGATATGCGCGTGCTGCGCACCGAGACCATGGCGGACGCAGATTCTGCGTCTAATGGGGCAGCGGGTGGGCGTTAAAACGCTAGACCTGCAACGTCACCCTGTCAGTTAGCCCGCTGCGCCGCACTAACGATAGAGGCTGCAATTGCAAACCTTGCAAAATAAGCTGGCCGTGGCGCGGCGCTAAAGCCTGCGCCAGTTGCTGTAGCGCGTCGATACCGCTGGTGTCCAGCGCCATTAGTTGGCTGCAGTTTAGCTGCACGGTGTGCACG
>JANLPQ010000062.1:0-6566 GCA_031367325.1 Polaromonas sp. | reverse complement strand
CTATTAGATAGCCGACTCTTCGTCCGACTCGCGTACCGCAGGCGTAGCCTTGCCGCGGTCGGTGTCGCTGGTCTCGACCTTGCCGTCATCTTCTTCGGCCTCATCACCCTCGCACAGCCCCAGATCAAACGCACGGGCTTTGGCGCGCAACACCAGCAGCATTTCGATAAACAAATCGGGGCACTGATGGCGCAGCAACCAAGCCAGCTCCATCCAGTCTTGGTCGGCAATCTCGTCTTGCTCCACGCGCGGGCGCACATAGGCAGATGCTAGTAAAGCTTGTTCTGACAGCATCTCGCCATCGTCTTCTATCGCATCAAACAACCCACTGCGCGCAAAGGCTTCAATGCGGCTCCACTTTTCAGAAAAGTAATCGGCCAAGGCTTCTGCGCCGCCTTCTAGGTCGCCAATGGCGTTTAAAAATTCAACCGGATTAGCGTCTGACCTGAAGATGATGGAGTTGACCATGCCGCGCAGGTGCGTGCGGCTGAGGTCTTTGTACTGTTTCTCAATCACGATAGCGCGGGCAAACTGCGCGGGTGTTACCAGGAGGTTAATGACAGATTCTTTGGAGTTGTCGTACTCGCGTATGACCGCCAAAATGTCTTTAGCAGGCAGCTGCTCTAGCACCACCATCAGGGCTTGGTCGCCCTCGGCGTCGGCCAGCGCTACCAGTGCATGCTCAGCACCCACGATGTCGCCAGCGGCAATCAGGCTTTGGGTTTGGGTAATCAGGGCTAAGTGGTTCATACGCGTTACTCTTTGCGGTCAAAGCCCTGTTCTTCCATCCAATCGGCAGCAGTTTCTTCTTGGGTGCGGGTGTCACTCATGTCACCAGCATCATCGGCGTCTAGCTGAATGACGCGTCCACTGTTGTCGTCGGTATCGCCATCGTCTTCGTAATCTGCGTCTTCTTCATCGTCGTATTGCGCATACGGTTTGCCACCGTTGGCAAGACTAGCTTTGCGCAGCATGTATTCCAAACCCGCCGCAACCGTTAAAAACCACTCACCCATCGGGTCTTTTAAAATTTGCGGCGTCAAGGCTTGCGCCCATGGCTGCAGATGCACGGCGTCGGCCAAGCTAGACCACTCTGGAAATTCGTCTGATTCCAAAGTCAACAAATGCTCCATTACGGCAGGCAGCTTGAACTCGAAACCTTTGTGAAAGACGACGGCCACCATTTCGGGGCTGAGCGTCATCATTTGCACTAAAAAGTCCATTTGTTTGCGCTTTTCAGCCAAGCGCTGCGGCAAAACATTCAGGCCTTCAGAATCCAAAGACAAGTCGTCAATCTCTGATTGGTAGGCTGAGTGCAATGGCTGAAAAAAAGAAGAAATAGTCATGCGGGGATGTTTCGTAGTGTTTTATATGGCGCTTAGATTAAGGTTTTAAAGTACTGGTTCCAAATATCTCGGGCGGTATCAATGGGGCTGTCTAGCAAGTTGCGGCGGCGATTGTCGTCATAAGCTTGGCGTTTGTCAGCGTCTGACAGCACGTCGTAGGCTTCTTGCACCGCCCTAAAACGCTCTGGCGCGTCATGCGCCGTGTTTTTATCAGGGTGCAGAACTGACGCCTTTTGGCGAAAGGCCTTTTTAATATCGGCCAATGTGGCTGTGATGCTAAGCCCTAGGGCCGCGTAAAAATCGTTCATGCAGTCTTTGGAGTTAGCGGTAATAGATGGCAAAATTGATGCACATCAAGATGTAACAAGTGGTTTTGTTAAGCAAAGCCTACTATTTTAACTTTTATAGCCTTGTCGTGCCAGACCCTGCAAACCAAGTCATCACTGTCAAGTTACAAATACAGCAGCGAATATCGGTGGCCGGCACAAAAAGAGGGCCCATTTTTGATGTGCCCTCTTTCAGATCTAGCGCAGCAAACTGCACTTACCGCGCTAATTAAGCCCGCTAAATCGGGCGCAATCCGTTACCCACCACGTGATTTCTTCAAAGCATCGACCACTACATTGATGGCATCCGCACCAATAGTGGTTGCATTCTTCTCATACACCGGCTTGACTTTTTCGAACATGCGTTTTTGCTCAGCAGGGGTAATCTCGTTGACTTGCATGCCCTTGGTTTTCAAATCAGCCAAAGCTTTTCCATCTTGCGCGCGGATAGTGGCGCGTTGGACTTTTTGGCCTTCAATGGCGGCTTCGCGTAAAGCTGTTTGCTCTTCTTTGCTCAACGTATCAAACATCTTTTTGCTGTACAGCACTAAAAACGGTGTGTAGGCGTGCCGGGTGATACTGAGATATTTTTGTACTTCAAAAAACTTAGAAGTGTTGATGGTGACGAAAGGGTTTTCTTGACCATCAATAGTTTTAGTTTCTAGCGCGGTAAACACTTCACCAAAAGCCATGGGCACTGCGTTGGTGCCCAGGGTTTTAAAGGTGTCCAAGAAAATATTATTTTGCATCACACGTACTTTGACGCCGTCAAAATCTTCTACCTTGTTAACGGCACGTTTGCTATTGGTCAAGTTGCGAAAACCGTTTTCCCAGTAAGCTAAGTTGACAAGCCCGGCTTCTTCTAATTTCTTATTGAAAAATATGCCTGCGGGGCCATCAAGCACAGCGTCAGCCTCTTTCTCGTTAGCAAACAGAAAAGGTAAATCAAATGCACCTAGCTCTTTCACAATGCCCACTAAGGGTGAGCTAGAAGCAACCACCATTTCTTGCGTGCCTGCGCGCAGCGCTTGGGTAGCTTGCAAATCGCCGCCAGCAGCACCACCCCAAAACGCGCTCATTTTCATCTTGCCACCCGATTTAGCGGCCAACACTTCTTGCATCTTTTTAACGCCAGCGCCTACAGGATGGTCTTCGTTGACACCGTTAGTGATTTTGATATTACGGTCGCTAAACTGCGCCATGGCGGTAGATGCTGCAAACAAAGTGCCCAAAGCGATAAGTGCCGCTTGGGCGATGACGTTACGACGTTTCATGGGAAGTCTCCTCGGGTGGGTTAGTAAAAAGTAGAACTGTGACTTACGGTATATCAGCGCATCCACCACTTCAAGGGTGTTGTCACTAATTCGGGGATAAACACTAATAGGAATAGCACTATCAGCTGGGCGATCAAAAATGGCATGACGCCTTTAAAAGCTGAGTTCATGTCGATCTTGGCGACGCCGCACACCACGTTAAGCACAGTGCCTACGGGCGGTGTAATTAAACCAATGGCGTTGTTCATAATGAACAGCACACCAAAATATACCGGGTCAATGCCTGCTTTAAGTACCACTGGCATTAGCACGGGTGTGAGAATCAGCACGGTGGGCGCAAAGTCCAGTGCAGTACCCACGACAACAATCAAAACCATCATCACAAACATTAGCAGAGTTTTGTTGTCCATAAACGGCGACAACATGCTGGCGACTTCGTTAGGGATATTGGCTACCGTAATAAGCCATGCGCTGACCATGGCAGCAGACACGAGGAACATAACCACTGCCGTAGTTTTACCTGCAGCTAAAAACAAACCATAGATTTGATTCCATTTCATCTCGCGGTAGATAAACATACCCACGATAAACGAGTACACGGCTGCCGCTACCGCAGCCTCGGTAGGGGTAAACACACCAGCCTTCATACCGCCAATAATGATGACCGGTAGAAAAATAGCAAAAGTGCTGTTCAGGGTGATTTGAAAGCGCTCAGCCAGTGGCAACTTGGGGCTAGGCTGCACATTTTCTTTTTTAGCGCACCACCACCAAGCTATGCCAATAGCCACACCCATCATCACGCCGGGGACAATACCCGCCAGAAATAGCTTGGTAATAGACACATTGCCCGCCACTCCAAAAATGATAAAGCCAATCGACGGCGGAATCACTGGTGCAATAATGCCGCCAGCAGCCACCAAACCCGCACTGCGCGGCACGTCATAGCCTGCAGCCTTCATCATGGGAATCAAAATAGCAGCCAACGCAGCGGTGTCGGCCACGGCCGAGCCTGACAGCGACGCCATGATGATGGCAGCAATGACCGCCACATAGCCTAAGCCGCCACGATAGTGCCCTACCCACGCGACACCTAAATTAACGATACGTTTAGACAAACCGCCCGCGTTCATAAATTCTCCTGCCAGCAGAAAGAACGGTACTGCCAGCAGTGGAAAATTATCTGCTCCGTCGACGAAGCGTTGCGCCAAAATCTGGCTGTCGAACGCAGGCAACACGCCCGTAGCGGCCAAAAAACCCATCAAACATACGCCGCACACCAGCAGTGCGTAAGCTATAGGCATACCCAGCGCCATAGCGCCAATCAGCGAAAGAACAAAAATTGCAACGGTCATGGCATCAAGCTTTCTGGCTGGTGGTTGGGTTAATGCCTAGCTGTGCCTCGGCTTCTTTAAGGCCTTCTGCCTCAACGATTTGCACCATCTTGTCTTCGCTCAATTGACCTGTGAGCAGCAGGTACAGCTTGTGCACGTTAAAAGCTCCCATGATGATGGCCACCGGATAGCCGATGCCGTAAATCCAAATCATGGATATGCCCACTACGGGTGAAATATTGGTCACCTGCAGTTCATGCATTTTGTAAGTGCCCATTAAAAACAGAACATTGCAAAACAGCATCAAGCATTCGCTTAAAAAGACGCATACTTTTTTGCCCCCTAGAGGTAGCGCTTTGATCATGCTGTCTACGCCTAGGTGCCCACCTTCGCGCATAGCTAGCATGGCACCCAAATAGGTCAGCCAAATAAAGCAGTAGCGCGACATTTCTTCGCTAATTTGAATACCTGAGTTAAAGCCGTAACGCATCACGACATTGCCAAACACCATGATGACCATGGCCAATAAACACGCCACAACTAAAAACTCTAGCAATTTAAAAAATACTTCGGTGATTTTTTGCACGGTGTCTCCTACTAATATCCAGATATGTTTTAGGCTGCACGTAACAGCGATGCAGGCAAATTGAGTTTGGGTAAATGCTTGCGGGTAGCCAGTACTTGTTCGATATCCTCGTGTGCACCGTCTATCAGCACCAAGATAGCGCGCTCAGCCTGTGCGGGCTGCTTGGCAATCACGGCGTCTAGCACTGCGCGGTGCAGCGGCAGTGACGAACGCGGGCCATCTTTGCGGGTGGTAGATATTTCAAAGCTGGTGCGCAGTAGTGCGCTGAGTGCCTTGCTCATTTGTACCAGCATGCGGTTTTTGCACGCCTTGAGCAAGCCTTGGTGAAAGCGCAAGTCGTACGTCACATAGTCACCCCCCACTTCTACTGCCTGGCGCATGCCTTCATACGCAGCTTCAATATCTTTAATGTCTTGCTTAGTGGCGCGCTGTGCAGCCAATCGCACGGCAGCAGGCTCCACCACACGGCGCAAGTCTTGCAAGTCGCGCAGAAACTCTGGCGTGAGGCCCGCTTTGCTTTGCCAAATAATGACATCGGGGTCAAACCAGTTCCACGCATCTGAGGGTTGTACTCGCGTGCCCACTTTGGGCCCTGTGGTCACCAACCCTTTTGCAATCAATGATTTGACCGCCTCCCGCACCACCGTGCGGCTGATGCCCAATTCAGCACATAGCAGCGGCTCTGGCGGTATGCTGCACCCTACGGCATAGTGCCCAGCCACGATGGCTTCGCCTAAATGATCGACTGTGTTGCCGTGGACGTTTTTAATCATGGTTTGTACTGATTTGAATGCTTTAATGGTATGACGATAATACCTTATACAAAATTAGGAATTACCCTAGTGGTTGAAAATTGATGCACTTATCTGTTTTAAAGGACTTGCCATGACCATGAAAAAGAAACCCGAAGAACTACGCAGCCAGCAATGGTTTGGCCGCGATGGCAAAGACGGTTTTATGTACCGCAGCTGGACCAAAGGCAAAGGCGTGCCGCACGACCAGTTTGATGGCCGCCCAGTGATTGGTATTTGCAATACCTTCAGTGAACTCACACCTTGCAACAGCCACTTTCGCACCCTGGCAGAGCAGGTCAAGATTGGTGTGTACGAGGCTGGCGGCTTCCCGCTGGAGTTTCCAGTGATGAGCTTGGGCGAAACATTTTTGCGGCCCACCGCCATGCTCTATCGCAATCTTGCCTCGATGGATGTGGAAGAAAGCATTCGTGGCAACCCGATTGACGGCGTAGTGCTGCTGATGGGCTGCGACAAAACTACGCCCGCGCTGATGATGGGTGCAGCCAGTGTGGATCTGCCGACCATTGGCGTAAGTGGTGGCCCGATGCTGAGCGGCAAGTGGCGCGGCAAAGAATTGGGCTCAGGCACAGGCCTGTGGCAAATGAGCGAGCAGGTGCGTGCAGGCACGCTGAGTATTGAACACTTTAATGAGGCCGAGAGCTGCATGCACCGCAGCCACGGCCACTGCATGACCATGGGCACCGCCAGCACGATGGCCAGCATGATTGAGTCGCTGGGCGTAGGCTTGCCCGGTAACGCCGCCTACCCTGCTGTAGACGGCCGCCGCAACGTGATAGCCCGCATGGCAGGGCGTCGCGCCGTGGCCATGGTGCACGAGGATTTAAAGCTCTCCAAAATCGTCACCCGCCAGGCGATGGAAAACGCCATCAAGATCAATGCGGCTATTGG
>JANLPQ010000011.1:0-7928 GCA_031367325.1 Polaromonas sp. | reverse complement strand
CCCCCGCCCCGCCCACATGCACACCAAGCTCTAACTGGAGAAACTTATGAACACCAAATACATCGACATCAGCAACGTAGAGCAAACCTTTAAAACTGCCAAAGGCCAGTTTCCAGCGCTGCGCGACATCAACCTGTCTGTAGCACGTGGAGAGTTTGTCACGCTCATTGGGCATTCAGGCTGCGGCAAATCTACGCTGTTGAACTTAATTAGCGGTCTTGCCACGCCCACTGCAGGTGCACTGCTGTGCGCTAATAAAGAAATCAAAGGCCCTGGCCCGGAACGGGCGGTGGTGTTTCAAAACCATTCTTTGCTGCCGTGGCTTACCTGCTATGAAAACGTCTACCTTGCGGTAGAGCGCGTGTTTGGTGCGTCGCGTGCGCTTAACAACCGCAGCGGCGAGAATAAAACGCATCTTAAAGACCGCACCGATGCAGCGCTGGCCTTGGTCGGTTTGACGGCTGCCGCACACAAACGCCCGGGTGAAATATCGGGCGGCATGAAGCAGCGCGTAGGCATTGCCAGGGCGCTCAGTATGGAGCCACAAGTTTTATTAATGGATGAGCCTTTTGGTGCGTTAGACGCCTTGACCCGCGCCAAGCTGCAAGACGAGCTGTTGCAAATTGTGGCCACCACGCTCAGCACCGTAGTAATGGTGACGCACGATGTAGACGAGGCCGTGCTGCTGTCAGACCGTATTGTGATGATGACTAATGGCCCTGCAGCCACCATTGGCGATATTTTGTCTGTCAACCTGCCGCGCCCGCGTAACCGTGTAGCACTGGCCGAAGATATGCAATACATCAGCTACCGCAAAGCAGTGATCGACTTTTTGTACACCCGCCAAGCGCATGTTGAAAAGCAAGCGGCATAGCCTGCACAAAAATAGTCTTTACTATAGTCCTATACAATTAGAAGTTCACCGGGGGTGTCTTGCAGCGAAACAGCGCAGCTTGACTGAGAGTTACCCCATTACCTGATCTGGGTCATGCCAGCGTAGGAAGCGTGAATGCACAGGGGTTGGTTAGTTGTATCCCTTTGCTGTAACGCCACTGCGCTGGCGATTTACTGCAAGGAACACTATGCAACACCGTATCGCACGCTTTTTCACACCGCGCGTTCTTCACGCTCTGCCAGCTCTCACGCTAGCTGCAGTTGCGGCTACTACCAGCACCAGCTATGCGCAAGACAACAGTCTGCGCGTCATATCGCACAAATCATTTTCGCTACCCAAACCTTTGCTGGCCAAATTTGAGGCTGAATCAGGCATCAAGCTGAGCATTATTAAAACCGGTGACGCAGGCGAGATGCTCAATAAGCTGATCCTCACACGCGCGCAGCCGATTGCCGATGTGGTGTATGGCATTGACAACACGCTGCAAGCCAAAGCACAAAGTGCGGATGTGCTAGAGGCTTACACCGGCCCTGCGCAGCAGCGCAAAAGCGCGGCTACTGTGGGTGGGTATAGCGTGCCGGTTAACTATGGTTACGTCACCATCAACTACGACAAAGCCAGCTTCGCAGCCTCTGGCTTGCCGCTACCTAAGAACTTAGAAGCGCTTACCCTACCCCAATACAAAGGCATGCTAGTGGTGCAAAACCCTGCCACCTCCAGCCCAGGCAACGCGTTTTTGCTGTCCACTATCGCCAGCATGGGCGAGGTAGCGGCCTTTGACTGGTGGGCACGCATGCGCGCTAATGGCGTCAAAGTGGCCAAGGGGTGGAGCGAAGCCTATTACACCGACTTTGCTAAAAACGGCGGCAAATACCCGTTGGTGGTCAGCTACGCTACCAGCCCGGCAGCCGAGGTGTTTTATAGTAAATCTAAAATCACCGAAGCTCCCACGGGTAGCCTGGCACTGCCCGGTGCTGTTTTTCAACAGGTCGAAGGTGTGGCGCTAGTCAAAGGCGGTGCGCAGCGCGAAGCCGCTGGTAAATTTATTGAATTTATGCGTTCACCCGCTGTACAAGAAGCTTTACAAACCGAGATGTGGATGTACGCTGCTGAGCCAGGCACCGCCAAAGCCGATGTCATGCGCTACGCCAGCGAGCCCGCCACCTATAACAACCCCAGTGCTACCGACATCGCCAGCAAAAACAGCGACTGGGTCAGCCTCTGGACCAAAGTGGTGTTGAAGTAATTGCAGCACTGAGTGCAGTTTGCAAATCAATCGTTGTGTAGCTGCAGTTCAGTGATTTTTAAGCCATGACCCGATCTCGGCGTGATTCATTAACTTTTGCGCCTTACGCTTTGGCGGCTGTGCCATTACTTTTTCTAACGGTCATGTTAGTTGCACCTGCGCTACGTCTATCGTGGGAAGGTGGCGCAGGTTTTAAATTAAGCAGTGTCAGTGCGCTGTGGCAAGACCACTATCTGCGCTGGCGCTGGGTGTGGTCTGTCCTGCAAGCTGCTGTGACATGCGCTTTGGTGCTGCTACTGGGCCTGCCTGTAGCGTGGGTATTGGCGCGTTTTGATTTTACGGGACGCAGGCTGGTACTTCGCTTGTTGATGCTGCCTTTTGTGATGCCCACTCTAGTGGCAGCATTAGGTGTTCTGTCGCTATGGGGCCCACATGGTGTGGCTAGCGCGTGGTGGGGCATTGACGCACAAGACACGCCGTGGCTGCTGCTGTACGGCAATATATTTTTTAACCTGTGCCTGCTGGTGCGTGCCGGGGTGGACGGCCTAGCGCAGGTCAGCGCATCGCAATTGGCTGCGGCCAGTACATTGGGTGCGTCGCCTTGGCGTACTTTTTGGCGGTTGGAATGGCCGGTGGCCAAGCCGTGGTTTGGTTCTGCGCTGTGCTTGGTTTTTTTATATTGTTTTAGTGGCTTTGGCTTAGCCTTGGTATTAGGCGGGCAGCGCTATGCGACGCTAGAGGTAGAAATTTACACGCTAGTAGCATATGAACTAAAGCTGGCCGAGGCCAGCGTACTGGCCCTGTTCACCATGGCCATTACCGCCGCCGCCGCACTAGGCTACACACTGCGAGCGCAGCGCTTGGCTGTACCTGCACAGGCCGATGCTGTGCCGCTGCAACGCGTGCGTACAACTGCGCAGCGCAGTATGCTGGCGGCTGCATTGCTGATACTGCTTGTGTGCTGTGCGGCCCCTGTGTTGGCCGTCGTAGTGCGTGCCTTGGCAGGCGGCCCCAGCGCTTGGGCTGTGTTGATCGAGAACGACACGCTGCATGCGCTGTGGAACACACTGCGATTTTCTGCCATGGCAGTAGCACTGGCGCTGCTGCTGGGCGTAACCCATGCACTGGCAGCCCAGCGCAGCAGTGTGCTATGGGCTGCTATGTTTTTGCCTTTTATTGTCTCGCCTGTGGCTGTGGCTTTTGGCCTGCTGTTGCTGTATCCGGCACAGTCGGCCAGTTTATCGCTGCTGGTAGCGGCGTATGCATTGCTGGCCTACCCTTTCATAGCTAACGCTGTAAGCACGGCTTTGGCCAGCCAAGCAGTGCATCTAGTGCAAGCCGCACGCACGCTGGGGGCGTCACCGTGGCGCAGTTTTTGGCGTGTCACGCTGCCACTGCTGCGCCCTGCGCTGCGGCGGGGCGTAGCGTTTGCTGCAGCCTCGGCACTGGGCGAATTTGCTGTGTCCCTGTTTTTATCACGGCCCGAATGGACCACGCTGACCACCTTAATTTACCAACGTTTAGGCAAACCGGGTGCAGCCAACTTAGACGCTGCATGGGTGCTGGCGTGCCTGCTGATGGCACTGGCGCTGCTGGCTTTTGTGCTGCTAGAACATTCATCGGTTAAAAATCCATCTTCCACCTTGTCTGCAGAGGCGCGCCGTGCTTGAAATTGATCACCTTACCAAAACCCTGCACCCAGCCCGTGGCCCTGCCCGCGTGCTGGCGCGCAACTTGAGCCTACGCGTAGCCGCCGGTGAAGTAGTGGCGGTTCTGGGCCCATCGGGCTGCGGTAAAAGTACGCTGCTCAAAATGATTGCGGGATTAGAACCGTTTGACAGTGGACACATTGTGTTCGACGGTACAGACTTGGCTGCTACTGCGACACATAAAAGACGCTTTGCGTTAATGTTCCAAAATTTTGCGTTGTTTGCACATTTGAATGTGCTGGACAATGTGGCGTTTGGATTAGTAGAGCAAGGATTACCTAAACGCGATGCACGTGCTCAAGCGCAGGCCATGTTAGAGCGGTTTGGTTTAGGCCCACTGGCGATGCAGAAAGTATGGCTGTTGTCGGGAGGTGAGCAGCAGCGCGTGGCGCTGGCGCGTGCGCTAATCACGCGGCCACGTTTGCTGTTACTAGATGAGCCGTTTTCTGCACTAGACGCACACCTGCGCACACAACTGCGCCAAGAATTTAGCAGCCATATTGCAGCAGCAGGCATTGCCACCGTGCTGGTAACGCACGATGAGCAAGAGGCGCGCGCTATGGCGAGTAGTGCTTGGCGTTTGGATGCGGGGGAGTTGGCGCGTCTTTGGTGATTTGTAGAACTGGCTGCTATTTTTGTAACTGCATTGGTTGCTTGTCTTAGTATGCGCGCCAGAAAGCTGGACTTGAGCCGGGCATCTCTTTCGCGAAAAATACTCCGCAAACACGCTTGAATTCTGGTGTTTTTCGTGCTGCGCCACTGCAAACGGACTCGACCAAGCCGATGCGAAACGATAACTACACAAACCCGCCAAGCGGTGATAGAGCGTAGTCGTGATGAAAAACCTACGATGCGCGCGCGGTACAAAAGTTAGCCTAACAACCATCAAAGTTCGCGCTGTTTTCGTAAGATTTGCAGCATGACCTCCTCCATTGCCGCAGCTCACTGCGCTGGAATATCAATCTTAAAATCGCAGCAAGCTACTCAATCAACCACAGCGAACAACGCCAGAAAATTAATCTTAAAACAAGATTCAACCAAAGCACACCGAATTACAACGTCCAAGTTTTGCTCTATCCAAAGCGACAAAAATCTAATTGGCACACCCCTTGCATATTGCTCCATATACAAGCAAGATACTGTTTTGGGAGTATGTAATTTATGTCAGCCACTTTGGACAATACCAACAAACCATCTAGCCACATTCGTCTGACCTCTCACGCAGGTGGCTTTGGTGCTCGGGCTATTACATGGGGAGCGGTCACGCCGCTAGAGCGCGGCCCGCTGGTAGGCACTACTACTACACGCAGCCACCGCAACGTGATTGGTACGCACAGCGGCAGTTATAGCGTATACCGGGCGCTGGCAGTAGCTGCAGGCGCTTTGGATAAGAACCATAAAGCCGACCTTACCAACACAGCGCCTACAGACCGTATTGGCCCCTACCCCAGCTGGAGCGAGCCAGGGCGCATTGTGTCGATGGACCCGTGGGGTGCCGAAATTGGCGTTAACTTTGAAGCCGATTTAGCAGCTGGCTACGACATTAAGCCCACTATTGCCGTCACCAAAGCACACGTTATCTTGCCCGAGATCATGGAGGCCATTCAAAAAGGTCGCTTGATACCGGATGGTAAATATCTAACTGCAGGCGGCGCAGCGATGGTTACCAAAGCTGCTGTAGAGCCCGTGTGGTACCTGCCCGAAGTGGCCAAGCGTTTTAACTGTAGCGAAACCGATTTGCGCCGCGTACTGTTTGAAGAAACCGGCGGCATGTACCCCGAGCTAGTGACGCGCTCAGACCTTGAGGTGTTTTTACCCCCCATTGGCGGCCTCACGGTCTATATCTTTGGCAACCCACAAGACTTAGCCAATCCGAACATTGAGCTAACAGCCCGCGTGCACGACGAATGCAACGGCTCTGACGTATTTGGCAGTGACATTTGCACCTGCCGCCCTTACCTTACCCATGCGATTGAAGAATGCATAGCAGGCGCGCAAAAAGGCGGCGTGGGCCTGTGCGCGTACTACCGCAAAGAAGGCCGTGCATTAGGAGAGGTAACTAAGTTTTTGGTCTACAACGCACGCAAGCGTCAAGTGGGCGGTGACACTGCAGGCAATTACTTTGCCCGCACGGAATGCGTTGCTGGCGTGCAAGACATGCGCTTTCAACAGCTGATGCCCGATGTATTGCACTGGTTCGGTATCCGCAAAATTCACCGCTTGGTCAGTATGAGCAATATGAAATACGACGCCATTACACAGTCGGGTATCGAGGTGGTAGAGCGGGTCAATATACCCGCTGATTTAGTACCCGCCGACGCGCAGGTAGAGATGGACGCCAAGATGGCTGCAGGCTACTTTACCCCCGGCGCTGTGCCCGATGCGCAAGAATTGCTAAAAGCGAAAGGTCGTGGTCTAGATGCATAGCATTGCAGCCAAAATTGCATCTAGCGCACTCACGCAACCCTCAGCCCCTACTTTCAGCCTCCTTTACCATCCCGCTGGCTTATGTCCGACAACGTCAACGACCTTTTTCAAACCCGCACCACACGCACCCGCGCTAGCGTCTTGCTAGCGTACGCACGCAGCGGGGCGTCCAGCTACTTTGCAGTGCATGACAACGCACTGGTTACTACAGCAGACCTGGTAGCCGGCGTCACGCGTGAGCGTTACCCTGACTTGACCATTCCGTACCACAGCCGCTGGCGGCATTTTGAAGCGGGCGGGGTTGACCGGCGTGCGTGGCTGGGCGTGGTGGCGCTTGACCCGCGCGCGTTGATTGACTTAGTGATAGTCAGCGTACTTCTAGACGCTGGTGCGGGCCCGCAATGGCGTTTTAAAGAGGTGCGCACCGGGCAAACCTTTACACGCTCTGAAGGTTTGGGAGTTGCCAGTTTTCATGCCTTCACTAGCGGACTATTTTCTAGCGATCCTGCGCAGCCACTGCGCTGTGATGCAGCCGCCTTGCAACGCCTAAGCGCACTACAACTAGCCCAAGCGTTTCAGGTCTCCGACAGCAACCCGTTGGTAGGGCTAGAGGGTCGTGCACATTTGCTACGCCGCTTGGGCAAGGCGTTAATGGAACAACCGGATGTTTTTGCCAACAAGGCAATGCCTGCAGTGACGCGGCCGGGCGGGTTGTTTGACTATGCGCAGCAAGGTACAAGTGCAGTGACGGCCCACCATTTACTGAGCATATTACTAACCACATTAACGCGCATTTGGCCCTCAGGCAGCATGTTTGGCGACACGCCTGTGGGCGACTGCTGGCCGCACCCTGCGCTGGGTGCCAGCGATAGCAGCGCGGGTTGGATACCATTTCACAAACTGTCGCAATGGCTCACTTATTCACTGCTGGAACCCTTTGCATGGGCGGGCGTGCCCGTGACAGGACTGGACGCACTGACAGGCCTGCCTGAATACCGCAACGGCGGCTTGCTGCTAGACGCAGGCGTATTAACTTTTAAGGACGCACAGCTAGCCCAGCAGCCTTATCGCGCAGACCATACCTTGATTGTTGAATGGCGTGCGCTGACCGTGGCCCTGCTAGACGAGCTAGCACCGATGGTGCGCCAGCGCTTGGGTAAAACCGAATCGCAAATGCCCCTGGCCTGTGTACTAGAAGGCGGCACGTGGGCCGCGGGCCGCGTGCTGGCACAGCAACTGCGCGAGGGCAGACCACCCCTGAACATCGAGTCTGACGGTACTATTTTTTAGTCCTGAATTTTTTTAATTTAAATCACCAAGGCAATCTATCCATGAGCACCGTTTATAAAAACAATGTTTTCGTCGTCAACCATCCACTGGTGCAACACAAACTCACACTGATGCGCAAGCAAGAGTCATCGACCAACACGTTTCGCCGTTTGCTCAACGAAATATCCATGCTCATGGCGTATGAAGTTACCGCAGACATGCCTATGCAAGAAATCGAGATTGAAACGCCCATGGAAAAGATGAAAGGTCAAGTAATCGATGGCAAAAAATTGGTATTTGTCAGTATTTTGCGCGCAGGCAATGGTATTTTGGAGGGTATGTTAAACGTGGTGCCCGGTGCGCGCGTGGGGCATATTGGCCT